>NZ_JBDYKI010000002.1:0-981029 GCF_040009165.1 Phyllobacterium sp. SB3 | reverse complement strand
CAATACCCATAGAACCCCACGCGCGCCCGCGGCTTAGCCCAACACGTTTTTAGCGCACCGTCGCCATCAGTCTTCGCGCGCTCGTCGACGTCAATATCCGCGACGCCACGCTAAAAACGCTCTGCATTATGCAAATCTTTGCATAAACGAAAAAACAGTCTATTCGCCGGAAGCGTGGACGGAGGGCAGACATGGCTACGCTTGCCACACTCCTTCAAACAGCTAAAATGAATGGCGTCGATCCGCTCACATGGCTAACCCGGACATTGACCCGCATCGCAAACCGCTGGCCCACCTCGGCATCAAGCTGCTCATGCCCTGGAACGTCAAGCCTGACGCTGTCGGCTGACCGCTTGGCACCGAACCGATCCCGGCCGGACTGAACGAACTGGCATACAGGTCAGTTCAGCGCTTCAGGACTGCCTCTACGCCAATACGATACAATCAGATGTTTGAGATTTTGAAATGAAATTTCTTGTTTGAGAAACGTCCGAATAGAGCGGAAGTCTTCAAATTCACATCCAGTCCATACGTAGACTATCTGGTCACCGGGCAACGATATTTGACGTACGGCATCTGCTAAAGAACCGTAAGAGCCGGTCCGACTGTTCCTATAGAGCCACTTTATTTCTATCTTGGTATCGGTCGACAAATTCTGGGTCTCGCGCTCATCAGCTACCTCAATTATTGCGATGCCGCGAGCATTTTCAGGCAAATACCGGAGCATGCGTGCAATGGCTGGCAAAGCGGTTTCATCGCCGGCAAAAAGATACCAATCAGCTGGTACGAGTCCGCCGCCTCCCGGTCCCGTCACTCCAATCTCCATCCCTCTCCTGGCATTCCTGGCAAAGTGAGAACCAGGGCCTGCATCAGTATGCAGAACGAAATCAATATCAAGTGTTCCTGCGTCCACATCCACATCCCTGACGGTATATTTGCGAAACGACGGGCGCCGGTCCGGATCTGTCCACTGGATCAACCCGTTCGTCCCCAATGTTGGCCATTGCGGGCTTGTCAGTTCCGGATGCTGGACAAGCAGGTTGAGATGGAGCGCGGTCAAGGGAACGAACCGCTTTGCTGCATCCGTTGAAAACCTTATGCGACGCATTCGGGGCGTCAGATCAAATACATTCTCAACCTTAAATATGTGGAAGTTGGGCGGACGGACAAAATCATTACCATCTCCCTCCCATTTGATATCAACGGACTCGGTTGCGAATTCGAGAACATGCGAGGCTATGGCAGAACGGACGTAGTAGAGGTCTTCCAGTGATTTAGCCGTAATATCCACAAACGTCATGTCACCCTTCGGACGAAGTTGCGTCACTGAGTCACCCATGTGGATGATATGTCCGCCGGCCTGCGTCTCTACCGCTGCGCCATGTTCAACCATGTGCTCGCACATAGGCCCTATCACGGCATCATAGTTCGACAATGAAAAGTTCGCATGCGCTGCAAACCCGGTTCTTGCGACACCTGCAGTCAATTGCCCGCTTCCTTGAGACCAATCCAGAACGTGCCCTCCAACGGCACTGCCATGAATCTTTGATTGAACTGCGCAAGTGTCTTCGACGGATCGAGATCGGTGAAGAGCTGGGGATGCGTCCACTTCGCAAAGCATTCAAGCATTAATACGCTCAGAGCGGAGATGGACAACTGATGCGATATGGCAAATCCGTTTCCATTACTTATGGCAGTCAGCTGATCGAGATGGTTACGCCGGGTGACTTGCCGAAGCGATGCCTGTGCTGCAGCCCTATCAATACCACCTCCAACCACAAGGCCTGACTGTGCCGCCAGGTGCGGTCCGCCCGTGCCGATATAAACATCCGGGTCAGCTTGAAGGACGGACTCAATATTGAGCTTGCCATCATAGCCCGCCACACCCGAACCGATGCTATGACCTCCAGCCATTTCAATTAGCTGCGTCATGCGATTTCCTGACCCCGGCGTGGCGCAGCATATTGAGCCAGCGTGCGCATCAATCAGAACATTGGGACGGCTCGACTGCTTTGCCAGTCGTTCGGTAACGAACCGATATCGTTCGTTAATGAAAGCGGTAACTTCTTTTGCTCTGGCCTCGCGGCCAATTGCCTTACCGAGAAGTTCAATACCTTTATTCGTGGCGTCCAGAGGCGAGCCGGAATTACTGTCCGCCACATCAAGGAAGATTACCGGCACACCGGCATTCTGCAGAAGCTCTGCGGTCGGCTCCCAGCCTGTCTGCCATATGCTCACCACGAAGAGATCGGGGTTTGCGCTCAGTATCGATTCTGCCGATGTATCGACTGACATCACGCCACCAACGACAGGGATCTTATCAATAGCCGGGAATTTGCGACGCAAAGTTTCGTAAATACCGCGATCAAACCGTCTTGGCGCCGCCCAGCCCGCAATTTTGGAAACTGGATCGGGATCCAACAACGCTAGCGAGAGCAGGGTAAGACTTTCGTTGGTAACAATTCTGGTTGCAGGTTTTGCAAGTCGTACCTCACGTCCTACGGCGTCCTTTAAAACGATTTCTGATCGGGCCTCTGAAATCCCTGGCAGGGCGAAGAGCGCGAAGAGTGCGCAAAAAATCTGAAACCCTATCCGTCTGGTGCCAGTTTCCGCAATGATAAGACATCGCATTACCATGAGTACTTCAGGTTGGCGGTGATCGCCCGCCCTGCTCCATAATTGCAGCTGCCACCGGTTACGTTGAGGCAATGTGAAACATATTTCTCGTCAAAGAGATTTGAGACGTTGAGGCGAAGCCTGGTTCCCTCGAATTCTTTTTTTAAAGCCCCGAAATCATATTCCGCCCCAATGTCTACAAGTGTCCTTGACGGTATGCGCAAATCGCGGCGATACGAGCTGTCCGTCTGGTAGGACGATATTGCACGCGCACCGGCACTGACAGCCAGTCCCGGTAAGAATGAAGGCGTATAAACGGCCCAAAGACTACCTTGGTGCTCTGGCAATCTCAGCATTTCCTTGCCAAGCTCGACATCATTATTTGAGCGGATAACTTTCGAGTCTGAATAAGCATAAGCGGCGAGCATTGTGAGCTCAGATGTTACTTCATATTTTCCTTCGATCTCGACACCACGCACGCGTTGTCTGCCACTTTGAACAGAGCGTTGTATGTCGGCCAGATCCGGTGTCAGGTAGTTGTCCATGGCAAGATGGAAAAGTGACAGCGTTACGATACCGCGCCCGCCGTCTGGCGCATACTTAATCCCCATTTCGAACTGCTCGGCAGTTTGCGCCTCAAAAGGGGCGTTCAGGCGGTTTGTTCCCAGTACCGGCAGAAATGACGTGGAATAGCTGGCATAAGGTGCAAGACCATTGTCAAAAAGATAGGCAATACCAGCTCGACCCGTCAGCTTTTTGTCATCGGTCTCAACCGCAGGACCATCTTTCATCCGGTCGAGGCTGTCGATTCGGGAAATGTCGTAGCGCAGTCCGAAGGTTCCGACCCAGCGATCATATTTGATCTGGTCCTGCAAATAGAGACCGATCTGATTTTGTTTCTGCAGACCGGAGCGCTGATAACCGGGGACCGGAATTATACCCGCGTAAATCGGATCGAGGTAATCAATGGGAGGAACAGGCATATCCCGCGGGCTGTTGCCGAACCGGGTGCTCGATTGTGCCCGAAGATAATCAACACCAAACAAAACTGTATGGTCAAACCTACCCGTCTCGAACTTCGTTTCAACCTGGGTGTCGACGGCGAAGCTGGTCAGATACTCGTCGGACAATGCCGAAACCCTGTTCAATGTATGACCCTCGGAATCATAGGCAAAGGCAGGATTTACCAAGGCAAGGAACATATCTTGTTCGGAGCGTCCGTAACGCAAATTCTGGCGCACAGTCCATGTTTCATTGAAGGTATGCGAGAACTCATAGCCCGCCATATAGTAATCGCGGTTGAACTCGCCTGATGACGGGTCTCCGAGAAATACATCGCGAGGTATCTGGCCAAACCTGTTGGGCAGCAACGTGCCTGTCGCGGGGTAGAAGCGCGGGCTGAAAGTCGGCCGGTCACGCTGATAATAGCCATAAAGCGTGAGCGAAGTATCTGTTGAAGGATTCCACGTCAGGCTGGGTGCCAGCATTACCTGCTCATCACGTTCCATGTCGATCTGAGTATGGAGGTTCTTTGCAAGTCCGGTGAACCGATAGAGCCAATCACCATCCTTTGTGATCGGACCTGTCATATCAACAGAGCCCTGAAGACCGCCAAAGCCGTTCGTCTGGATCGAAGCTTCGCGATAAGGTGTTGCTTGCGGCCGCTTGCTCACCATGTTGACCAACCCGCCGGGAACAGCACGGCCATAAAGCACTGAGGCGGGGCCCTTTATTACCTCTATGCGCTCCAGAGCATACGAATTGATGGTTGGCGTTGCATAATTGACCGGATCACCCGGGATCGCCAGCCCATCAAGCCACATGGTTCCGTATGTGTTGAAACCGCGAATATATAGCCAGTCATAACGCATGTCATATCCGTTTGGATCGGAAAAGACCCCCGGCGTATATCTGAGGGCCTCTGCGACAGTATTGGCTCCCTGCGCATCCATTTGATCGCGTGTGACAATGCTCACAGCCTGCGGCGTTTCGATAAGTGATGTGTCAGTTTTTGAACCAGCCAAATTTCTCTTGGCAATGATGCCTTTTTCATTTTTTGCTGAGTTGCCATTCTCAATTACGATCGTATCGAGTTCGATCCCCTCCGATGCCATTCCGTCCTGTTGCTGCGAAAATGCGGCTGACGTCAATAAAAGATGAAGACTGCAAAAACATGTCGAGCCAAGAAGCATCGACCGGCGTTTTATTCTATGCTCTTCCTCTCTGTGCAAGAACTCAAAAAAATGCGTTCTTCTCCGCGCTGACATTGATGATCGCTCCGCCACCATAGCGACACTCCGTAAACTTGACTATTATTATCAGATTAATTGACGTACTATGGTATTGAAGCACAGCTGACAATGTTCCTACCTTTGAGCGACAGCGAGAAACCTTTGCTGGACAACAAATGGACGTTTGTACTCACCGGTGGCGTTTTCACCCAAGACTTGATTTGAAAGTAAACGGATGACAGAGCATTCGAGTATCTGGGAAAGTGGAAGCGTACAGCGAAAACGAGTTCGCATCGGTGACTTCATGCGTGATGGCCTTGACCTCGAAACACGAGATGACAGATTAACGCTGGACGACACGTTAATTGAAGGAAGGTTTCTTCATCGCGAATTACGGCAAGGATTGGTTATTCACGGTGGTGACGTTATTGAAGAGCGGGCTTTCACCGCCACTTCTCTCCTGCGCGAAGGGCTGTCCTGCATTTTTTTCCTCGACGGACAAGTCGAGCTGAATGTCGGTGACAAGCACATGGATTTCAACGGCTCCTCCCGCCGCCCAATGAAGGGAGCTGCTATCATGAGTACAACCCAAGAGCGCTTCCAAAGAATTTCGCGCGAGCGGCAGCATGTCAGGCACGTGGTCATATCGGTTACGCCAGAATGGCTTGATATGGACGGATTCGAAGAAGTCGGCAGCAGTCGTCTGGCAGCGCTATTGCTCAATAATCATCTCGCAGAAAGCCATTGGCTCCCTACCCCACGCCTATGCGAAGTGATCAGGCAGATCCTCGCCCCATCAATCATGATGCCTTCACTTCACAATCTTTTTCTGGAGAGCCGATGTATCGAAATCGTTGCCGAGACGGTAGCAGCAATGCTTAACACCGATCGAGAGCAACAAAATGATACCCTGACCCGCCGGGAACTGATCCGTCTGGAGCGTGCCAAGGAAATTATATCGCTGGATAACACAGCGATGAATGTGGAAGCTATCGCACGGGGCGCAGGTATCAGTGCAAGCGGATTACAGCGTCTGTTCCGTGTTTCAGAAGGTTGTAGCGTGTTTGAATATGTCCGCAAGGCCCGTCTCGAGCGGGCATTTATCGCTCTGCAGTCCGGTGAGTTGAGCGTAAACGAAGCCAGTTTGCTCGCAGGCTATTCGAGCCCTGAAAACTTCGCCACCGCCTTCAGGCGGCAATATGGAATACGCCCGCGGGATATGCGCAAAACAGCCAACCATGCAATATGAGAGCCAGCACATGCAGTGCAAAACAAATCCACTGTCACCGCTTAGTTCCCGGTAACTTTGCGCGACACAAAATCCCGGTCATTTGATATTCGACTGGACCAATTCACCTGATTAACAAATGGAGGGTCACGTCGCAAAATTTAACTCATTTCTCTCGATTGTTCTTCAGAGCCTTTCCAGCCTCGCAGCAGATCAAATGGTTCAAGGCCATTCCATTCGCTGCATTCTATCTGATCAGGGATGTTGCGCTCGTTTGACCTGTTTTTTTCCGCCACGCGATGCAACTTGCCAGCTGTTTTGCTTTTCACCCACCATGCGACGGACGACACGATGTTGTAAGCCATCTTCTGTTCTCCGCGTATTATGGCAATCACCATAGTATATCTAGCACTAGACCGATCACCATACAATCATTATATTTGAGACATGCCCAGAACCTCCAACGCAAAGACTCGTTTTATTGAAACTGCGGTCACTCTTTTTCGAGCACGCGGCTATCACGGGGTTGGCCTCGCCGAGATCATTCAACAAGCACAAGCGCCTAAAGGCTCTTTCTACTTTCACTTTCCCGACGGCAAGGAAGAGTTGGCCGAGGAAGCCATTCGATACGCTGGCGGATATCTGCCGCATCTCATGCAAAAGTATTTTGCACAATCTGACACTCTCGCCGGTGGCATAGATGCGATCATCAATCACTTGGCTCGAAACTTTGAAGCCTCAGGCTGGAGTCTGGGTTGTCCCGTAGCAAGTGTGATGCTGGACACCACTCCCGCCTCGGCAAGGTTGTCTCGCGTTTTTGAAGAAGTCACCGAAAAATGGATCGTTTGTATCAGCGAGAGCTTCAAGCGTTTCGGAGTACCTGAACCGCGCAAGCTCGCGATAAGATTTCTCGTAGCACTTGAAGGCGCCTGGCTGGTCGCACGCGTGCTGAAGTCTCGTGCTCCATTCGAAGAAGCAATCGCCTCTGTCACAGCAGAACTGAAGTAGAATGGCATCTTTCGGCCGTAACAATCAGTCGGTCAAATATCGGGACGGGGCGCGGAAGCGGCCAGATAAGCGACATTGAGCCCTTCAGCTTCCGCCTTAATCTGCGGCGTCGAGCCGGTGCCGCCGAAATCAGTTGCTCGGTTCTCAAGCAACTGTGCTGTATCGCGGCCATCCGGGTAATTGACAAACTCAGGGTCAAGCAATGCGAATGCGCCCGGCCGGACTTGTGGCAGCCACAAATGAAGATTGCCTGGGTGAACGCCGGTTTTCATTCCACTATCCCGCATAAAACAAGCCCTTCGGACGACGAGGGCAAGATCGCTTTGCCGGACACGGGCGATCGCCTGGAGTCTCTGGAACAGCGTTTCAAATATGTCGCGCGATTTGAGAAACTGGATGGAGCTTTTCACGCTCTATGCCCAGGGCGAAGATATCCGCGCCAGATTCATCGTGCATCTTTCGGATTTCACGACGGATCTTTCAGCCACGCCGAGCCGGGTGGACGAACCCTTTCTCGAGCAAAGCGTCGCAATGCCGGAGCACGTCAGTTATTTCTTCCCGCGTGGTGCCGACATTTTCGGCATCAATGTGCGCGGCTCTGTCTCGATCCGTAAATTCCTCACGAGCCACCGTGTGGTGCGCGCCATCCGGACCTTTAACCTGACGCATATGAACCGGGGGCGGAACGCCTATCAGGCGAGCCATTGTTACAGCCTGGCGGATTACATGCTGGCGGATCAAGGGATATTTCATGGCCATCCTGGTGAACTCGCAGGCGCACCTGGATGACTGTCCCGGCCTAAACGATGGCACCAACTTCGGCCGGTATGCGCCTTCATTCCAGTCGCTTCGAGGCAAATGACGAGGCCTGAAATCCGTCGTTCCCTGATCACAAGATCGTGGGGCATGAAACATGCCGATGCATTCAAAACGGGGAGTCTTGTCCGAAAATTAACCACGGTGAAATAACGGGTAGAGTTATTGACAGATCAATCCAGAATTGATAGATGTTGACTATGGCCAGACCGCGCGAATTTGACAGAGAGGCTGCTTTGCAGAACGCCATCGGCGTCTTCTGGTCAAAGGGCTTCGCCGCGACTTCGACCGATGATCTGCGGAAGGCGATGGGGATTGGGCGGCAAAGCCTCTACAACACCTTCGGCGACAAGCGGCAGCTCTACCTCGAGGCGCTACGCACCTATCAGCGCAAGTCAATGAGTGGACACATCGCGCGGCTGACCGCACCGGAGTCGCCGCTCGACGGCATACGCGACCTTCTGGTGGGATTGACGCCAGAAGATGCCGCGCTCCGTAACCTCGGTTGCATGGGCGTCGGGTCGGTTTGTGAATTCGGAGTGACAGATCCTGAACTCGTCAGCATGCGGCAGAAGATTGCGCCCCTATTGGCCGGGCGTCTGGTCGGGCGGATAGGCGAAGGTCAGGCGAAAGGTGAGATTGATGACAGCCTCGATCCCGAAGCCGCCGCGACGTTGATTCAGATTACGATGACGGGCCTTCAGGTGGCGGCGCGAGGTGGGGCCGACGACGACGAACTGCATACTCTCGCCCTATTCATGGTGGATCGCCTTCGGGCGTAGCAACGATCTTGGCGCGACATGGCCAGGGCATACTGCTCTGCGGATAATTATGGACTGATCAATCAATAATGGAGAATGATCATGAATGAAGGAACAAAAAAGCGCGCGCTGGTATTCGGCGGTTCGCGTGGCATCGGTGCGGCAATCGTTTTGCGACTGGCGAGCGATGGCTATGCCGTTGCGTTCACCTATGTGTCCAGCGATGCCAAGGCCAATGAACTGGTGGGCGCGATCACCGCCCGGGGTGGCGACGTACTGGCAATCAAGGCCGACAGCGCCGATCCCGCTCAGATCAGTGCCGCCGTCGAACAAGCCGTCGATCACCTGGGCAAGATCGACGTCGTTGTTGTCAATGCCGGCATCCTCCGTCTGGCTACGATCGATACCGTTGCGCTCGATGAGCTGGATCTGATGCTCAACGTCAACATACGCGGCGTTTATCTTTCGATCCAGGCCGCCGTACCCCATCTTAACGATGCCGGGCGCATCATCACTATCGGCAGCAATGTCGCGATCCGTAGCGGTTTTGCGGGGTCGAGCGTCTATCAGTTGACCAAGGGAGCGGTCGCAGCGATGGTGAAGGGCATTGCGCTGGATCTTGCGCCACGCCGAATCACTGTCAACAACGTTCAGCCAGGGCCGACTGAAACCGACATGAACGTTGAGCACATCGATATGCTGTCCAACATTTTGCCGCTCAAGCGTGTGGCGAAGCCGGAGGAGATTGCCGGAATGATATCTTACATCGTTCGCAGCGAGGCTGGCTTCATGACCGGCTCCAGCCTGACGATCGACGGCGGCTATACGCTCTGAGAAAATTGAGACGATGAAGGATGGTGTGCGAGTGCCTCAGCGGTTTATCCCGCGCCATTCCCTATGCACGGCAGCTATTCCGTTTCGCTCCGGGCTCCGGCACGCCGACATTGGGATGCGCCGGGAACGGCGGCTCTGGTCGGGACTAAAAGGAAGGGCGTTGGGGAGGCTGCCCGGAAGTGCTCGCGCAGCGTCTCAGTCTCGTATTCGTGACGGTACAGGCCGCGCCTGCGTTGAATCGGCACGAGTTCATCGACGATCACCGCCAGCCCATCGATCAAGAGATCGGGCTGCAAATTGAATCC
Source organism: Phyllobacterium sp. SB3 (assembly GCF_040009165.1). Taxonomy (NCBI): domain Bacteria; kingdom Pseudomonadati; phylum Pseudomonadota; class Alphaproteobacteria; order Hyphomicrobiales; family Phyllobacteriaceae; genus Phyllobacterium; species Phyllobacterium sp. SB3. Next base: position 971,230 of record NZ_JBDYKI010000002.1, on the reverse strand, counting down.
GTCAATGGCTCCGGCATGGAACCAATCCTCGATGTGATCGGCAAGCTGTTCGGGCGTGCCGACGAACCCAGCATGGCCCGAGCCCGTGTACCGCGTCTGCTTGAGGTATTCACGCACGGTCGGGTTAGTCTTGCGGATCTGCGTTATGATCGACTCCCGAAAGCCTATGCTGCCAAGGAAAGTCTGGCTGTCCTTTATTGGGCCGAGGACGTCGTCGGGAAACGGTTCATCGAGTTCGAGCTTCGAAGCGTCGTAACCGATTGCTTGCGATGGCCAGGCGATTGAATATGATGCCGGACCCGCATCGTGGATTTCATCGCTACGACGACGCGCCTCTTCCTCACTGCTGCCCAAGCTAAGCAACAAGCCCGGGAGAATTTTGATATCATCAGGCGAGCGACCGTTACCACGCGCGAATTTTTCACAAGGCGATAGTGTTCGATGGCTTGGTTCTTGGTCAGTTCGGCGGCAAAGACACCTTCGGCCACGCGCCCTGCCAGTACGCGACCCTGCGGCGATCCACCCGCCTGAAAGATGATCGGATGGCCCTGTTTTGACGGCGGCACACGCAAACGGCCTTCAATATCAAAGAACTCGCCATGGTAATGCACATCTCGCCTTGTGGCTGCAGACTCCCAAAGTGCCCGCACTACGTCGACGAACTCGCTCGCACGTTCGTAGCGATCGTCGCGAGATGGGATATCGGGCATACCGAAATTGTGCGCTGCAGAAACGCCGCGGGTGGTGACAAGATTCCAGGCTGCACGACCACCCGTTTGCGTGTGGCATATCTTGCATCGGGTCATCTTTCCTTCCCGACCGGTGGATGATCCCTTGCCTTTGATTCTCGGCAATCCGCGGGCGCTGGAGATATCTGGCCAGCGTGACGAAAGCTGGATACAGCCTCTCGACCTCGAGGCGTTGCTTTCGGTCCGTCGCTATGGGCGGTACGCGTCAGGTAGCAATCGCTGTCGAAGACGATATATTTCCGGACAATGGCGGAATCTGGTCTTTTGGTCCCAATGGGACAGAGCGCAGCAGCGTGAAGCCGGAGGCTTATGTCAAGATCACGGAACTGACCGCTCTGCTATTCGGTGCGCAACAGGCATCACTTCTAGCTGCTTCCGGAAGCATCAAGACGACTTCCGCGGAGGTAGCAGGGGATTTGGACCGCGTGTTTGCTACCAGTCTCCAGCCGCATTCAAGCATCTCATTCTGAGGCCTGTATACAACTCCGTTTGCTGGTGGCATCAGACCCGCATACTTCTTGTGCCAATTGTAAAATGTTGCGTCGGAAATCCCTGCCCTGCAATTACTTTGAAATCTTGCCACTACCTCCCGAAATTCGGCGTTTGTGCAAATCCAGCGACCGGATCAGGCGATTTCCGATCGCAACCGCATTCATCGAACTGTCACTGGCCTGAAACGCAGCTGTCACAGACCAAGCCTATGAAGACCCGGCGCTGGACGGGGTGCTCGAATTGCATTTGCCCTGTCTGCCGCAACTCATTCGGGCCTTTAACGTTTGATTTTTAAAGAGAGATATCCGTGCGGATCATCCAGATCACTGACACTCACCTCAGCTCGTCCAAACCGCATTTCAACGCGAACTGGTCGCCATTGGCACAATGGGTCACAAACCAGAAACCGGATCTGGTTATTCATACGGGCGACCTGGCTGTTGATGGGGCTGATATTGAAGACGATCTTGCCTTCTCGGCCAAACTGCTGAACGAGATTTCTGCTCCGGTTCTCAGTCTGCCCGGCAATCACGATATTGGCCATATGCCCGGAAGTGCGCAGCCGGTTAATGCAACCCGGATTGACCGCTGGCGTGAGATGGTCGGACCGGACCGCTGGACTTACGACAGCAACAACTGGCGGTTGATCGGCCTGAACAGTCTCATCTTGGGTGCTAACGGTCTGGAAGAAGAAAAGCAATTTGATTGGCTTGAAGATGCGCTTGCCGACGCTGAAGCCCGCCGCATTGCTGTCTTCGCGCACAAGCCACTCTTCGTCGATGCCGCCGATGAAGGCGAAACGGGCTATTGGAGCATTCGTCCCGCTCCGCGCAAAAAACTTCTGGATCTCTTTGCGGAATATGACGTCGCCCTCCATGCCAGCGGACATTTGCATCGTGGCTGGCAAGGCACGCACAACAATACCAGCCTTGTCTGGGCCCCTGCGTCCTCGTTTATCGTCGGAGATATGGAGCGCGACATGCCCGGCGAGCGCATTCTTGGTGCGGCGATCCACACACTCACTGACACCGTGAAAAGCGAGATCATCGAAATCGATACCTTGTCCCGTTTCGTACTCGATGATGTCATAGAAGAGGTCTATCCGCGCGCAAAGAAGGCGACGACGGCGGAGACAACCATATGAGCGCGTTTGCCCTCAGGAATATCTCCAAATCCTACGGCGCAAATAGGATCCTGAACGATGTCAGCATTGAAGCAGAAGAAGGCGAGTTTATCGCCCTTGTCGGTCCATCCGGCTGTGGCAAGAGTACCTTGCTGCGCATTGCCGCCGGTCTGGATCACGGCGATACCGGCAGCATCTGGATGGGCGAGCGGGAGATCACAGCTGATCATCCTGCTGACCGCAATGTGGCAATGGTTTTCCAGTCCTACGCACTTTATCCACACCTGACTGCCGCCCAGAATATCGCGGTGCCGCTCACCATGCGCAATCTTTCCTTGCTACAGCGGGTGCCGTTCGTCGGCCGTTTCGTCTCCGGCCGAGCCGCCGCTCAAGCGGCGATCAAACAGCAAGTGTTTACGACAGCAACAAGCCTTCAGATTGACCATCTCCTCGACCGCAAGCCCGGCCAAATGTCCGGTGGCCAGCGTCAGCGCGTTGCCTTGGCCCGTGCACTTGTCCGGCAACCCGGCGTTTTCCTGATGGACGAACCGCTTTCCAATCTTGACGCCAATCTGCGCATCCACACACGTACCGAGATTGTCGACCTGCATCGGCGCGCCGGTGTCCCCACAATATACGTCACCCATGACCAGTCCGAAGCATTGAGCATGGCTGACCGTGTCGCGGTAATGATGGGCGGCAAGGTGCTGCAGTTCGATTCTCCGTCACGCATCTATGACGACCCGCGCCATATCGAAGTCGCGAAATTCGTTGGCAGTCCACGTATCAATATCATCAACGCCGTCACGTCCGACAACGGCACAATTTTTCTTGGCGGCAAGCCTGTACTTGAAGGGGTCACGGGACCTGTAGGAACATCAGTCCACCTCGGGATCAGGTCAGAGCGTATAAAATTGCGGTCTCCCAGCTCGAAGGGTATTGCGGCCACAGTCTCACGGCTGGAGTTTCTGGGCTCCGAAGTGTTGGTGACAGCCCGCGCGGCTGGCCGCGATGAAGGCCTTATCGTCAAGGCCGCACCTGCCGACGTCGCGCACCTTGGCGCGGGCTCGCCGGTTATACTGCAGATCGACAAGGGTGCTTGTCTCGTCTTTGGTCAGGATGGGCTGCGCGTTCCCTTGCGAATTTCGGCAAGGATTGCCGTCGATGCGTGAGATAGCGACAACACATCCGCTACCCGATAATCGTTTTGTTGCAAAGCAGGCGGCAATCCGCGCTGCCAAACGCGAGGAATGGGTAGCATGGCAGCTGGCCGCCCCGGCAATCCTTCTCATTGTTGTTCTGATCCTGCTGCCGACACTCGCCGTATTGGTTTTCAGCCTGACAAATTATGAACTGGGCTATGATGACTTCCAGTTCGTCGGCCTCGACAACTATATCGAGTTGTTCCGTGACCGGACATTCCTGATCTCACTCAAGAACACCGCTATCTATACGGCAATCGTCACGCCGTTTTCCGTGTTTATCGGCCTCGGCGTCGCCCTGTTGATTGAAGGGGAAAAACGCGGGCGGACCTTCTTTCGTACGGTCTACTTTCTGCCGGTCGCTTCGCTGCTCGTCGCCATGGCAACCGTATTTCAGTATCTGCTCCATCCGACAATCGGGCCGGTCAACGCCATCCTTTCCATGATCGGTATCGCGGGACCAAACTGGCTCGGCAGCAGCAGCACCGTGCTTTTCAGTCTGGCAATCATTGGCATCTGGCAATCGGTCGGTTTTAACATGGTGCTGTTCCTTGCCGGCCTGACGGCAATCCCGCGCGAGCTTTATGCGGCAGCGGAAGTTGACGGCGCCAAGGGCAGCTGGGAGCGTTTTCGCCTCGTCACATGGCCGATGCTGGGGCCAACAACCCTGTTCGTCACCACAATCAGTGTGATCAATGCGGTCAAAGTTTTCGAGACCGTCAAAACCCTGACCGAAGGCGGCCCGAACAAGAGCTCCGAGGTTCTGCTCTTTACGATCTATCAGGAGGGGTTTGTCTTTCTGCGTGTGGGCTATGCCTCCGCCATGACTGTCATTTTCCTGGCCTTCCTGATCGTTCTCATGCTCGTCCAATATCGGGTTTTGGACCGGCGGGTGCATTACACATGAAAAACGTCGCTCTGTTCTCCATGCGCAATCTGCGTCTCGGCATCCTGTCAGCCGGAGCCCTACTCTTCCTTACCCCCTATATCTGGATGATTTCAACCGCAGCTAAATCGCGCGAAGAAATCTTCTCGTCTTCGCTGACATTGCTGCCGCAACACTGGGCTTTGTGGGAAAACCTCGCCAAGGCTTTCTCGCAAGTTCCTATGGGTCAGCTTCTGCTTAACGGGTTGATCGTCTGTGCCCTGATCTTCTTCTTTCAGGTGGCCATTGCGATACCCTGCGCCTACGCCATGGCAAAGCTGAGATTTCGCGCAGCCCAAACAATGATGACCCTTGTCATGCTCGGATTGCTCATTCCCATTCATGCGACCGCATTGCCAATCTACGTTGCATTGAACAAGGTTGGCATGCTCAACAGCTACTTCGCCCTATCAGCACCGTTCTTCATATCGGTCTTCGGCATTTTCCTGTTTCTGCAATTCTTCCGGGCCATGCCCGATGACTTGATCGCGGCTGCCCGCCTCGACGGTATGTCGGAACTGGCTATCGTCAACCGCGTGATCGTTCCCAATGCCTGGCCCGCAGTGACCGCCTTTGCGATTTTCTCAGTCGTGGCGCACTGGAACGACCTGTTCTGGCCGCTCATCGTGATCACCGGCACCGAAAGGGCGACACCCCCGCTTGGTTTGCTGTTCTTCCGTGCGGCAGAGGCAGGTGACGACTACGGCGCGCTGATGGCCGCAACCCTCATTATTACCCTGCCGCTTGTCGCAGCATTTCTGCTGGCACAACGGCGCTTCATAGAAGGCATAACCCTCACCGGCCTCAAAGGCTGACCATTCCCAAGACCAGGAGATAACAATGAGCTTTTTCCGAAAGACGATTGTGGCTGCCGCGATCGCCACTGTGTTCAGCATACCCGCATTCGCAGAAACAACGCTGAATGTGCATTACCCGATGCCGGGTTTTTTCAAGGATGTAATGGATGTTATCTCCAAGAAATTCATGGAGGAGAACCCTGACATCAAGATCAATTTCGTCAGCCCTTCGGCCACTTACGAAGAAGGTATCCAGACAATCTTGCGTCAGGCGGGCACTGCTGAAATGCCTGACATCACCTTTATCGGCCTCAACCGTCTCCGCATGATCGCCGAGCGTGGCGTGAACTTGGACATGGAGCCGCTGATCGCCAAGGAGACCGACATGGAGTCTCAAGGCTTCAGCGACAACATCCTTCGCCTCGCCCAGGTTGGCAACCAGCAGGTTGGTCTGGCCTTCGCAACATCAAACCCGATCATGTACTACAACGCCGATCTTATCCGGCAAGCAGGTGACAATCCCGATCAGCCACCAAAAACATGGGACGAGGTTATCGCGCTTGGAGCGAAGATCAAGGCGCTCGGAAACGGCAACGAGGGCATCGATTTCCGCTGGCAGGGGGATGACTGGATGTTCTCCGCACTGCTTTTCGGCGCTGGCGGCACCATGCTTTCTCCCGATGAAAAGAAAGTTGCCTTTAATGGCCCCGAAGGTGTTGCTGCATTTAACCTCGTCAGTCGTCTGGTCAAGGACGGTGGAATGCCGGTCCTGACAAAACAGGCAGGCGAACAGGCCTTCGTCGCCGGTAAGGTTGGCTTTACGTTTCAGACCACGGGCGCCTTGCGCAACACGATCAAGAATGTCGGCAGCAAGTTTGATTTGCGCACCGGTCCATTGCCGCTTCTCAATCCCGAAAAAGGACGTCTCCCCACAGGCGGCAATGCAGTGGTAATCCTGACGAAGGATACGGCAAAGCAGGCAGCTGCTTGGAAGTTTGCAAAGTTTGCCGCCGGGCCTTATGGCGCATCGGTAGTGGTTCCGGGAACAGGTTACGTACCCAACAATGAGCTTGCCGCGAAGTCACCCGAATATCTGGCTGATTTCTACAAGCAGAACCCGCTGTTTCAGGCTGGTCTTAACCAGATGAACCTGATGATACCCTGGTATGCGTTTCCAGGATCAAACGGCGTGAAAGTAACCCAGACAATCGTGGATAACCTGTCGCGCGTCGTGGAACAGACCGCAACGCCGGAAGAAGCATTGAACAGCGCCGCAGACGAGGTGCAGAAACTGCTGCCACGCCGCTGAAGTCAACCGCTCTTGTGAGATCAGTGGAGTTGCCCCATAAGAACCGGAGCCTCTGTGTCACGAGGACGACCAGACGCTTTAGCTGCGTATCCATTGGACCTCTTGGGATTGGCCAATGTTGCTGTTGGGCGCTGCACGAAACTCCGGCTTGCGCTCGGGACTGGCTTGAGCAAGTGCTTTGCGCACGCCTTCTGCATCGAGATTAGCGGCATAGACCGGCGGGCCGGGCTGTTGACGCCAGGACCCGTCAAGCTGACCGGCATCAACACCGTCAAATCCGAGTTCGTTGAAGAGCCGGATGACCTTTGCCTCTTTGTCGCCGGAAACCGGCAATGCAATGCGGCCGGAGGTACCCGCTGGCTTGCCCTCATCAAGAAGACTGCGCCAGTGCAGGTTGTTGATAGCTTTCAGCACTGGTCCTCCAAGCTGGTTTGCCGCCCAACGGCTTTCGGCCATGGCCCAACTTCGACAACCGGCGGGCCAGCGAGCCGCCGATTTGCGCGGATCCTATGATTCCAACGTTCATGATGCATTGCTCCCTACTCTCGGATAATTCCGCACATCTAGCGTGGCTTGCCTTTCACTATCGCCGGCGGCGTGATCTCTCTGGGCATCGCAAAGCCCTGATCGTCCAGATAAATGGCGCGGTCGAGCGAATGATCGGCAGTATCCCAATGGGTGACCTGGCCATTCTCAAGTCGAAGCATGAACGACTCGACGGACGTTCCACCCTGACCGGTTGCGGCGACCCCATAGAAATCCTCGCCGTCATGCTTCCAGTGCAGATTGACCATCACCAGCGCCCGATCTCCGGCGACGAAGTGATCAATCAAGTCGACGCGCGGGCGGAAGGCCGTGTGAAACCCAGCGCCGCATGCCTTGAGGGCATCGATCTCGACAATGTCCCTTCTCGCCGGGCTGTTGACCTTCACGTTAGGACGAGTGTCCGCGTCCCAACGATCAAGCTCGTTCGCGGCGAACGCCTCGATAACCTGGCCGGTTACCCAACGACCTTCGTCAGAGGCCAGAAACACCACCACAGCGGCAATATCCGAAGTTTCGCCGAAGCGTCCGAGTGCGGTGTCTGCCTCGATTGCCTTTACCATGTCGGCATTCTCGCGGACGGCGGCGTTCATGTCCGTACGAATCCAACCCGGCGCCACGGCGTTCACGGTAATCCCGCGAGATCCCAGCTCGATCGCGAGTGAGTGCGTCAGATTGTTGATGCTCGCCTTTGCCATGGAGTAGATGGGCACGACCGAAATCGGGCGCGTCGAGGCACCCGATGAGATGTTGATGATGCGGCCACCATCGGAAAGACGGCTCAATGCGGACTGAACCAGGAAGAAGGGCGCGCGTGTGAACCGCAAACATCGTGTTCCAGGCATCCGGTGTGGGGTGTGCAAGACCGCCCCATCCTGCATTACCGGCATTGTTGACCAGTATGTGGAGCGCTTTACTCCCCTCCCGTTCGGCAAATTCACCGTCGAGCTGGTCAAACAAGGCCGGAATCGCTTCGGCATCGACAAGGTCTGCCTTCAGCGCGAAGGCGCTGCCACCAGCCTTATCGATGGACGCGACGGCTTCCTCGGCCCCGGTCCTACTTGCATTGTAGGTGATCGCAACGGTCGCGCCATCGGCAGCGAGCCGTTCCGCGATCGCCCGGCCGATGCCTCATGATCCTCCGGCGACCAGAGCGGTTTTCCCATTAAGGGGCTGCGACATAATATTCTCTTTGGTTATGCCAGATATGATTTTGGTGATTGTCCGGCTGGGATGGAGCGTCGGGTTAGACGATCCGTTCACGCTCGATCGGACCGGGCCCGGCTTCGATAATCGCGAGACCAAACCGGACAAGCCCCGCCGCGTCCCCGGCATATTCGTAATCGACAATGTGGTGCAGCAGAACACCGGCCTGTTCGAGTTGACGGGCGCCCTTGAGAGGACCTGTATTGACGGGCTTGAAACCCGCATCAGTGATCAGGCCGCGCGTCGCCTGCCCGGCCCGTGCGTCGTCACTGGCATAGAACACGCTGGGTTTTACGGGCGTGTCCGCCCACGCTGCAGCCTCAAGCAATGGCGATCCCAGCAGATTGAACGCCTTGACAACACGGGCCTTGGGCAGGCGCCGTTGCAGAAATTCCGACGTCGAGTCGTCAGCATGAACTCCAGATCGTGGAAGTGCACGAATTCGGCGGTAACACCGAGCGAGTTCATCGTCTCGATGACGGTTTTGCCATCGAGTGCGTCGCCAGCTTCGCTGACGATCGCGTCGAGCCGGGGCCAGTAGACGGAGAACAGAACGGCCTCGCCGAATTCGGCTGCCTCGCGGATGGTACCAAGCCGGGCGCGGTCTCCCAATTCTGCAAGCAATGGTGCAATCTTGCGACCCTCGCCGTCCTTCGCAATGACGAGATCATGGCCAGCGCCCGCCCAGGCTCGCGCCTTCGCTCCCCGGGGAAGGGCTCGGTTGAAAGTTAGGATATCGCTCTGGATTAGATTAGAGGCTCCGCGCACCTCAGCCTGTTGTTTTTGCGAACAACAATGATGACGGACCCCAGCTGGTTCACGTTCATCACCCAACGCGTACGATGCGGCACCGTAATGGTTAAAGGGACAAGCTGGAAGGTCAGACCATAAAAACGTGCCATGTAAGTAGATGAGGTAGCCAAGCGGCCCCACACTGTTGCCCTTGGGACATCTATAACGCTTGACCGGCTTGTGTGGCGCCCCAATGCAATGCGCCGACAGTGCTGTGCTGGAAGAGACTTGCGGTAAACTGCTCTTGATATATGCACCGAAACACGGCGGGTCTTTGCCCGCCGTGTTTTGTTTTGGGTCTTAGAAGTTACGCTGGAAGCGGATAATGCCTTCGAAAGCATCCTTTCCATTGCCATCGCGCCTGCCCCGATCCTCACGCTCGCCACCGAAGGAGGTGTAGCTGATTTCCGGGGTAATGACGAAGCCGGGAACGAGTTCGTAAGCAACGTTTGTGGTGGCTGCGAACGTGCCGTCGTCTTCGTATGCACCCTGTATATTGAAGGATGCCTTCTCCGATAGCTTGGCAGCCAGACCGCCCCAGACGGCGTAGTCGCCATGCCATGTTCCGAAGTAGTTGTTTTCGTAGTCGTCGCCGTCAGACTTGTAGCCGCCCATGACCCAGGCAGAGACAGTGTCTGTGAAGTTTACGTCCAGACGGATCTTACCGGCAAATTCTTCCGAAACGGCATCATAACCTGCAACACCGGAGATCTTTCCCCAGGCCTGCTCGAATTTGACACCGGCCAGAACATGCGGCATGTAGTCATCAATCTGATAGTCAACAGTGCCATAGCCCTGATTGTTTGACTTGCCCTGTTCGGCGCCGATCGTTGCCGAGAAGCCATTGCCCGCAGCGAAAGTATAGCTGATCTGGTTGGTGACATAGTTGCCTGCCAGGATCACGTCATCGTTGATGACTTCGCCCATATAGCCGGTCCAGCTCATGAACTGCGAATCCGTTGCACCCACGCGGAAACCGCCGAGTTCTATGAAGCCGTTGTTCAACTGTACGGACTCGGCGTTACGACCGTCATCGAAGTTGAAACGCAGCTCTGCATAGGAACGCAGCGTGCCGAGTTCGGTTTCGTTGCGGGCGTCAACACGCAGGCTGAAACGCGAACGCTTGAAGTAGGTGTCACGCTCTTCGCCGGTATAGGCGTCATCACCGGCACGTGCATCGTAACGCATGTAACCGCTGAACTTCAGGCAGGTTTCGGTGCCAGGGATATAGAAGAAACCGGCACCATATGTATCGCAGACGCGAACATATTCGACAGGCTCCGGTTCCGCGATAACGACTGCATCTGCAGCGCGTGCGCCGGATACTGCAACGAGGGCTGCAGCAGAGCCGAGAAGAATGCTTTTCATTTTCATGTTGATCTCCAATTGAGGATCCAAAGTTGAGGGACGGCATTCAAACCCCTGAATGCCGCCCTCATGTCCTGCCTTGGGGTCTTTCAGGTCAAAGGACAAAATCAGTTATACTTTTGAGTGTGCCCGTGTGTTGCTTTAATGATGCAAATACAACTGATTTTGTCCTTTGACTATTCTGTACATTCTCAGCAATTTGTTTATACGCCTGCTTGGCGAGACAGAGGGACTGTTTCGCAAAAGCGGCGTTTGAGTTCATTTGATCTCCAGTCAATACTCAAGACCCTGCCTCCCGGGGCAGGGTCAAATTCGCCGGTTTCTCATCAAGGCGTGTCAAGGGGCTTGTGTCATTGGCGTCTGGAGCACAAGCAAAAATACCCCGATGACGGCGGTGTGGTGATGGTCAACGCGCGTCACGAGACAGGAATTCCATGATCAGGGATCGGAAACATCTTTGGAGCCGTGTCCCGATCTTGCAGCATCCCCCACAGCCTGCCATTCGACCGCGTCGCAAAATGACGGGAGCCGCCGTATGGCGAGACGAATGCGCCGGGCAGCGTGTCGGGACTGACACTCAATGCAATTACTTTGATTTCTCCCGGTGCCTTCGCGTGACATGTTTTGAAATAGCGGCCTGTACTGTTGTACTGGTCGCCTGCGCCATTTTATCATTTACGTCCAGCACCCCGCCGGCGTCTTCGCCTGCGGGGGTAACAGTGCAGCCTGAATCCAGTTCAATGTCCCGCTATCTTGAGTGCAACCCGGACAATTCTTTTTTGAACCCGGAGAAGGAACGGCTGGACGGATGCTGATGGCCTTGCATGCGGGCGCATTACCTCATTAAATTTTGCTCGACAGGATCGGTACAGGCGATGAACAGGAGACCGCTTGCCGTGAACTATAAGCGCCGGGGCTGAGGGCGGGGCCAAATCGCGTGTGACATCTACTCTCACGAAGGGACTGGAACGGCTGATTTGCCTGCAGACCGGTCTGGTCAGGCACACAGATCGACGGGTAGAAGATCGCAGTCCTCATTGGCCAGATGTATGTCAAACTGGACCTTTGCAATGTGGGAGGCGACAATCTTGCCAAACATTTCCGTGAGTGGCGGCAATATCTCTACACGTCTGCCACCGCGTTCATGCAAACGGACCAGTCCCTCCGCTTCGGCTACCTTCATCAGGCGGCGTATATGGGTTCTCGAAACACCATAAAGGTTTGCAATTTCCTCAAATGGAAAATTCACCAGCGTATCCGCATGCGATTGTCTCGAAGACATCAATTTACAAAGCAGCATCTGGCCGCTGTCACTGTTTGCAAAGAGCCGTGAAGCATGATGGTCCACCAGCACATCGGTATTCAGGAGTGATTTCAGGCTCGAGACGAAGTAGCGTTCCAGCAGGTCACCATCGCCTTGCATGAAGGCGCGATACTGCCGCGCAGGAAACATCCTGTCTGCGGCCGATAACGAGACCCGAACAATATCCTGTACACAGGAAACCAGCAGCCCGGTGGGTTGAATCAGCAAGCTGCGATGGTCCAGTTCGTCCTGTATACGTGTGACATGGCCGATCCTCTCAAGAAGATCAACCGTTAACGCGGTGGTACTTTTGCTGCAAAGTCCGAGCGCCGAGGTAACGCGTTGGAGACATGTCATGGCCACACCGCTCCGTCTTCGGTCACGGTTGTGGTACAGAGCCAGGATGGCCGTGCAGATCACTTGCCTGGCCGCGTTGGCCATCACCTTGTTGGCGAGATACTGACCTTCGAAGACCTTGACGATCCCTGCTGCATATTCGCATGTAGCCAAGCCAAAGTCTGGATTGTTCCGCAATATTGCAGCCTGTTGCCGGAGCCACAAGGTGCATCGTTCATCACGCGCGTAAGACGTTATCGCTATGCAGCCACCGTCCATCAAACAGTCTCCTGTGAGGCGTACTCGATTAAAATCGCGTTCAACGAGACCTCGCCGTCCTTGGTAATGACGAGGTCATCGCTAGCAGAGATCCCTGACCTCACCGGGAGCCACCGATGTTGACGATGCATAGAATGCCTATCTTGGATATTCTGCTCACTTCGACCTCGGCGTTCATCCGGCAATGGATATGGGCGGGAAGCAAAGTTTCGTTTGAGGATCGAACAGGGGGCCAAATGCACATCACTGTTGCACATCAAATAACAGCAGGCCGTGAGCAATAGCGTGCCTTTGTTGCCATGGCTCGCGCTGACCTTAATCCCCGGCTGCAGACGCGAACACCGGAAAACCAATCATGGACGTGCACATAGATATCCCTCCTGACCTCTTCAGCCATTTAACTGTCATTTCGTCGTAAGGATTGGCGGTTTCGTCCACGACTATATCCACATAGGCAGTCGATATCGCGTTCACAAGGACACTCTTGTCGGCATACGTCTTTATTAGCCCCTTCGTGAGAATGTTCAGCGCACCTTTGGCAAAGACCTTTTTCAATGCCGATCGCTTCGGGCTGAATGCCGCTTTCCGAGGAGATGCTGGAATCTTACCCTGTTTGCGCTCGGTCACCTCCAAAAGCATCAGGGCAAAGATCAACAAAGCTGCGCACCTTCGGATCCATGAAGCGCGTTGAGATGAAAACGGCGTGGACTGGCACCGTTTTCGTTGCTGCCGCATAAAAATCGGCCATTCACACCCATGTTGATTGGTAGATCGGCTTTTTGTGTTATCGTTGAAAGGATAGCGACCAACTCAAGCCAGCACCAGTTGTGTGCACAGCCAGATGCGGGATATCAAGATGATCACTTTCAAGCTGAACGGTCAGGAACGAACTTTCAACGGAGATCCCGATACTCCGTTGCTCTGGATCCTGCGCGATTTCGAAAAACTCACCGGCACGAAATATGGTTGTGGCATAGCGCAGTGCGGGGCATGCACCGTTCATCTGGACGGCATGACCCGACGCAGTTGCATTACGCCAATTGCAACTGTTGAAGGATCAGAAGTTGTTACGATCGAAGGCATCGAAGGGAAGGAGGCCGTCGCCATCCAAAAAGCCTGGGTCGCAATTGACGTACCACAATGCGGCTATTGCCAGTCAGGGCAGATCATGTCCGCAGTATCCCTGCTCCAAATGACACCAAAGCCGAGCGATGATGATATCGACGGTGCAATGGCGGGTAATATCTGCCGCTGCGCCACCTACCAGCGTATCCGGCAAGCGATTCACGACGCTGCCGACACGATGGAGGGTTGATCCATGACATTACACACGATCACAAGCACACGCCGCTCGTTTCTGACGGGTGCAGGCCTCGTCATCGGCTTCACCCTTGCGCCAAAAATGTTCTCCGCCAGTGCGATGCAGGGCGTCCAGGCAGGGGGCGACAGCGCATTGTCGCAGATGAACGCCTTCGTCAAAATCGGTACCGATGATACCGTGACAGTCTTGTCAAAGCATATTGAGTTCGGGCAGGGCCCGTTCACCGGCCTTGCGACCATCGTAGCGGAAGAACTCGACGCTGACTGGAGTCAGATGCGGGCCGTTCACTCCCCGGCAGATGACAAAGTCTATGCAAATCTCGCTTTTGGCTTGCAAGGCACAGGTGGCTCTACATCGATTGCCAATTCCTACGAGCAACTTCGCAAGGCCGGTGCCACGGCGCGTGCGATGCTGGTCGCCGCCGCCGCAGAGGAGTGGAAGGTCCCTGCAAGCGAAATCACCGTAGAGAAAGGCCGTATCAAACATGCAGCATCGGCCAAGGAAAGTGGTTTTGGCGCATTTGCCAGTAAAGCTGCCGCCCGGACGCCACCGGTGGAACCCAAGCTGAAGGACCCCAAGGATTTCGTTCTCATTGGACAGGAGCTTCCCAAGCTCGATACAGTCAGTAAAACGAATGGCAAGGCAGTCTTTACGCTTGATATAACTGCCGACAACATGCTGTATGCGACAGTGGCTCATCCTGATCATTTCGGAGCCACGGTAAAATCCTTCGATGATACAGAAGCCTTGAAAGTACCGGGCGTCGTTGATGTCAAACAAATCCCGCAAGGTGTTGCTGTATATGCGCAAAATACCTTTGCGGCACTCAAGGGCCGCGCCGCACTTGAAATCGAATGGGACCTTGCCAGGGCCGAGACCCGCTCGAGCGATCAGCTGATTGCGGATTATGAAAAACTCTTTGCCGGCAAGGGCCTGCAGGCGACCAATAACGGCGATGTCGACAAGGTCTTCGGCGGCCAAGGCCTGCAGAGCATTGAAGCCGTGCTTGCTTTCCCCTTCCTTGCCCACGCCCCGATGGAGCCTCTCGACGCAGTATTCATCAGGGGCGCGAATGGCTCTGTGGACATATATACCGGAGCGCAGTTTCCCGGAATGGACAAGAATACAGCGGCCAAGGTCCTCGGACTGGACCCGGAGAAAGTTCGGGTAAATACCCAGATCACCGGCGGCAGCTTCGGGCGGAAAGCTCAGTTCGGCTCACCATATATGCAGGAAGCTGCTGCAGTCTTCGGAGCTACCGATGGCAGTCGCCCGCTCAAACATATGTGGACACGCGAAGACGATATTCGCGGCGGTTATTACCGTCCCATGTATGTCCACAAGATGCGCGGTGCCATTGATGCTGACGGCAAGATCGTCGGATGGGACCAGGCCATCGTCGGTCAATCCATAATGGCCAAAGCGGACCTCGACGAGACTTCAGTCGAGGGGGCCTCGAACCTGCCCTATGATATACCCAATCTGCGTGTCATTTCGCACAACACCACGCTGGTCGTGCCACCGCTGTGGTGGCGTTCGGTCGGCCATACCCATACCGGGTTTGCCGTAGAAACATTCGTGGACGAGCTGCTTGAGAGGGTCGGCAAGGATCCCGTTGAAGGGCGACTGGCCCTTTTGTCCAAGGAGCCTCGGCATATTGCAACGTTGAAGAAGGTTGCCGAGATGGCGGATTGGGGCTCTCCTCCTCCCGAAGGACGCCAGCGTGGTGTTGCTGTCGTCAAGAGTTTCGGCAGCTATGTGGCCCAGATCGTTGAAGTGTCCGTCAGCAACGAGGATTCACCCCGGGTTCACAAAGTGTGGTGCGCCGTTGACTGTGGTATCGCGATCAATCCCAATGTTATCAAAGCCCAGATGGAGGGCGGCATTGGATATGGTCTGGGCGCTGTGCTGTTCGATGCCGTTACTCTCGGTCAGGGAGGAAAGATCATCCAGTCGAATTTCCACGACTATCGCTCGTTGCGCATTAACGAAATGCCGGTTGTTGAAGTTGCCGTCATCCCATCCGCCGAGCCGCCGACCGGTGTCGGTGAGCCGGGTGTCCCGCCTGTAGGTCCGGCAGTTGCCAACGCATGGCGACGGCTGAACAACAGCCCGGTTCGGCGTTTGCCGATTGTCAATGTTCTTTCGGCTTAAGGGGACGCAGGATGAGACGGAATCTTACATTCACCTCGATATCTGTGTGCCTTGTTCTCAATGCGGTAATCGCTGTTTCCAATATTTCATGGGCGCAGGAGAAAGTTGCACCCACACCTGCGGATTTGAGGCCAACATCGACCTTTCAGTCGATCACCGATGAAAAGCAGCGTTCAGTCGCCCTTTTTGAAGAGGCAGGGAAAGTTATCCAGCATCCGCGATGCGTCAATTGTCATCCGGCAACCGACCGGCCACTGCAGAATATCTCCATGCACCCACATCAGCCCCCGGTTACCCGCGGCGACGGCGGTATGGGCGTTCCGGGCATGATGTGCACCACCTGCCATGGCTCGGAAAATGTTCCGGTCATTGGGCAGTCAGAAACCATTAAAAGTATCCCCGGCAATCCAAATTGGCATCTGGCACCGATAGAAATGGCTTGGGAAGGAAAAAACCTGGGTGCCATCTGCGCGCAGATAAAAGACCGGCAGCGAAATGGTGGCAAATCGATCGATGAAATCGTTGAGCACATGGCGCATGACAGTCTGGTCGGCTGGGCGTGGCGACCTGGTGAAGGCCGTGAACCGGCTCCGGGAACTCAGGAAGCGTTTGGCGAATTGATCGAGGCATGGGCCAGGACCGGGGCAGCGTGTCCGTTGTAGACAAATGGCCGGGAAACAATTGCGAGAAGCCCAAGACTCATCGGGCATCCAGAACATCCCGCTTATGGTCCGGTTTGGTTGGCCTCTCGATCAAGCAAACCGCCCGCTGCAATGATTGCTTCCGGCGTGTCTACGTCGTAAATGGCTGCATTTCCGATCTCCACCTCAATTACATCAAGCTCGAAGACATCCAATATTTGCCGGGCCCCGAAATCGCCTTTCAACGTTGTCACCCTTTCGTAGAACGTTGAGGGCAGGATGACCGGGTGACCTGGAACCCTTCCCGATACGGCACGAACAATGGAGTTGCCGTTGTTCTCCCGAAATATCGTGATCAGTCTATTCAAATGTTCAGTTTGCACTTTCGGCATATCGGCAAGCAGAACTATTGCACCGCCGGCGGAACTTACGCGTTCTTCGGAAATTCCAGCTACAATAGAGCTCGCGATACCGACCGAAAAGTCCGGGTTATGGACAACATGGGCGCCCATACCATCAATGCAGCTCTCTATATCTTCACGCTTATAGCCCGTGACAATTGTAACGGACGACGACATACTTGCCATTGCGATTGCAACTGTTCGTCTAATCAGTGGGACGCCATCGAACTTTGCCAGTAACTTATGGCTGTGATTACGCATTCTGGTTGCCTGACCGGCTGCCAGTATAACTGCCGCGACAGTGATCTTGGGTAATTCCATAGGTCAGTGTACCTGAAAAAATCCTCCGTTTCAGTGGGAAAGGGAAGACTGGCAACCACAATGAATGTTTTCCACCAACAAAATGGCGCTCCAACGCACTTTGGTGTGGCCGTTATGCGTCGAAGGAGATGTATCGGCATAGCGTGCACAAATCCATTTAAAGCCTCCGGTAGGCCTCCTTGAATTGGCCAGGGCTAGTGCTGCGACGATTGCAAATAACCTTATTTTGAAAAGGCCGATAACAGCAGATCCTCGTGGGCACTGATTGCTGCCTTAAGGTCTACAATTCCTCCTCCACTCCGGGAAAACCGCGTCAAGGATCGCGTTGAGCGGAGCCGAGCCGAGAGCATGGAATTGACGCAAATATGGGTCGTTTCGCAGAAGAGCCTGTGGCAGCCAGGTAGAAGCGTCGCGAGTTGTGCAAAGTTGAAGTGTCACTTTGAGCTCTGTACGGCACCCGCCCCGGTCCGAGCGGCCGATCCCGGTTGCAGGCTCAGATCGGGGCGGGTAGGAGTATCGAAGGCACCAGTTATTTGATATGAAACCAGACATGAAGTTTAGAATTTTCCCCGAATACTCAGCCAGGGAGCGCGAGACAGAGACAAAAGCTACGATTGCAACATGTGCATTCTTCGCTGTTGTCTCAGTGATCGGCCTCGGGCTTTTCTTCTATGGTGGAGAAGTGCCGCCCACTGGAAGTTCATTTTGGTCAACAATTCGTTGGGGCGCTTTGCTGGTCGGTGCGATCTCCGCATTTTGCACCATCCAGAGCCTGTTCGATGTAATGATAGCTGCCACGGTGGGACCTGAACGCGCCATCGCGATGATAATTGTGGTCACATTCGGCGGGGCAGTCTTTGCGTGGTTGGCATATTAGCCGGTAAAGACTTAGTCTGTGAAAGCCAGACATAAAACGAAGGCGCCGGCTAACAGTTGGGTACGCAAGAAGAATGGATTGCGACGCGTCTTGCCGAAAACATAGACCGCCATATATGCGACGCTGGCGATGAGAGCGTAGATCAACCCCAGGGTCGCAATCCCTCAATGGTGCCCGATGGGCTCCTGTACTGCGGTGCGTAGCCGCCCTATTTCCTCCGCCACATAGGAAAGTGGCGCATCGTCGACGGAAAGCTGCTTCGCCCCATGCAGGCGCAGTACCACTATCAATCTTTCGCGTTGGACTGATGCCTGTCGCAGACCCCCGGGAAACCTGCTCGCCTTCATTCACCTGCACTGCCCATGAAACACCAATTCGAGGTTATATGACCACTGCGTGTTGAGTGACCGTCACATCTGTTTCAGTATCCCCTACCCGGACATCGAAAGCCGTATCGAGCGCGGTGAAATGCGTGCTACTCGCTTCGACGGAAGATGGCCTGCTGGCATCGGCGGTGACCTCAAAGAAGGCCCGCCCGCGCAGAAGCTTGACAATGCGCCGGTTTCCTTCGAAACGGAAGGCAACGGTCGATGAGGCGTTGATCTGGATTTTCGACCCATCTTCCAATGTCAAAGGCATTCCGCCAGTACCGGACATGAGGTTGGCTTGCAGCCGCATTGGGCCATCGAACTGGGAAAAGTCAAAAGTGCCATGCCGCATCAGTCTGTCAACTCTTCGCTCAATCAACCGTACTGGTGGCAGCGCACGGGCATTCAACCGTATGTTTTTGGAGTATCGTAGCCGGGAACCGATCGATATTCTGTGTGAGATACGCCATCCTCGTTCAAGTTCTGGCTGAAACAGTGTGAATTGCAGGGAGATAACCCTGCAAGGTTATGCAGGTCGCCCGCCCCCGGTAAAAGGGCGGGCGAGAATGCCTGCCCTAGAAGTCCATGCCCGGACCAGCAGGCATGGCTGGAGCGGATTCCTTCCTGGGCTTCTCGGCAATCATGGCTTCCGTTGTCACCAGCAGGCCAGCCACAGATGCTGCATCCTGAAGCGCCGCGCGTACCACCTTTGCCGGATCAATGACGCCCTGGGCGTAAAGATCGCCATATTCGCCGGTCTGGGCGTTCCAGCCGTAGGAGAACTCCTTCTTCTCCCGCAGCTTGCCGACGATCAACGATCCTTCAGCGCCAGCGTTCTCGGCGATCTGACGGACGGGTGCCTCTATTGCGCGGCGGACAATATCGACGCCAACGCGCTGGTCCTGGTTGGCCGCATTGAGATTGTCCAGCGCTTTGACGGCACGCAGCAGCGCCACCCCGCCACCTGGCAGGATACCTTCCTCTACGGCCGCGCGCGTGGCATGCAGGGCATCATCGACGCGATCCTTCTTCTCCTTTACTTCAACTTCCGTGGAGCCGCCAACGCGGATCACAGCCACACCGCCAGCGAGCTTGGCAAGGCGTTCCTGCAGTTTCTCACGGTCGTAATCGGAGCTGGTTTCTTCGATCTGGGCCTTGATTTGGGCGACGCGACCATTGATTTCGGTCTTGGAGCCCACTCCATCGATGATCGTTGTGTTCTCCTTTTCGATCGCGACTTTCTTCGCGCGACCGAGCATGTTGAGCGTAACATTCTCCAGCTTGATGCCGAGATCTTCGGAGATGACACTGCCACCGGTGAGAATGGCAATGTCCTCAAGCATCGCCTTGCGGCTATCACCGAAACCCGGAGCTTTTACGGCAGCGATCTTGAGGCCGCCGCGTAGCTTGTTGACGACGAGCGTTGCGAGAGCTTCACCCTCGACGTCTTCAGCAATGATCAGGAGGGGCTTGCCGGATTGCACGACAGCTTCGAGCAGCGGAAGCATGGCCTGGAGGTTCGAAAGCTTCTTCTCATGAATCAGGATATAGGGATCTTCGAGTTCGACTCGCATCTTGTCCTGATTGGTGACGAAGTACGGCGAGAGATAACCGCGGTCAAACTGCATGCCTTCGACAACCTCGAGTTCGGTCTCGGCAGTTTTGGCTTCCTCTACAGTGATTACACCCTCGTTTCCGACCTTTTCCATTGCTTCGGCAAGATAACGACCGATTTCCTCATCGCCATTGGCCGAGATGGTGCCGACCTGAGCTATCTCCGAATTGTTGGAGATCTTGCGGGCATTGATCTTTAGTTCGCTGACGACGGCGTCAACAGCAAGGTCGATCCCACGCTTCAGGTCCATCGGATTCATGCCCGAAGCAACCGCCTTGGCGCCTTCCTTTACGATAGCCTGGGCAAGCACGGTCGCCGTGGTCGTGCCGTCGCCGGCAAGATCGTTGGTTTTGGAAGCGACCTCACGCAGCATCTGGGCACCCATGTTTTCAAACTTGTCTTCCAGTTCGATTTCCTTGGCAACCGATACACCGTCCTTGGTAATGCGTGGCGCACCGAAGGATTTGTCGATAACGACGTTGCGGCCTTTCGGGCCGAGGGTTACCTTCACGGCATTAGCGAGCACATCGACGCCGCGCAGCATTCGATCACGGGCATCGGTGTTGAATTTGACGTCTTTCACGGCCATTTTTTCACTCCTTCATTAGGCAGCTATAATTAACTGTTAGACTGAACTTCAGAGGCACGTCAGGCGGCTTGTTTGTGCTGAGCCTGCGCGTCGATGACCCCCAGGACATCGCTTTCCTTCATGATCAGCAGGTCTTCACCGTTGATCCTGATTTCAGTACCGGACCATTTGCCGAACAGGATATGGTCGCCGGCTTTGACATCGAGCGCCTGGATCTGTCCCGTATCATCGCGCGCGCCGGGGCCTGCTGCGATAACCTCTCCTTCCTGCGGCTTTTCCTTGGCGGTATCGGGAATGATG
This sequence comes from Phyllobacterium sp. SB3, assembly GCF_040009165.1. Classification (NCBI taxonomy): domain Bacteria; kingdom Pseudomonadati; phylum Pseudomonadota; class Alphaproteobacteria; order Hyphomicrobiales; family Phyllobacteriaceae; genus Phyllobacterium; species Phyllobacterium sp. SB3. The sequence goes on along the minus strand of NZ_JBDYKI010000002.1, from coordinate 950,219 downwards.
ATGCCGCCCTTGGTTTTCTCTTGAGATTCAACCCGGCGGACGAGTATGCGATCATGCAGTGGTCTAAACGACATGTTTTCCTCCAATGGACAAACAATGATGACGTGTTCCCCTGACCGGACCGGATGACCAGTCCGGGCGGGAGCAAAATCTCTCTCGAGCATTTTGCGCAAATTGATTTGGTTTTAGGATTTTGCCATTTCAAGGGGAACCGAGAAAAAATTAGCACTCGCCGTGCATTGCTGCCAACATATTGGAAAGAAACAAGAAACTGACCTTATGCGTTAAAAAAATATTGATTGCGGAAATTTTTTGCGGCAATTTTCGACCGTGATGAAACGGAGATGAAGCAATGCGATTTTCATCGGATCTGGAGCGACAGTTCAACGGCTATGGTCTCACCACTGCGCATATCCTCTACCGCATTCCCGACTTCGGATCTCTTCTGCAGACCTATGTCTGGCAGGACTATGATCTGGCACCCGATTTTCCGCAAATGCAGAAGTTCCTGGATTTCTGGCAGACTAACCTTGACGGACCACTGCATTCAGTCCGATACACGCATCAGCATCTAATCGGCCCGAACGAATGGCGCTGCATCGACGGCGAGTTCAAGCTGCACTGACAAGAACTCTTCAGCTTTCGACTTGTTCAGTGCGGATGAGGCACTCTCCCGAGGGCACCGTAACCTTAACTTTGCAGTCGACGCAGTTTGATCTTTGCGCGTTTTTTCAGGCGCTTTTCGAGCACGCAATTTCGCGCCACATGTGAGTGGCAGCCTGGCGTGGGTTTCGATAATCGTTAGAGTTGAATTGATTGCGAGGGAAGTGGTGAAGGTTGTAGATCGGATCGTGAGTGAAGTACGAGTAGCATGGCCCCTATCTTGATAACCGGTTCTCGTCGTCAATCAGACTGAGGCGAGAGCTAGCTGTATCATTCCATTTCCAGAGCACGAGATTGAGATCGACTTCGGATGCGCCAGGAGCAAAGCTTCGTACGAGAAGCCCCTGATAGTCAGCCGCAATCAAATCTCTGGCAAATGTTTGTGTTCTGGCTTCACCCGTGGCTTTCATCTGCTCGCGCCATGTTGGGTCTGCCAGCATATCAGCCTCCATATCCCAAGTCCTGAGTGCTGCAACATTTCTGCAATCAAAGATGCGCTCAATCTCGGCATCATAAGAGACCAGTGTGGTCGGTTGAAGACTACCCACCTGATTGGCCTCTCTCAAAGCCGTCATCACTGAAAGCGATAAATAGAGCGCTAGCATACCCTTGGGATTAAACCGCCCTCCGTAGAGTTGAGCGCCACGCCCAGACAATGGTTCACGGGCATAGATGGGATTGAGTGCGCGATACAGCTTTCCTCGATAATGCATCAGCATAATCAGGCATGAACGCCTGCATCGACCGCATCTATATATTCAAGCACATCGTCAGATCTGCCGTTTCGCACAAGTTGCATTGCTGTCTGCCCAGAAAATCCGGAGAGCGGCTCTGACCGGTACCAGGCATAAGCTATAAGACCTGATCCGAAACGCGCCTCGACCTTGTTGATTATCTCAACCATCTCTCGCAGACGTCGTTGCGTCTTGTCGGACCGAACACGCTCTTTACGCTGCACCGCATCTTTTCCAAGTCCGATGGTTCGGGCAATTTCATCGCTCGTCGTCCTAAACGCATCTGCAATCTTGCGCGGTGCGAAAAGGCCATCATCAGCATATTGAGCCAAACTCATGGTGTTACCTTCCAATCTACTACAGCACTTATGACGTTATATAGCGTCAAAAATAGCGATATTCAATCAGATGCATAGGGCTTATCCGTTTTTATGCTCAGAAATCCCATCATCCAGTTGCACGGTCTTCTCGGCCGTACATGCGAAGACCTGCCATAAGCATTGGACCGACGGAGAACTCCCCTGCCCTCGCCTTTTCAGTCAGAGCCCGCAGATACCCGCCAGAAATCTCGGTTACACGAAGGTTCGTCCTGCCTCCTGCCTCAACGCCTCGGTAGCTGTAAGCACTGCATTCTTGGTAGTGGCGTAGACGCCCATCGTCGGGACTATTTTGATGCCCGCCGTCGAGACAACGTTGATCACATGGCCGCTTCCCCGGCGCGCGAACACAGGAAGGGCGGCGGCGATACCATAAAGCGTGCCGCGCAGATTGACGTCGATCATGGCGTCCCAATCGTCGACGCGTAGCGCGTCGAAGCGTGATATTGGACCGATCCCGGCATTGTTGACGATGGCATCGGGCCTGCCGGCGCGCTCAATCGCCAATGCGACCAGCGCTTCGAGATCGCCCCGGCTACGAACGTCGGCCACCTTCAGCGCTACCTTGCCGCCAGCGGCGGCAATCTCGTCCACGCACGCCGCAAGCGCCTCTTCGTTGCGAGCGCCTGCCACAACGAAAGCGCCACGTTCTGCCAACAAATTCGCCGTCGCTCGGCCGATCCCGCTGCTTGCGCCTGTGATGGCGACCACCTTGCCTTCGATGCCCAATGCCATTCTCCTTCAAGCAGGCAGATATGCCTCAGGCTTATTTCCCTTAGGCTCCAGGCTGGCGGAGGAAACTGCGATTGTCCGTTCGGACGAATTCCTCCATCAAACGACCCTCGTCATTGGAGACGAATATGTTAATCAGGACACTAGGTGACCCTGCTTCCGTTCGGCGGAAGAGACCCGGCGGGTGACATAGTGAATTCCCGGACAAAGCAACCCTCGATCCAGGTCTGGCAGGCAACCTGGTTGCCTGCCACGATAATGCTGCCGCGTCGGATCGAGCGGTCGTTGAAAGCCTCGCAGATCGATTTGAAGTATACTTGCAAGCCCTCATAGTCGGTTTCGGCGCCATCCGGACTATGGAACCGAAACTTCTGGGTGTCGAAGTACGTGGCGATCTCGTCTGGTGACGCGCTGTCGATTTCACTCCTGCCTTAACCAAACGATCGACGAGTTCTTTTCGGCTAAGTTTCATTGTTACACTTCTCTTGGTTTACGGCGAAGAACCGGGTCAAAATTCGCTGGTATCTGCGCTGGTCTCACCCGTTTGTTTGTAAGGTTCGAGCACACCCATTTCGCCACGTTCATATCTTTGCCGTATCTCGGCCATTTGCTCGGAAGTGGTGGCAACGAACGGACCTCCGTAGAGGATTGGCTCGTTTATCGGTGTGCCTCCTCCAAACATGAATTGCAGGCCAGTTTTGCCAGCGGTAATAACCACGTTCTTGCCTTCTGCAGAAAAGTTGACGAGTGTCTGCGGCGCTATATTCGTCCCGCCTGTGCTTGCGCTGCCTTCGAGCCCATATACAAACGCCATTTCCCTGGCAGCGATCCGGAATATCTTGTTCGGCTTGAGATAGACGTGCAGCAGGTCAGCGTCAGTCACCATCTGGTAGGGCGTGCTTTTCCCGGCATAGGTTCCATGGACGATCCTGACCCGTGCATGGTCGTCTTCGACTTCCGGTACATCATCGGGATCGACATGAATTGATTGTGGTGTAACCAGGCGGTCTTTTTCGGCGTGATTGAACCAGATCTGGAAACCTCTGGTTTCGACACCCTCCGTCTTCGGGAATTCGTCGTGGTGCATGCCGGCGCCTGCCTGCATGATGTGCAGCCCGCCAGGCTCAATGAAGCTCAATCCGCTGAGATCATCCCGATTGATGAAGCTGTCCTGGCTGTCGGGCCGCATATAGGTCATCACCGAAATACCGGCGTGGGGATGCGGGCCAAATACCGGCAACGACATCCTGAACTCCGAAAACATCAGGTATGGTTCGATGGGATAATCTTTGGCAAATATACCAACACCGCTAAGTCCCGGGGCGACTGGCTTGGCTTCCAGATCCACTTTTCCAATGACTGTCTTGTTCATAGCACTTGTCTTTCCGCGCTCATCTCGAACCCCTGACATGGCCATGAGAGCACCAGGCTTCAGCTTACGACTGCACACATCACGCCAACTGTTTCCTGGCCGTTTGAGCGATCAGTTCGCCCTGGACGCGGGCGCCGGCCAGTTCATTTTCGGTAGGCTGCCGCGTTCCGTCACCACCGGAGATTGTCGTTGCACCGTACGGGCTACCACCAGTGACCTCATCCACTCGCATCTGCCCCTGAAAACTGTAGGGCAGTCCGACGATGACCATACCAAAGTGCAGCAGGTTCGTGATGACGGAGAACAGCGTCATTTCCTGACCGCCGTGCTGGGTGCCACTGGACGTGAAGGCTCCGCCGATCTTGCCGTTCAGTGCGCCTCGTCTCCACAGACCGCCGGTTTGGTCCAGGAAGCTCGCCATCTGCGACGACATACGGCCATACCGCGTCGGTGTGCCGACGATGATGGCATCATAGTCGGCGAGTTCCTCGACTGTGGCGATGGGAGCAGTCTGGTCCAGCTTGAAATGGGCAGCGTTGGCGACTTCGTCGGGAACAGTTTCGGGAACCCGCTTGATGTCGACTGCCGCACCTGCCGACCGGGCGCCCTCGGCCACGGCCTGCGCCATTGCTTGGATGTGGCCATAGGATGAATAGTAGAGAACGAGAAGCTTTGGCATCGGAATTGTCCCTTGCGTGGTTGTGTGGTGTCTGATCTCGACCGCATTCGAACGTCGCGTTGATTGCTGTTGCCCATGAAGGTAAGACTTGGCGCTGATACAAAAACCCGTAAAATACTGGGAATAACGTTCAGGATTTTAGAAATGCCGGGACCCGCAGTGCCAAGCCTGGATCAACTCCACGTGTTCCTCACCGTCGTCGAAACGGGCAGTTTCGCGGCCGCTGGCCGCAAATTGGGGCGAGCGACCTCGGCCATCAGCTACGCGATTGCCAATCTGGAGCAGCAGCTCGCCGTACAGTTGTTCGACCGCGACCAGACCCGCAAACCGACACTCACCACAATGGGCGCGGCGGTGCTGATAGATGCGCGGACCATCTGGGCCGACGTGAGCGGCTTGCGTGCCCGGATCAACGGCATGCTCGGTGGTTTGGAGTCGGAAGTCTCGATCGTTGTGGACGTCATGCTGCCCACGGACCGCCTGGTCGATGTCCTCCGGGCCTTCGAGCGGCAATTCCCGACGGTCACTCTCCGTTTGCATATCGAGGCCCTGGGCGCCGTGACGCAGCTCGTACTGTCGGGTGCAGCGACGGTCGGCATCAGGGGGCCGGGTCATCCCGCTGTTGTTGGTCTTGAGCGGGTCGGCATTGGCGGGGTTGAGCTGGTGCCGGTTGCCGCTCCGGACCATCCGCTGGCCCGCGATGCGACTATCCTGCCCGGCATGGCCCGCAACCATGTACAGCTTGTGCTTGCGGATCGTTCAACAATGACCGAGGGACGGGATTATGGAGTGATCGCCGGGCGATCGTGGCGTCTTGCCGATCTTGGCTCGAAGCACGCCCTGCTGCTGGCCGGCATCGGTTGGGGGGGTATGCCCGAACCGATGGTGCGTGCCGATATCGCCAAGAGGCGGCTGAAGAAGCTTGCACTGCCGGAATGGAATACCAGCTTCTATGCCATGGAAGCAATCTATCGGACCGAGTCGCCGCCCGGACCCGCCACCGGGTGGCTGATCGACCGATTCGTGCGGTCAGCCTGATCACCGTCAAAACGATTTATCAATAGCGAGCACCGCCGTGGAACCGAGCATCAATCTGCAAGAGCCATACGCGCGTTGGTCGCTTTCAGCCACGGCATAACTCGCTGAGCGGCTTACATGAGGCTCGAAGCGAACGCTGCAGCCAGGCTTCCGACTGCACGCTCCCTTGATTCGGGCGGCCAGGATACCCGGATCTGCCGGTTCCATGTAAGATTCAAAGGCCGCCGTTCAGGCGGCCTTTGTCTCGGCATTTAACGATTGAAAGCAGCAGGCCACGTCAGGCCGTTTTCACGGAATAATCCATCTGCTGCAGGTCTTCGAGCAAGCGCGGACCAGTCGGTACCCAGCCCAGTTTCTCCCGCGTCTGTGCGCTGGATGCCACTATGTCTGCGGCGGCGAACATGGCGAACCAACCGAAATGCGGTGCCGCCTCGTCCGGCGACAGAGAGACAACCGGAAGATCGAGGCCGGCGGCAACCACCTCGGCTATATCCCGCGCCGCCACGCCTTCTTCCGCAACAGCATGGTAACGCGCACCTGCCTCGGCACGCTCGAGAGCAAGGACATAGAGCTTCGCCACATCGAGTACGTGGCCGGCCGCCCAACAGTTGGCGCCTTGTCCGACATAGGCGACCACACCCTTGTCCCGTGCCATCGCGATATAGGGGGAGATCAGGCCCTGCTTGACGGTATCGTGTACCTGAGGGAGCCGCACGACGGACAGGTTCACGCCTGCTTCAAGCAAGGCCTGTCCTGCCAGTTCCGACGCAATGCGCGGATTGAAATGATGCGCATCGAAAATGTCTTCCATGGCAGGTTGACCATTACCCGGATCTCCCATCCCAACGCCCGAAGTGATGAGCAATGGCCTTTCCGATCCCTTCAGAACGGCTCCGAGCGCAGCAAGGACACGGCGATCCTTTTCGCAATTTGCCACGAAATTCGTAAAATCATGATCAAAAGCAGTATGAATGACAGCATCTGCGTCCCGTGCTCCGTCTGCCAGCCCGGCTGGATCCTCCAGCGTTCCGAGATGCGCGCCTGCGCCCGCCGCTGCCAAGGCGTTCGCTCCGGCCCTGGAGCGGGTGAGGCCGATCACTTCATGACCTGCGGCCAGCAATTCGGGAAGAATGCGGGACCCGATGAAACCGGTGGCACCTGTTAGGAAAACACGCATGGAATGTCTCCGATATTGACTTTTCCCCTTGATCTCATGAAAAATTGTCCTGTTAAAGTAGTGACTTTATCATAGTATAATTACCAACAGGATCATGAGCATGAGCGATTCCGAAAACATCCTGGGCACATTCCTGCGCGACCGGCGTATGCGGCTTGACCCTGCGACATTCGGCTTCCAGGTCGGACGACGCCGCACGTCAGGCTTGCGTCGCGAAGAGGTCGCCCAGCGCTCGAACATCAGCCCGACCTGGTACACCTGGCTGGAGCAGGGGCGTGGCGGAGCGCCATCAGCACATGTGCTCGATCGGATTGCCACCGGGCTGATGCTGACCGAGCCCGAACGCGACCATCTTCACATTCTCGCTTTCGGCCATCCGCCTGAGCCGCGATACCACCAGCCCGAAGGCATCACGCCGCGGCTGCAACGCGTCCTCGACGCCATGCCCTTCAGTCCTGCCATTATCAGGACGGCGACATGGGATGTGGTGGCGTGGAATGCGGCTGCAACCGCAATCCTGACGGACTATGCAAAACTTCCCAAAGCTAAGCGCAACATCCTTCGCATGATGTTCTCCGACGAACGGGTGCGTGCTGCGCAGGATGATTGGCAGAGTGTCGCCCGCTATGTCGTTGGTGCTTTCCGGGCCGATGCCACCCGTGCCCGTGCCGGTGTGGAAATTCAGCAGTTGGTCGACGAGCTTTCGGCCAGCAGCCCCGAATTCAAGGCACTTTGGGACGACAATGAAATCGCGGGGTTCCAAGATGGTATCAAGCGTCTCCACCATCCTGTTCTGGGGCCTATAGAACTTGAATTCTCGACCTTTGCGGTCGAGGGAAGATCTGACCTCATCATGATGGTTTACAGCCCGGCGAACGCTGAGGTGATGGAGCAGTTTCGCTCCCTGATTTCGAGGGTACGACGGCTCCCATAATAAATTGGGGCTTGCGGTAACCCTGCCGGAGTCAACTGAGCGTATTCCCAACACGTTCAGCATAATTTGCATAGTTTCCAGGAGCTTTTAACAGGTGGGTGTCGTGCTGGCCTGTCGCTTTTGATACCTTGGCCACTGGGACGGAAGCACCGTTGGTCATTTATGATGCTCCAAGATATTTCCAGCGTGCTACCGTACCTGTGCTGGAGCCAAACGTCCGCTGTGCCGGGCAAAGAAAAAAGACCTACTCAGCGCCCTCCCGTTACACGAAGAAAAAGTTGTAGGTATGTCCTGACCGGATTTACAGAATGCCCGATGCGGTGAGAGAGGGTTATCCCGATTGGCGGTGCTGATCCTTTCAGCTTTCACAGAGACCTTCTCCCAGGCAGTTGCCCAACAGATGGAAAGGATAGCAGTTCTAAAAGCTCGAAGCGCGATAGCTGCGTTAGATCGCAAGCAATGCTTTAATTTTGGCCTTTACCTCCAACAATATCTGAGCAGGAACGCGCCCCTTATGAACTGCGCTACGTGCGTGCCAATCAAGGCTTTTAATCTGGTCTGCCAGGATTACACTCGGCGGGTCTTTTGATACCTGCACTTCAAAGACATAGCCTTTGATTTTTGACGACATGGGACAACAAATCATCATTCCTCGAATGCCATTATAGCGGGCTGAGGACAGGACAAGAGCAGGCCGATGGCCTGCCTGTTCGTGTCCGGCCTGCGGATTGAATTGCAACCAAACAACATCGCCGGCGTCAGGAACGTATGCTGTAGGCATTACCAGATTTCCTTACCGACCGCGGGACCAAAGTCTGCTTCTTCGGGAAACGTCTCCGCGCTCATCTGGTTAAGCATCTCGTCAAGCTGGTAGACTGGCGTCTGTACCGGCGCAATAATGACCCTGCCTTGATCATCGGTGCTCACTTCCACCTCCTGCTCAAGGTGCAGTGATGCAGCTGCCATGATTTTGGCAGGTATTCGGACCGAGGCGCTGTTGCCCCATTTTTTTATTTGCACTGTCACTGTATAGCTCCGTATCAAATTTTGGGGGACACTACCAGAAATCGCGTTATGTGTCTACAAATGTATCAACATCTTCATGTAGCGAAATTACCGGACATTTCGGTTCATCAAACCATCAATGAAATGAGTCTGTCGAGCCATTCCGATTCATTCTTTGAATTGGACCAATACCTGCCATGGTCCGATTATATCACCATGGCAGGCGAACCAATTGAGATACATTTGCAACGTAAGATCCGGCTTTCAACATGGCCAGATACCATTCACTTTCCTGCAGCCAACACCGTTTGCTCCCCTGGATCACGGTGAATGACCCGCCGGCTCGCGTTCCGCGCGCGATCGTGGTACGGTTCGAGGCGATCGCCGCGTTCGAGGTGGACATCGTGGCCGGCAAGGCGACCGACTAACACAGTTCCTCGGCTGTGGATCGGAGCGCCAGGATATCGGCCTCAACCGCGACGCCTACACGCGAGTGCTGAAGCAGGTGATGTCGCGACGTCTACCTGGACGTTTTCCGAGCACGTCGCCTTGGGTCAGATGTCATCGGCTTCTGCGCCCAGGCGGGCACATCGACAGCTTCCAGGGGTATTTCAGATGAAGAGTGATTGCGTTTCCGCATTGAGGGATGCCAGACTTGGTAGATTAATGTGTTTTCGTAAAGACGAGGTTGAATTCAATGACCGAGAAATCCCCCACCGACAATTTCCCCGCCGGCTATTGAGCTACCGACAATCTGGACCTGGGATAAAGGTAATGGTGGCGCATTCGCCACTATCAACCGACCGATTGCAGGCCCGACCCACGACAAGGAACTGCCGATCGGCAGGCATCCGCTGCAGCTCTATTCACTGGCCACGCCCAATGGCGTGAAGGTGACGATCATGCTGGAAGAACTCCTGGCCGCCGGCTATGCGGGTGCCGAATATGATGCCTGGCCGATCCGCATCGGCGATGGCGACCAGTTCGGTTCCGGCTTCGTCGAGGTCAATCCGAATTCCAAGATCCCGGCGCTCATGGACCATGCTCCGAAGGGCGGCGGTGCGCCAGTCCGCGTCTTCGAGTCGGCTTCCATCCTGCTCTATCTCGCAGAAAAATTCGACGCCTTCCTGCCGGGCGAGCCTGGCGCGCGTGCACAGACGTTCAACTGGCTGTTTTGGCAAATGGGCTCCGCCCCATTCCTTGGGGGCGGCTTCGGACATTTCTATGCCTATGCACCGATGCACATCAAATACGCCATCGACCGCTATGCCATGGAAGTGAAGCGCCAGCTTGACGTGCTCGACCGCCATCTTGCGGACAACCGGTTCATGGCCGGTTCCCAATACACTCTCGCCGACATGGCCATCTGGCCCTGGTACGGCAACCTGGCGCTCAATCAGGCCTATGGTGACGCCGGCACCTTCCTGGATGTCCAGAGCTACAGACATGTGCAGCGCTGGACGACCGAAATTGCTGCCCGTCCGGCGGTCAGGCGCGGGCGTATGGTCAATCGGCTGAACGGCGATCCGTCCGAGCAACTGCATGAGCGCCACGACGCCTCCGACTTCGAGACGAAGACGCAGAACAAGATCGGTGAGTGACGGGCCGAGGAGGATTGGATACGAAACTATCCGGCATGACCGACCACCGGGGCTTTCCATCCGGACGTCGGGCACAGGCATCCAGTTCTCCATCCGCCGTCGCCAATCAGCGCGGGTCAACGCGGCGGGGCCGCCTTTTGCCCAACAGCAGCGCGCGGACAGGTCAAAGTGCAAGATCTCGGCTGAGCCCAAACCCGTCCAGAACTCTTTTACTGACACAGGGCGGCGCGGCCCACGGCAGCCTTGGTCTTGAGCAGAATCGAACTCATGATCGACAAACCAGTTCAGGTGAATTTGCGCTGCATCCCAGCGTTTGCACGAACCGGGAGCATGTCAGCAAATCTTCCTGCGATAGATGCGGGCCGTTACAGATATCAGAAAGTGATCGATGCGTTGACGAAATACGTACGTGGCTGACCGACAAATTTGCCCCCATTGTTATCCGTCGCCCGTGTAAAATATTCCTTGTCGAACAGGTTCTTCACGCCGACCGCGAACTTTGGAGCAAATTTGGCGTCTTTGGGTTGATACGCCGCGCGCAGATTGACGATACCGTATCCCGGGATGTCGCCAAGCCGGCCGGTGGCATCTTCATCGGTGACGTAGTCCGCCCCCTCTGCGGCGGTGCCGGGAGAACGCTGTTTGGACTGGGCAAGCACATCGGCATTGAAAATCCAGTCCTGATAACGATAGCTGGCACCCACAGTTCCGATGTGTCGCGAATAGAATGGCAAATCTCTCCCTTTGAACGCACCCGCCTGATAGGTCGCCTCCGTATAGGTGTAGGTTGCATAAACGGACAGCCCGTCGAGAGCCGGCAGCAGACTGCCAAGATCATATTGGGCTGCCGCTTCAATGCCCTGATGCTTCGTTGCGCCAAGGTCTGTCCATACACCTTCGCCAACGATAGTACGGCCAAGATAGAGCTCCTTGTCGAAATCGATGTAGAAGGCCGTCAGTTCTGCCTTAAAATTATCGCCCTGGTAATGCGTGCCGATTTCGTAGGTGGTTGCCTTCTCCGGATGCAGGCCATCGGTCGTTGAGGCAAGCTGGCTGTATTGCTGCGGACCAAAAGAGACGCCGGCGTTACCAAAAACACTCCAGGCATCGTTAACCTGATAGGCCACCGACAGCGTTGGCAACCATTCCCTGGCATCGATTTCAGGGGAGCTTACGTCCGTGACCAGGCCAGCTGACAAATTGGTTACTGTATTATGCGTACTGATCATCTCGTAACGAACGCCGGGCGTAATCGTCCAGTTGCCGATCTCGATCTTGTCATCGACGTAGAAGGCATGCGCCTTGGTTCCGCCATCGCTTGTCTGGTAGGTGTCCATCGACAGGCTATAAGGGTTCCCCCCGGTTGCGCGATCATAAAATGCTGTCCGACCCGCTACTTCGGTGCTTTCCTCCCACAGGTAGCGGTAACCAACGGTCACTTCGTGATTGATCTCGCCGGTTTCGAAGATACGGGAATATCGGGGCTCGATACCGAAATATTCGTAGTCGCGAGGCGCAGACGTGAGGCGGTAAAGACCCGCATTTGCTCCGGTTCCCTGTTGTTCTACGTGACTGCCTCGGAATGATTTTACATAATAGCCAAGAACCTCGAAATTGTTCTCGCCGTCATTGTGCTGATAGCGCACGGAGATATCGGTACGTCTGCCGGTAAACTCATCATGCTTGCGTGTCGATTGATAGGGATTATCGGCATATTCTTCCGTTGTCAGCCCGCCCGGCATTCTGCCTTCACCTTCATAATGATGAAACTGGGCGCTGATCGTATCCGTATCGGAAATCTCGTATTTTCCTTTGAGAATGATGTCGTCGATGTCCGTGCGATCGTTGCTGTCTCGATAACCGTCGCCATGAATGCCCGAATAGAGGATTGCAGCGCCCAGCCCGTCTGCGTTTGTACCGCCGATCAGGACGTTTGGGGTCGCCTTGACATTGCCATTGCCACCGGTAATTTCCGCGCCTGACGCAAAGCGTGCAGTAAACGCATCCGGGATCGGATGCGTCACGAAATTGATAATCCCGCCGACGTTTTGTGGACCATAGCGCACCGAACCGGCGCCACGCACGACGTCGATTGTCTCGACATTGCCAAGCGTCAGCGGAAACAGCGATAATTGCGGCTGGCCATAGGGGGCATAAGACAGTGGAATACCATCCATCAACACTGTTGACCGCGGTGAAAGACGCGACGTGAGACCTCGAACACCGAGATTAAGCGAAACATCGCTGCCGCCAGTCCCGTTGCTGTCCTGAACCTGAACGCCTGGTATTTGATTGAGCGCGTCACGCACGTCGACGGCACCTCTTTCTTCGGCTTGCTCCTTGCTTACGATTGTGCGTGCGCCTGGATGTTTGAGAACTTTCTCTTCGTCGGGCTGATCCAGCCAATTGCCCGTTATCGTAATTGGGTCGAGTTGAATCGAATCCGATGCATCCTGGGCGAAGCCCTGGATGGGAACAAGCGCCACGGTGGAGAGAAGGGCAGCTTTTATCGTCCGCGTCCTGAAGGTCATAGATATCCCCCTGAAAAAACAAAATTCATCCCATCACGCCAGGCACTCCTGGCGCGCAAAAACCGGGCTCAACTGTGTGGATCGGCCTGCCCGACGTCTTCACCGAAAGGTGGAGGGCGGTGCTCGCAGACGCACGAGGACGTTATGTGAGAACATGAAATCATATTGTTTCGCACGGTTTGGGATGGCAACACGCCGTCTGATAATTCTACTACAGTATTGTAGTTAAAATTTCAAACAAACATTACTCTTAAAGTCATGTTTTTTGATCTATCTGTACCCGACCCTATTTCGAAACGATGCCAAACGGTCTTTTGTCTCAACTGCCGTCTCTGGCTTTTGCACAGCCACGCCATAACAAAGGATATCTGCTATCACCATGGCGCTTAAATTCCAGCTGGCAAGCTTTGATGGCACACCCACACATCGGAGAGCGACAGGCACTTTGTCAGAGTACAAGGTCTGAAGTTGCACACCACTGACGAGAATGACCGGAATGCCGGCAGCTTCCCCCTGAGTGACAACAAGCTTCAATTCCGGCGTGTCGCGAAGCGCGTGAAAGAGGATGATCACGTCGCCACTGCGAAGATCGATGAGTTCGTTGGCAAGGGTGAAGCCTGATGAACCCGTGGTGCGCGTTCTGATCCCGACGCGACTAAGTCCGACAGCACAATGTTTCGCAATCGCTTCCGCAGTACCAAATCCCATGGTCCAAACAGTGTCGGCCTGTTCAAGCAAGGAAATGGCGCGGCCAAGCTCCATGCCTTCTGCCAATTCTTGTGATGATTTCAGGGCTTCTTGCGCCTCTGCGAACATCTGCCGGGCAATCTTGGTCATATCACTACCTGTGGCCCGGAAACGCTGTTCCAATCGCTTGCTCGCTGGCGTTGAAGAGGCCAACTCCCGGCCACAGACGCGCTTGAGCTCCGGCAGTCCGCTGAAACCGAGCCGTTTTGCTGTCCTGACGACCGTTGCGTCACTGGTTCCGGTCTCCCGTGCAATTTCTTCTGCACTTCGAAAAATCAGGACGTCGAGTGGCATTGAAATCAGATGCTCGGCGACGGCAAACTCCGAGCGACTGAGATTTGGTCTGCTGCGATCGAAGTGCTCCCTCAGCGTTGAGGAGGTGCGCTCGTGTAATGCCATTCAGTAATAAGCTTTCATGCGTTGACTCTATGCCTACACGGAACACAAGGACATAGGCACGGTCAACCTCAGATCGCTCAGGTGGTCGTCATAATTCTTCCAGGCCACTGAGAGCAATGTCGGGCGCATTTTTATGTCCCGGGTGCAATTTTAACGAGGTGGCAGCCAAACTGCGTTTATCCGATCGCATTATTGAGATAAGCAGACCTGCGCTTCTCTTACCACCCCAGGGCCGATCGCAAAGCCGAACAATTTAAAACGCCGCAGAACGAGCGCGTTGGCACCTGTAAATCCGAAGAGGTTGACGTTGCGCCGGAGATACAGATGCGCTGTCACAGTCTGAATTAACAATCGACAAGACCAGCTACGACCGGGATCAATGCTGTGCCTATCGCTTGTGTGTTAACGGCATCCAGGTGAACGCCATCAATAGGTGAAACAATCGCGCAACTATCCGAATCGAAGAATGTCGCGCTGCATTCTTTTGCAACCTGACGGTACAGTTTGGAAAGCCGCAGGGACTCGGCAATACTTCTGCCACCGGCCGGGCTGATATTTGCCGGCATGGCATTGGCAAAACGGGGCGGCGCGACAAGCAGTATCTGTGGCACGGTCTGGCCGGGTCCGAATGGACAGGTTTGGATAATATGCACAAGTTTACGCATTCCGGCTGCTGCGCCATCAGCATTTCCGCATATTTCCGGTTTCAGATCATTCGTGCCAAGCATGATGATGACGAGGTCCAGCGGAGCATGAGTTGCAAGCAGTATCGGCAGAATGTGGGAGCCATTGCGGTCAATGGTGGCATCAGCATCATCGAAACAGGTCGTCCTGCCCATCAGACCTTCACAAATCACACGAACGTTCGGAAGGCCGGCCTCAAGCACACTTGGCCAGCGATCCTGATAGGCATGCCGCGCACCGCGACTTGCCGGAATGGCGCCCCATGTCAGGCTGTCACCAAAGGCCAGAACCGTTTTCATCACTCTCCTCGGCGAGCCGTTGAAATGCGCTGCAGGACCGATGGAATGACGCCGCCGCTCCGGAGCAGATCTACTTCAAGATTTGTCTCTATCGCGGCCACCGCCCGAATCTCATCTGCGGCGCCCGATGCACGGCGTATCGTTACCGGAACGGGGCAGCGCGGACTTAAAACTCCTGCATCGATTTCTATCAGGTCATCGACCGACAGATTAAGCTCTTCAGGATGATTTTTCTCCGAGACAATCCTGAGCGGAAGAATGCCCATTCCGATCAGATTGGAGCGGTGGATGCGCTCGAAGCTGCGGGCAAGCACACAGGTGACACCAAGCAAGGCTGCACCCTTTGCTGCCCAATCCCGCGACGAGCCCATACCATAG
Source organism: Phyllobacterium sp. SB3 (assembly GCF_040009165.1). NCBI lineage: Bacteria > Pseudomonadati > Pseudomonadota > Alphaproteobacteria > Hyphomicrobiales > Phyllobacteriaceae > Phyllobacterium > Phyllobacterium sp. SB3. The sequence continues at coordinate 934,869 of NZ_JBDYKI010000002.1, read as the reverse complement.
CGTTCACCGGCAACAATAATAACCGGCATCTGTTCCGACTTGTACCGGCCGGCAGCCTGCCAGATCGGCAGACGATCCCCCGTTCCGGCATGGATCGTCAATCCCGCCTTCAAATCCGTATCAAGAAGATTGCGGATCGCATTATTGGTAAACAGCCCGCGCAGCATGACTTCCCAATTGCCACGGCGTGACGAAAATACGTTGAGATCGCCTGCCGTTGCACCCCGCTGTACAAGATAGGCTGCGGCATCGCTTTGGGGTGAAATTTGCCCTGCGGGGGAAATATGATCGGTCGTAATATCATCGCCCAGCACGATCAGCGGCTTGGCTATGTGACAGCAGCGCTCCTCATTGCGCGGGAATTTCGCGAATGGCGGGCGGCGGATATAGGTGGATTTTTCATCCCATTCGAAGAGTGATCCGGCCGGGGCGGAAAGCTCCTGCCAGATACTGCTGGCTTCTGCACGCTCATAGACCAGTTGATAATCATCGGCATTCTGAGCCTGTGTAAACACAGAATCGATCTCGCCATTGCCGGGCCATATATCTGCGAGCCTGACGTCTTTCCCGGAAGGCGTACGGGCAATCGGGTCCAGCATGATGTTGCGGTTTACATCGCCCGCGAGCGCAAATGCCACGACCATAGGCGGTGACGCCAGAAACGCCGAGCCGAGCTGCGCTTGGACACGGCCCGGGAAGTTTCTGTTGCCGGACAAGACGGCAACCGGCGAGATGTTCCTTGACGCCAGCGCCGCTGCCATCTCATCACTCAAGGGCCCGGAATTGCCGATACAGGTAGTGCAGCCAAAGCCGACAATACCAAAGCCGAGAGCTTCCAGATCTTTCAGCAGACCCGCGCGCGACAGATAATTTTCAGCAACCGGCGAACCGGGCGCCAGCGATGTTTTCACCCAGCCGGGAACCGACAGGCCCAGAGCGTGCGCCTTGCGCGCGACGAGGCCAGCGGCAATCAACAAGCGGGGATCGGTCGTATTGGTGCAACTGGTGATTGCCGCAAGTGCAACCGCGCCATGGTTTGGCACAGCACCGTTCGGCTGCCCGGTGCCGGCCGGGAGGTTCAACGCCCTGGCGGTATCGCCCGCATCGATCCGGTCCTGCGGGCGCCGGGGACCTGCGAGGCTGACTGCGATATGGTCAAGATCGATTTCGATGACATCGGTGTAGGTCGGACAGGCGTCAGGATTGAACCAGAGTTTCTGGCGTTTTGCATAATCCCCGACCAGCCTGATATGGGATTCCTGCCTGCCCGTTTCGGCCAGATAACGCAGCGTTTCCTGATCAATTGGAAAGAAGCCTGTATTGGCCCCGAACTCCGGCGTCATGTTGGCGATGACAGCACGATTGCCTGCCGTCAGCGTCGAAACCCCGGGGCCGAAAAACTCGACAAAACGGTCCGCCAGATCGACACGCCGCAAACGCTCGGTAATGTGCAAGGCAATATCCGTCGCAATCACACCGGCGCGCGCAGCACCTGTGAGTTTGACGCCGATCACGTCGGGAACGCGCATCATCACCGGAAAGCCGAACATGGTACTTTCGGCCTCCAGCCCGCCAACGCCCCAGGCCAGTACACCAATGCCGTTGATCATCGGTGTGTGGCTGTCGGTTCCGATCAGGCTGTCCGGCTGCGCAAACGGCATGGCTTGATCAGCCTTGATCTCGACCACTGTTGCCAGCCTTTCAAGGTTCAGCGTGTGCATGATACCTGTTCCGGGTGGATGCACCCGGAACCCCGGCATGACATTCGCTGCCCATTTCATGAAGCGGTAACGCTCTTCATTGCGCTCGAACTCACGTTCCATATTCCGGCGCAGGGCATCGGGAGTTCCGTAAACATCCACTGCAACGGAGTGATCCGTGGACACGTCAACGGGGATAACGGGTGTCAGCAGCGCCGGATCGAATCCAGCCTCCGCCAGAGCAGAGCGCATTGCCGCAATGTCGACAAGCGCCGGACCACAGGTGGTGTCGTGCATCAAAATGCGGCCGGGAAGAAAAGCGATTTCCTCTGTTGAGGTTCCAGCCTTCAGCCAATCCAAAATGGCGCGGCTTGCCCTTGCCGCATCATCTCCGCCGGTGCGCAGAACATTTTCAAGCAGTATGCGATGGATTACCGGAAGCCGCTCGAGCTCGGCCCCGGCAACCGCCGCAAGGCCGGTGATGCGGTAATCGACGCCACCGGAAGTGAGCACCGGCCTCACGCTGTCTCGCTTTCTGTCCGCATGAATTTACCGCAGGAACCCATGATCCCGCCCTTTCAATGCAGAGCGATGTTCAGGTCGAGCACCACATCCGGACCGATCGGATTGGCAAAATCATTCTCGCTGCGGTAAGCACCGTGCTCGGCTTTGGCCGAGTGGATCAGCGCCTCGTCTGCCAGGAGATCGACAGCAGTTGCAGCCATTATCTTTGCCGCATGGATCATGCCCTTATGGGCGGCGGGCGATTTACCCTGTGCAACGAGCTGCCACGAGTGTCCCGGCGTACCGACCGCATAACAGGCGACGCGACACTGGACTGTCGGGACGACCCAGCTGACAGTGCCCACATCTGTCGACCCGACAAAATCCTGCGATCCCGCACCCAGAGGATAGATATCCTCGCTTAACGACTCATCGGTCTTCGGCTTCAAGCCAAAGCGCCGGTATGATGCCACGATATCTTCGCGGCTCAGCGTTTCCTGTATCCTTGCGGCAAATGCCTTGTCCTCTTCGTCGAACCGGACCGGGCCGAGACGGCGCATCGCCGCATCCATTGCCGACTCGAGAGTTTCGTTTCCAACGAGATTGGCATCGCCGGCAAGCTGACGCTCGGTAACCTGCGTTTCCGTCATCATGGCCGCGCCATGAGCAACCTTGCGGACACGGTCCACCAGTGACCACATTTCAGAAAGTGTTGCCGCGCGTATAAGATGACGAACGACCGCACGGGCCTGCACGACGTTCGGTGCAACTCCTCCACCATCGATCAACGCATAATGCATCCTTGCGGTGGGCGGCATATGCTCGCGCAGATAATTGACGCCGACATTCATCAGCTCCACAGCGTCCAGAGCGCTACGGCCAAGATGCGGCGCTGCGGCGGCATGGGACGCACGTCCGGAAAAGACGAACTCCAATTCGACACAGGCCAGCGAAAATGGCTTGTTCACACCTGTGAATGGCGCCGGATGCCAGCAAATCGCTATGTCCACATCATCAAACACACCATTGCGTACCATAAAACCTTTGGCCGAACCGCCTTCTTCGGCGGGACAGGCGTAGTAGCGTACCGTGCCCTTGACATTGTTTTCCGAAAGCCATTCCTTGACAGCGGTGGCGGCCAGCAAGGACGCCGACCCCAGCATATTGTGACCGCAGCCATGACCGGACCCATTGGGCTCCAGCGGCACCTGAACCGCAGTTCCGGCCTTCTGACTGAGGCCAGGCAAGGCGTCGAACTCTCCGAGGATGGCGATAACGGGGCTACCTTCGCCTGCTTGCCCGCAAAGCGCTGTTGGAATATCGGCAACGCCCGCCTCGACACGAAATCCCTCGGTCTCGAGCACACGTCTGTGCGCCTGTGCAGCGCGCTTCTCCTGAAAGCTCAACTCCGGCGCATCCCAGACTTCGTCGCTCAAGGCAGTGAAGGTTGAGGTTCTGCCGTCGATGATATCCCATATGGCATCGGTATTTTTCATGTCATGTCCTTATGGTCAGTAGCCAAGGGCCATCCCGTCCTTGCGAGGGTCGGAAGCGCCAAGAAGGGTGTTTTGTTTCCAGTCGATCTGGATTGCCTGCGCGCCGCCAACAGGACGGGCAGCAGGAATGACTGCGTAGCCTCTCCGGGTCAGCTCCGGGCCTGCGAAGTCAAGAATGCCCTGCTCGCACTCGACTGTTGTTGTGCCGGGAAGCGGAAACAATCGCGGCAGGTCCATGGCGCTTTGTATGTCCATTCCATGGCTGAATACCTTGGACAGGAAGTGCGCGTGTCCCATTGCCTGATAGTGACCGCCCATGACACCGAAGGACATCATCGTTCGGCCATTTTCTGCAACCATGCCGGGGATGATCGTATGCATCGGCCTCTTCCCCGGCGCGATGGCATTTGCATGCCCGGCCTTGAGCGAGAAGCTTGATCCGCGATTATGAAACAACACGCCGGAGCGGCGGCTGACAATGCCGCTGCCATAGGCCCCGAAGATGGAATTGATCAGGCTGACTGCATTGCGGTCCTTGTCTACGACACTGATATAAACCGTGTCCTTGTGCTCCACGGCATCGAGAACCGGCAGCGGATCGATCACTTTCCCCATATCGATCCGGGCGGCAAGGCAATCTGCCAAAGTATCGGACAGGAGATAGCTGACAGGTACCGAACCATCCGCATTGTCTGCCAGAAACTGGTCGCGGGCTGCGTAGGCCAGCCGTGCCGCTTCAAGCTCGATATAGAGATTGTCGATATCCAGCGGCCCGCCTTTCGTCTTGAAACGGGACAGGATGTTCATGATCATCAGGGCGATGATGCCTTGGCCGTTCGGCGGGCACTCATAGACCCTGTGCCCATGAAATTCCGTGCTTACCGGCGTGACGTATTCGCCCTTGGCGGCAGCAAAATCCCCAAGCGTGTGAAGCCCGCCAAGGCTTTGCAGGCTCTCGGCCATATCCTGCGCAATTGCCCCGGTATAAAACGCATCGGGGCCATTCCTGCCAATCGCCTCCAGCGTATCGGCAAGCTCGGTCTGGCGGTGGATCGCACCGACAGGAAGCGGTTTTCCATCATCGAGAAAAATGCGCCGCGCCTGTACGTTTACCGATACATGGGCGGCATTGTTCATCAGGTCATAGGCAACACGCGGCGCAATTGCATAGCCTTCGCGTGCCATCCTGATTGCCGGACGAAGAATATCGCCCAGATCAAGGTTTCCATGACCGCTTACCAGCCGCGCCCATGCTTCCACTGCTCCGGGTATGGTGACCGCGTGCGGGGAACGAGCCGGAATTTTGCCGATGCCCATTGCCGCGAAAGTATCGAAACTGCTGGCGGCCGGTGTGCGGCCCGAACCATTATAGGCGACGATATCCGTCGATCCCTGCTGCGACAGCATGCAGAAACAATCACCGCCTATGCCGGTCGATCCGGCTTCGACCACGCCCTGAACTGCTGCCGCTGCAACGGCGGCATCGATGGCATTGCCTCCGCGCTGCAATGTTTCCACGGCGACCAGCGTGGCCGCAGGGTGAGACGTTGCTGCCATTCCCTGTGTGGCCACGGCGAGCGAACGTCCGGGTTTCTCGAAGTTTCTTGTCATCGCTATCTCTCTTGCTGGGGAAACGGCGGCAGGCCGTCCATCGAAGACTATCAGGCACCGGCAGCTAAAGATTGGTCAAATCTCCAGGCAAGCCGCGCGCCTCCTTGGGAAGTCGCTTCCAATGTCGGCACGGCAGAGAGGAGCTTTCTGGTATAGGGATGCTGCGGGGCATCGAAGATCGCATCGCGCAGGCCTTCCTCGACGACGAGCCCTTCATTCATCACGATCACCCGATCCGCCACCTGCTCGACAACGCCGAGATCATGGCTGATGAACAGGCAGGAGAAACCATGCCGCCGCTGAAGTTCGGCAAGAAGCTCCAGCACCTGCGCCCGCACTGTCACATCGAGCGCCGATACGGGTTCATCGGCAATGACGAATTTGGGCCTGCGGACAACAGCGCGCGCAATGGCCACACGCTGACGCTGACCGCCGGAAAGCTCGTGGGCATAACGCGTTGCAAACTCCGGACCCAGCCCGACCTCCTCAAGCACTTCCGTTACACGCTCGCGCCTTTGCGCGCGGCTCATATCCGTGACCAGCCTGAGCGGCTCGCCGAGAAGCTGCGCTATGGTCATGCGGGGATCAAGCGAGGAATAAGGGTCTTGAAACACCATCTGACAGTTGAGCCTGTAATCCCGATAGGCTTTCCCGCTTTTGTCTATCGACCTGTCTTCATAGCGGATTTCACCACTGGTTGCCTTGATCAACCCGGCAATAGCGTGACCGAGCGTCGTTTTCCCCGAACCTGATCCCCCTACCACGGCGACAACCTGATTTGGCGCAATGTCCAAACTAACGCCTTTGAGCGCTTTCTTCGATGATTCCTTGCGAAAGAAGCCTTGCCGACCGGCATAATCGACAACCAGATGGCGCACCGAAACGATTGGCGTCGCACCTTCGGTAAAGCTACGAACGGGGCCGCGATGGGGAGTGGCCGCGAGCAGTTTTTGCGTATAGGGATGCTCCGGGCGCGCCAGCAGCTCCCTGGTCGTCTTGCGTTCGACGACTTCACCCTTGCGCATGACTATGACACGGTCGGAATAGCGCGCGATCATGCCGAGATCGTGACTGATCATCAGCACCGCTGTATCGTTCTCGCGCGTCAGGCCAACCATAAGTTCAAGCACATCGCGCTGCACGACAGCATCAAGTGCGGTTGTCGGTTCATCGGCAATCAGCAATGCGGGCTTCAGCAGCATTACCGAGGCCAGCATGATCCTCTGCCGCATCCCACCGGAAAACTGATGCGGGTAGGATGTAAGCGCGCCTTCGGGATCGCTTATGCCAACGCGCTTCAACATGTCGAGGATCAGGCGCTTACGTTCCGCCGGGGCAAGATCGCGGTGCAAGGCCAGACCTTCCTCGAGCTGTTCGCCAATCAGCATTGACGGATTGAGCGATGTCATGGGTTCCTGAAACACCAGCCCGACACTTGCGCCCCGCAAGGCCCGCAGCCTTTGTTCCGAGGCAACAGTTATGTCTTCGCCCTCAAAACTTATCGTGCCTGAAACGCGTTCCACGGCGGTTGGCGTCAACCCGATAACGGCACGCGCCGCCAGGGTCTTGCCTGATCCGGACTCGCCAACGAGACCGACGATCTCGCCGGGGCGCACGCCGAAGCTGACCTTGTCGACAACGATCTGCGTCGTGTGCCGGATTCTCAGCGTCAGGTCGGTGACGGTGAGCAATGGTTGTTGTTCCGGCATCACAAACCTCTCATGCGTGGATCGAGACGGTCGCGGATCGCATCGCCAAGAAGGTTGATGCCAAGCAGCGTGATCGAAATGCACAATCCGGGGAAAATACCCAGCCACACCGCCTGCGCAATGTAGGGACGGCCGCTGGCGAGCATATTGCCCCATGTCGGTGCGGGCGGTGGCACGCCAAGCCCGAGGAATGACAGCGAGCTTTCCGCCAGCAAAACCCAGCCGAACATCGAGGTAGCCAATACGGTTAGCGGAGCGACACAATTCGGCATGATATGACGGAACATGGTGTAGGCTTCCGAATTGCCCATCACCCGCGATGCAGAAATGAACTCACGCTCGCGCAGAGACAGCACCGTGCCACGAACAATGCGTGCCACCGATGGGGTGTAGGCGAGGCCAAGCGCGACAATGATCCCGTATTTGTTGGCGCCGACGATAGCGAGCAGGCCCAGTGCCAGAAGAATGCCGGGGAAGGCCAGCAGGGCATCGTTGAACGACATCACAATCCGGTCGAACCAGCCGCGGATATATCCTGACAGAATTCCAATGACGGTTCCCGCGCTCACCGCAAAACTGACAGTCAGCAAGCTGATCCAGACACTTGTGCCTGCTGCCGTGACAAGCCGACTCAAAACATCGCGGCCGAATTCATCTGTTCCAAGCCAGTGCTCGGCCCCTGGTGCTGCAAGCTTGGCGCGAAAGCTCAGGGCAAGCGGATCATAAGGCGTCCAGACAAGACTGAGCGCTGCGGTCAGCAGCAGCAGGCCGATTATCAGACCGCCGATAATAGCGTTGGGAGCAAAGCGTTTCATTCGGCTGTCACCCTCGGATCAAAAATGGGATAGCAAAGGTCAACGAGCAGATTGACCATGACATAGGTGAACGCCACAAAGAGCAGGCAGCCCTGTATGACCGGATAATCGCGTGAAAACAGCGAATCCACCAGAAGGCGTCCCAGCCCCGGAATGGTGAAAACCGTTTCCACCACAGCTACGCCGCCGAGCAGATTGCCGAGAACCACACCGATCAATGTCCATGTCGGACCGAATGCGTTCTTGAAGGCGTGCCGCCGCAGGACCTGCCCTTCGGACAGGCCCTTTGCCCGGGCATGGGTGATATAATCGAGACGAAGTACTTCCAGAGTGGAAGCACGGGCCATGCGCAGGATCACACCCATCTCATGCAAAAAAAGCGTGAGCACAGGCATGAAGAGATAAATGATTCCCTCATTGAAACTGTCACGGAGCGAGACATAGCCGACAATGGGAAGCCATTGCAGTTTCAGGCCGAAAAACAGCAGGAACAACAGGCCGAGCCAGAATGTCGGGATCGACAGGAGCAATGTTGCGGTTCCGACGAGCACGACATCGACAGTGCTGTTCTGACGCCAGGCGGCAACGACACCGGCGGGAACAGCAATGAGGCAGGCGATGAACACTGCAACCAGAACCAGCTGCGCGCTGACCCAGAATCGTGAAAGGATCAGCGGCAGCACCGGTTCCTGAGTGGTGATGGATTGACCAAGATCGCCGTGAAGCAGATTGCCGAACCAGATGGCACATTGCACGACTATGCTCTGATCCAGGCCCAGCCGATGTTTGAGGTCGGCCAGGCTGGCCGGATCGGCCAGATCGCCCAGCATCAACGATGCCGGGTCACCCGGGATCAGCCGGATCAGGAAAAAAACTGACAGCGCGACGATCAACAGCGTCGGTATCGACATCAGTATTCGGGTCAGCGCAAAACGCAGCATATGATTATCTCCAAAAGCCGATAGCGAATTTGGTCGATCAACTAGTTCTGGACGCTGATTTCCCAAAGGCGCAGCTTCGACTGCCAGGGCGTGACACCCTGCAATTTCCTGGAAAAGGCCACACAGTCGTTTTCATTATGCGTAAATATAACCGGCACTTCCTCAAGCATACGCTTGTGCAACTGGTCGATGATCGGCTGGCGTTCCACCGGATCGCCGATAACTGCCAGCTTGTCGATCAAAACCTGATCCTGCGGAACATCCCATACCTTGCGCGGCTGCTTTTCCTTAGACCCGGCAATCTGCTCGAATGCCAAGGCCGGATCGAAGCGGGCTGAATAGGACATGGACTCAATCTGGTACTTGCCCGAATTATAGCGGTCGAGCTGGGCAGGCCATTCCATCACCTCGATCTGGGCGTTGATACCGGCAGCCTGCAGCATCGCCTGTGCAATCACGGCCACAGGATAGCTTGGAACGGTCGTACGCTTGTTGGCAATGATCGTAATGGGTTCGCCATTATAGCCCGCCTCTTTCAAAAGCCCGGAAGCCTTCTGCGAATCATAGGTGAAACCCTCTTTTTCCGCAGCACTGAAATAGCGCGAACCTGGATAGATGGGCGAGTTGTTCACGGTGCCAAGACCGCTCGTAACGGTTGCCACCAGTTCCTTGTAGTCAATCGCGGCAGCAATTGCCTGCCGCAGCTTGGCATTCTTGAGAAGCGGATCGCGGGTCTGGATAATAAGGCCGTGACGCACGGCATTCTGCAAGACCTTCACATCGAGGTTGGGCGAAGCCTGCAATTCCGCAACGTCGCTTTCCTGAATTTGTGCAATGTCGATATTGCCGCCGAGCAAACCGGTCTTTGCTGTCGCAGAGTCCGGAACGATGATGAAATTCAACTGCTTTACCAGCGGCCGTTTCGAGCCGAGATATCCATCGCGTCTGTCACCGGGAGGCGATTTGTAGTCCTCGAAGGCGGAGAGCCTGATCGATTGCCCGCGCTTCCATTCATCCAGCTTGAACGGACCTGTGCCAATCGGCTTGTTCCATGAACCGTCGGCATTGACGGAATCCTTGTGAAGAATACCGGCCATGGCACAATCCGTGCGGGCGAGCGTGTCGAGAAACAGCACGCTCGGCCGGTTCAGCTTCATGACAAAGGTTTGCGGGTCCGGAGCCGCTACGGATTCGATCTTCAGGCCATTGGTTCCATCGACATCCGACAGACAGCGCCATTCGGTTTTAGGATCGAGATAGCGGTTCCAGCTCCAAAGAACATCGGCGGATGTGAGATCTGCGCCATTGTGAAACTTGATGCCCTGTCGCAGTGTGAACGTGTAGGTCAGGCCATCGCCCGATATTTCGTATTTCTCTGCGAGAAGCGGACCGACTGTCGTGTCCTCTGCATATCCGACAAGCCCTTCAATGACATGCATGACAACCGCATCGGTGGTGTCTTCACGGTTTACTCCGGGATTCGTGCTGCGGATATCCGCAGGAATCGAAGCAGTAATGGTCTGGGCAAAGACGGGGCCCGCTACAGGCAATGAAAGAGCGGCCAAGGCCACAAGTGAATAGACTATGCGCATTCTTCTGTTCCCTTTGATTATTATAATTGGGTATGCCGCGTATCATTCCTTCTGGGGGATTGATGAGCGATATCGTGCGAGTGCCATCGCGAAAAAGTCCTCTGCAACCGGCACTGCCTGCGGGCCGTCATGCGCCATGTTGGGGACCAGATCGAAGCGCACCCCGATGCCGGCTGCCTCAAACGAATCCCGCAGACTCGCGAGACGTTCCGGCCGGGTTTTGCCCGCACGATTTGCATCCGGCATCCAATAGCGGCCACCCGGCTTGTGGGTGATTTCCCATGTCTCGAGATCAGCAGCGCCGACGACCATCTGCACAGCGACTTTCGACAAGGCTTCGATATCGACCTGCTTGCCGAAAAGCTTTGCAAAATCGCGCGTGCCCACCCACCAATCGCGCGTCGGGTCGAGCAAGGTTACCGATCCCGGCGCGCCGATACTCGCAGCCCAGAGGCGATCGGGGTGGAGCAGCAGGAACCGGTGGGTAAAATGACCACCTCCCGAATATCCGAACATGGCGAAACGGTCGATCTTCAGACGGTAATAGTCTTTCACCTCGTCAACGATCGCGATGAGCAGCTCGTCATACCGCAGGTCGTTCTCGATGATATATTTGAACCCGCTGGCATTGCGGTCTCCTTCGACGCCGACGGGAAAGAGCGGCGCAAGTATTATGCAATTGTTCCAGCGCCCGAACGCGGCAAAGGCATCACGGTAGGTTATGAATGAACGCCCTGTCCCATGCATTGCAACAACAAGCTGCGTCTGTTCGTCCGTCTTTCCGAGACCGGGCGGAACGTAAAGGCAATAGCTGAAGCGGGGATCGTGACGGCTTGCAAATATCGTCGTGCTGCCGGTGTCATAAAGGCTCGGATCAGTTGCCGGGATGCTTGAAGCATCGGCCTTCCTTTCATCTGTCAGAGCCACCGAAATCTCCCCTTTGTGATTTACGCCACAATTGGCGCCAATAATGTGGCATAAAATTTTCGACTGTGCAATGATGAAATCTGCCCTCTGAAAATTCAGGAATCTGGTAAATAGCGGTATGAAGAGAATCACCCGACTTAAGCGCGCGCTTGCCAACGAGATTGCAGATGCGATCCATCTGGGTGAGTTTCGTGCCGGCGAATGGCTCCGCCAAATCGACCTTGAGCAAAAATTCAAGGCCACCCGTTTCGATGTCCGGGCGGCGCTTGAAGAACTGGTTATCCGCAAAACTATCCAGCACATTCCGAATCGCGGTTATCAAGTCTCCATACTGGACGACGAGACGATGATCTCCGTTCAGGAAACACGTGTGATCCTTGAAAGTGCAGCAGCGGGCAAAGTTGCGACGAACACTGATGCGGACGCACTCAGGCGGCTTGAGGCGCTCGCTCAACAATTCACACAAGCGGTAAAAAGCGGGACGGCGGTCGATCACAGCAGCACCAATCGTGAGTTTCATCGGCTTTTCTACAGTCTTTGCGGCAACCCGGTTCTCGAAGAAACGATCTGGTCGCTGCGGGATCGCTCGCGCGCCTCGCCCCTGACCACATGGCAGTCCTATAACGAGCTTAATCAGGCCAATGAGGATCACTACGAAATGCTTGATGCAATCAGGCACAAGGATGCGCAGCGCCTGAGCGATATCGTCACCGCCCACATCATCCGCAATAAAAATTAGCCGGAGCATCTTTCGACGCTCCGGCACAACGCTCATCCTATTTCTTTAACTGCACACCCCAGGCACGAGGCTGACCAAGAGCCCAGCCCTTGTAGCCGGCAACATTCGGACGCACGCCGCTTGTCCGCACGCCGGAATAGGTGACGACCATTGGGACGTCCTCCCTAAACAGCTTCTCGATCTGGTCAAGCAGCGCCTGACGTTCCCTGGGATCGGAAACCACCATACTCTTGTCCAGAAGCTCAAGCGCCTGCCTGTTTTCCCAAACCTTGCGGGGTTCATCCGCCTTCACGCCCGAGAACATGTCGAATGACAGTGATGGATCAAGCCTCGCCGAAAAGCTGTGCGACATGATCTGATAATCACCGGACAGATAGCGGTCATTTTGAGCACCCCAATCCACCACCTCAAGCTCTATATTGAAACCCGCTTCGGCAGCCATGGCCTGCGCGGCGATTGCGCTGTTGAACATTGGCGGGTAGCGCTTGTTGGTCAGCATTTTTATCGGCTGTCCGTTATAGCCCGCTTCCGCCAGCAGCTTCTTCGCTGTTTCCACGTCACGCTGAACCACCTCCTGCTGTACGGGTCCATAGAAACTGCTTGCCTTGGGAATAGGCGAATTGCTTGGTGTCGCCTGCCCGTCCGTTACTGCATTTACAAGCTCTGGCATATCGAGCGAGAGCAGGAATGCCTTGCGGATGCGCACATCCTTCAGCACCGGGTCATTTGTCTGGAAAAGAAACTCCCCGATATTCATGATCGGTGTCGTATCGAGAATGATATCCTTATGGGAGTTGTATTCCGGCAGATCGGAATTCTCGACATCATAATTGATATCAAGATCGCCTGCGATCAGGGCCGCCTTGGCCGTGGATTCGTCAGGAATAATAACGAAGCGGGCTTTGTCGACCTCAACCGACTTGTTGCCGGTCATACCATCCGGCTTGCCAGGCAAAGCCGTGTAGTTTTCGTTTTTGACAAGCTCGATATATTGATTGCGCTTCCACTCACCCAGCTTGAATGGAGCTGTAGTAACAGGCTCGTTCCATTGCCCGTCCGCGCCGATTGAACTGCGGTGGAATATGCCTGTTCCGCCGCAATCGGGGCGAGCCAGCGTGGTCAGGAACAATGCGGATGGCTTTTCCAGGGTAAAGACAACGGTCTTGTCGTCCTTTGCCGAAACATCGGTGACCTTGACGACGCCGCGTCCATCCACCTCGGGCAGACAACGCCAGCCGACCGCAGGATCGGTGTAGCGCTTCCAGGAAAACAGCACGTCTTCGGTGGTCATGGGTTCACCGTTGCTGAATTTCAGCCCGTCCCGCAGCACGAATGTATAGGTCTTGCCATCGGGCGATACATCGACCGATTTTGCAAGAAGCGGCCCGATGCTTGCATCTTCCTTGTATGCCACCAGCCCTTCGAACAAATGGCTTTGCACAATGTCGGTATTTGCATCCCGGTTGACACCGGGGTCGAGCGAGCGGATGTCGGTATTCAGCCGGATTCGCAATATGTCTTCTGCCATCGCCGAAGCGGTACTCAAGCTCAGGGCCAGAGCAATCATTGAGATCAATTTCATGCGGAGTCTCCCATTTTGCGTTGATGTGCGGCTCGCTGGCCGCATCAGGCTGCCGATGAAGCAGCCGGTCCCCTTGTTGTTTTTGCCGAATTGGGTTTGACGATAGCCATGTCGAGAGAGTAGCTCGTGAAGTGCCGGTTCAATGCCGGCAGCATGGCCACTTCCATGATGCCGCGTTCCGGTTCCATCACGATCATGGCAACCGTGGCGGACTGGTTATTGCTGTTTGCAGACAGGGATTCGCGCGGTGGCCTGCACACGGCGAAAGGTGTTTCAAAATCATCGAACAGCGCGGCTTTCACGTGGTTCGTCGTCAGGCTGCCGATATGGGGCCGCAAAAGATCGCGGACGCGAATATCGCGATAGAGCGAGTCCGGCATATTGGCGATGCCGCGATCTTCCAGCTTGGTCAGCGCGACGGAACTCTGAAAATGATTGGCGTGAACGATGACGCCGTTTTCCGGAAAAATCTGGAATGTCTCGTCCGGAACGCATTCGAAGTTGATCGCAACGCCATTTGCATGGCCGACGATAATATTGTTGGAAGCCGATTTCGGCGTCGCATAAACGCAACGCATGGCCAGCGCGAGCTGGGTCTGCTCGAGCACCTTGCGCCGGATCAGCGCGAGAGGAACGCCGAGCTTCCGGTAGTCCCGTTCACATTCAAGATAGTTGCCGGTGATGGAAATCCCGACCGAATTGAAGCCGAACCGTGCCAGAACACCGGCTTCCGTGAAAGTAAGGATATCAGGCCCGTCATCGGAGCGGACACGCAGCACAACCGCGGTTTCGGTGCACTCGACTTTCCAGTCCCAGTTCTGAGCATGGATCAACCTGCCTGACGCGGTTGCTTCGGGAAGCGCAACAAGTCCCGTGCAGCCATCCGGGTCCTCCGGCATGGGCTCGCCCTTTTCGCGGCGCTGCGCAAGCTTCAGGAGTTCGGTTCGCGCATTCAGCAGAACCACGGCCGCATATTCGACGCCCGCCCCTTCGGCAATACCGTGCATCTCCTCGATGTAGGACGCATCGAACAAAGCAATAGTCGGCTCAAACCGTTTCGTGATGTCGCGAATGTCGTCCCAGCCAAGCTTGCGGGCCTCGAGCTGAGATGAATAATGTTCAATGCCGCGCTTGATGCGATCGGCAGCTTGCTGGCCATATTGCCGTCCGCGTTCACGCGGCGTTCCGGACACGTCGATTAAGGGGAAATTTGTCGCTATGCTCATGTCGGATCTTCCTTGGCAAAAGGCATAATGAATGCTTGATCGATTTAGACCTTACATAAATGTTTTTTATGTTACAATATACAAAATGGTGAAGCTATGACCAACGCGACAACGCCACTGCAAGAGGGACTGATTGGCCGTATCTATGATCTCATCCATATTGATGGGCTCAGCCCCGGTGCGCGCCTGAACGAGAAGCAGCTGGCCGAACAGCTTAATGTCTCACGCTCGCCCATCCGTGCCGCTCTCGACATCATGGCGGGTCGTGGACTGGTGGTGCGCCGCCCGCAGCGTGGGGTAGAGCTGATCGCACTTCCGCCAAAGAGCGCCCCCGAAGCCCAACAGGACTCGTCTGCAAATGATCTGCTGGTGAAGATTGCCCGGGATCGCGTTCAGGGTGATCTTGGCGATGAGTTTTCCGAAACCGAGCTCATGCAGCGCTATGAAGTGGCGCGCAATGTTGTGCGTCAGGCGCTTGGCATGCTCGCAGACCTCGATATGGCCCAGCGTAAACCAGGTTACGGCTGGAAGTTCCTGACCGTATGGAACAAGGAAATCCGACGGGACAGCTATCGCTTCCGCATGGTCATTGAGCCTGCGGCAATATTGGAGCCGGCATTCACGCTGAACCGGGAATGGGCCCGCATGACAAGACGACAGCACGAGGCCAGCCTGACTACGCCATGGAACGAGGCATCCAGCGTCAGCTTCTTCGAGATGAATGCGTCGTTCCACGAAGGCATAGCTGCCGCTTCCGGCAATCGCTTTTTCCTTGAATCAATCAAGCGTCAAAACCGCCTGCGGCGCCTTGCCAACTACAATTGGCGCCACGGCTTCGAGCGTGTCCGCGAGAATTTCGCCGAGCACATGGCGGTTCTTGACCAGCTTGAGGTCGGAGATTTCGAAATGGCTGCTCTCCTTATGCGACGTCACTTGCAGCTTGCAAGCAACATACCTTCACAATAGTGTATTTTATTGACTGAAGGACATTATGCTGCATTATGCAGTGGCGGTTGGGTCAACCAATCAGTTGCGGCCATATAGGATTCACCTCATCCAACATGAAAATACTTGCTCTTCCCGGTGACGGCATTGGTCCGGAGATAACCGATGCAACACTAGCCGTTCTTGACGCCGTAGATCAGCGGCTTGCGCTTGGATTGCAGATCGAGCGCCGTGCTATCGGACTTGCTGCACTTGGGGAGCATGGCACGACGCTTCCCGGCGAAGTTATGTCGCGCATACCCGAAGTGGACGGCGTTATTCTGGGGCCGGTCTCGCATTATGATTATCCATCGCGTGAAAAGGGCGGGATCAATCCATCCGGCGAGCTTCGGGTGAAGTTCGGACTCTATGCCAATATCAGACCATGCCTCTCCCGTGAGGACTTGAGCATCCTGCGCAAGCCGATGGATCTGGTCATTGTACGGGAAAACACCGAAGGATTTTATTCGGATCGCAACATGTTTGCCGGAACAGGCGAGTTCATGCCCGACCCCGACATGGCTTTCTCCATCCGCAAGATAACGGCCAAGGCGTCGCGGCGGGTGGCCCGCACCGCTTTCGGGATTGCCCGGAGCCGCAGAAAGAAAGTGACGGGAGTACACAAGGCAAATGTCGTCAAACTTTCCGACGGGCTGTTCCTGCGCGAGGTACGCGCTGTCGCCGCTGACTATCCTGATGTCATTTTGGATGAACTGATCGTAGACGCAGCTGCAGCCCAACTTATCCGTAATCCGGACAGGTTCGACGTAATTGTCACGACCAATATGTTTGGCGATATTCTTTCCGATGAAGCCTCGGAGCTTTGTGGCAGTCTTGGCCTGGGTGGTTCAATCAATGCCGGCGATGATATTTGCGTTGCACAGGCCCAACATGGCTCAGCGCCAGATATTCAGGGCAAAGGCATTGCCAATCCCACATCGCTTGTTCTGTCAGCTGCAATGTTGCTCGATTGGCATGGCAGGCGCTGCAATGACAGCCTGCTGCTGACCGCGGCGGCGCTTGTCGAACACGCGGTCGACAAGGTTTTGTCCAACCCTTTCACCCGGACAGCTGATCTTGGCGGTACTTTGGGAACGTCTGAGTTTTCCGGACAGTTAATCAACGTTATTCAATCAGCGGCCATCGAATGACAATACCGGAAACAGACAGCTCAAAGCGGCATCCGCGTATCTTGGTTCCGGCAGAAATCCCTGCTTACGAGCGTGGTGGTGGCGCACGCACGACCCCACTTGTGACAAGGAATATTGGCGCAACCGGCTTCATCAATGGCATAACAATCTTCTCGCCTGGCGCTTCAATTCCTGTTCACACCCACAATTGCGACGAAAGTGTCGTCATCCTGCAAGGCCTTGCAATAGCTGAAATAGATGGCGTCTCGTATAATCTTGATGAGGGAACAGCGACATTCATTCAGCCGGAATTGCACATCGTTTTCTCAATGGCTCACAGACGGAAGAGTTGAAGATTCTTTGGATTTATGCCTCGATCGACGCAATCCGTACTATAGTCGAAACGGGCAATACGCACTCCATAGCCGACGAACAATACGACAATCCGTCGATGTAGAGCCAGCTCTGCCGTTACACCTCCACCATCACGTTACGCAATTTGAGCGTAGCATCGATACCCACTTACCAGCTGGCTGGAGTATGACGAGTCCAAGTCCAGTTCCGCCGTTTCGGGATTGCAGCCGGATTCTGGACGACCCAAGGACGGAACATAATGTCCATCGACGAGCTGGAGCGCGAAATGATCTGCAAGCCAAGCCACGCGGTTGCCGCGCCAAGGTTCACATTGCCGCGATACGACTTGATGAACTTTCGGATGTTAACGGAGGCTTGTGTGAAACCGATAATGCCAATCTCTTTCATGACCCCCTCGTTTAAATAGTGATCAACGTCTCCATTCCGGCACATCAATGCCGCCGGGGGGCATCAACTGCACCATCCCCTATGACACCAGGCCATTCGTTGTGGCCTCGGTCGAAAAGGTTGTCCACACGCTGATCCCAACAATCGTGCTGCCGATCACGCTGCTCGGTACCTGCGCTGTAATGATGACGACGGGCTTCTTCATCAACGTGCTTACCATGTTCGTGATGGTGCTTGCGATCGGCATTCTCATCGACGATGGCACCGTCGTTGTCGAGAACGTCGAGCGCATCATGGCGGATGAAGGCCTGTCGCCCAAGGCGGCGACGATCAAGGCCATGAGCCGGATCACCGGAGCCATCGTCGGCATCACACCGGTCCTGTCCTGCGTTGTTCATCCTGATGGCTTTCCTCCAGCTAAAGACCAACTCATGATAAATAAGCCCGATGAGCGTGCCTTGAATGCCGTTCCACATACCACAAGGGCTGATTTGGATTTGTTTAGAGGCCACACGCATCAAGAACTAACCGCGTGATTTCGTCGGGACGGGATATGAGCGATAAGTGGGAAGCAGACACTTCTATTGTCCTGGCGCCCATGCGCTTGGCCATGAATCGCTGCAAATCAGGGTCGATGGTCCGGTCCATCGTCGAGACTGCATAATAGCTGGGTTTTGTGTGCCATGCTGCCTGCGATACGTTTCCGCCAAGCAAGGACTTTTGGAAGGGTTGTTGTACTGCGTACAGCAACCTTGCCCGAGCTTGTGGCAGATCACCGGCAAAATCACGCAAAAATGCAGCTTCACTGAGCCATCCCTCTTCACCGTCAAACATAATTCCTGCTGAGGCAGGCGGCGTAGAGTATTCTTTAGCCAGAACAGCATAGTCCTCATTGGCGTCAGGTGCGCGTGCCGCAACATAAACGAGGGAAGAAACATTTGGACGTGTACCCGCTTCAGTCACGATCATACCGCCGAAAGAATGCCCCACCAACACCGTTGGTCCGTCCTGCCGAGCCAGGACCCGTTGAGCAGACACAACCGCTTCTGGCAGGGTGGTCAAAGGATTCTGGACAGATGTTGTATTCAACCCCTGTGACTGCAGGCGGGTGATCACATCCGACCAACAGGAACCATCTGCAAACAATCCATGTACGAATACAATATTTCGGACTCCAAGCTTTTCGGATTTAGCCGTGGCGGCAATGCCACGCGAGGTGACAAGCGAGGCAGCAGCGCCTGCAACAAGGGACTTTGAGAAGGTCCGGCGAGTAATCATATTTTCTCCGTTCTGGTAATTTGATGCTATCAACAGGCCAGTTCGGCCGTTCACTCATAACGGTTACACAGTCACGGCAACGTGATCATCACAGGAAAAATCACGCGAACAACCGCGGGGCGTTCGACTCGCGCAAAGGTAAGGATTTCGTTACTGGCGAGTAAATTTGGTGGCATCGCTGAACTGGTTATGGATGTATTGAAGAATTGTTCCTCGTCGCACGTCGTAGCGAATTGGATCAACGTCCTGCTTAAAGAAAAGCAGAAAGAACAACTTCTCATTGATTGGTTTGGATTTGCTGGTCTTTACTACGAATTCGGCGCTTGTCGGCCCACCAAGTCGGATTAACTTGAATTTGCGTCTCAGTTTGCCGCACTCGTATAACGCCCTTACCAAATAAGTTTTCACTGTTTTAGCTTACGAAAGCCACAGTCATGAAACGCACGGCCGACCGCCTGCTAGGCGAGAATTACAGTTGGTCCGGGCTCGGTGCCGGTTGCAACCAGATGGTCATTGCTGCCGGTGGAATGTTCGTGTGGGTCTTGAGGATTCACTCTGAATCGAGCCGAAAAAGTTCGCCGGGAGCAACGATGGACAAGTCGCCAAGGTACAGGCCCTGATTGAGGGGGTGGGATACGAGATCCCCAAGCCGGCCGACGCACGCTCGATCTCAAAGGCCAGGGGCGGCCGTGTCGGTTTTAACCCGGTGATACCGACCAGGTGAAAGCGCGAAGATCGTGCGCTTATCTGCATCCACTCCCTGTTGCCACCCTCCAAGGCATACCGAGTTTGACTGCTCAAGTCAGCGGGCGGCCCAATTAGCTCCTCGCTGGAATATTGTTCGCATCTGCGGAACTTCGAACTCCTTGGCGAGATGACCGAGCGCCGAGTAGAAGACCCGGCCTTTGCCATATTTGCGCTTCCAGACAACAGGCATGACGACGCCGTCAATCCAGTAGGCGTGATCGCCATTGAACGTTGTCGTTGCGAGCACCTCATTGGAAGGGTCGATATGCATGTAGTATTGTTCCGACTTGTACGGAAAATCGCCGATGCCGTGCATGAGAGGATCGTCCGGTTTCGCCACGTTGACCGTGTAATCAATAATGTTGCCGGGATGTGCGACCCACTGGCCCCCCATGATAAATTGATACTCGACACATTCGCGAAAGGCATCCCCGGCCCCGCCATGATATCCGGCAATTCCCACACCGTTCTCGACTGCCTCCGCAAGATTCTTGGCTTCTTCCTTTTCGATCTTCGACATCGTCATGATTGGCACGACAAGGCTGAGATCATGGATGGAAGGGTCTGCGAATGCTTCTGTACTGTGCTCGACATAGACCTTGAAGCCGTCCCCCTCCAGAATGTCCTTGATGATTGCAGCGCATTCCTGCGGCTCGTGACCACTCCAGCCACCCCAAACAATAAGTGCTTCGCGCATTTGTTTTCCTCCTGAAACTCTAAATCCCGATCCGCCCCTCGATCAATGAATCGGCCAGTGGCGCAGGGCGCTCGGTTGTTGTCGTGATCGTTACCGTTCGAGCCGATTGCGAAGCGGTTTCAAATGCTTCCATGACTTCCAGAACATGCAACGCCAGAGACCCGTTTGCCCTGTGTTGCCGGTTGGACCGGATAGCATGCGCCATATCCGCCACTCCCAGCGACCGGTAATTTCCCTCCGAGTAAGGATAGCGCGTATCCCTGCTCTCGAATGCTCCGCCCTTTTGCAGATATTCAATCTGCCCGCCGAAATGGTTGGGGTCCGGAACGATCAGCGTTCCTTCTGTACCATAGATTTCGAGTGGCACGTGTTTGTGGCCGACAACGTCGAAACTCATCCCGATTTGCACAATTGCACCATTGGCGAAGGCCAGAACGCCAGCCACGTGCGTCGGCACGTCTACAGGGATACGTTCGCCTTTGCGCGGCTCACTGCTGATGATGCGTTCGTTGTGAGGTGCGAATGCAAACCCGGCAACCTGAGTGACCGGCCCCAGCAGATTGACAAGATTGGTGATGTAGTAGGGGCCCATATCGAGCATGGGACCGCCGCCGACCTCATAATAAAAGTCCGGATTGGGATGCCAGCGCTCATGACCCGGACACATGAATGTGGCTGTCCCGCCGACAGGCTGGCCGATTGCGCCCTCATCCAGAATGGCGCGCGCGGTTTGGTGTGCCCCCCCCAGAAACGTATCGGGTGCGGCACCAATGCGCAGGTTCTTTGACTTTGCGGTTTCCGCGAGCATCTTGCCATCGGCAAAATTGATGCCCAATGGCTTTTCCGAATAGGTGTGTTTTCCCGCATCCAATGCTTGAAGTCCGACAGCAACATGAGCTTTTGGAACGGTCAGATTGACAATGATCTCAATATCGGGAGCAGCCAACAACGCACTGACGTTTGTGGCGGGTATGTTGAACTCCGCTCCTCTGGCGCGCGCCAGGTCTTCGTTGAGATCGGCGAGCCCAACAACATTCAAGATCGGAAAAGACGCCATCGCTTTCAAATAGGCACCCGAAATATTACCGCAGCCGATAATGCCGATACCGATAGGTTTCATTCAGTTTCCTCCCGAATACACATGTGAGCAGAGACAATCAAAGTCCCTGTGCAGGGCCTGTTGTTCCCCAGGGTGATTCATAAAGTTCGCACAGAGCGACAACAGCAGCACCCTGCGCCCAAATCTCATCCGTCGAATGATCGAAGACCAGTTCAGCGACATCTTTGAGCGATGGCGGAATTGCTTGAGCGTAAGCGGTGCTCATTCTTTCAAGAAAAGGTTTGCCCAGCGCGAGGCTCGATCCGACCACGATGATGCGCGGCGGAGCGAACAGCGTCACGATATTGGCGAGCGCTATTCCCACCGCCTCACCTGCGTTCGCTGCGGCACACACAAGAGCATTGTCTTCGGCTTCAATGAGACTTTGAGCATGGTGCATTCCGCGGCCCAGTTGAATCGCCTCGGCAAAGCGGCTTGCCGCCGGGTGCACCCCCAGAATGGCACTTTCGCCAGCCTTGCTTGACAAACGCACCGGTCCCTCGGAACCAATACCGAGGACAAGATCACCAAGGTTATGATTCAAGCCTCCGGCCCCTCGGAACAACTGCCCGTCGTGCAGCACGCCGAGGCCGAGCGTGCGCTCCAGCGATACCAAAACCATATCGTCCAGATCGCGTGCCTTACCGAACCAGTGATGAGCAAGCGTTATGGCGTGGGCATCACTTTCGATGATCGTCGTCGTTCGCAGGCGCTCTGTCATCTCGTCGGCGAAGTCGACTTCCGTATCCCGAAACACCTGGCTCGTCAGCACACGGCCGGTACGATGCTCGATGACACCGGGCAAGCCTATACACACGCAATCAATTTCATCGAGCGACAGACCGGCATCAACAACGCATCGCCGCACGCCATCCTCTATCAGATCGGCAATCACGGCGATTGGTTGCCGGTCAACCCGCAGGTCGAGTGTCAGTGTCGAACACACCTCACCCTTGAAATTCGTCACAACGAACGTCATCCGGTTCGACGCAATCTTGGCTCCTACGACCCGCGCGGCGTCCGGATTGAGCTCAAGCATCACCCTTGGCCGGCCACGAACAGCGGCGTCGCGCAAATCCCCTTCATGACGCGTCAAAATGAGCCCGTCATCAAGCAGCGAGGCTGTGATCGCCGACACTGTCGTCGTTGACAACTCGCTTCTTTCGCTGATTTCTATCCGGGATATCGGCCCATAGCGGCGAATCGTGTCCAATATGGTGAAGCGATTGATTGCTCGCATAAGTTCTGGGTCTGCGGTTTTCATAAAACATACCAGGCAGTTAAGGAAGTATTCGGCGATATTTTAGCCGGGATGCGGAATAAATAGCAGGCGGCATCCACTCTGTGTCAAGCAAATTAAGCCCGTAAACATAAATTTTGGTTGACATCGTGTGATTATTCCTTTGAATTAATCCGCGTTGCGGAAAAATTATTTAATTTCTCGGGAGGAGAGATTATGAACACGATAACGCGCCTCGCCTTCAAGGGCGATCGCATAGCTATGCGAACAGTAGCGGCTGGATTGGCACTGATGCTGTGCACCGCCGCCGCAAATGCTCAAACAGTTGTCAAGTGGCTCCATTTGGAAGTAGATCCACGATATGTTGCTATCTGGGATGATATTGCCAAGAAATATGAAGCCGATCATCCCAACGTTGACATCCAGATGCAGTTTCTGGAAAATGAAGCGTTCAAGGCAAAACTTCCTACCTTGCTCCAGTCGCCTGATGCGCCGCATATTTTCTACACCTGGGGTGGCGGTGTGTTGAAGCAACAGGCAGAAACCGGTGCCCTCATGGATTTGACGGCCGCCATGAAAGCTGAGGACAGGGCCTGGGAGAAATCCTATAACCCCGCCGCCGTTCAGGGCCTCACCTTCAACGACAAGATATGGGCTGTTCCCATGAAGATGGGCACCGTCAGTTTCTTCTATAATAAGGGACTTTTCGCTAAAGCAGGAATTGATGCCGCAGCCATCAAGACCTGGAATAACCTCCTGGATGCTGCAAAGAAAATCAAGGCCGCTGGCATCGTCCCCATTGCCGGTGGCGGTGGCGAAAAATGGCCCCTGCACTTTTATTGGAGTTATCTCGTCATGCGTGACGGGGGCAAAGAAGTGTTTACTGCCGCCAAGAACGGCGAGGGAAATGGATTTCTCGATCCGGCCATCATCAAAGCTGGCGAACAGCTTGCGGAACTTGGCGCGCTGGAGCCGTTCCAACCCGGCTATCTCGGCACTACCTGGCCTCAGGCACTGGGCCTGTTTGGTGATGGCAAGGCCGCGATCATCCTCGGTTTTGAAAATACAGATGCCAACCAGCGCAACAATGCAGGCGATGGCAAAGGTCTGGCCCCCGAAAACATCGGTCGCTTCGCCTTTCCGGTCGTTGAAGGCGGGGCTGGTGCGGCAACCGACACCCTGGGCGGTCTCAATGGCTGGGCTGTATCAAAAGATGCACCACCCGAAGCCCTCGACTTTCTGGCTTACCTGACCAATGCCGACAATGAGCGCGTTATGGCCAGGGCGGGGATGCTCATTCCTGTGGCTGTTGGAGCGGAAGACGGCGTTGTCAACCCACTCGTGCGGCAATCAGCCGAGCAGCTCGGCGCCTCGACCTGGCATCAAAATTTCTTCGATCAGGACCTCGGACCCTCGGTTGGTCGTGTTGTCAATGATGTTGCCGTTGAAATCACGTCCGGTCAGATGACGTCGCAAGAAGGCGCCCAGACGATTCAGGACGCGTTCGAACTGGAGAAGTTCTGATTCAGCACCTGCTGTTGGTCGCAGCATGACGGAGCAGAAGTGCCAGGTAGGATGAGTATGACTGAATTGAGTGCCCCATCAACACTGTTGCCCTCGGCGGGACGAGCCAGGACTGTAAGGTCCATGAGTCCACTGGCCCGTGGGCGCCTTCCCGTCCTCCTGTTGTTTTTGCCGCCCGCGATCCTGCTTTTTACCATCTTCGTTATTTTACCGATGGGGGAAGCCGCATGGTATAGCCTTTACCGCTGGAACGGATATGGCTCTCCCCAGCAATATGTCGGTTTGCGCAATTTCCAGGTTCTGTTCAACAATGCTGCCTTCACGCAAGCCCTGTGGAACAATGGCACGATCATTCTGGTTTCAATATTGATCCAGATACCTTTGGCAATCTGGTTGGCCATGATGCTGGCCCATCGCATTGCCGGCGTGGTGGTCTTCCGCCTCATCTTTTTCCTGCCCTACGTGCTGGCTGACGTGGCAGCAGGCCTTATCTGGCGCTTTGTCTATGATGGCGATTACGGGTTGTTTGCCGCATTGTCGGCGTTTCTGGGTATAGCAACACCTTATGTGCTCGCAGACCGCGATCTCGCGATATATGCAGTGCTCGCCGTGGTTGTCTGGAAGTATTTCGGCTTCCACATGATGCTATTCATCGCAGGCCTCCAGTCCATAGACAAGAGTATACTCGAGGCTGCCGAGATAGATGGAGCAACCGGCTGGCAAAAGTTCCGGCACATTACCTTGCCACTCCTTGGCTCTACTGTGCGTCTTTCGATCTTTTTTGCGGTGATCGGTTCGTTGCAGCTGTTCGACATGATCATGCCACTTACCGCGGGAGGGCCATCCAACTCGACGCAAACCATGGTGACCTTCCTTTATACCTATGGTGTAACCCGCATGCAGGTCGGGCTGGGCAGTGCAGTCGGCGTCGTTCTATTCGTCATTTGTGTCACCCTTGCCTTTGGCTACAAACGGATTTTTATGCGCAATGACTGATCCTAATTCCGCCATGCATCCAACCCCCGCGACCAAGCTTTATCTTTATGTGGCATTGTCGATCATTGCGGTATTGGTTCTGATCCCGTTGCTCACGACAGCGCTTGGCGGGTTTAAATCTCTCGGAGAACTCCGCACCAATCCGTTTGGCCTTCCATCGACGTGGCATTGGTCGAACTATACCGATATCCTGTTCGGTGATCGTTATTGGCGCCAGATGGTCAATTCCTTGATCATTGCTGCATTGACCGTTTTTCTGACGCTTGTTGTCTCGGCCATGGCGGCCTTCACCTTCGCCCATATCCGATTCTTCGGATCCGGCTTTCTGCTCAATTACTTTCTGATCGGTCTGATGTTTCCGGCGGCGACCGCGATCCTGCCCCTGTTCATCCGTATACGCGACCTTGGATTACTGGATTCTTATTGGGGTGTCGTCCTGCCCCAGGTCGCTTTTGGACTTGGCATGAGCATTCTTTTGTTCCGCAACTATTTCCGCAATCTGCCGGACGAATTGTTTCAGGCGGCTTTTGTCGATGGCTGCGGCTACATTCGCTTCTTCTGGTACATTTCGCTTCCCCTCGCCCGGCCGATGATCGCCACTGTCGGGATCATTTCGTTCGTTGGTAGCTGGAACAGCTATATTCTGCCACTGATCATGCTGAATTCTGAAAGCAAATACACATGGCCCCTCGGGATCATGGTCTACCGGGGCGAATACGGCACGAACTGGCAGCTTGCTCTGGCATTCATTACCCTCACAATCCTTCCCACCATCATCGTCTTTTTTATTGCCCAGAAGCATATTATCGCCGGCCTCACTGCCGGGGCTGTCAAATCATGATAGAAATTCGTTGGAGCAACGCTCATGGCATCCGTTGAATTGCACAATGTCAGAAAAGCCTACGGTACTCTGGATGTCATTCATGACCTTACGCTTTCAATATGCGATCGCGAATTCATCGCGCTGGTCGGCCCTTCCGGATGTGGCAAGTCCACACTTCTTCGAATGATTGCCGGGCTTGAAGAGATCACAAGCGGAGATGTCCTGATTGACGGCAAGACTGTGAATGGCCTGACACCTCGCGAGCGCAATATCGCCATGGTGTTTCAGTCGTACGCGCTCTATCCGCATATGACGGTGGCCCAGAATATCGGTTTCAATCTCAAAATGTCCGGCGAGTCCACAGCTATGATCGACAAGCGGGTTACCGAAGCCGCGCGCATGCTCGACTTGACAAACCTGCTTGATCGCAAACCGTCCCAGCTTTCCGGCGGACAACGCCAACGTGTTGCCATGGGCCGTGCTGTCGTGCGCAACCCGGCGGTTTTCCTGTTTGACGAACCGCTTTCCAATCTCGACGCAAAACTGCGCGTACAGATGCGCTCGGAAATCAAATCATTGCACCAAAAGGTGCAAACCACATCGGTTTACGTCACTCATGACCAGATTGAAGCCATGACTTTGGCAGACAGGATCGTCGTCCTCAATCATGGACGTATCGAACAGCAAGGCGCTCCGATCGAACTTTATCGCAATCCCACCAATCTTTTCGTTGCAGGCTTCATTGGTTCGCCTTCCATGAACATCCTGGAGGGTGTGGTGGAGGGTGCTGAAGGCACGCCGAGCGTTCGTTTGAGCAACGGGACGGCAATAAGCGTTGGCGCCGGAAAGCATATAAAGCGGGGGCAAGCCGTCAAAGTGGGTCTGAGACCTGAGCACTTGTCCCTGGCCGGCAGTGGCAGCATCTTGCGCGGCCAGACGCTGCTCGTGGAACCGACCGGAGCGCAAACCCATGTGCTTTTCGATATGGCTGCAAATCAGGTGACTGCCTTGGTGAATGGAGATATTGCGGTGCGTGTGGGTTCGCCTTTTGCGGTCACAATTGATTCAGATCTTGTCCATGTGTTTGACAGTGAAAGCGGTCGGGCACTCTAAATTCAACGAGGCACCGAAATTAGCCGGAGAAACGCCGGCAATGACGTTCTGAGCATTATCACATTATTCTTGGTTAAACGAGCTGGCGATATTCTTGAGTTGCGGTTCTATGGACATCAGAGGGACGAAAATGGCGATTCCGACATGGGTGGCGCGCCAGCCTTGGGTCGTCTGGAAATGCTCGATAGCCATTGGCCAAACCGCGCCCGAAAGATAGCTTCCCGAAGCCGCAAAGGCGACCGCGAGCGACCGGTGCTTGTTAAACCAAAGCGAGAGGTCGGATATAAGCGGCGAAAAGCCGGCAGCCGATCCAAGGCCGATGATCAGCGAGCAGGCGGCGAATTGCCAGATATTGGTGGTAAGGGCCGCGATGATATATATGCAACCCAACTGAACTTACGGTGTTCACCATCTGGAGGACTTGATGAACTCATATTTTGAAAGCCCCATCTTCGTAAAAGATGGATCGCGAATTGTTCGCGAAATCGCAGCGCTTGATGATGCGATTGAATTTCTGGACAATTGGCCCGAAGCCCATCGCGACCTTATTCATGAAACAGCCTGGCGCACCTGTTGCGAAGCATTCGGCGGCCATAAACCGCTGAGTGTGGCTCATTCAGCATTTGAAGGCTTTGCGCGCAAGGCAAAGATACTTGAGGACCCCGCTTCTGTCATGCCTTGGATCATGAATGCAAAATCTGGTGGAGGCCTTATGACTGCATGATGATAATCGTGGGCCGTCTCTCCCGGCGGCCCCATAAATTCCTGATAGCCACCCTCTCACAGGTGAGCTGGATCATGGTAATTCTTAATGAGCTTTAGCAAGAAGTGCGAAGGAAATTGGCCGTTACCGGCGCGTCCCAAACTTAAGACCCACTGGCAACTCTTCCTTTGAAAAGGCCGATAACAGGTGCACATCGGGTGTTTTCGATTGTCGCCGAAATGTCTGCAATGACGTTCGACGCCCGCCAAAAAGAACAATTCCGAATGTGACAGACTTCATCCTCGCATTCCGGAGCGAAGTGAATGCTGTCTGGCGAACAATAATCCGGCAAGGCCGCCCTTGGCGCTGGCAGCAGCGGCGCTTGCTCGGAAAGTTCGGGGCAAAGCGTTGCGCTCGCAAGATGTTTTCCATTTACGCCATGTTCTGAGTCCCCAGGATCCACAGCGGGACAATCGCAATGGCCAGACTGCGTCGAAGCGAGGTCAGTGCGTAGTCCGTACGCGGCGGCCGTTATTTTGAACGGGAGATCTCGAATTGGTTTCCGCTGGAGTCCGTTAGCTAATCAAATACCTATTGTTTCAAGTTCCAACGGTGTAGGAAACGCAGAGCGTGTGCCAACCCTGGACACGGTAATCGCTGCTGCTTGAGCCGCATGTTCGAGAGCCATCCGGTCAAGCAGGCAACCACGCTTCAGCGATGAGGCCAAGGCAACGGACATAAATGTATCGCCGGCACCCGTTGTATCGACGACTGCACCGGCGGAGGCTGCAACTGTGATCAACTCCCGGCTGTTCACCAGCATGGCACCTTTTTCCCCGAGCGTGAGAACAACGTCCTGAATGCCCTTTTGCAGCAGATATCCGGCGGCAGCTTCGCCTTGTGCGCCTGTCATGGCCTGCGCTTCTCCGCGATTGAGGAACACGATATCGACCAGCGGCCAGAAATCGGCAAAAAATGGCCGCTGCGGCGATGGATTGAACGCTGTGGTCATGCCCAGCGATCTGGCCAACTGCAACATCTCGAGAGTAGTCTCATGGGAAAGATTTCCTTGCAGGATCACAAGATCACCTGGTTCAGCGCCTCGCAGAACAGGGGCAACGTGGAGAGGGTGCAAATTGCGGGCAGCATCTGTCGTCGTAACAATGGCGTTTTCTCCACCCGGCAAGCGGAAAATAAGGGAAATGTCGCTCGATATTCCCTCGATCCCGATAAGCTCGCTGGTGAGGGGTTCGTCACGAAGATGCCGGCGAATCGTATCGGCTCTCGAGTCCTGCCCCACCGGAGCCACCAGTATCGTGGGAATGCCGCAGCGCGCCATTACCACGGCCTGGTTTGTTCCCTTCCCTCCCAGATCGTGCGTACCCACATGCCCGAGGATCGAAGCTCCGGATATCGGAAGTTCATTGACAATAATCGTTTCATCCATTGCAATATTGCCGATTACATAAGCGCGCATGCAGTTACTTCCTTGAAGTCAGAGATATGGCGCATCATGAAAATGAATCTCAAGCTGCATGGCGTGACCAAAGATACTGCTTAGCCGGGCGCATAAGTCTTCATGAAGCCCCTGCTCGCCTGCGATATCGAGCTGGTCCTTGAGCCACATGGCCTGATCCGCAAATGCCTGATCCACATGCATTGCAACCCATTCCTTCAACAGTGGATCGCTGATGTGGCAGGACGATGCTTCCTTCGACCATGTCCAGTACATCCATTCTGCCGCAAACATCGCTGCAACAATGTCGAGGAACTCACCTTCATTGGCGACGTCCAGCATACCTGAACAAAAGTTTCTGACGGCCGAAGTGTCGGTATCGAACGATGATGGATCGATACCACGGCTGGCAAAGGTCCGTTCGAAATAGGTCATCTGGCCGTTTGCGAGTGCAACAACGACAGCGGCGAGCCAACGCTTCTGCTTGATATTCTTCGCTTTTGCCACCGCCAAAGCGAAGATGGAAATTGCCGTGTCGACAAAAGCCGCTTCGTAAACGAGGTAGCGATCGAATACAGCCTTGCCCAATGCATCGCTCTTGATATCCTTGACAAACCGATGATTGACCATGGCTTGAAGAATACATGCATTTTCGCGGAGAATACGCTCGGAGAGGGTCTCGGCTGCCATCGGATCAGTGCTCCAAACCTGCTTCCGCCGACTTGCGGAATGCCTTTACGCGATCAATGTCCACCGCGTTCCACCAGACACCGTCATATTTGAGCGACGAGGCAACAATGACGCCATTGGTGCGGCCAAGGATATCCAGGATGTTGTCCCTGGTGACGCCCGACCCTACAAGCAGCGGAAGATGCGTGGCAGAGCCGATTTCGTCGATCTCTTCCATGGTTGCACTGTTGCCTGTGCGTTGACCTGTAGCAATCACGCCATCTGCATCGAAGAAGGCCAGGTCACGGGTCAGTTCCTCGATGGTCCGGTCAGCAACAATAGCGTGGCTGCCATGTTTGACATGGCTGTCAGCAAATACCCTGATGTGCTCTGCACGCAGCAGGGACCGGTAACGCATGGCTTCGGCGGCGCGTCCTTCCATGAACCCTTCATTTGCCACATAGGCATTGGCCCATTGGTTGACGCGGATGAATTTGGCCCCGCCAGCCATGGCAATGGCGAATGCCGGGATCGGCGCATTGGCGAGAACGTTTATACCAAGCGGAACGCCGATGGCTCTTGCGATGCGATCCGTCACCACGGACATGAAACCTGTTGTTTCAGGACCGATATCGTCCGGTTTCGAAAACGGTATGTCGCCATGGTTCTCGATGACCAGACCATGCAAACCACCCTCTATGCAGGCTTCGGCATCACGCATGCAGGCATCGTAGATCGTGTTCATATCGGCTCCCCTGTATCTGGGAGAACCGGGAAATGCCGGGCAGTGAATCATTCCGATGAGCACCTTGTTGGTACCGAATATTTCCTGCACAGCATTGGATTCACGATCCGATATTGCTTGCATGTTTTTCCCTTTCAAGAAGATTTCATACCGTGTTGCCGGTCGTCCCGGATGCCCGCCTTCAGTCGCGCGTCAGCCAGCCGAGAATGTTTTTCCAAAGCTTGCCATAGCCTTCCCACTCGCAGAATGCAGGCGACAGCCAGTGCGGACCGATGTCCGACGTCCATGCCGCCGTCTTGCCCTTGCCGGAACGTCCAAGAACCAGAAGCGGGTGTCCTCCCTGATCGTCAGGCAGGCGCGCGATGACCTCGACATCATCACGTTCGCGAGGTTCGACCTCATTGACACCAAGAAGCAACGGCCATTCGCCATCAAGCCCGGCCATGACAGGGTGATCCGGCAGCTCGATCTTCGGCGTCGTTCCTTCCGGTATCTCGACGCGGTCATCGTAAGGAAGGCAGGTTACGGGGAGAACATCCTCCACCGCAGTGCGGCGCCAGCGGGCTTTCCCGTCAATGCCCTGAAACGAGAAGTATCCGCCGACCATCAGAAGCGATCCGCCTTTTTCGACCCAGACCTTGATCAGCTTGAGGCGGTTGGGGACGGTACGGGAATGCAGCCAGACATCGGGTGGCAGCAGCAGAGAGTTTGCACCTATATCGGAAAGGATGATGACGTCATAAACATCCAGACCGGCCATTTCGAAGGGGAATTTCTCGACCGCCTCATGCGCGGGCATGTAGGTCAGTTCGAAATCGCTACCCGCTAGCGCATTGACCAATGGTTCGGCACCAAGGTGAAAGGTAACGCTGCCGAACTGATCGAAACCTTTGTAATGCGTTGCGGAACTAACCCAGCTCTCGCCAACGAGCAGTACTTTCTTTGTCATCGTCTTACCATTCTTTCCTAAAATGTCCGGGTCTATCCAAAAATCCGGGCAGGCGACTTGCGTTAAACACCTGCGTGAAAAACTGAACGGGGGTTGGCTCGCATCATTTGATCGAGAGCCGCTTTATCCAGACCGTGGCGTTGCAACCTCGGCAGAAAATGACGCAAGACATAGGCATAGCCATTGCCGCCGTAACGGGTCAGCATCATCTTCAGGAAAACATCATGCGAGAGGAGCACTCGGTCGATATGGCCGGCATGTGCGAGGCGGACAATGGCCCGGGCTGCCTCTTCATCGCTCGGGCACTGGACCTGCTGGTCGGCATAGAAAAAGTCCATGCCGATCATGTCATATTCGAGGAAAGCGCCGCGTGCGGCGAGTTCGCTCTGATAGGCAAAATCGTCATGGGAAGGGTTCATGTGGCACAGAACCGTATGCCGCAGGTTCGCACCCTCCTGTGCAATGATATCGAGGATGCGGTGGCCCAGCCGGAACCAGCCAGGCAGGTGAACCATCAGTGGCAAGCCGGTTCGCACCTGTGCCTGGGCAGCGCCGCGAAGTGATTTCTCTTCTTCGGCGGTAAAATCCGACGAAACGCCGATTTCACCAATAAGGCCAATCCTGACGTCAGTGCCATCAACTCCTTGTACTGCCTCGCGGACAATTTCCGTCGCTATATCCCCGACGGTCATTGCAGCGACTTCGGCAGGGTGCGAGGAGCCGAGATAATATCCGGCTCCCATCACGATATTGAGGCCCGATGCCCTGGCAATACGCTTCAGGGCAAGCGGGTTCCGGCCAATGCCACGGCAAGTTGGCTCCACAACTGTCTGCCCGCCCTCCAGAGCAAAAGCCTTCAGCTCCGTCACCGCCAGGGGTTCATCGTCAAGCGTGATGTTATGCTTGTTGACAAAGGGGTCCTGCTTAAGCTCGCCCAGTATCTCGATGCAGACAAAACCGCCTGCAAGATACTGGCGTTCCGGCGTCTTTGGCGCATGCCACCAGCAGCGGCAGTCATTCAGGATGTGCTCGTGCATCAGGGTGATGCCAAGTTCCTCCGCTGCCATCGGCCCGTTGACAGTCATCACCTTGCCGGAATGGACATGAGCTTCGGAGAGATCATTGCTCATGGAAGTCAGCCTTTCCTGCCGAACCGGAAGTTCGCTGTGAATATCCGGGTGTTCAGCCAGATGGCTACAAGGATAATTGCGCCGGTAACGATCTGGGTGAAAAATGGCGAGATGTGCATCAGGATCAACCCGTTGCCAATGACAGCAATAGTGAGCGTTCCAAGCACTGTGCCTATGATTGTCCCTCGTCCACCCATCAGGGAAGTTCCCCCGAGAACGACAGCGGCGATCACTTGCAGTTCAAAACCGACAGCTGCATTGGATGAGCCGGAACCCAGCCGGGCTGCAATCAGCAGGCCCGCGACCGCACATGCCACGCCGGAGATGATGTACACCGATGCTATGATCCATTTGGCAGGCATGCCGACACGACGGGCGGCTTCCATGTTGGAGCCCACGGCCACAACCTGACGCCCGTATTTTGTCGACCGGATCGCCACATAGCCAAGAAAGGAGACTATCACCGCAATGATTGCAGGCACCGGAAACCCGGCGACGACACCCCGCCCCAGGGCAAAGAAGCCCGGCGCATCCTGAATGGGGATGGAATAACCCTGCGTGAGATAAAGTGCAAAGCCACGCAGAACCGACAGTCCCGCCAACGTGACGATAAAGGCCGGGATACCCTGATAGGCAATGAACCAGCCTTGCGCAAATCCGAGACCACCGCCCAACACGATCATTGCAACCACCACGAGCGGCCACGGAAATCCCATAGCCATCACAACAGCAGCAACTGCATTGATCAGCGCAACCTGAGAACCAACGGAAAGATCGATGCCGCCGGTGATGATCACGAAAGTCATGGCGATGGCGACGATCAGGATCGGTGCGGCCTGCCGGACAATATTGAGAATGTTACCGGACGTGAGAAACGTCTCGCTGCCGATTGAAAAGAATATCATGCAGGCGGCAAAGAAAATGGCAATCGAGAGAACCTGCGCATGTTCGCCGAAGAAATCTGCAATGCGCGACCCCTGGCCACGCTCTGTATAAACAGTCATTGTCTGGCTCCCTCACCGACAATAAGCTTCACCAGGTCCTCAAGAGAGGTGCCGCCGATCTGACGCTCGGCAACCTTTGTACCTTCGTACATGACGGCAATCCGGTCACAGACCCGAAAGAGGTCCTGAAGACGGTGCGTAACGAGAATGACCGAGACGCCTTGCGCCTTGACCCGGTTGATCAATGCCAGCACCGCTTCCACCTCGGCAACCGCAAGTGCCGATGTAGGTTCGTCCATGATCAGGACCCTGGGCTTGAACGATGCGGCGCGGGCAATGGCAATGGCCTGGCGCTGCCCGCCGGAGAGTTGCGCTACTTTACCTGTAAGTTTTGGAATTCTGATCTCCAGAGAGTCCAGCATCGCGCGTGCTTCGATCAGCATCTTCTTGCTGTCGAGAAACATGCCCTTGCTGAGTTCGCGGCCCAGAAAGAGATTGCCGACAACATCAATCTGATCGCAGAGGCTGAGGTCCTGAAACACCATTTCGATGTGGCGGTTGCGTGCATCGGCCGGACCGGACAGACGAACCGCCTCGCCTTCGATCGTCATCGTGCCGCCATCGGGGATATAGGTTCCCGAGATGATCTTGGTCAGCGTGGATTTTCCTGCTGCATTGTCGCCGACCAGGCCAAGGCATTCACCCGGAAAGATGTCGAGATCAACACCGCGCAAAGCCTGATGCGAACCGAAAGATTTACGGATACCGCGCAGCGAGACGCGCGGGTTGGGGTCTGTATTGCCGCTCGTTCCGTCTCCGGAGGGAATAACCCCTCCGGAGTGAACGGCAGCCGCTGCCTGCCGGCCGTTCCGGTTCATTTGAAGACAGCCCGGTATGGATCGACATTGGCTCTTGTCACGATGGTGATCGGCACGGAAATGTTCTGGTCAACAGCCTCACCTGCGGCCACCTTCTGCAAGGCATCGACAGCTGCCGCACCCATTGCCGACGGGTCTTGCTGGATGACGGCTGCAACGAATCCGGCATCGATGCCCGCAATGGCTTCCGCCGTCAGATCCCAGCCGAAAACCTTGACCGTGTCCTGTTTGCCCTGACTTTGAACAGCAGCGATGGCACCCATGAGCGCCGGTTCGCCTGTCGCGTATATCGCCGTCAGGTCAGGATTGCCGGTGATAAGGTTTTCCGCTGCCGAAAGCGCGTTGTCCTGAACATTCTGTCCATCGACTACCCCGGCAATCTGAATACCCTCGACACCCTTGATCGTCTTTTCAAAACCTTCCTGACGGACGTTCTGAATGTAAGAGTTCAAGGCGCCGACGACACCGATCTTCGCCTTGCCGTCCATATTTGTTTTGACGTAATCAAGGAAGAACTTGCCCATGTCCGCGCCAGCCGTCGCATTGTCCACGCCGATCTGTGCCTTTTGCGGCCCTGCCGGCAGGATGGCATCGATAGCGACAACCGGAATACCTGCATCCGCTGCCTGCTTGACTGCAGGCATCAGGCCATTCACGTCGATGGCGACAACAGCAAGTCCCGAAACCTTTTCCTGGATATAGGTTTCGATAGCACTGTTCTGCGCCGTGGGCTCATTGTTGGAATTGAAAATCACCAGCCTTACACCGGCAGCATCAGCGGCCTTCTGTGCGCCCTCGTTCATCTGGTTGAAGAAAAGCGCCTGCTGGTTGATCTGAACCAGTGCAATCGTCTTTTTCTCCTGAGCCACCGAGGCCGAAACAGCGCAGCTCAACATGGTAAACCCTGCCAGCGCGATCATCATTCTTCTTGTTAGATTCAAGGTCATGTTCTCATCCTCTGTTGTTTTATAACCGTCGCTTTTTTGTTATTTCGCTGGCGGAGCAACGGAGTTCCGCACCACGATTTCGACAGGCAAAAGCTCCTCTGAAGCGGAGGGTTTCCACTCTTGCCAGTTTGTTTCCAGAAGCAGTTCCAATGCCCGGCTGCCAAGCTGCCGGACGGGCTGGCGGATAACCGTCAGCGGAGGCGCGAAAAGATGCAGCGGCCCGACATCGTCGAAACCGATCATCGACACGTCGCCCGGAACCGAAACGCCTCTATCCTTGAAGACCTCGAGCATGCCGATGGCGATTTCATCCGAGCTGGCAAAAACCGCCGTCGCTTCATGGCGTTCTTCAAGGAAACGCAACGCAGCCTGACGTCCGTAATCAATGGTGTATTCGCCGGCGTAGCGGTCAACCCGGACCGTGCCGGAATGGTGTTCGCGAAGGGCCCTCACCACGCCAGCGAAACGGCGGCGCGCACTGATCATGCGCTCGTCTCCACCGATAAACAGGACATGACAGTGTCCATGACCAGCCAGATGCAGACCGGCAAGATATCCACCATGATCATTGTCACAGAAAAGCTTTGGCGCTTTCGAGCCCGGCACGTCTTCATCAACGACCACGACTTTGCCGGAGCGGTTGATGAGACTGGCCAACGCCCCGTCATCGGGATGATTTGTGATGAAGATCAAACCATCGACGTGATTGCGCTCGATGAGCTGGAGATATTCGACTTCACGGCCGGCCCGGTTGAGCGTTGCATGCAGCGAAACAGCCAGCTTTTTCTCATCGGCAGCCTGCTCCACAGCTGCGACGAATGTCGAGAAGAATGGATTGGCGATTTCCGGCACCACCAGACCAATCGTATCGGAGCGTCCCCTGCTCAACCGGCGCGCATGGGGGTTTGGAATGTATTTGAGCCTGGCGATCGAATCTTCAATGCGCTTCTTGGTGTTATGGGGCAGATCAAGGCTGCCGTTTACGAACCGCGAGACGGTCGTTACCGAAACACCCGCTGCCGCGGCAACATCCTTCAGACTTGGCATCGTTCTTTTGACCAAAGCTCAACCCCATTTTGTAAAGCGCTTTAGTAAATCGCTTTACAAAATGAACAGCAGTTTTTCTGAATTGTCAACGCAGTCCAGTTTTAACGAATTTTCTGATCCAGATTAAAGCGCGATAGTGCCAGGCCTTGCTCTGTTCGCTAACCTTGCGGGCGTCCTCGTGGATGTCCATGTTCTTCTTCGGCCCTTCAGACACTTCCGCGTGTGCAACAGCGACAGGGTGAGTAGCCAACGTCATTCGATTCCGGGCGGCTTCGGGGTTTTGTCAGTCCATTGGGGCGGAAGACCATATCTACCTGCCACAGCGCCCAACACCCCCGGGGCTCGACCGAAGGTTTCACATGCTGCATATTTCGGCTTGCCGCCAAACCAGGATTTTACCCGCTGCCTCGAAGGAACTGAAATGTCCAGCATTTTCGGCTCCCTGCCAGTGATCAACATTCTCGAAAAGTCACTCGCGAACTTCGTGGCCTGACCATACGCGTCGCCCACCTCGGAATAACGGGGTCTGTCCTGAGGGGCTTTCGACCTCACGGTGAAAGGAGACCCGGTAACCGCCGGCGATCGCCAGTGGCGCGATGTCCGCCACCGCGGTTTGTGCAATTTCAACAAGATCCACCGTGCTGTTGAATTCAATGGTCTGGTCATTGCGCTCAAAATCGAGGAGTTGCTCGGCGGTGTCAGCCAGACGTACAACGTCGTCCAACATGCGGCTGCGTTCCGGCCCATCTGACATTCCATCAATCCTTAGCTGCATGATCGCGATTGGTGTCCTGAGTTCATGCGCAGCGTCGATCAAGAAGCGCTGGCGTTTTTTGCCTCGCTTTCAAGACGGGCAAGTGTGCCGTTAAAGGCGGTAACCAGAGGAACGACTTCTTTGGGTATACCATCCACAGGAAGACGAACTCCATGCTTGCGCGGATCGATCTGTGCTGCACGTTCAGTAACGTCGCTGATCCGCGCGAGCGCGCGCCCGACTATCCGCGGAACGGCAAGAAAGAGCGCTGGCAGAGCGACCGCCAGCAGGGAAAGGTAGATCGGGGAGGCTCTCGCTAAAATGGCGATGACAGGCGAACCTGTGTGAGCCACGCCACCAAACATAAACCGAACCTCCCCCGCATCCGTTTCAACTCTGTCGATCGTCGCCACCTCATCAGTCGCGGAAGATCCTCGAATATCTGCTTCGTCGAACAGATAAACGAGAGGCGCAATCTGCAAATATTCCGGTGGAATTGTGCCGTGGGAGACAGCGGCACCGTCTATTGTGGCCGCTACGTACCAAAGTGCCTGGTTCTGCTCCTTGAGGGCATTTAACTCCGGTGTACTATCAAGCTCCAGATACCCTTGGTTATCTCGGTTTACGGCTCGTGCAATCGCAGAACCAACTTTGTTCTCCGTGGCGATGTTGGGTGACATGATTGTGGCTGCCCATACACAAAGTCCCAGGATCACCGTTGCAACAACGACGACGATGACCAGGCTGAGTTGCCAGCTCAATCTCCACCATAAAGAAGGATTCGACTTGACTGCGGTGCTCATTATTCTTCCTTAAGAATATATCCGATGCCGCGAATATTGTGAATCGTTAAGCCGGAACCGAAATCCGTCAGTCTTTTTCGCAGTCGCGAGATGTGCGCGTCGATTGCATTGGACTGTATTTCTTATTCGTAATTATAAACCGCCTCTTCCAGCGTCGAGCGAAGGACAGTCTTGTTCTTTCGCTTGGCGAGCGCGACGAGAACAAGAAGTTCGCGCCGTGGAATTTCGAACTTGGTCGAGTTGACGGTAACGTCCAAATGCAGCGGATCGATCAGCATGTTTGCCGCGACAATCCTGGGCTCCCGGAGGATTGTCGGTCGCCGAAGCACGGCACGCAGTCGGGCCATAAGCTCCTCCACCAGGAACGGTTCGCCCAGATAATCATCCGCACCGACATCCAGCCCCTCGACGCGCTCCAGTGGCTTATTTCGCGCCGTCAGGACGATGATCGGCATATCCCGTCCTGCTCGCCTGAGTTTCGGAACGAGCGTCAGCCCTTCGCCGTCAGGCAAACGCCGGTCAAGAAGGATGGCATCGCAATCATTCTGAAGCGTCAATTCGAAGGCGTCGGCAAGATGTGCTGTGTGGTCGATGACAATGCCATGCTTGGCGAGCGCTGTAGCCAGCGCCGCCGCCAGTTGCTTCTCGTCCTCTACCAATAGAAGTCTCATGTTCCGTTACCCTTCTGCCCCTGCGTTTCCGCCTTGAGGATTGCAGCAGTATTACAGGAGAAGAAACGCTGGTTTTTAACTGCAGATGCTCAATCAAGGTAATCCAGGCCATGGAGGCGGAAAATGCGTCGGGCCCGCCAGGGTTTGGAAGGTCAAGGCCCCCATGTTTTTACTCTCTCTGAAAGCTTCCGAACGCAATCAGCCCCCGTGAAACTTGACATTCCTTCTTGGAACAGTCTGGCGAGCGGAGAGGTTCTCTCGTTCTCCACTGTCGTAGATCGAGCGTTATGAGATGTCCCGACCTCGATACCTTGGCGATCACCCATTCGGCGGTGGATGTGAAGATGGGCCTGCCCTCCCTCTCCGCGTGCCACAGTGTCGGAAAGGTATTGGTCGATCAAGGGAGAAGAACGATCTTCCCAACTGTTGCGCGTTCGTCGATTTTGCGATGAGCCTCGCTCGCCTGAGAAAGTGGAAAGCTGCCGCCGATCACCACGCGGATCTGACCATTCGCTGCAAGCCCAAAAAGCTCCGCGAGGTCCGACCTGACAATCTCGGGCGTCAATAGAGGGATGAGTGCCAATCCCTTCAGGGATCTGTTGAGAAGAAACATAGACTCCAAATCGTCGCGATCGAGTTCGACCCTTCCAAGCGCCCCGAAGAGCAGTTCTCCAGAAGGAGCCAAAACCTCCAGGCAAGCCTTCGTCAGTGACCCGCCCACGAAATCATAGATTACATCCGCCCCGAGTCCGCCCGTAGCCTGGCGCACGGCTTTGACCCATTCTGATTGTGAGTAATTGACGCCTATGTCGGCGCCGAGCGACTGCGCAAGGTGAAGCTTTTCCGCTGTGCTTGCCGCAGCTATGACCTGCCGCGCTCCTTCTTGCTTCGCCAATTGGATCAGCAGCGTTCCTACTCCGCCTGCAGCGGCGTTGATCAGGACAGTCTTTCCAACTGGAGGACTCCGCCGAACGGCCTGAAGCGCGGTCATTCCCTGAACCATCAGCCCGACGGCTGCCTCGAACGAGATATTGTCCGGCACCGGGACGAGCGCGTCAGCATTAGCCGTAATATAGTCTGAATATCCTCCGCTGCCGCGCGTAAGGAAAAGCGGCACGGCAACTCTCGCATATGGAGCGATGTCCACACCTGGCCCAACGACCTCGACGGTCCCGGCCACCTCGACACCGAAGACTATAGGAAGATCCGGCGTGACCGCATATCGATCCTGGCGCATCAGAGTCTCGAAAAAATTGACACCCGCTGCGCGGACTCTGATCAGAACCTCGCCAGACTCCGGCGCAGGCGTCGGAACATCTACGAGCTCAAGAAAATCCGGACCGCCAAAGCGCGATAGTTGGACAGATTTCATCTGAGGGACCTTGGCTTGCTATTCTTCGACCCCTTCCTATCTGTATAAAGTAATTTCTCTCTACAGACATTTTTCTCCCATACAGACCAAATGGTAACTATGGCCAAACCAACCAAACGACTGCCAATACTGCCGATCGAACGGGCCCTGAAGGCGATCTCCGGTCGCTGGAAGGCTATCATTCTCTATCATTTGCTAGACGGTCCAAAGCGCTTGTCCGAACTCACCAAAGTACTGCCGGAGATCAGCCAGAAGGTCATGGTGCAACAGCTTCGGGATATGGAAGAGCATGGTCTTGTCCACCGGGAGATATTCCGTCAAGTCCCGCCGCGGGTCGAATATGCGGCGACATCTCTCGGTCTGGGCCTTGAGCCCGTGATGCTCGCTCTTTGTGAATGGGGACAGCGCCACGCTGAGGAACTCGACGAGCAGGATCGTATTATCGATTGCCTCATCCGGCCCGTTCATACAGTGCCCGCGAAGGCCAAGGATTAGACTATAATGCTCTGCGAACGCTCCGGGATTTTTGCCCGGAACCAATCGGCCAGCAAACTCACAATGATGTCCGGCGGGTTTTCCTTGGTCAGGATTCGCCGATTACAAACGTGATATTAACCTGTGCGCAAGTAGATGGCATTTGTGTCATTTGGCACGCCTGGCAATTCCAGATGATCGGTGTGCACCAATCAACGGTGGTCCATTGCTGACCTGACTTCGCATACCCGCCTTGAACAGATATGAACGCGCGATCCACGGATTACCGCCGTTGTCTTACGCTCGTAGATTTGCAGCAGGAATGTTCGGCTATGTCACTTGAAAGCTCGCTCTGCGTGGGCCGAAACAGATGTTACAAGTCTTGAAAGACATCGCATCGAGGTCGTACGACGATGACATCATACTATGTCCTTTGTCGTTTGGGATGTGCCGGTCACCTGAAGTTGCGGGCAGTTGCTGCCGACAGGAATTCGTCTCGCGCACCATATGGGCCCGTTACATCCTGGAGCACCGATAACTTGTCGACCTGGTTCAATTTACCTGAAATACCTCTTCGTGGCTTCCGACGTACAACGCTCCCTGCGGTGTCACCCATCCTCTGAACATACCGGGCGTATTGTAGGGCGCCGCGATTGAACCATCGGTTCCAACTGCGACAAGCCCTGCCCCGGCTCCTCTTACAGCCAAGTCGTGATGGATGACCTTGTTTGTTGCGGCCGCGAGGCTTTCTCCCAGGTACGCCATACGACTGGCAACTTCGTGACCAACCACATGCCGGATGAAATACTCGCCTTTTCCCGTTCCGGATACCGCGCAAATGCCATTTCGCGCGTACGTCCCTGCCCCGACGATCGGGCTGTCGCCAATGCGACCGATGGGCTTGTTGTTGAAACCGCCAGTCGATGTAGCGGCCGCGAGGTTCCCGGCTTCATCCAGCGCTACGGCTCCAACGGTGCCATGCTTTTCGGCTTCGCTTGCCTTGGCCACCGTTCCGGCAGTCTCGTGTGCCTTCATGGCCGCCAGTGCACGCAGCCGGCGCTCGGTGGTAAAGTAAGAGGGCTCGACAATATTCAGCCCTGCCCGCTCGGCGAATCGGTCGGCCGCCTCACCGGAGAGAAGGACAGCGTCTTGCTGTTCCAAAAGTACGCGAGCAGCTCTTACGGGATTGCGGATGCGACGTACGCCAGTGACGCCACCGGCTGCAAGCGTCGCACCGTCCATGATCGATGCATCCAGTTCGTGTGTGCCGGCAGTGGTCAGCGCTGCGCCATATCCGGCGTTGAAATGTGGGGAGTCTTCAAGAACAACGACAGATGCCTCTACCGCGTCAAGAGCAGATCCCCCAGACGATAGAATGGTCCAACCTGTCCTCAGGGACTGCGCCAGGACATGGCGTGCGGCGATCCACTCGTGCTCGCCTAAATCAAGCTTG
This sequence comes from Phyllobacterium sp. SB3, assembly GCF_040009165.1. Classification (NCBI taxonomy): domain Bacteria; kingdom Pseudomonadati; phylum Pseudomonadota; class Alphaproteobacteria; order Hyphomicrobiales; family Phyllobacteriaceae; genus Phyllobacterium; species Phyllobacterium sp. SB3. Next base: position 892,639 of record NZ_JBDYKI010000002.1, on the reverse strand, counting down.
GCCATGACACCACAGCCACCGTGAATTGCAAGCGCAACCGGACTCATTTGCCATCTCCTCGAACCAGAAAGAAAAAGCGGCCGGGTAAAAGCCCGGCCGCTACAATCAAATGCCTTATCTGGCCGGACGAATATTCATTGCAAGGGTGTCCTCGTCGGAACGCGGCACAATGCTCAGCTTCTTGCTCATGCCCCAGGCAGTGATGACCGAGGCAATACCCAGATTGGGACGGTCAGAAGCAACCAGCGCATTGGCGTCCCTGAGCTCCTGTTCGCGTTTTTGCGTGTCCATTTCAACGCCGGCCGCTTCAATTAATCTGTCGAGAGCAGGATTCGAATAACCGCGATTGTTGAATGCACCCAGCTTCGTTTTGGGATCGAAGGTGTGTACCAAAGAAGACAGCGTGTAATTGGATTCGCCTGTCAGCGTTCCCCATCCGGACATGGTCATCGAGTAATCGCCCCGCGTATTGGCCGGGAAGAAGACAGCGCCGGGGACAGCATTGGCTTCTGCGTTGATGTTGATGGCAGACAGCATTTGGACGATTGTCGTACCGACGTCCCTGTCGCCCGGAAGACGGTCATTGGTAAAGCTGAAGGTTACCTTGAAGCCGTCAGGATAGCCGGCCTCCGAAAGCAGCACCTTCGCCTTTTCAATGTCGGGTTCCGGAACCTTTACATCGGGATTGTATCCGAAGATGTTGGGCGTCACGAGCTGTGACTGGACGGTGCCCATACCTTCCATGGCAACTTCCGTGATAGCCAGGCGATCAATTGCGAGATCGATGGCCTCACGCACCTTTGGATCCTGTAGCGGGTTCTTGGCGAGCGGCGTTCCATCTTTGGCACTGATTTGTGGCGACTTGTCCCTGAAGTCGAAGGAAATATTGAAAAGATAGACGCTGTTCTGCTTTACGATCGAAAGGTTGGAGTCTGTTTCGAGCGTCGGAACGTCGGAGGACGGTACGCGCGAAATTAGGTCAACCTGTCCTGCCTTCAACTGCGCAACCCGGGCAGCATCGTTCGGCAACTCCTTGCGAACCACCTTGTCCCATGGCTCCTTGCCGCCCCAGTAATCATCGAAGCGCTCAAGGACGAGTTCTTCCTTCGGTGTCCAGGAAACGAACCTGTATGGTCCTGTGCCGATTGCTGCCTTGCCGGAATTGAAGGCAGCTGAAGCCGCCTCCGGGGAGTTCAGATCCTTTGCGGCATTGTGAGACACGATGAACAGACGAATGAAGTCGTTCGGCAAAGTGGGAGCCGGGCCATCTGTCCTCACGCGGATCGTATGTTCATCGACTATCTCTGTGCCGGCAACCCGACGGACGTAGATAGTGGTCGGATTTGGACCTGCAACGTGCGGGATGCGCTCGATGGAAAACTTCACGTCTTCAGCCGTGAAATCAGATCCGTCATGGAATTTTACACCCGTGCGGAGCTTGAATTCCCACGTGGTGTCGTCGATCGCAGTCCAGCTTTCGGCAAGACCCGGCTCCAGCTCAAGATTGTTTCCCGATTTGATCAGGGTATCAAATATGTGCTTCATCGCCTCGGCATGCGTGCCCGCAGCTGTAAAATCCGGGTCGATGGAAAGCGGCCCTGCCCGGACACCGATCGTCAGGTCGTCGGCCAGCACCGGGCAAGAAAATCCGGCTGCAAGCGTCGTGGTCAAAGCCAATATCTTTGAAAGACGTAGGAAAGTCATTCTTCATGCTCCTCTGGTGTGATCTGTGCTGACCAATTGGGTGAATCTACGACGACTTTTGCGAGCAGTTCGGAGAGCATCAGTTGCTCTGCAGGCGTAAGACCTGCCAACATGACTTGTTCTCTTTCGACCATGGGCTGCATGCACTCATCAACGATGCGTCTGCCTTCGTCCGTCAGACAGAGGACAAAGCTCCTGAGATCAGCGGGATCGAGTTCTCGCTGTATGACATCCTTATCGAGCAGTTTTTGAATAGCCCGGCTTATCGTATTCTTTGGAAATCCAGAGGATGTGCAGACAGCGCTCGCCGTTAGACCATCCTTCAGGCCAAGAGCGTAGATTACGACGAATTCGGCCCGTTGCATGCCGTATTGCTTTTCTATCCAACGATAGATTGGCACGTTGAAGTTCAGAGCCAGGAAATTGATCCTGAACGAAAACCAGCATGGATTATTCCATAGCTTTGCGGCCACGAGATCATCGACGTCGGCCTCATTGAAGCGCCGCTTGCCACCTTCCCTCAACAGTGCGGAAAACGGATACGCATCAGCAATTGGCCGTTCCATCTCTATCCTCACCAAAATTTAGTTCGTCCCGTATGGAACTTGACACTGGGTAAATTGACTGTCAATCTCTTTTTTTAGTACCGTATGGAACTTTATCTCGGAGACAGGCCTCTCGGGACGAGAGCGACTATTATTTGTGCAGGGAGTGGGTTTTTGTTGCTGAAAAGAAGATCACTGTGCACGAAATTTCTACGCAGGAGGCATTATTGAAAATTGCGGAAATGAACTGGATGCAGGTCGAAGCCCAGGCAGCTGCGGATGATCGTTGCCTGCTGCCTATCGGCAGCGTGGAACAGCACGCCTATCTGAGCGTGTGTGTTGACGCGATCCTTGCCGAGAAGATTTCTGTTGATGCGGCAGAGCCGATCGGCATACCGGTGTTTCCGGTGTTGCCATACGGCCTGGCTTCATCTTTTGCTGCGTTCCCCGGGACACTGTCCTTCAGTCTTTCAACCTATATCGGTGTTGTCAGGGATCTGCTTGACAGCATTCATCGATCAGGTTTCCGCCGAATCCTTGTCGTCAATGGACACGGCGGCAATTCGCCGGCAGCGACGATCATTTCCGAATGGCTGAATATGCATCCGGACAGCTCGGTCAAGTTGCACGACTGGTGGCGTGCGCCGAGGACCATGGCGAAGGTGCTGGAGACGGATCCGGCAGCCTCGCACGCGTCCTGGATGGAAAACTTCCCCTGGACCCGGCTGGCCGGGATCGAGCAGCCCTCGCACGCAAAACAAGAGATCGACTTTGCAAGACTCGCCCGGGTGGACGCGGGCCGCAAACGTGAAATGCTGGGCGAAGGAAATTATCATGGGCTCTTCCAGCGACCGGATAACGACATGCTGGCGATATGGAGCGTGGCCGTTGGCGAAACGCGCGAACTGATCGAGCGCAACTGGGACTGACAACTCGAAAAATCGAGGGGGGGGAACAATGACCGGATTTATTCTTCAGAGGCTATGGCAGGCGGTTATCGTGATCATCGCCATGTCGATGCTGGTATTTTGTGGGGTCTACGCGATCGGAAATCCGATCGATGTACTGATCTCGCCCGACGCCACGCAGGACATTCGGGCAGCGATCATCGCGCAGTACGGGTTCGACCAACCGCTCTGGCGCCAGTACATTGCCTTTGCATCGCGCCTTCTGCACGGTGATTTCGGCAGTTCATTCGTCTATAATATGCCGGTTGGCCAACTTATTCTTTCCCGCTTGCCGGCAACATTGGAATTGACATTGACAGCTGTTCTTTTTGCCAGCCTCGTCGGCATTCCTCTTGGCATGTATGCCGGATACCGGCCGCATGGCAGACCGGCCAAAGCCGTCATGGCACTGTCAATCCTCGGCTTTTCAGTGCCAACCTTCTGGTTCGGGCTGATGCTGATCATGACCTTTGCCGTACAGTGCGGGTGCATGCCTGCCGGCGGACGAGGGGCAACAGCCAATCTGTTTGGAATCCAATGGAGCTTTCTGACAGTCGATGGCATCTCTCATCTCGCTCTCCCTGCGCTTAATCTTGCACTCTTCAAATTCTCGCTGATGATCCGCCTGGCCCGCGCAGGAACACGCGAGGTCATGACGAGCGACGCGATCAAATTCGCGCGTGCCGCCGGCCTGAAGGAGTATACGATCCTGCGCAGTCACGTGCTTCGGCTGATCTCCATTCCGCTGGTTACCGTTTTCGGGCTGGAACTCGCGTCGACGCTGGCATTTGCAGTTGTAACAGAAACCATCTTCTCCTGGCCCGGCCTGGGAAAGCTCATCATCGACAGCATCACGTCGCTCGATCGACCCGTCATGGTCGCCTACCTGATGTTTGTTGCCTTTCTTTTCATTCTTATCAATCTCGCGGTCGACTTTGCCTACCTTCTCCTCGACCCGAGACTGAGGACAGGACGTGCGTGATGCCCAATGACACATTCCTGTATCGGTTCTGGAGCGACTTCTCGCGTAACCACACGGCGGTTATCGCAGCGATTATCGTTCTGGTCATCGTCCTGGTCGCGCTGTGCGCACCTTTGATCACACCGCAGAATCCCTATGATCTCTCTCATCTTGTATTACGCGATGCCCGCCGCCCGCCGGGTTATGTAGGCACGGGCGGCTATGTGCATTGGCTTGGTACGGATGCGCAGGGACGAGACCTGTTTTCGGCAATCGCTTACGGACTGCGCATTTCACTCCAGATGGGCGTCATTGCCACAGGTACCGCGCTTGCGATCGGCGCGATTGCGGGCTGCAGTGCTGCCTATATCGGTGGACGTTTCGAAACCAGCGTGATGCGTATCGTTGATCTGCAATTGTCTTTCCCCGCAATGCTGCTCGCCTTTGTCATTGCGGCCGTACTCGGTCAGGGGAAATACCAGCTCATCCTCGCCTTGATTTTCGCGCAGTATGCCTATTTCGCGCGCACCGCCCATGGTGCAGCCGCCGCCGAGCGGCAAAAGGATTACGTGGAGGCTGCCCTGTCCATTCCACTGAGTTCCTGGCGCGTCGTCAGTCGCCACATTCTGCCCAACGCCTTTCCACCTATAATCGTCGTTGCAACGGTGCAGGTCGCCAGTGCCATCTCCCTGGAGGCGACACTTTCCTTCCTCGGTGTGGGGTTGCCTACGACCGAGCCGTCTCTGGGCATGCTGATCGCAAATGGCTTCCAGTACCTTCTCTCCGGTCGTTACTGGATTTCGATTTATCCGGGCATCGCACTGATCATCTTCATCGTCTCGCTTAATCTGGTGGGCGACCAGGTCCGCGACCAACTCAATCCAAGGTTTCAGCGATGACGGCCCCGCTTCTCGAGATCACCAACCTCAAAACCCAATTCCAGACGGCCGGTCGTCTGGTGAAGGCCGTTGACGGCATATCATTCAGCCTCGATGAAGGTGAGATTCTCGGCCTTGTCGGTGAATCCGGCTCGGGTAAGAGCATCACCGGATTCTCGATTATCGGGCTGCTCGACGAACCCGGAAGGATCGTCGAAGGTTCGATCAGGTTGCAGGGTCGCGAACTCGTCGGCCTACCGGTTCAGGAACTGCGCAAGATCCGGGGCAAGACGGTATCCATGGTCTTCCAGGATCCGATGATGACGCTTAATCCGGTACTCACGATCGGGAAGCAGATTCGATTGGCTTTGGAAGCACACGAAAAACTATCATCGTCGGAAGCGCGTGAACGAGCCATTGCAGCCCTCGCGCAGGTGCGCATTGCCGATCCCGAACGGAAGGTTGATTTCTATCCGCATCAATTCTCCGGCGGCATGCGTCAGCGCGTTGCAATCGCAATTGCCATCCTGCACAGGCCAAACCTCATTATCGCCGACGAGCCGACGACTGCTCTCGACGTGTCGATTCAAGCCGAGATACTACAAGAGATGAGGGAACTGGTTGGCAAGCTCGGAACTGCCCTGATTTGGATCAGCCATGATCTGGCCACCGTTTCGTCTATTTCGCAGCGGGTGGCGGTGATGCAAACCGGCAAGATTGTCGAGATCGGCCGGACCCTCGACGTACTGACGGCGCCACGCCATGACTATACCAGGCGCCTTCTGAATTCGTTGCCCTCACGGTCGGAACCAGGGCAGCTTCTGGCCCGCGGCGCGGGTGGGCTCGACGGTGCGCCGCCGCCACGCAAATCGCGTACTGCTCATGCGACGAAGCTTGGTCAGCCTTTTCTGGTCATTGATGCGGTCAGCAAGCAATTCGACAAGAGGCCAGGGCTTTTGCGCTCGCTCGCCATTAGATCCGGTTTTGCCTCACCGGAAGAACCGGTACTGGCAGTCAGGTCTGTCAATCTGACGCTCAAGCGCGGTGAAGTCCTGGGCCTCGTCGGTGAGTCTGGCAGCGGAAAGTCGACGCTCGGACGTATGGCAGCCGGAATCTACGTTCCAACATCAGGCATGGTCCGGCTCGCAGGAAAGCCGCTGATGAACGACGGCAAGGTACCACGCAAAATCACCACTGCTGTCCAAACCATTTTCCAGGATCCTTTCTCTTCATTGAATGGACGCATGCGGATCGGCGATATCGTTGCCGAAGGGCCACTCGCGCACGGGCTGGTCAAATCGTCCGAGGCGGTGGCTTATGTCGTGCAATGGCTGACAGCCGTGGGGCTCGATCCGGATTTTGCAGAACGCTACCCTCACCAGTTTTCCGGAGGGCAGCGCCAGCGGGTCGCAATAGCACGGGCCCTGGCCATGCAGCCGGACGTCGTTATCTGCGACGAACCCGTCGCTTCGCTCGACGTTTCGATCCAGGCGCAGATCATCAATCTCCTGATAGGCCTGCGTCAAAAACTCGACCTTTCACTGATCTTCATATCGCACGATCTCTCGGTTGTCCGACACCTCTGCGATCGGGTTGCGATCATGTATCGGGGCGAGATTGTTGAAGAAGGTTCGACAAGCGATATCTACGCGAAACCGCAGCACGACTACACCCGCCGGCTGCTGTCAGCCGTGCCAGAACTACCCGTAGCAGCTGAATAGACAAAGAGGAGAGGCTTTCATGGAACCTTGGCAATGGGATGAGGTAACGTGGAGACGAAAGGTGAACAAGGTTCGTGCCGGTCGCTCGTTAAGGCCCAAAGCTTGGAAGAACCGCGCGCGGATTGCCGTCGCCCTCTCGTTTGACAGCGACCACGAAAGCAACGAATTGCGCGACGGTGGCGAATCCATTGGGCGGATGTCGCAGGGCCAGTACGGTAACCGCGTCGGAATTCCGCGCATCCTCGAGGTGTTGCGCCAGGCGAACATTCCCGCAACATTCTTTGTTCCGGCTGTGGTTGCTCTGCTCTATCCCGAAGAGCAGCAGCGCGTTGTCGATGCCGGCCATGAAATTGGTCTGCACGGGTGGATCCATGAGTTGAACACGAAGGTCCCTCCGGCAGACGAGCGCGACCTGCACATGCGGGCAGCGGAGGTGCTGGAAAGAGTCACCGGTATCCGACCCGTTGGGATGCGTACGCCCTCATGGGATTTTTCGGCAGTAACCCTTCAGATCCAGCGCGAACTCGGCCTGCTCTATGACTCGTCCCTCATGGCTGATGATGACCCATATGAGATCCTTGAGGACGGCGAACCCACTGGCATTGTCGAGCTTCCGGTCGAGTGGATACGCGATGATGCGGTCTACTTCAATATGAACAGGTTCGCTGCGCATCGCCCTTATACTCCGCCGCCCGCGGTGTTGGATATTTTCAGGAGAGAGTTTGACCGGGCCTATGCCGACGGTGGCCTGTTCCTTTTGACAATGCACCCCCATGTGATCGGATACCGATCCCGGATATTCATCCTGGAAGAACTCATTCGGCACATCAAAACTCACCCCGATGTTTGGTTCGCAACGCATGCCGAGATTGCCAATTTTGTTAAGGTTTGACACCCACTTGTAAAAGGGTCCTGGCAAGAGCGTCGCCGCATGCATCCGAACCTCACCTTGCGTGACATTGCCGCCCAGCTTGAAGCGATGTACGAGCGCACACCGCGGGGATCAGCAACCTGGACAGCCTCGTCGATCAAGCATCTGCTCGATCGAGCAAAGAAGCCAGGCCTCATTGCTCGATAGCCTCGCATCCGTAAGCAAGGTCGGAGGCAAGTGCCCGAAGGGTATTGTAGACCCCCGCTCTGCCGTGCCAGATGCTTGAGCGCTGCCACGTCTTGGTCGGTGAGCTGTGCGGCGCGCGTTAGACCGGACAGAGCGCTGCAGACTGCTTATGGCTTATGGCCTCGCCCGTCAGTGATCGCCCGCCGGTACCGCAGAGCCCGGGTGACACCGTAGATCCGTTTTGGCGAAATCATTGCCCTTGAACAGTAGCGGCGCCTTGGCGATGGCTGCGACTGCATAAGAAAAGCAGTCACCCATGTTGAGACCCGCTGGATGACGTCCCTTGCCGTAGGTACTGTAAGCGCGCTCGGCGGCCGCGTAATGTTTGCCATCAAAGGACACGGTCGTAACGTTCGGCGCCTCGAACAGCCGCGCAACGATCGCACTGGCGTTGGAGAAGCCTTTGGCTGACAGCACGATGCGGGTTTCAAATAAGGTTGGCCATCCGATGAGCAGTGCCTCCTGACGCAGGACGGACTTGAAGTTCTCGGCTTCCGGTTCTTCCAGCGTGATGGCCAGAATGATTGACGTATCGATCGCGATCATTGCGGCAGGCCATGCTCGTCATAAAGATCGTCATGGGCGGACGTGGCATCCACCGGCACAGTACCTCTGCCTTCTGCCGCAAGCTCCCAGGCCACGTCGATTGGGTGGTGGTTCTTCTGTTGGCGCAGCTCGCTGTCATAGTGCTCGAGCGCCTGCTCGACAAGCCTGTTCATCGGCATGCCGGTCCGGCGGGCAAGTGCATGCGCCAGCTCTTTTGCTCTGGCACTGCGGATGGAAAGTTGGGGCTCGGACATGTTCAGCGCGCTCCTGATCGCGAATTCAGCCCAAAAGATACCGGACACAAACGAAGATAGCAAGTAAATCACATTAGATGGCTTATTATCGATAGATATTTACTATCAATAGTGATATGGTTAGGCCTTGACCATGTAGAGGAAACGGCCTAATCATTGTGCCAAAATCGAAAAGCGCTGCACCGTTTCCTGGACGAGAGACGCAACCACGGAGCATCTATCATGACCGTCACAGTCAAGGTCGCCGAAGCCAAAACTCATCTGTCCGATCTCCTGGCAAAAGTCGAAGCCGGTGAGGAGGTGATCATATCACGCGGCAATACACCGGTCGCCCGGCTTTCGCGCATCCGCCGCGACAATGACGTCGCTGCGCTGATCGCCGAAATCAAGGCCCAGCGGGCCGGCCGTCCGGTCACAACCCAGGACGAAATTCGCCAATGGCGCGATGAAGGAAGGCGTTACTGATGTCCTTTGTTCTCGATGCTTCCATTGCCGCCGCCTGGTTTCTTCCCGACGAACAACATGATGCAGCCGATCGACTACTGGCGGATGCAGGCTCAACGGTGGGTCTCGTTCCGGCCTTGTTCTGGTTTGAAACACGTAATCTGTTTCTGGTGGCCGAGCGACGGGGACGGCTCAGACAAGGCGAGGCTCTTCTGCTGATGACGCAGTTGAGGGGACTGCCGCTGGAGGACGCCGGATCCGGAGGCGACGGGCTTGTCCTGGAATTGGCTGCCCGCTACGCAATGACCGCATATGATGCGAGTTATGTCGCGCTTGCCAGGACACAAGGACTGCCGCTGGCGACCGGGGACCGGAAAATGGCGACGGCTGCCCGCAGTGAAGGCATCACCCTCATTGGGCCGCTCGAGCATGAACATTGACCGAGCTTCCTCCGGACGGGCAGTTTCGAAGCGCGCGGCGGAACTGGAATCGCTTTTTGCCATTCTGCCGATCGACCGCCTCGACGAGCATGTGGCCAGCGCCGGTATAGGTGACAACACCCTGCGGGCGCTCGCCTCCGATCTGGCCTATCTCGAAGCGTGGTGTCAGCAGGCCACCGGCTCCGCCCTGCCCTGGCCGGCGCCGGAAAGCCTGGCTCTGAAATTCGTCGCCCATCATTTGTGGGATCCGGCCGAGCGCGAAAACAATCCCGGGCACGGCATGCCGGATGCGGTGGCGGTTGCGATGCGAGCCCAGGGCATGCTGCGAAGCACCGGACCGCACGCACCCGGCACCGTGCGCCGGCGTCTGACCAGCTGGTCGATTCTGACGCGCTGGCGCGGCCTGACGGGTTGTTTTTCGGCACCTTCGCTCAAAAGTGCCCTGCGGCTGGCTGCTCGCGCCAGCGCCCGCCCCCGCCAGCGAAAGAGCAAAAAGGCCGTCACCGCTGATGTGCTCGTCAAACTTCTCGCCACCTGTGACAGCGACAGACTGGTTGACCTCCGTGATCGTGCGCTGCTGCTGATGGCCTTTGCCTCCGGCGGTCGCCGACGCTCCGAAGTCGCCGGTCTGCGCATCGAGAATCTTGTCGAAGAGCCACCGGTTCTCGCCGATCCGGCAAACAGGAACTCCCCTGCTCTCCCCTGCCTTTCCATCCACCTTGGCAGGACAAAGACCACCTCGTCCGGGGAGGACGAACAGGTCATGTTGATTGGTCGGCCGGTCCTTGCGCTGGCGGTATGGATCAAGGCAGCCCGAATCGAAAACGGGGCCGTTTTTCGGCGGATCGATCAATGGGACAATCTTGATCGCCGGGCGCTGACGCCGCAATCGGTCAATCTCATTGTCAAGACGCGTGCCAAACGGGCCGGTCTCGATCCATCGTTGTTTTCCGCGCACGGACTGCGCTCCGGCTATTTGACCGAGGCCTCCAACCGCGGCGTTCCTCTGGTGGAAGCCATGCAACAATCGCTGCACAAGTCCGTGACGCAAGCAGCCAGCTACTACAACAATGCCGAGCGCAAGTTGGGCAGAGCCGCCCGGATTGTTGTTTGATCGCCTGTCGCTCCAGGAAGCTGGACTGGTCGTGGAGCAGCCCCGCATTTCATGTGCGGCAAAGCTTTTCATCCTCGGGATGGCAGCGTTGTCCTGCGATTCGCGTCCATTGGCGTCCGGAGCGTTGCATGATTCCTCCGCCAATTCGGCACCATCTGCGAATGCGAACCCATCGAGCGTAGCGCCGCCATCAGCATTGGCCCGACGGAGAACTCCCCGGCCCTTGCCTTTTTCGTCAACGCTCGCAGATATCCGCCCGCCGAATTGATGGTTTCCCCGCGCTGCAGCATGCAGGCGATAACAATTGCCGTGTTTTCCTGCCCCGGAACATCAAATGCCTCCTCGTAGATCGAAGGAGAAATAGCGAGATAGCCCCTCTTGCGCCGCGGTCATCGGCGGTTCACGCCAGCTGCCAATACCGCTGACGGCATAATCAGCGATTTCGGGGCGGGTTTTCATCACCAAACCCAAAGGATAGGTCTTTGCACCATTTTCGCTTCCCTTGCCTTTCCGGGCAGGCTCGGGGGTTGGCCCGTACGAACGGCAAGATAATCGACATCGACAAGTGGTATTCTTTAAGCTTCAGGTCATCGGACACCGATTCTAGAAAGATCGACGCTGTTTTGTCAGCTGATTGCTGGTGATACATGTCGACTATGTCAGGAGGTGCAGGCTCTGGCTTGTGAAGCATAAGGAAATCCGGCGACCATAGTGTGTTATATTTTCAAACTGCTTTAGAAGCGAACCCTTGGTCTGTTAATGTTTCGATGCTGGTCGAGAGGTGCGAATCGTGATCCCAGAGAATTATGGGCATTTGATTGTCGGCAAGTCATACGTCGTGACGCAAGAATTCACGGATTATGACGGGCTCCGTCACTCTCCTGGCGAAACGTGGACCTACCTGGGCTATGACTCTTTCTTCTATGATGCCGGATTGACCCTTTATATCTCACCTGGCGACAGCATAAGGCTTCAGGATGCGGATTTATTCCAGCGGCACATCGTCTCCAGACTTGAAACCTACATTGGGTAGCTAATTGCATTATTTCTTGGCGAAAGGTTTCTTGTCCTTCGCTGTTGCGAGCGTCTTCCCGCTTGCATCCAGTGCCTTCACGGTAATCGAGTAGTAATGCGTTCCTGAAGGTGGGCACGGACCTTTGTACTTTACGGCCCCATATGGCAACGCTGATTGGCCGGTATAAGCCACCTTGCCTCCGCCATGGCTGAAGCCAATTGCGTTCGTGTCGATCATCTTCACATCGAGTTGCGCAGTGCCTGCAGGAACGTCTGTCAGCTTGATCGGTGGTGTATTGGAGTCGAAACACTTTTTGGTCGGACCCCATTCAAACGAAATGCCCATGGCAGACGCGCCGGTCATCATCGCTACGGATAGACATAGTGCCAATGCTATTTTCAATTTATCCCCCTGGTTCCAGAATGGAATCATAAGAGGCTATGAGATGGCAACACGCTGGGCAATGGCTCTAAATCCAATTGCTTATACTGGTAGCGGCAGATCGGATTCGAACGACATTCTTCTGGTTATGAGCCAGACGAGATGACCATTTCTCCACGCCGCGTAAGACTGATTGTTCGTATTTTAAGCTTCGACGCAGCCATCGATTTACCGGGTTAGTCGAACCCGTTTGACTGTTTGGCAGTTATCTGACTTTGATCCGCGTATGGCGACAGGATTTAACAGTTGGACGCTCGCGACCATTGTTGCTGCTGCCGGCGCTTTTGGCGCCGGGGCAATGATCGATGAGGCCGGTGTTTCAAAAGTGATGAGCGCCGTATCCGGTCCTTGTCAAATCAAGGGCAACATAAGCATCAACACCGGAGAGCGGATCTATCACGTCCCCGGCCAAGAGTTTTACCTCAAAACCAACATTTCACCTGGATATGGCGAGCGTTGGTTCTGCTCGGAAAAGGAAGCAATTACAGCAGGCTGGCGCCGCGCAAGACGCTGAATAAACCTGGTGAATAGCTTTCCATGGCGAAAATGCGCTGTTTCCAGCATATTGGCGTGCAGATGCGAAGATGGAGAATACATTGCAGTTGTTTTCGGTAGCGTTCGAAGGGTCGAGATCCGGCGGCACTGCGCTGTTTAGATGCACTCCCATTCAGAACAATAGATGGCAGCTGGACTTAGAATTTGATGGCATAAAGGCAACCTTTACCGCTTCAGATTGTCACCAGGCATTCAACGAGATGCGGGAGGACGTTGGGCGCGGTTATGTCTTTTTATGCAATGCTGCCTGTCCGAATTTTCTGCTTTCGGCAATGCTAAGCCAATCGGGTGGTCTGTATGGCTACATGATCCAATCCGGCCGAGTAGCCAGAAACTCTGACGTCGTACCAACTTTTTCGGCCGCAAATCGACAGAGTGTAGGAACGGTCTGCGAACAGGTAAACTTTAAGGAACGATACTTTCGTATGGTCGCTGATGGCTCACCCATCCAAGTTTGGCAATAACTTTCCATGGTAGGAAGCCGTGGAAGCAAATGCGAGTGCCCCGGAAACCAAGCTTCACTCTGCACCGATCAAAATAAGTCGAATTCGCTGGACGCGCCTACCGTAGCGCGGGAGGTGAGGAATTGCCGGGACGGGGCAGAACTTCATTACAACTGCAACCAGATCGTCTGAAATCGGAATATTCCACCAGTCTGACCTGATTAGATTGCGGGCGACCGATATCTTTTCCCCCTCGGTATCGGTTGTTCCCCTCTGAAGGTTTCTCAACCTTCAAAATTGAAAGCCGGGCCACTTTGGTCCGGCTATTTTTTCAAAAAAGCACTTCTTCCATCAGCATGGAACGAAACTGGCTTATTGCTAGTTTTAAGGTCAATCACCAAAGGAGCCGCTGACATGACAGACGACAAGTCCAAACAAGACACTCGCGACCCGTGGAAGCTCCAGCATAGCCCTGCTCTGCAAATACTTGCACAGCAGCGTTCAGGGCGGCGTCACGGTCAAATTCTTTTGCTCTCGCCATAGTGATACCCTATCGCATATGGACTATTCTGCCCAGAATTATTTCTCTAGAGGAAATGGCTCGGCTGCTTCTGGGTATCAGCAAACCGATATGTATGCTGCATAAGTGGAACCACCGCACGATTTCAAGAATTCGGAAGTATGTTTCGTATGTAGTGACCGGCCCCGCGAGTACTCCCGCGCGTAAAGCTGCTTATATTCACTCCGCGCCGTCCAGATCACTTTATGGCCGACTTCTGACCTTCGGTCAGGCACACACTCTGTGGGAGCAAATACCGGCCGGGGTCAAAGTGGTGCCATCATTCTACCGACAGCCGTAAGGGAGCTGGACAACCGGACCGACGTCGCATGCTTCAAGCTTCACCGGACAATCCGACGGACATGCTTCTTCCCTGAATACTATCGAGAGGTCATGCCTGCCGGGTTGGGTATTGCCAAATCATAGACCTCAATTCGCTCCCATACGCCTCCGGCCATGTATGGGTCGGCTGCGAGGACGGCATCGAGAGATGAGCGATCCGGGAGCTCGAAGAGAAAGGCAGAACCAATCGGATTGCCACCCGAGAGGATTACGCCACCATTCATGAGGCTTTTTGATCGAGCCAGATCTTTTATGCGAGCCTGGTGCCGGGTACGCAGCTCCGCACGTTTGGCAAGAGTGCTCTTCTCGGTATAGTCATGCGCCACGACTAGAAAATTCATTTTATTCTCCCTTATCAAATCGCGAACTACTGAAGGTGTGAAGGTTCGTCGGCATGGAGAATTGTAGGAAGTTTTTCGAAATCCACCAGCGCTGAAAGGCTACAGTTTTCATGAGACTCGCGCATTTGTATCACATTCGAAATCTATGGTGCATAACGCTCTGCAAGAACCTCTTCAACCGAACGGGATGGCAAGGCATACCCTACCGGATATAGACGAACAGGATGAAACCGCTGCCATAAGAGCAGAACGAAAAAATGTATGCAGCAGCGATAGGTACGAAGGTCACGATCGCTGATCGAATACCAGGAAACCAACTCACCTTTGTCCAGATTCTCTGCTGGCGCTCTCGGAATGTTGCTTCTGTAATGGCCCATAAATATCCGGACAGGATCAGATTTCTGTTTGACGATTCAAGAACTCACGCGGCAACTGATGCCCTATGCCACTATATGCTGCAGTCTACCGCCAATTTCGAATTGAACGATATTGGCAGCAACCACCTCTGCAATTTCTGTCAGCGAAGCATCCGTGATCCCCGCAATATGAGGCGTTGCGACAACGTTCGGAAGTCGCAAAAGCGGGTCTTGAGGATCTACGGGCTCGCTCCAGTATACATCGAGCCCGACGCCACCGAGATGCCGATCCCCGAGGCATTTTTCGAGGCCCTCACGATGGATCAGCCCTCCCCGCGCAATATTGATAACCAATGCTCCCGGTCGCAACCATCTTAGTTCTTTCTCGCCGACAAGGCCCGTAGTTTCAGGCGTGTGACGAACACACATCATGAGGATATCGCTTTGAGAAAGACACGCTTGCGCCCTTTCGCGGGAGTAGCATTGATCCAGAAGGAATTGACGCGATCTGATGGGACCTGGATTTCTCGTTAAACCGACAAGCCTGACGTCAAATGCCTTTATCCGCTTCGCAATAGACTGGGCAACAGCACCAAGTCCGTAGAGACAAACCGTCTGCCCTGCTAGAGTCCTACCTGTCGGTGCACCGAGAATCCCCGAACGAATGCTTCGTTGTGCAGAATTGGTTTGCCTGAGAAGCATCAGGAGGAGGAGAAGCGCGTGCTCGGCAACCGAATCCGCATTGGCGCCAGTTCCCGGAACATTCGCAACGGGAATGCCGCGAGCCTGCGCCGCTGCAATATCGACGACATCTAATCCGACGCCGAACTGCTGGATGAACCTGACGCAGCCACGCTCCATTTCCGCCGCACCGATACGTATCGCACGGGGTATAAGGACGTCGATATTAGTGGGCATACGTTCAAGATTGCCATCCCAAACAAGAACTTCGTGGTCGCCGCCAAGCGCCTGTACCAAGTATTCAGGCATGTCGGAGAACGCATTTCCGCAAAATACAATTCTCATGTCTGCTTTTGCCTCTCATCAAATTCCGGGCCGATGAAACCATTGCGGCAACCCTATTGCGTTTCAGGTCAGTAAAGTATCGTTTCAAATGCATTGCGACGCTGTGCTTCGTGCAGCACATCCACGCCGGGCCTTTGATCAACACTCTCCGCTCCACTATAGATTAGCAAAGTACACTTACGTACTCGCCCAGGACAGCAGCTTTGCGCTGTAGGATCGCACGGCCAAACGAAGCGATGTCTCCCCAAGCAGCAGGCGAAGAGGCGGTCGTTTTTTGTCAACAAGCGCGAGGATGACTTCTGCGGTTGACTGCGGATCATTTATTTTGTCGGCGTCCAGCAGCCTGTGAAGATGCGTACGTGCGTCGTCATATGCGTCAATCGGTTTGGATTGCCTCAACGAGGCAGGAGATGCAAAGTCCGTCGCGTAGACAGACGGTTCGACAATTGTAACTTTTACGCCCAGCCCGATCAGCTCCTCCGAAAGAGCTTCCATCATGCCTTCCAGCGCCCATTTTGAAGCGTTGTAGAGCCCAATCGTGGGCTGACCAACCAAACCACTGATACTGGATACCGAAATAATATGACCTGAGCCCTGGTTCCGCATTATTGGAAGTGTTGCCTGCGTGACCCAAAGCGAACCAAATACATTGTATCGAACAGGGCCCGCACGTCAGTTTCGTCCACTTCCTCCACAGCACCGATGAGCCCGAACCCAGCGTTGTTTATCAGCACATCGATCCTGCCGAAGCGCTGTTGGCCACGTCTTACGGCATCGAAAGCATTCCCTCTATCCCGGATATCCAGCGGAACCGGCAGAACCTGTTCGCCATATTCTTTTTGAAGGGACGACATTGCGGCGACATTGCGAACAGCAGCAATAACATGGTCGCCTCTTGCAAGCGCGGCCTCTGCCCAGATCTTCCCGAACCCACGCGATGCGCCGGTTATGAGCCAAACTTTTGTTTTGGGCATTATGCATCTCCGCGCTTGGTTCCTATGAAGGCATTTACAGATAGACTGTCGTCAGCACCGGCAATTTCAAACGGCCGGGTTTCACGCCTGTTGCAGATTTTCGCAATTGTGTTTCACTCGTAAGCCAATACACAGACAGCCTCGATAAAGAATTGCTGCTGAACATCTTCCGCGATTAACCGATCCGCAAAGTTTAACCTTTAAACTGCACCGCCGGCGCATCGTAAAATTGCTGTCTCAGAATATGCGAGGCACGTTCGCCGATAATCACACATGGAGCCATGGTATTACCGGATGTAATCCGCGGAAGAACGGAGCCATCAGCGATGGTCAAATTTTCAATGCCATATACTTTGAGATTGTTGTCCACGACAGACATGGCATCACGCCCCATCTTTGCCGTGCACGTCTGATGCCAGAAGGGCACGGCACTTTCTTTTAGGAATAAGTCCAAATCCGCCCCGTACGTCCTTCCCGGATAGCATTCCCGTTTATTCAAGTCCCGCAAAGGGTAAGCCGCTCCAATGTCGCGGCTTAACTCAACCGCGGTCCTGGCAATATCAAGATCGTCCGGATCAGACAAAGCATTCAAGTGAATCGCAACAGGGTCGCCCGGATTAGCGCTGCGCAGCCTTACGCGACCTCTGCTCTTTGGCTGTGCCAGACCCGCAACCAATGACCATCCATGCTCGGGAATACCCTTTTGCGCAATTTCCGGGCTGCATACAGGAAACTCTGCTTGGCACATAAGGATATCAGGTGAAACCCGGTTTGCATCACTCGTGATATATAGCGTTGCCTCGCTTCCATTTCCCTGCGCTGGCATAGGATGGTCGAACTCCCAGATTGTTGGAAAGCAAATATGATCCTGCAGGTTTTCTCCTACACCTGGGAGATCCTGAACCACTGGAATCCCAAGGCGCTTGAGATCCTCCGCTCTTCCTATCCCTGAATGCATCAGGATGCCCGGGGTATTTATGGCCCCGGTTGAAAGAACAATTTGGAGCGATGCCTTGAAGGTTCTTTGTTCACCGTCAACTACAACTTGAACACCGACGGCCCTACTTCCATCCATAATCAAGCGTTGGACTTCAGCGCCCGTTACAATGCTAAGATTCTTTCGAGTTAAAATCGGCCGGAGATAAGAATCGAAAATTGTCATTCGTTGTTGGCCATTTGCACGCACATCCGAGATGGCACAGCCGTTCTTCGCAGTCATCATCTGTCCGTTTGGATTGACAAAAGACGGTATCCCCAGGGTTGCGGCAGACTCTACAAGAGCTTTAGCGACAGGATGGGGGTTTCGAGGCTGCCATACTGTAACCAGTCCACCTTTACCGCGCGGCATGTCAGATATGCCTTTATAATCCTCAACCATTCCATAGACATCCGAAATGGCTTGATAACCCCAAGCAGAATCCCCCGCTTCGTCAGCGAAATAATCCCAATCCCGCTGATGACCGCGAGCCCAGATCATCGCATTAATACTGGAACTCCCACCCACGGTCTTTCCCATTGACATGGTGAGGGAGCGCCCATTCAATCCACGGTCGGGCTCGGATGGAAATGCCCAATCTTCGGGGCCGCCAAGTGCTTCAGGCCATCGACCGGCATCGCGCAAGGCATCGGAATATTGCATGGCCCCTGCTTCCAACAGAAGCACGTGAATATCCGGGTCGTCTGACAGGCGGCGCGCAACAACCGAGCCCGATGTACCTGATCCACAAACAATAACATCAAAAACCTTTTCTGATAGCGTCAAGCTGTCATGCATTTGGGCTTCCTCATAGTATTCTATTCGAGAAGATGAGTACCAATGCTCTGTCTGGGGCCTTTTGGGGAAAACTGAAGAGCCGTACCTGCAGAAGCCATTTAACAGCACGCTATGTGTCCCTTCGATTTTAAGGAAGCGGGCTTTGATTACATTTGCAAACCGGCGAATTGATCAATCATCGATTACCAATGTATTGGCGCAATACCCATGTCACTAACGAGCATGCTCTGGTTGGCAGTACGCGTGAGTGAACTGGCCGGTGCCCGCCTTAGCCTGGTTGCAGTATTTCAAAGCGTGCGGCCACGATTTCATTTCAAACAGGAATCTTCAACTTCGACATAAGATCGCAACTGATGAATACAAACCTGCGTCTGACACCACGAGATGGCTGTTGTCAAAGACATGGAGTTTGGAATGGACGAACTTTTCTTACTGTCGAAGTATTCCCCCAACGAGCCTACGCGACGGCGTCCATGGTGGCTGCCGAGTAGTCTTCCCGCACTGCTACATCGGGTTCAGTTTAAACTAAAGGCTGCGCGCGATGCAAAGCATCTCTCAAGTTTGGACGATCGCTGCCTTGCGGATATTGGTATCTCACGAGGTTCCATAAATTATGCTGTGAGGTACGGACGCCATAATAATCGCCGGAAGCACCTCAATTACCGCTAAAACCACAAGCGCACCGGGTAGGTGCGCACGTGGCCTGAACTGGGACCGTGGTCCAGGTCTGACGGTAACCTCCGGATTCCATTCGATCCCTTATGGGGCACGACAAGAACATCTCCAGACTATACGCTAGTTTAGACGAACGATGAGGGTTTGAGAGCCCGAACGCACACTGAAAATTTGGCAAGGGCATACGTGCTGACGCCGCATGCTTTGAGTATTGTCGTTCGGAAAGGGTCGGGACCGCAATCTGAACATTTCTCAAGTCAGGTGAGGCGGTCGGCCAAAGAACCGCACCGATATGCGGTTTCGTCTATTCAACAACTACGACGGCTCGCCTTATGCCTTATGTATCCGATTGGAACTCATCCGCAGCAAGATACTTTGCCACAATCGTCATTCGGATTGTTCTTCATTTAAAAAATTCCGGTTCTGAGCAGTGGTGATGTCATATTACGAATGAAATCCGTCTCGCGTGTTTTCGTAATTACCGCGTATCCATTTGACACGAGCGTGCCCAAATCGACGCCGGGCGAACGGTTCCACGTTTACCTGGCATAACTTTGCGATGCGAGGCAATCCTATGGACAAGCGCACTTTGGGCAGCAATTTCTTACATACCTTTTGTTTCTTTCCGCAAACTATCGTCATTGTGGGGAATGGTCCCGTAGATCGTGCCCTGTCATTGACGATAGATAGAGCCGACCTTGTCATTCGCTTCAATGACTGCCGATCAGTGCAAGGCGGAAGCAACCGGACCGACGTGGTTGCCGTCTGCAACACCGGACGCCCGGCCAAGTCGATGCTTGCATCCAAAAAGTGGCGGCAACTCCACCCCGTCAATCAGGCTGCCGAGATATGGTGTGTCAGAGATCCCAAGAAGATGCGCTCTTTGAAGCCGGTACTCGCCACCACCCATCCCGAATTGGAGGACTTCTGCGACGACCGCACAGCGGCTTTCGAGGATTTTTGTGTACTGACCGGAAAACGATGCATAATCATAGGAAAGGCATTTCAAGACGATGTTGAGGCCGCACTCGATCCTTTCGGGCCCTCGCCCTATGTGGTGCCGAGTAGCGGAATGATTGTCATTGAAACAGTTCTTCAAAGCTATAAATCGTCAACTGTATGCATCGTCGGATTCAGTCACGAAGGCTGGGAGTTACACCCCTTTGGAGCTGAGAAACGACTGGTCCAGCACTACGTCAATACCCGGCGGCTCATACGGCTTTGAGTTGTCGCAGAGCTAAATCAGCGCCGTATCCGCTCAAATGGATGAAGGAGCCAGCGTCTCATTGGGCGCCATCTCTGGCGAATACAAATCAGAAAAAGCTGTCCGGAATACAGTCCCGAAAATACCGTCGACGACAACGACCTGAACTCGACTATCCACAATCCGAGCACAGCGTTGCAACTGAAACCAAGATCCGACACGACGTAATCGCCTGGAAGCTTGCCATTGTTATCTCTGCCGCACTGAGGTCAGGCGAGGTTCAAAATGACAGATCAAGGAAGACGTGCAAACCTTCGGATCGTAGCAATCGACGGACTACTCGTCGACCAACTTGATGCCTTTCAAGTATCGGCTCGACCCTTCACAAGCAAAAGACCCAAAAGATTCAGAATATTGAAGCGAATATTTCAAGACTTTGCCTATGCTTGCGAGCTCTACTATCCTTATCAACTCTTTCACCTTTACGAAGCGGAGGAGAAAAACGAGGACAAATGATTGCTGCAGTTGATCGGAAAGCCGTTGACACAGGACGGAAGGTTTCGTTTCGATCAAAACTTCATTCCCACTTCTCGTCGGAGAGACATCGCGATCGATAAAATCGACGATAATAGTCAGACCGCAAGGTCGGAATATTCACTAAATCAAGGGCTGGAACTGAGTATCTTTCAAACGCTGCTTGCTGACAAGCTCGCCAGAATGTGAGACGAGCAGGATGAACAAATCCAGTGCTCGCCCTCCGAATGCCAACGGGCTTTCGCACTTCAAAAGCATGCGCTCTGTTGCGATCAGCTTATATGCCCTGAGCAATGCCACAGCAACCGGCGAGGCCAAAGTAGCACGCTATGCGCTGCAAAATCGATATCCAGCACTCGTTCGATCAAGAGCCCCTGAGATCAATCAGGTGTTTGCACGTGTCCGATTTTCTGGAGGAAAAACCCTTCAATTCCGGAGTTTGCGCAATGTTGTCGCCCAGATCAGATATTAGCAACCGTGATAGGAGACCCGAAAGCCACCTTCTGCCCGAGAAACGTACCGTCAGGATCATGACAACGCCAGAAGAGATTGATCGAACGCTTACTTGAGTGAACGTGTTCCCCGCCGAATGATACGCGCGCACCGTTAACAGATTTTGATCCCTGATATACGCCGTAGTGCAAGAGTATTCCGGCAACAAGGTCGGCTGCTCCCGTTAGTTGAATCCTATCAACCTTTGATTTTGCTTTTCAGGATAATTTCCGCGCGTAGGCCACCACCTTCGCGGTTCCCTAATTGCAACACGGCACCCATCTCCCCAGCCAGTTGTTCGGCTATGGCAAGACCCAGGCCGATACCTGCAGTTTCGCTGTCAGCGCCTTTCAGCTTTACGAACGGTTGCCTGACCGCTGCGAGAAGTTCTTCAGCGATACCCGGACCTCGATCCAGGACAGAAATTACGGCTTCTGCGCCGTGTGAGCGGTAAACGCTGATCTCAGCAGCACCAGCGTATTTTAGCGCGTTGTCGATGAGGTTGGTAACCACGCGGCGAAGACTGACTGGGCGAAGTGCTGTCACCGCATCAATAGTTCGCACCAGGGATACGTCTCTTCCCGTATCTTCATAGTCAAAAACGATGCTTTCGATCAAAGCCCGCAGATCAACAGCAGTGGACTCTTCGGGCTTTTGGAACGAACTCTTCGCATAGGTAATACCATCGCGGACGAGACGCTCCATTTCACCCAGGTCTCTGAGCAGCTTGTCCCTTTCTGGAAAGTCATCTGCCAGCTCCGTGCGCAAACGCATCCTGGTTATCGGCGTTTGCATGTCGTGGGCGAAAGCAGAGAGCATCTGAACCCTTGCTTCCAGGTGATGCTGCATCCGATCACACATATCGTTGAAGGCTCTTGCCGCTTCTGCAACTTCACGCGGTCCGCTTTCGTCCATCTTATTGATTGGGCCGTTCGCCACCAGTTCATCCGCGGTAGTGACGAGATTTGAAAGGCTGCCCGCCACTTTTCTTGCAGCAGCCATCGTGATGAGCAGAGACAATATGAGCTGAGCCACCAAAAGAGAGAGCACGATCGGATAATTTCGAACGGGGTTGTGAGCGTTGATAGAAAGCCAAAGAAGGCTGCAATTTATTATGGCTGTGCCCAAGAGGATCGGTATGGCGATCTGGGTGAGAATTGAGCGCCCAGAGAAACTGCGAACGGCTCCACGAATAACCGGCCGGACCAGATCCGCAAGCCGTACTGTCTCCCGCATTTCCCGCGTTGCCGTTTTTCGACGGCCTGCACTTTCCAGGAAGCTGCCAACGTATCCGCTGTTGCGACTGATGTGCGCTGTCTCGATATCGCTTAAGGACATGGCCTCCTCGAGGGTTTGAACGCTTGCTGACAGAACAAAATCCGAAACCAACGCCATGGGCGTGGCCAGCGATTTATTTCAGTTCAAGCGTTTTAGCTCACCGCTGTTTCTTACACACGTTATCTTGCATGAGCTGCTGTTAGCTTCTGATAGCTGCCCATCGCCGGAGATGTGTAAAAGTGTTGATTACCAAATGCTTGACACAGACGCCCGTGCAGCTAACAAATACCTAACAATTAAGCACCCACCCGAGATGGCACGCTGGTCCGTACTATCTGCTGCAGGAACAATACTCATGGCATCGTCCGAAATAACTACGATTTCGTTCGGTTCTTTCACTTTGAAGCGCAACGGAAGAATACTTTTGTACGGCAACGAGCCAGTCGGTCTCGGAGCGCGAGCATTCGATCTTCTCTGGTTTCTGGCGTCGCGGCCAAACACCATTATCAGCAAGCAAGAACTTTTAGCCTCAGTCTGGCCAGAAGTATCAGTCGAAGAAGTGAGTTTGCGCTTCCACATCAACAAGCTTCGAAAAGCGCTTGCCAAAGGAGAGGAAGCTTCACGGTATATTTTTACCGCGACCGGTCGCGGTTACTACTTTGCCGCAAGCACTATTGTGGATGAAGAACGGAGTGAGCAGAGAGCTGTCTCTTCATTGGACCGTCATCAACCTTCACTTCCGGGGGTCTTGAATCATATCTATGGCCGGACTGAGGACAGTGAGGCTATATGTTCCCTGGTTCTGGCCAAACGGCTTGTAACGGTCGTGGGCTCCGGAGGTGTTGGAAAAACGACAGTTGCAGTATCGGTGGCGCTTAATCTGGCTGCCAACTTCAGAGAAAATGTGCATTTCGTCGACTTGGGATCTATCAGCGACCCATCGCTTGTCGAAGCAACTGTTGCCTCGACGCTGGGGGTATCTCCACAAACTGGAGATCCAACATCTGCCCTCGTCGCATACCTGTCAAACAGGCGGGTGCTCATTGTGCTTGATACCTGCGAGCATCTGATTGACGAGATCGCCGAGTTAGGTTCCCGAATTTATGCCGGCGCGCCCAATGTCTATCTGCTGTCGACGAGTCGTGAACCGTTGGAGATCGAGGGCGAGCACGTTCATAAGCTAGCGCCTCTGGCTTACCCTCCGGAACATACTTGCGCGGCCGAGCAGATTGGAGATTATCCAGCAAGTCAGCTGTTGCTTGAACGAGCGTTGGCAAGTGGAGCACAGCTCGATCTCACTCGCGACGCCGCGGTTATCGCGGAGATATGTCGCAAGGTCGATGGTCTGCCCCTTGCAATCGAACTGGCTGCAGCCCGGGTCGCAAGCTACGGCGCACAAAAGACGTCGGAGCTGTTAGACGAGCGCTTGAATCTATTTTGGCCTGGACACAGGACAGCGCCGATACGCCAAAGGACCCTGCAGGCGACATTGGACTGGAGTTTCGGCCTTCTGTCTGAGATTGAACGGAAGGTGTTGCGTAGGCTTGCTGTGTTTGTCGGCGACTTTACAATCGACGCTGCTCTGGAGGTTGTAACCAATACGTTGATCGATCCGACTGCCGTGCTCGCAGCCCTGGATAGCCTGGTCAAGAAATCCATGGTCGCCACCAGGCCCGGTGGGGAAGCGATCAAATATCGTCTGTTGGACAGCACGCGTTCGTATGCTCTTTCCATCGAAGTCGAGGATGGGCAGCAACTGGCTGCTCGACATGCTCGTTTTTATCTGGAGTCTCTTAGATCTTCTGAGCATGCATGGTATCGCCTTCAAAAACGGGAACAGCGAGGGAGCCAGTTGGGTGCGCTTGCGAATGTTCGAACTGCGCTTGCCTGGTGTTTCGGCACTCAAGGGAATATTGCTGACGGAGTGCGACTTACAGCGGCAGCATCTCCTTTGTTGCTCTCACTGTCATCTCTGGCCGAAAGTTATAAGTGGATCAGCAAAGCGATTTCCAGCTTGGACCAACATACGATCGGGACTCTTGACGAAATGCGCCTCCAGTCCGCACTAGGTGTATCTCTCATGTTTATGCGCGGTGAGAGTGCGGCAGCAAGGAAGTCACTGGAACGCAGTCTGGAGATTGCCGACGAACGGGGCACCGTATTGGATCGAGTAAATTGCTTGGGTCCGCTCTTTATGTTTCATCTCAGCGTCGGGCAATTTAGAACCACGCACCGTCTCGCGGAGCGAGCCTGGGGCCTGACGACCAAGATGAACGATCCAGCAGCGAAGACGCTGGGACAATCCCTCTTGGGTATTTCGTTTCACATGGGAGGCGACTTGCCCAATGCGCGATCGGCCCTGCAGGCGGCTTCCCGTCTTGGCGCGACGCTTCCCCGGTCCGCAACATATTTGGGCTTTCAGGGGGGCGTCTCCGAGGCGTTCCTGGCACGAACTCTCTGGCTTGAAGGTAGACCTAACGAGGCAAAAGAGTGCGCCAAGGCGGCTATCGTTACCGCGGAGCAAAGCGGGCACCCATTGTCCCTGTCAATAGCGTTGCTTTGGGCAACGTCGGTGTTTTCCTGGAACGGCGATTTGGAGGTTGCAGAGGAGTATGCGCGGCGATTGGTCGATTTCGCCACAATTCAGTCCTTCTTGGCCCATCGTGCCGTCGGGGCCGGACTGCTGGCGGATCTGGACATTGCGCGAGGAAACGTCGATATCGGTATCGAAGCGCTGACTGATGCAGTAGAGACTTTGAACGCTGCCAACTATGGCTTGCAGGCTACTCCGCTAGCGCTAGCGTTAGCCAAGGGCCTGCTTCTTTCCAACCAGCCGCGTGACGCACTGTCACTCGTCAGTGAAACAAAGAGAACAATTGAAAGTAACGGTGACCTTCTTTATCTCCCCGAAGCTCTGCGATTGGAGGGAATGTCACTCCGGGATCAAGAGTTGCCAAGCGCGGCGGAGAATTGTTTTCGCCAATGCCTGGAAGAGAGCCGCAGGCAAGGCTCGATTGCCTGGGCTCTTCGTGGAGCCCTGGAGTCCGCTCGAGTAAAGATTGCCCACGGTCAACGCGCGGCAGCCATAGCGCTACTTACGCCGATTATTGAGAGATTTGAGAGAGACTCGTACTCTGGTGATCTTGCGATAGCGAAGCGAATGATTGCTTCCGAGTGATGCAAGGCTTACTGCCATCACCTCGACCGAGCGGGCTTGCCGTTCTTGTACCGGCTTCGCTGGCAACGACCCCTTCTGAGATCAAGTCGCCGCCTTGCCTATGTCAGAACGTTAGTATCCCGGTCGGGGCAATTGGCAATATGCGTTCGAAGATACTTCTGTCCGCCTGGCTCTTCTTCATCCTCTGTTTGCAGATCACGCAACAGGGCAGCTAGTGACCAAAATTGGTTTTGCGGTTATTGAAGGCCGCTTCTTGCTCCGGACGCCAGCGATACTCAGTACCGTACTTTTCGTTTGTTCTCAGAATTGTTCCCGACTGTAGAACCCGGAATGATACGTTGGGATTTGATCGAGAGCGTACAGTTTCGCCAGGGTCAGCTTTTCCACTCAGAACTGTTTGTAAATTCGAGGAACCACCATGGTTCTTCAATGCATCACTATTCGATGCATATGCACCGGTCGTACTTAACATCAACGCCAATGCGAGCAGTTTCGTTTTCATCTTGGATTCTCCTAAGGTAAAGTGGATCTGATAGGCTGACCTGGAACTTGTCTAAAGGCATACGGAACTATCAGCGACAGGGGCACTATCAACTGCTGGTGTATCTGGTCTGTGTCGAGAACACTCAATTATGTAACAGATCATGTCCGCCGCCCGGGTTCGACGGGAACAGCATCTTGGGCACCTTGTTTCCGCCAGCAATTAAAGGCGGCCAATATCTCGACTATGATGAATGTTGGTAAGAAGGGGTAAAAGCACTTCATCGTGCAGTTTCAGGTTGGGATGGATTCAAACGAAGTCTGAAGAAGAATCGAGAGGTGACGTCACGCTTCAATCCTTCCCCGGATGTTTGGGGGTGGCAACTAACTGATGGAGGCAGGTTCCCCTCACAGGCTATATCCCCAGCCTGAAATTTTGGACGAAAGTTCTTTACCGGGCGGAATCTTGTAATACATAACCGAGGCTTCGACCTATTACCGGGCACGTGATCGGCCACCCTGAAATATTTGAGCAGGCCTTCCGACATCTCCTGTTACAATTGCAATCAACTCTATTTCATCCTGAAGCCGAGATGCATCCCGGCTGATTTAATGTATCCGACCACCAGACTTGGCCTTGGTTAGGAGAATTTGCGTTGAAGATATTAATCGTGGGGGCCGGCATTGCGGGCCTTGCGGCCGCCAGAGCTCTGGAGATACGGGGTTTCCATCCCGAGATCGTTGAGCAAAAGAGCGTATCGCCTACCGCCGGGCAAAGCCTCTTTCTACTGGGAAACGCAATGCGCGCATTGGGCAATCTCGGTCTTCAAGAAGAGATCGCGCCTGTGTCATACCCCATTCGTACCCAGGCGATTATGTCTTCCCGCGGTTCACTCCTCAATAAAACGTCGACGCAGTTAGTCTGGGGAAATTGCGGTCCTTGCGTATCCGTGCTTCGACAGACACTTGCTGACGTGCTCCAATCATCTCTCAGAAGAACGGCGATCACGCACGGCACCACAGTGGTGAATAGCATTTCGCGAATAGGAAGGAGGGAAGTGCACTTCTCGAATGGGCGCGTCTCAGACTACGATCTCGTGATTGGAGCCGATGGAATCCGTTCATCAATTCGTGCCTCAACTTTTGCCGAAACAAGCCCGCGATCTATCGGCTTGGCAGCATGGCGGCTTATGGTAGAAAACCGCCATCAGATCGATAGCTGGACCGCAATGCTCGGTATGAAACGCACGCTTTTGACAATACCGCTCAGATCATCGAAACTCTACCTGTACGCAGATTGTCCTGCGAATGAATTTGGTGATGGATCTATTCGGAGCTTGAAAAGACTGTTTGCCGACTTTGCACATCCGTTAGGGTCTGTTGTCTCCGAACTTGACGACAGCACCAGCGCGCATCGAGCGTATCTCGAGGAGGTTCCCCTTGGATGCTATGTTGCAGATCGTCTGGTTTTGATTGGAGATGCCGCGCATGCTTCATCACCAAACATGGCGCAGGGAGCCGCGATGGCGCTCGAAGATGCGGTGGTTCTGGCCGACTGCATCACCGGAAAACAGGCCCTTGACTGCTCGCTTTCGGAGTTCCACGAGCGCAGAAAGCACCGAGTGGAGTGGGTGCGAAAGCAATGCCACGCTCGCGATAAGCTTCGCGGTGCGCCCGATCCGGTTCGTAATCTGGTGCTGCTCAGCCTTGGAACCAGGCTGTATCACCGCTCCTATAACCCGTTGGTCGAGCCGACCTGAATTGTCAACTTGTTGCGCTGAAACTCCAAGGGGTTCTCAATGCTTCGTATATTCGTATATTCGTAAGCGATGTCTCAATCACACCTTGTCGGGATAATTCCAGGGCAACAGTTGATGTATGAGGTGCTGTTTATGCCCATTGACGATCGCTGTGAGCGTGCTGGTCAGCCATTTTTGTGGGTCAACGGAATTGAGTTTGCAGGTCTCTATCAGTGAAGCGATAATTCCCCAGTTTTGTGCGCCTGCTTCATGACCTGCGAAGAGTGCATTCTTGCGATTGAGTGCAATCGGCCGGATCGCTCTTTCGACACTGTTGTTATCAAGCTCAATGCGACCGTCGGACAGGAACAGACACAGGCCGTCCCAGTATTTGGCGATGTATTTCAAAGCCTCACCCAGTGGTGCCTTTGCCGATACACGGGCACGGTGATGAGCGAGCCACGCTTTCATTTCGACGATTAATGGTTTTGATCGCTCCTGACGAGCTGTCAGTCGCGCTTCCGGGTTGAGCCCACGCAGCTCGGCTTCGAACTTATAGAGCTCACCGATCCGCTTGACGCCTTCTTCTGCTATCGGCGCTGCGCCCGTGCGGGTGATCTCGACCAGCTTGCGACGAGCGTGGGCCCAGCAATAAGCCAGTTGGATATTCTGACCAATGTGCTCAGGCGCAATCAGCCGATTATACCCGGCATATCCATCGACCTGCAGGACGCCTGTGAAGCCCTGCAATATCTGTTCAGCATAATGTCCTGCACGACCCGGCGCATAAGTGAAGGCAACACCCGGTGGTGCATTCCCGCCCCACGGTCGATCATCGCGTGCCAAAGCCCAGAAGTATCCGGTTTTGGTCTTTCTTGATCCGGGATCAAGCACCGGTGCACGTGTTTCGTCCATGAAGAGCTTGTTGGAACGCTTCAGATCAGCAATCAGCGCGTCAAACACTGGTCGCAGTTCGAAGGCTGCTCTTCCCACCCAGTCGGAAAGTGTGGAACGGTCGAGATCAACACCTTGCCGCGCAATAATCTGGGCTTGACGATACAATGGAAGGTGATCGGCATATTTGGAGACCAGCACATGCGCGACGGTTGCCTCTGTTGGCAATCCTGCCGGGATCAATCGTGCCGGAGCCGGAGCTTGCACAACGCCGTCGCTACAGCTGCGGCAAGCATATTTGGGGCGATGGGTGACAATGACACGGAACTGCGCCGGGACGACATCCAGGCGCTCGCAGACATCTTCACCAATGCGATGCAGACAACCGCCGCAGGCACAGATCAGACTCTCCGGCTCGATCACTTCGTCAATGCGAGGCAGATGTTTGGGAAGAGAACCACGATTGGCCGCGCGCGGTTTGGAAACTCGCTTGTTTGGAGCCGTATCCGCTTCGTCTTCAGCATGGATGGCAGCGATGGCTGTTTCCAGATCTTCCAAAGCCAGATCGAACTGCTCAGGATCGCTCTTCTCTGACTTGCGACCGAAAGCTGCCTGTTTGAAGGCTGCGACCAGTTTCTCCAGCCGCTCAATGCGTTCATCTTTACGAAGTCCAAGCGCAGTTGCCGCGATCAGCATCGCTTTGAGTTCAGCAATGTCATTGGGAAGATCGGCAGCATCCAACATACGTCGAACCTACCAAATCCGGTCTTGATTTGCTTGATGATTTTGCAGTCAGAGTCATCGTGCCGCAGTTATTCGACCGTCTCCGGCGCTCTCGCCTCCACCGCGCGTACACGACGCCAGTCAAGCCCGGCAAACAAGGCCTCGAACTGCGCATGGCTCAACGACATCAACCCGTCCCGGATTTCCGGCCAACTGAACGTATGGGCTTCCAACCGCTTGTAGGCCAGAACCATGCCGCTACCGTCCCAGTAGATCAGCTTCAGACGATCTGCCTTGCGCGAGCGGAATACAAAGACAGTGCCCGTGAATGGATCCTTGCGCAGTTCGTTCTTCACCAACGCAGATAGTCCGTCATGACCCTTACGGAAATCGACAGGCTTCGTCGCGACCATGATCCGCACGCGGTTGGAAGGAAAGATCATGTGGAAGCCGCAAGCGCGCTTGCAACAGCAACGATCCGGGACGCGGATGCGCCTTCCTCCAGCCGGATGATGATTGAACCGGCGAGTATCTCAACACGAGAGGCTGGCGCTGCTGGCGGCTTCACTGCAGGTGTCCCGACAACGATTGCAGCAAATTCCGTCTCGTCCTCTGGCGAGGGCAATACAAGCTTGCCCTGTCGTGCCAGCGTGCGCCAGGACGACAGGTAATTCGCCCGAACCCCATAACGATCTGCGACTTCCTGAACCGTCACACCTGGCCGCAAACTCTCCGAGACAATCCGGGCTTTCAAATCAGACGGCCAGTGGCGATGACCGGCACGCTTACTCTGGCCCGTTGTGAGAAACTCCATTCGAGGCTCCATGGAGAAACTCCGTTCTATCCATTCATCGCCTCTCAATGACAGATCAGGAAATCAAACAGAACGTGGGGGTAAAACACCGGTTACGTATATTCGGACTCATTCTGTCGAGCTTGGTCGTAGCTTTGCTGTGGCAGAGGTCATGACCATTTGTTCACACCTTCATTCTTCAGACGGAAATGGCGGTCGTGCAGTTACCTCCAGATCTGGCTTGGGTGGTCGGGGCATTATATTACCTTGCGTGTTGCTCTATGCGGTGCCGCGGCTGCGCTTGTTGACGGGTGTTGATAACAGACTTCCCTAGTGGCGCGATTTACACTCACATCCGGTCAGGCGAGATGTTCTCACCGCCGCAGACTATAAGTTTGCTTGGGACTTGACGCGTGGGTCGGTCTTAGTCTCAGGGACAGGCGATTGCGCGAATTCTTTATCAGGTGCAGTTATTGAACACCATAGGTGATCTTGGCGAGAATTAGGCGAGCTTGCCCGCGCTTCGATCAGTATCCTCCTTCATGCGTCAAAACCTTGTTAAACTTTCCCAAATGACAGCCAGATACAAGTCTCTTTGTACGAGTTTGTACAATCGGAGCTGTCAACACAGTTGGCTACATTTCGAAGAGTTCCTGACATATCGCGGATACATGCCCGAGGGACATATACGATGGTCATTTCTTATCAAAGGAGATCATATGTCCCGCCATCCTCAGATTTTCGCCGCACTGGCTGCAGCAGCAATGACGTTTGCCGCTCCGGCCATGGCACAACAGAAGCCTACCATCGTCCTCGTTCATGGTGCTTTTGCGGAATCCAGCAGTTGGAACGGAGTTATCAAGGATCTGGAAAAGGACGGGTATCCCGTTATTGGAGCGGCAAATCCACTGCGAAGCGTGAAAGGTGACGCAGCCTCTGTGTCATCTGTTCTGTCAAGTATCAAAGGACCGATAGTTCTCGTCGGCCATTCTTACGGCGGTCACGTTATTTCCGCTGCCGCTAATGGCCACGACAATGTAAAGGCGCTGGTTTATGTGGCCGCTTTCGCACCCGAGGCCGGCGAAAGCGCTGCTGATCTCAGCGGCAAATTTCCCGGCAGCACACTTGGGCCGACTCTGGCCTCACCTGTGGATCTGCCAGACGGCGACCACGACCTTTATATCGATCAGGCGAAGTTTCCTGATCAATTCGCGGCGGATGTCCCCCATGACGAAGCCAAGCTGATGGCCACCGGCCAGCGCCCAATCACTGAATCGGCCCTCAACGAACCAGCAGGCGACCCCGCCTGGAAAAAGATTCCTTCATGGTTTGTCTATGGCGATGCGGACAAAAATATTCCGGCGGCGGCAATGGCCTGGATGGCAACGCGAGCGAAGGCCAAAGAATCGGTCGTCGTGAAGGGCGGGTCGCACGTGCTGATGGTCTCCCATCCCGACGCCGTTGCGCATCTCATTGAAAAAGCGGCGGAGAGAAGCGGTAAGTAGTCCCTTCCAGCCCCGGCAGGAGTGACTTGTCGGGGTATATCCTTTCAATGAAGCGATGCATGAGACGGATATTCTCTGCATGTTTCGGGATCAATTGACCGGACGGAATTCACTAGCGCAATGCTCCTAAAGGGCGCGCGAAAGTTCCTTGCTATCGAGAAGATGCCTGCAAGGGTAGCAACCGATGCGTGGAGCCGCTTTGTTGGCGGCAACATTTCTATAACGACGGCCTCCGCATGACCTGGCCACACCGCTCATAGATGCACTCCAACGGCTTGCTTCCAGGACGACGTCGAACGGCCGTTCGAAATATTCGATTGACTACGAATTCAAAAACTTTTCGTCGTCCAAATCTGTCTGCCGATTTTGTGGATCAAAGTGGAATATCAACCACATTCCCGCCGAGATCAGAAAAACGCTGAAAAGGTGCCAGGCAAAAAACAATGGAAGCCCGAACACAAGCGGTGTTACACGGTTGCAGAGGATGCTGCCAAGGAACACAAGAGCTACAAGGATAGCAGGAGCTGCATACTTCATATTCGGTTCACTTTCATAGTCACTCGGTACGGGCGGGCGAAAATGACACGATACCGTAACATTTTACGCAAGGAAAACGGTCGCCGCAATAGGCGGCAACCGCCAAGATCTAACTCTGGCGCAGGGAACGGAATGCTGCCCGCACTTCATTGGTGAAGATGGCGGGCTGCTCCCAGGCAGCAAAATGTCCGCCATTATCAGTCTCGTTGAAGTAGATCAGGTTTTTGTAGCAACGCTCGGTCCATGTCTTGGGCGCTTGGTAGATTTCGCCGGGGAACACGCTCACCGCGACTGGCAGCGTCGGGATGTTGATTGCGTTGAAGTTATTGGAGTGGTCTTCCCAGTAAATCTGGGCAGCAGACGTTCCCGTTTCGGTGAACCAGTAGAGTGAGATATCGTCCAGCATCTCATCTTGCGTAAGTACCTTTTCCGGGTGCTTTTCGCTATAGGTCCAGGTGGCGAACTTGTCGTAGATCCAGGCTGCAAGTCCGACAGGAGAGTCGATGAGTGAGTAACCGATGGTCTGCGGACGCGTCACCATCATGTTCGCGTAGCCGGCGCTGTCGCGATAGAAAACCGCGAGTTTGTCAAAGCATGCGCGCTCCTTGTCAGTAAGGTCCGTCGGGGCCGGATCACCAGCAGCCAGTATATGCGCAATTTCCTTCGGGACGATCCCTGGCATGTTGAGGTGGATTCCAAGCAAGCCGGGTACGTTCTGCAGCGCCATACGCTGCGAGATTACCGAGCCGCAGTCTCCTCCCTGCGAGACGAACTTCTCGTATCCAAGCCGATGCATGAGCGTACCCCAGGCCAGACCGATATGGTCCGATCCCCAACCCTTCATATTGGGCTTCCCGGAAAAGCCGAAGCCGGGAATGGAAGGCACGACGAGATGAAAGGCATCTTCCGCCTTGCCGCCATGAGCCGTCGGATTCGTTAGCGGATCGATGACCTTCAGCATCTCCAGAATAGAACCCGGCCAGCCGTGCGTCATGATCAGAGGCATAGCATCTGCATGCTTCGAACGCACATGGATGAAGTGAATATCAAGGCCATCGATTTCTGTGATGAACATCGGCAATGCGTTGAGCTTCTGCTCTACCTTCCGCCAATCATACCCATTTGCCCAGTAGTCAACGAGGCCTCGGAGGCGCTCGAGCTGAACACCCTGCGAGTCGTCGGCAACGTTTTCCTTCGCGGGCCAGCGTGCTGTGGAGAGACGCTGCTTCAACTCTTTGATGGCAGTGTCCGGAACGCTCACCTTGAAAGGGCGGATATCCTCAGACAACGCTCCGGCAGCGGCAAAGGATACCGCAGGCTTGAGCATCGTTGCGGCACCTGCGATTGCTGCCGCAGTCATAAAGTTGCGGCGGTTCATATCGAGAGAGAACGGCGTCATTAGAAAACCTCATCATAGGGGAAAAAGACGCACAAGCCCTGCACCCGGGATGTATCTGCGGTATGTCCTGGACAATGCTAAATTGTATCGGCGAATGTCCGCGGGCGCCGTTACTACAGTTCGTTACACAAATAGACTCGCTTTTAGGGAAGTGTTGACATTGATGAACGGCGGAATCGCCAATGGCGCACCCGTAAAATGCGAACGCTATCAGATGCAAAGTTTGGTGCCTCTGAGGATGTTCGGGATTCGCATCGAACACTGTCAGACAATTCTGGGTGTTTCGTCGAAAGAAGGCTCTACCGAAACGACATCGACACGATTATACAACCCGGCAGTGAATCTCTGTGCATCATCGGGCCAGGGCCCTTGCCTCCAGTGTCGCGGTTATGCGGTTCTCGAGTCGAAAAACAGCTGCATGAGACATGACCTCTCGCGCTTTTTTTGAGGCATCGGATACCAATTCGAGCATGGTCTACGTCAGGACGTGATCGACATGCCCAATTCCAAACCTCGGACCGTATCACTGCTTTGCGCGCAAGGACCTACCCGCTTTCCTGGAGAGTCAGTCGCGATCCAATCTGCCGAGAGTCTGCGAACGAGGATCTTCGTCAGCTATCCCTTTTTTGAAATTCCTGATACCTGCTGCGACATCACCCATCAAGGCCGGAATTTTGCCGCGACCGAATAGCAGCATAACGATAGCGAGCACAATCAACCAATGCCAAGCGCTGAAAGATCCCATGATTGTACTCCTTGACAGCAATGGAAGGACGGCTATCCAGGCGGGAGGGATGGACCGTGGATAGCCGACCGGCACCAAACGTCAGACACGTCGGACCGGATTTATTCAACAGCACCTCAATCCGGGATTGCCAAACTTATAAACACAATTAGAGGCGATCTGCGTCGATGACAGCTTTTGCGAACTCGGCGGGAGCTTCTTGCGGCGGATTGTGACCAATCCCTCCTGTGAAGTTCCGATGTTCGTACTTGCCCCTGAACCTGCTTGCGTAGGCAGCCGGTTCAGGGTGTGGCGCACCGTTCGCATCGCCCTCGATTGTTATGGTAGGAACCTCGATTGAAGGCAATTTCGCGAGCTTCTCCTCCAAAGCATCATACTTCGTCTCGCCCTTCGCCAAATCCAATCGCCAACGATAGTTATGAATAACAATCGCGACATGATCAGGATTTTCGAATGATGCGGCCGACCTGTCGTAAGTGGCGTCGCTGAATTTCCACTTGGGTGACGCGAGCTGCCAGATCAACTTGTTGAAGTCGTGCCGGTTAGCGTCATAGCCTTCCTGGCCTCTCTCCGTGGTGAAATAAAACTGGTACCACCAGGCCAGCTCGGCCTTTGGCGGCAGCGGCTTCTTGTTAATTTCCTGGCTTCCGATAAGATAGCCGCTAACAGAAACCAGCGCTTTGCATCGATCTGGCCTCAATGCCGCTACGATGTCAGCGGTGCGAGCACCCCAGTCATATCCAGCTATTACTGCGCGTTCTATCTTCAGGGCGTCCATCAGGTCAATAATGTCTTGTGCGAGTGCTGCCTGCTGGCCGTTGCGGGGGGTTTTCCCCGAAAGAAAACGGGTACCGCCATAGCCCCGAAAAAAAGGAGCAATCACTCTATAGCCGGCAGCGGCAAGAATCGGCGCAACTTCCACATAACTGTAAATGTCGTACGGCCAGCCGTGAAGCAGGATGACGGGCGGCCCATCCCGGGGACCATCTTCGGCATACTGTACATTGAGCACCCCGGCCTTGATTTCTTTAAGTGCCGAAAATTTTACAGGCGCACTGCCCGCGGGCGTTTCGTTTGCGGTGGTGCCTTGAGCAAAGGCGCCCTCCAAACCGCCCAGTTGAACGGCGGCCACCGCCGCAGCGGCAACAGCAAAAAAGCTTCTGCGTTTGATTTCCATGGGCTCGGACATAATTGGCTCCTTGATTCAATCATGCGATGGAGCACTCGCGATGTATCGACCGTATGTCCGGAATTCTGTGTTTTGAAAGATGATGTATCTGCCCGCCCCCCGGATACATTTGGATACACGGCGAAGCTCTCGAATTTGCGCCCGCCTCGCCTGAATGTCCTCAACGGCTCGCATATCGTTGAAGTAGATAGTTGAACTGCGATCATTCGCACTGAGACCTCCGGAAGTTCAATGTTACAAAATCTCGGCAACGGACATGCGGTCTCTGGCAAGCACGATCCAATTCCATGCGTTTAAGGTTAAAAACTGACGGGTAGCAGCTTCATCGATGTCAACCCGCCTTGCCCTGCACAAACGCCGGCAAGTTTCTCCTAACGGATTCGGTTGGATGGTGAAGGCCATTGCTCCGTGGCGATGCTCACCAGCAGCCCGACCATAACGTTGAGCGTAAGCGCTATGAAACCCGTATTCACTTCCTTAATAAACATTGGAGCATCAGGGAAGAACGTCGCGATGTTTAACCCAGTCGCGCTGACTATCCCCACAGTTCCCAAGCCGACAACTATGCCTGCCAAAGCGCCTT
Organism: Phyllobacterium sp. SB3; assembly: GCF_040009165.1. Classification (NCBI taxonomy): domain Bacteria; kingdom Pseudomonadati; phylum Pseudomonadota; class Alphaproteobacteria; order Hyphomicrobiales; family Phyllobacteriaceae; genus Phyllobacterium; species Phyllobacterium sp. SB3. The sequence continues at coordinate 856,194 of NZ_JBDYKI010000002.1, read as the reverse complement.
CCTTTGTGAATGGATTACGCCTTAGCAGGCTGCCGAAAAGCGACGGAAATAGCTGTGTAACAATGCTGTAACCCATGATCAAAATCGCGACAATACTCTCGCCAACGGCGAGAGTGAAATAGACAGCAATTGAAGTAATGAGGATCACCGACACGCGCGCGCAGTTGGTCAGCTGATAGGTGGACAAAGAAGGATAGAATTTCCAGCAGATGTTGTTAGAGATCACGGTCGCTCCGGTTATCAAGATGGTCGCCCCGGGTACGAGGGCAGCCAGAACGCCTGCAGCACCAATGATTCCGACATTCCAGGGGTCGAACGTTGCCATGGAAAGTTTGAGAAGTGAAAGATCGATCTGCTGTCCCTCGAGCCCAGGCACACGTAGAACCGCCGCAAAACCAACCAGCATCGCGAACATCATTACAAGGGAGTAAATTGGCATCAAGATCGCATTTTTGCGAAAGGCAATCGCTGATTTTGACGTATAGGCTGCGCAAAACGTGTGCGGCCACATGTAGAGGCCGAGCGCCGACAGAAAGATCGTGCTGCAGTACCAAACGATCGTGTGGCCTGAACCGGGTAATGCAGCGAAACCAGGCCGGGCGATTTCGATTTCCTGGAACATTTTCCCGATGCCACCGTAGTAATGATAGGGAAGGTAGATACCCAAAAAACCGCAGACTATCCATGTCGTGCCGTCTTTCACTACGGCAGCCCATGCCGATCCCTTCATTCCGGATATGATGACATAGAGTGCCATCGCCACCGCCCCGATCGCTACGGCAACGGGAGTTTTTATGCGGCCCTGTGACAACGTCTCGGTAATGATTCCGAGGCCTTTGAGCTGTAGGATGAGGTACGGAATCAAGGCGATCAATCCCACGATCGCAACCGCCGTTCCCAACATGGGACTGTTATATTTCTTCTCGAAGAAGTCCGGCTGAGTAACCAGCCGCATCTCTGTTGCAAAGCGCCACACGGGTGGTAGCAGCCAGTAAGACATCATGAAGCCGAGACAGGTGTAGGAGAGGATGTAGAAAACGACACCGCCTCTGCCATACGCGAAGCCGCTCGCACCTAGAAAGGTAAAGCTCGTATAGATTTCGCCTGCCATCAAGACGAACACCAGAACGGCACCGAACTTCCGTCCGCCAAGAGCCCATTGGTCAACCGTTAAGGCACGTTTATCTTTTTCAAAGAAGCCAGCGATTAGTGCGGCCAAAACCACAATCGCGATTAAAGACATCGCTATCAGCATCCGATTCTCCTGCCTCAGTTGCGCGCTGATGGACGGATGCGCCGTGGATATTCACCGGACAAAGGCAGGAATGCATCTTCTCTTACTGAATATTGGATTATGATGTATATCCACGCTTCGAAAGCCCTCTCTCCGAAATTCAGTTCATTGCGGCCTTATATAATTACGAAGTAATGACAGTTACCCATAACCGAGTGACATTTGTAACATTTCGAGCAGTTGTCGCAGTCGGCTCGCTTATCCCGAGCTTGGTCAACCACAATACCAACTGTAGAGCTGGGCAATGACTTGGTCTCAGGTCGGATTCCCCGCCGGATGGCAATTTCGGATAGAAGTTGGTGGTGCAGCGCCATCAGATGACGGTTAACGCGTCGCACCCCAGACTTTTGGGATAGCCAGGGAAGGTTCTGATTTATTTCATCGATCTTCGCCGATATCGCGCTTTTCGTGGCATCAAGCAGAAAAAGTGGACCCAAACTATGTACTGGACTCGCTATCAGCTCGCATCAGCAACAGACCGGAGTTTTTGACAGCACCAGCTGATGGGCCGCTGCTGTGTGATAATTGAACTCACACTGCCCTACAAGTGTAACCAATGCCAGGTTTTGTAAAACTCGCTTGTCATCTTCGATCGCTATCACTCGGTTCAACCAATTCTGTCTCAGTGGCGGTGACGCCGGACAAGGCAACCCGATGAATGAACGATCACCCGAAAAAATCTTCCATTACGTCACGCGTGCCTCTCTTGATGGTATCGTTCTTTTTGACAGCGGAAGCGCAAGTGGACAAGAACCAGCTCTGAACGCGTCCATGCTGTACAGACTGTCTCGGAATTTACTATGCAACATGCTCATTGATTGGAATCCCGGGTCCAAAATGCGAGCCTTCTCTCCGGCCCATCCAACAGATGGTGTTGGTAAGTCGGCCTGAAGACGTTCAATACTGAAGTTGCCACCGACCTTATCGGGGTTGATTGGCACAATCGATTTGTCACGTTGGGTGGCATTGTATGTAAATGCGTCCGAATACCTGGTCGATACATTGGGATACAAATCTCCCGTTTCTCAAAACATGCAGGACATGTTCAAGGTGGAATACGGGAGGGAACTCGGGCGTTTCGTGTGTGTGCGTACGTACCTTCCTTCTTCCGCAACCACATTGCTCTCGAAGCCGATCGAGGATTCTGCTCGAAAGCCTAGCTGCGCTATTTGCAACTCGACCTGTACCCAACTGTTCGACCGTGGTGGATTAACCTGTGAAACATATTCTTATCGTAGATGACGACAGTAAACTTCGCGCCCTCCTGATTGATTATCTGTCTCAGCATGCGTTCAGGGTGACGGGCGTAAAAGACAGCCATCAACTGGGCCAGATTCTTGCTGCGGAAACCGTCGATCTGGTTGTAGTTGATCTCAACCTTGGCCACGAAGATGGCCTGGAAATTGTAAGAACGCTATCAACGAAATCTGATGCGCCGATAATTATTATCAGCGGGGATCGTATGGAGGAGACAGACAAGGTGGTTGGACTGGAACTCGGCGCCGGCGACTATATGACGAAGCCATTTGGCTTAAGGGAGTTTCTAGCCCGTGTCCGAGCTTCCCTTCGAGTACGCCCCCAATTGCCCGAGCGACGGGATCAAAAAATCTATTCGTTTGCTAACTGGAAACTAAACGTGAAAAGGCGGAAACTGCTGCGCGACGGTGCAGAAGAAATCAAGCTCACCGCAGCGGAGTTCAATTTATTGACCGCGTTCCTCGATACGCCTACGCAGGTCCTGTCCCGTGAACAGCTTTTGAATGCCAGTCGAGTCCATGACGAAGAAATTTTTGACCGAAGCATCGACGTTCTCATCCTGCGTCTTAGAAGGAAGCTGGAGGCGGATCCGTCCAATCCTACGTTGATCCTAACTGAACGGGGTGCTGGATACGTTTTCGATGCCGAAGTAGCAGTCGAGGAACAAAGGCGAGGTTGAGACCTGTGAACAGAATCGGAGGTTCCGACAAGCTCTGCTACTGTTTGGTTCGACATATTGCGCTTTGGGGTATGGGCCTTTTGTTTGCACTGGTTGTCGAAGCGGTCGCCGCAAACGTCAGCCTCGACGAAAGGGAGCCTCTTGCCGCGTTGAAACCCATTCCCTCGTTAGACAAATCGGCCGTCTCGCTAGGTGAACGACTTTTTTCCGATAACATTCTGTCGGCAAAGCAGGATCAATCCTGTCAGACGTGCCACGACCTTTCCTCCGGCGGTACCGTTGATACTCCCAGGCCGGTCGGTCAACACGGGAAGGCGTACCGTTTCAACGCGCCAACCGTCTACAATGTCGGGAGCAACTATCGCTTGGGTTGGCGAGGCGATTTCACATCGTTGGAGCAGCAGAGCGAAAAGATCCTCCTCGACGAGGACTTGATGGGCGTGAGCTGGTCGATACTCACAGAAAGACTCGGACGCAGTAGAATCTATTCACACTGGTTTGAGCAAGTCTATGGCCATCCACCCGATAAGATGAGTATTCTGGATGCTCTTTCCTCATTCCAACGATCGTTAGCGACCCCCAATTCGGCATTTGACCGGTATTTGGAGGGTGATGCGGGTGCGCTGTCCAGAGTAGAGCTTGAAGGATACCAACTATTTAAAGACTATGGTTGCGCTTCCTGCCATCAAGGCGCGAACGTCGGCGGCAACATGTTTCAGAAATTTGGCATCTTCGCAGCGCCCCCCGGCAGAAACATGTCTGGGGATGGTGACCTCGGACGATTTATGCTCACCGGAAAGCTATCCGACAAAGGAGTTTTTCGTGTTCCGAGCCTACGCAATGTCGAGGTTACAGCACCATATTTTCATGACGGTCGCGCCGCTACGCTTGGTCAAGCTGTCGAGATCATGGGAGTAAGCCAGCTTGGTCGCAAGCTTACCATGAATGAGATCGAAGCCTTGGTCTCGTTCCTGAAAACTCTCACCGGCGAATACAATGGACACAAACTCCAAGCGTCCTCCTCGGCGACGCACGATTGAACTTTGGAGAATTATGGTTCTCGTCGCAGGAGCTTTCTGCTTTGCGGCATTTGCGTTTGGACGCGTACCGTCGCGGGAAATTCATGAGGATATCCTGACATCCTTGCGTGCGGTCGATATAAATCACGCATCGCTGCAGAGAGATGTTTTGCAGGCAAGAGCGGGGTTATTGAGAGATTACGATCCACTCGTTGAGTCAGTGAGAACCCTCCATGCCACGGTTGCGCACTTGAGTGATCTATTTCCAGAAAGTGGTATCGAAGCGCGCGCTGCTCTTGCTGCAGAGCTTTCGAAGCTCTCTTCCTCCATTGACCGAGATGAGGAACTGGTCGAAGAGTTCAAGACTGGCAATGCGCTGCTGCAAAACTCTTTGTCCATCGCAAACCGAATGCTTAGCAAGCTCCACGAAGGAGCCTCATTGGACACATCTCGATCTTTAGACACCCCGAACGATCTGGGTAACCTGATGATGCGCTTTGCAACACAGCCGAATGCGGCCCTGGGTGACACCATTCGAACCCAGCTCGATGATATGCTTGATACTCCGTATGGAGTCATGCCGGACGTTCGAGCTTATGCGGTTCATGCCAAAATGATTCTCGACACACTGCCGGCCGTAGACAGCATTATCCAAGCAATTCAAGCGTCGCGGACATCCGGGGATGCCCAAACGCTACAGAAGGTTTATCTGGATGCCTATGGCGAGTTGAGTGTCCGATCATCCTGGAGCAGAGTCCTGCTTGGCTCAATAGCATTGCTTCTTTGTGGCTATGTGGCGTGGCTCATCTATCGATTGAAGCTTCAGACCCAAAAGCTCACGCAGCAGCTGGACCTCGAAACGCTTGTGGCGGACATAAAAAAAAGATTCAACGAGAGCTTTGACGATCTTGCCGAAGCCATCAACGACTCTCTTGCAATGCTGACGCACTTTTTCGATGCAAGGACTTATGCGTTCGCAATCTTCAACAACGAGACCGGAGTTGCTGAGGTCACGTTCAAAGGGGGCGATATGCTGGGCTCAGATGCGCTGCAAGAAACATTCCGGCATTGGATCCAGCAGAACCTCAAGGCAACGCCATCGCTCTGGAGGCCGTTCCTATACGAGAACCTTCAGCACCTGGAGTTCGACCATTTTCCCGAAGGTTCTTTGAGCGCCGGCTCCGTAGTTGCAACCGAAATGGGAGGCGATTCAGTGTGTCTTCTCTTCCTCGAGCACAATGAAATTCGCAGGAAACCGGATCCCGACGAAGTAAGGCTGCTTGGTCATGCCCTTATAGCTTTGACACAATGCATCAGGGCGCAGCGGGACAAGGACGAGCGTGAGACACTGGAAGCACGACTTGAGCATGCGCAGAGGCTTGAAGCACTGGGAACGCTGGCGGGCGGCATAGCTCATGAATTCAACAATTCGCTCGGAGCCATTCTCGGGTATGGAGAAATGGCTCTACAGCTCGATCGCGACCCCGCGACAACTAGACAATACGTTCAGGAGATGGTGTCGAGCGGGCATCGTGCAAAGTTTATCATCGATCAGATTTTAACATTCAGTCGGAAGCGTGACCGGGTCAGCAGACCGTTTGATGTGTCGGAGTCCGTCCGAGACATATTGCCAATGATCAGAATGTCGATTTCAGATAGCTTCATCGTCGCGGTTGAGCTCGAGGAAAAGCTCCCCCCCATTTTGGGAAATCCAATCGAGCTACAGCAAATCATCACGAATCTCTGCATGAACGCTGCTCAAGCTTCGATCGGCCCATCCGAGATCAAAGTGATGGTGAGTAAAAGTGACGAGCGTTCCAGAATCACGCTATCGCATGGAGAACTAACCCCCGGAAGCTATGTGCTCGTACAAGTCGAGGACCATGGGGCGGGTATTCCGGACAGCATACTGCCACACATCTTCGAGCCGTTCTTCACGACGAAGTCCAAACGGGGCGGGACTGGTCTCGGACTGGCGGCTGTCCACGGTCTCGTTGTTGGAATGAATGGGCGGATCAGTGTGCGAAGTGAAATCAACGTCGGCACAAGGTTCGACCTCTATTTTCCGGCGTCTTACCGAAAGCCCATTCCTCTGGCGGAGTTCTTTAATGAGCGAACCGTACCACTGGGTGCGGGAGAAACCGTTCTCATTGCACAGCGCGACGCGTCACTTAGGCCGCTCTTCGAGGAAAAGATAGCTGCCTTGGGATATGAGGCAATCGGCTTTTCGTCTATGTCAGCTTTGAAAATCTGGCTATCGACCAATCACAGTCCGCCTCATCTTATCCTGCTCGATATGGATCTTTGGGAGGAACCGCCAGATTGCAGCGCAGTAAAGGCTCAGTTTACACCGGTACCGACCATATTCATGACGGACCACCAAACAACTTTGGCCGGAGCCCGTTCCTTTAAAGACATCTCCACTCTAAGAAAGCCCGTCAGTTCGATAAATTTGGCGACGACGTTGTACAATATGGTCCGCGGGCAAGGCAGCGCCATTGATGTACTGTCCACGTCTGTTGAGGAGCAGCAGTAGCCTGTTGTTGCGGGTTCTTTGATAGCGGATTTCAAGAATTTCCTCTATCGCATTTTGAATCTGAGGTTCCAGGGACAAATTCGACAATGCGTCCGTTCTCGACCGAATGGCCGCGAAATCTATGCGCTTGCCTCCCGCTACTCCAATACTACTACTCGCAGTTGGTGCGGAGCTGTCCAGGCAAGCATGCTCCTGTCCGAACGATGCGATTGGCTAACCTTTTGCCAACTTCTAACCTGAGTTCTTGAAACTGGCGTCTGCATCACTGCCAAGATCGACGGGCTATTTACTCTGGCACGAGCGGGCTTGAACGGAACATTAATACAAGCCCCATACCCAGCGCGGAAATGCTCAGGGCGACAAAAAACAAAACCGGAGCTATTACACCCAGGGGGGAGACAGCGTTGATTAAAACCGGCATCACCCCTCCCAAGAATGCGTACGACATATTGTAAGCAAAAGAAACGCCAGTGTAGCGGATTCTGGCGGGGAAAGATGCAACCATCACGTAAGGAGTCCCGGCAGTGACCCCTCCCGACAATCCTACAATAGCGCATAAGGCCAGAAGTTCGAGTGAATGAGAGTTGGCTATTTTCGCATATGAAACCGCTCCGATGGATAAAACCAATGTGAATAATAAATAAAACTTTGCGGCACCGATCCTGTCGAGAAGCGCGCCCCCGAAGACAACACCCAATCCTTGAAACAAAGTACTGACGCTTGCCGCGACGAGCGCCTCCTCCTTTCTGTAGCCGTACCCATTACGAAGGATGATAGGCATCATCAATGTCAGAACGACTACAATCGAAAGTACCCACGTAACCGTTATAGATCGGATTATTCCGTAGCCTCCAGTTTGCAGAACCACACGAAGGGGAAGTTCCGGCACGAGCATTTTGCGTTTCCGGAGGCTGCTGAAGACTGGTGTTTCTTTGAGCATCCGTCGAAGCTTCATACCAGCCAGACCGAAAAAGCCACCAAGAAGAAATGGCAGTCGCCAGCCGAATTGATGCACCTCATCGGAGTGAAGAAGTGAGGTCACGGCGGTGGCTACCGAAGACGCCAACAAGATTCCGAGGGTGAGGCCACCACATACAATTCCACAGGCCCGGCCAACATTTTTTGACGGCACATGTTCAGCGACGAAGGTCCATGCGCCGGGGACCTCTCCGCCAATGGCAATGCCCTGCAAGACACGCATGAACAGGAGCAAGAATGGCGCAGCCACTCCAATTGTTGCGTATGTTGGAAGGAATCCGATACCCAATGTCGAGGTAGCCATCAACAATATTGAAAAAGCAAATACCCGCTTACGTCCAAATAAGTCTCCGAAGTGAGCGAGTACTACCCCACCCAAGGGTCGAAACACGTATCCTGCAGCGAAAAACCCCCATGTTTGGGCTGAGGTTAACCAGGATGGCATACCGACTGGAAAGAACGCTTGTCCGATCACATCTGCGAAGAAAACGAAAATCGCGAAGTCATAAAACTCGAGGCATCCGCCTAGCGACACAATGCCAACGACGCGATATTGTTCTTTCCGCAGCAGGCATCTATTGCCAGGATTGGCGACTGTCCCTGGCGGAGATAGTTCTGAACTCGACATTTTACAGCTACCGCATGTCGCTCTGGTATATATTGGGTTACAGTTGCCAACCACTGCCGGATCATTGCAAGGCGAATACAATCTGAGCCGATAAGCCACCACTTACCCTGTTTTCAAGCAAGACAGATGCATTCATCTCCCGAGCGAGCTGTTGACAAATCGCCAGACCTAACCCGAAACCAGTCACCGGGCCGCCAGAGCATTCGTGGAGTTTAACAAAAGGCTTCATCGCAACACAGAGTTTGGCTGGGGCTATACCGGGTCCACGGTCCATCACTGCGATCACCAGCTCACGGGCAATATTTCTTGAGACGCTAATTTGCGCTCCGCCGCCAAATTTAAGAGCATTATCGATGAAATTTGACAGGATGCGACGTAAAGCTGCGGGCTTCACCGTCCAGACTCCTTGGATAACGCCATTAATAAACACGTCGCGCCCCGTATCTTCATAGTCGCAAACGATACCCTCGATAAAAACACGCAGGTCGACGGAACAGCTGTCTTCGCAGGTAACATGAGAATCTCTGGCGTAGGCAATTCCGTCCCTTGCGAGACACTCGACCTCACGAAGGTCCCTCAGTAGTTTGTCCCGTTCCGGAATTTGTTTCGCAAGTTCTACACGGAGTTGCATCCGTGTTATCGGTGTTTGCAAGTCATGTGAGAAGGCTGTCAGAACCCTGATGCGCTCTTCTCCCTGCCGCTTCACCCGCTCCGACATGGCGTTGAGCGCTCTGGCAGCCATAGAAGCTCCATATGGGCCGCTTGTCGTCAACCGCCGTTGGATGCCGCCATCAATTCCAAATCTACTGGCCGCCGTTGCAAGATCGCTGAACGGCTGTAATATTTTTCGAACGACTACGCCGATTAGCGCAAGACTGAACAAGGTCGCCAACGCAAAGGTTCCGCACACCCACTCAACTGCGTACTGGCCCCCGATCGTCACGAGCGCTGAGCACCCAAAAATCGGGCCGGCGATCGATCCCAACAATAACTGCCATAGGAGTGAATTTGGCACCAGTCTTTCGGACGGCCGGCGGACACGCCGTGGCATGGTGTGAAGAACCCGGAGAGTGTACCGGGAAAGCGATGGACTCTGGAAGCGAGACACAGGCGACGTAAAGCGTTCATCGCCTTCCCACGACCCTGAACCCCAGTGCTCGTCTTTAACCAGTGACATAGATGCTTCCATCCCTAAAAACGTGACCAATCTCAAGGGAGCCGAGCGCGCTCGTCAACAAGACCGTTTGTCTGGTCAAATTGGTTTGTTCTCAACTCCTGCAAGCTTTATGCGGAACAGCTTGTTCGCCTGCTCCGGGCATCCGGGCATGCATCTACCACTTGACACGACCTGCCCTTTACATACCGACATACGGCAAGCTGCTGCGGATACCTGCAGCAAACCTGTTTGCATTGCAAAGCGCTTTCCACATCAGTTTTTACTATTCACTTCCAGCAATGTATTCCATTATTACATTACTACATTCTGACGTTTACACTGCAGATCTTCTATGGTGAGATTAAATCAGGATAATATTGCTTTAAAATTTCAGTATCCTCTGCAATTTATTTCAACTGTAATCATCAGGCATGCTCCGGCACAAGTTTTACCCTTAGAATTCACTTTCCCTCTTCGGGCGGAAGTTGGAGGAGAGGGTTTCAGAACATTCTCCCGGTTACGCAGCACTTGAGCTTCAGGCTCCGAATCGGGACATCGCGATATTCGCCGGACCTGCATCCGTTCGAACAGGACTTTCCCCAAACTGATCGCGCGAGCTGTCAAGCAGCGCTTTGCCTCCAGCAGTGAAATTTGCTCTTTTTATAAGCCCATGTTGGGTGGCTACGTGGATGTCTCTCAGGCGTCTTTCAAGAGACAGGCCCTCATATATGGCCGCACTTCCGGCCAATTGAAAACACCGCCGAACAATATCAAGCGTTTCCTGGGCGACATGCACGCCTGTCTGAATCGTGGCAGTCAACTTCGTTGGCTCGGGCGGCAACCCGGCGCAGGTGTCAGACCAATTCACGTCGACCTGGCGTTCAAACACTGCCTCGGCCGCCTTCAGTTTAGCAACACATTTCCCCAATTCGAAGTGAACCAGCTCGTGGTGACCGGACGGATCATCGATTGGTCGAACACGCTGCAAGCCAAGCAAGTCTTCCATAGCTGCTCGAGCAATGCCGAGCTGAACCGCCCCGTGCGTCAATGCGATAAGATGGGGAGGATGTCTGTAGAGTGGTTTGTCGATCGAAAGCGTACCAAGCCCCAACGAAATTACATAGTCGCCGGGCACGAATGCCTTGTCGATCGATATGTGGTGGCTTCCGGTGCCTCGCAGCCCCATTGCATGCCATGTATCCTCAATCACAAACCTGTTTGCCGGCAGTAACATCGCCCGTACGATTGTTCGCTCTTCTGGACCGCCGGCCAGGTCGGCCTTGAATGCTGCAATAATCCAATCGGCCGCGTTGCAACCACTCGCGAGCGGCCATCGTCCTGTAACCTGCCAGCCGCCAGGAACGCGCGTTCCGATACCGTGCGCTTGAGCCGAGCCGGCAATGATTTGATCCGGTCCACCTTTGTAGATGACCTCCAGGGAGCCAATTGGCAGTTTCGCCAACATGAGACATGCACCACTATTAATTGCCGAAACCCATCCGATCGAAGCATCTATGGCCGAAATGTGCTTGATTCGCTCCAGCGCCAGGGGAAAGTCAAGCTCCTGCCCTCCAAACCGATTTGGCGCAAGCATCCGAAAGATACCGCGCGCCTTGAGCTCATCAACAACAGCCTTGGGGAGCCGCCGAATTTTTTCCATCTCTCGGATATGTGATTCAAAAAATGGTCGGAGATTTTTTGCCAACAGATCCGTATTGTTTGTGAGAGTGTCCGAGTTTGTTTTAATGGCCATCTGCCACCGCCTTTTCACAGAATGTCTTGTGCGATCTACCGAGCTGACTTGGCTACGCGCCCGCGGCGACCCAAGCGGCCGACAATCGCAAATTAAAGCGTAGAATCGTATCGATGATTTCGTACGGAGGGCCGTGGATTACAGTTGAAACGAAAGGAGAGGATCATCAAGGCAGCGAATGCTACAATTGCATCATTGCGTGTCTTTCCGCACTATATTGTCACTCCGCGTATACCCCACACAGAATCGTCCCGTCGTGATTAACCACCAACAGCGGCCAGCGCCGCTACGAGCGGAACCGTAAACGCCATACCGAAGCGCTTCGGCAATGGCTGTCCCGCTCGTACGCTGCCGCAGCTCGAATAATTTGGTACCGCTTGTATCAAAGTGTATCTGCCCGGCTAAACAATACACTAGCATTCATAACCGACAATGAGCGACACACGCGGGATACATCGGGACTGTTGGATGGAAATATTGGACTTTGGTTCAAATGGAAAGGTACAGTGAGTACAACCACCATAGGTTCAAGTTCGTCGAAACTAACCGGATTTCGGACTTCTGAAGGAAACAGAGCTATGGACCATGTCGATCACATTCTGATCGTCGATGACGACAGCGAAATCCGTGAGATGGTATCGGGTTATTTGAAGAAAAACGGCTTGCGGGCGTCCGTCGCAGCTGACGGCCGCCATTTGCGCAGATTCCTCGAAACGAACGCTGTTGACCTCATCGTATTGGACGTCATGATGCCGGGAGATGATGGGCTGGTACTCTGCCGTGAAATTCGGGCTGGAAAACATAAAGCGACACCCATCCTGATGTTAACGGCGCGCACCGACGAGATGGACCGTATTCTTGGACTTGAAATGGGCGCTGACGACTATCTGCCGAAACCATTTGCCGCAAGAGAGCTTTTGGCGCGCATAAAATCGGTGCTTCGGCGGACACGGATGTTGCCTCCCAATTTTCAAGTAACTGATGCCGGGAAGATATTGAGTTTCGGCGAATGGCGTCTCGATACGGTCGCGCGGATTCTGCTCGACAAGGACGGAACGACCATCGCGCTCAGCGGGGCTGAATTCCGGCTGCTTCGTGTGTTTATCGATCACCCGCAGCGTATTCTCAATCGTGACCAACTCCTCAACCTCACCCAAAGCCGCGACGCGGAAATCTTCGACAGGTCAATCGATCTACTTGTAAGTCGCCTGCGCCAGCGTCTAGGTGACGATGCGCGCGAACCGATCTATATCAAAACAGTTCGTAGCGAAGGGTATGTCTTTTCCGTCCCGGTTGAGGTGTCGGAGCCGCATCAATGACTGTGGCAGCCAGCTTCATTCGCGGGCGAATGTTGCCGAGCAGCCTAAGGTCACGGATGTTTCTGATCCTGCTGGTCGGTCTTGCCATCGCCTACGGACTCTCCTTCAGCGTGCTATATGCCGAGCGTTACATCTCTGCCAAGGCCATGATGCTGGGGACGCTACAGAGCGATGTTGCCGCATCCGTAGCCGTGTTCGACCGGATTCCAGCGGATCAACGGGCTAATCTGACTGATCCTTTGAGCAGGGGCAATTTTCGCTTCATACTAGGACCGGGCCAGCCGGGAGTGGTGGACACAAGTGTTCGGGGTGCTGAAATTGCAGATACCATCAGTAAAGCAATCGAGCATCGCTTGCCGATCCGGATGGAAGCCATACCAGGTGAGGCTCAAAGATTGCAAGCCCACCTCGCATTGACAGACGGAACTCCGCTGACAATCGACATCACTCCACGGAGCATCATGCCTCTGGCAGTATGGTTGCCCTATGTGTTTGTACTGCAGATGCTGCTTATCGGGATTCTCGCCTGGCTAGCAGTTCGGCAAGCATCACATCCCCTCGCTGCACTTGCGGCAGCAGCCGATGCGCTTGATCCGAGCAAGAACGGGCCTGCGCTAAGTGACACCGGGCCGACGGAAGTCGCGCATGCGGCGAGAGCGTTCAATGCAATGCGGGATCGCATAGCGCAGTACCTGGAAGAGCGCGAGCAGATTCTCGCGGCGATTTCGCACGACCTGCAAACGCCGATCACCCGAATGCGACTCCGGGCGGAGCTAGCCGACGACACGCCGGAACGGGCCAAGCTCCTCCATGACATCGGCGAGCTTGAACGCCTTGTTCAGGACGGCATTGCCTATTTCCGCAGTTCGCATGGAAACGGAGAAAAGTTCTCCCGAATTGATCTCGCGTCGTTCATCGAGAGCATTTGCTACGATTATCAGGACACCGTCAAAGCGGTTTCCGTGAGCGGGACTATTACCGGAACCGTAACGACCAAGCCGCTTGCCCTGCGGCGTATCCTTTCCAATTTCATCGACAACGCATTGAAATTCGGAGGAGCGGCAGAAGTGAGGGTTGAACGCAAGCAGGGAGGCGAGATCACCATAACGGTCCTTGACCGCGGGCCAGGCATTCCCGACGATCAAATCGAAGCGGCGATGCAACCGTTTTTCCGGCTCGAGCCGTCGCGAAATCGGGAAACCGGTGGTTCGGGGCTGGGCCTTGCAATCTCCCAGCAGCTCACAGCAGCGCTTGGTGGCGCAATCCGTCTCTATAATCGAGATGGCGGCGGTCTGGCGGCTGAAGTTACTATTCGCTAATGGTAAGGGGTACCGCTTGCCCCGCAATAGAGTATCGACATGTCGGATCGCTACGGTTCGTTACAAATAGCCCAGGACACAAACATATACCGGATACGTTGCTGCTTCAGAACATTCCTTGTCCCCAAATGCTGCGAGGCGGGTGAACGGAGGAGTGTTCCATGATTAAGATCGACAACGTTCTTTACACAGGCAAGACATACAACAGGTGGTCGCAAAGGATTCGCTCAGAGCGAAGATGACCCACTCGACATCAAGCTCTCGCCTCCAGGCAGTGGGCGGATCGGCACCAATCCGGAACAGCTCTTTACGGCCGGCAGGCGAAAGGTCGCCCTACCCACCCCTATGGCAGTTGATGCCGAAGTCGACCTTGGCCTGACCGACGGCGCTTATTTCCTCCAGTCACGTCCAAACGTCAGTCTGCCCGGTATGAACCAGACCTGGCCAATGTTCTCGTCGAGGAGGCACATCGGACCTGCCCTGCTGCAAGGCCGTCCGCGGCAACATCAATGTTGAGTTGAGCGTCGCGTGGGAGTGACAAAGCCATTCTGCAACTCGAGATACGCGACGAGGCTAAACTCATCCCTTGGGGCCTGTGGACCCCTTTCGCATTCAAATAGCGCGATGGAGCCCTCTGTGAACCTGTACCTGAACGAAATTCCGTCAGGGGAGTCGGGGGCATTGCCCTGGAGGGCAGACGATCGAAAGCAATTCGTCACATTCTTGGGCAAAGTCCTCAGTGCTGAAGAAAATCCCGGTTCCGCTTATTTAATGTACAAGGCGGTTACGCTCTCAGTTGATCATTTCTGCTTGAGCGCACAGCCTCTACGCTGCAAACACATCGCCATCAGGAGAGCTTTTAAAATGTGCAAGGTTGCTGATCGCCTGAGTCACAGGCATTACGATGCGGTGAAATTTTGCGAGTTCAATCACCGCGTCACAGATTGAGGCAAGCTCCAGTGGACTGCCTCGTTCCAGGTCCTGCAGCATGGACGTCTTTACATCCCCCAACTTCCAACCACTTTCCAATATCATCTCCGGATCGACTTCGAGCTTCGCGTCGTACGTGGCAATCACCGGAAGCACTTCATGAAGCATCAGCTTGCTTATATCGACCAGATACGAGTTTCCAAAGTTTTGACGAAGGGTTGCGCCGGTGATAGCTGTCACTGGATTAGATACAAGATTGCGGACAACCTTGGTCCAGATGGCGTCACGGATATGCAGTGGTTTGCGAACAGTGAACCCGGACTTACCCAGAATAGAAGCGAGATCATCCAGTCGATCTGATGCGCGATCATCGAGCTCGCCTATTGTCATCTGTAGTGGATTAAAAGTTCTCGCTGTACCGGGATGTATCCGTTCTGCCGTGATCATCGTGGTAACACCGATGATCTGCCTGGAAGGAATGATCTGCTTGAGGACTCCATCTGGATCGACTGCTACGATTTGCTGGCCATCCCAGATGTCGTCCTTCCCGTCAAAATACCACCACGGTATTCCGTTGATCACGGGTACGACTATTGTATTTGACGTTATGAGCGATTTTATTGAGGCTGCGAGCGTCGGCATGTCGTGCGATTTCGGGCAAAGGAACAAGATGTCCGCCGGCGGGAAATCTGTCGCGTGGCCGACTTCGGCCGGCATCCGGTGATCACCCTCCTTGTCTATCAACCGGATTCCGTTTTCTTTGATAAAGGAAAGGCTCTCGCCTCTGGCTACAAGACCTACACGGAAGCCGCCTATAAGAAGGCGTGATGCAATCGTAAGCCCGATTGCGCCAGCTCCCGCAACACAAATACGCGGGTTTTCGAGTTCGCTATTAAAAGGTTCGACCATTTTCTTTTCCCATGCAATTGGCAAGGGAATGTTGTCGCTTCACGGTTTCAGATATATTACAACTCCACCGGGATGCGCTACAGTTATAATGCCATCTACCCACCTGGAACAGCACCGACGTACCGCGACAGATAGTCGGTGGAGACGAGCCTGCTGGACAACTTTGCAGCGCTCAATCTCGTTTTGTGTCCTGGCGCAACATCGAACAACGGCGGCATGATCGCTCCGCGGCCCGGAGTGTCGCACGTAAGGGCAATGGCCAGTCGATCTGATCCAGGTCGGCGTTGCGCGACACGCATCATCGCTTTCCTTTGCGTGTTACATTTGAAGTAAAATTCATCCGTCGAGAAAGTATAATGTAACATGGGAAACGGAGTATTTTGAGGTGCACAGCGACCCGCATATTATCTCGTGAATAATTAAAGGATAAGGCATTGACGTTTCAAAGATCAGGTCAAAACGACGCTGTAAACTTGATGCAGATCCCCGCTCCAGGCCCTGGCGCCAGGGGCCGGGTCCATTCGTCGGATAGCGATGGGTTATTTTGTTTTATCGATACGGTAAACCAGCCTGGATACGGCCCTCCTCGCCACTGTCATGTGGAAACGGAGGTTTTCAGAGTGGTAGAGGGCACGTACTTTTTTGACGTCGATGGCGATCAATTCTACGCTGAGGAAGGTGACGTCATCACGGTGCCTGGTGTTAGCGCTCATGCTTTCGTCAATGTTTCGACAGGGCCCGCGCGACGACATATCATGATTTCACCAGGCATGGATGCAATCGCGTTTTCACTGCTCTCGGGGATATGATGAAGAACGGTCGACGCGATTCCACTATTCTCAACGCCTTCGGAACGCTATGGGGAGCGGAATTTATTGTTCCTGCGATTTCAGTTCCAAATAGTATTAGTCCATGATGGATGAAGCGCTCCCGACTGAAGCCGTGTCGATAAAAAATGCGGTATTTGATATTCTTCTGAAGGGCTCGCGCGTCATTGGGCCTCAAACCGATAATCTTTGGACTGGCATTGGCGTCGAACGGCGGTCGGTCGATGCGATTGAACGGGAAGAAGAGGAAATCGACTACCACTATATCCTGCTTTGGGGTAACCGGCCGACGATCGCCGAGCGGGCTTACAAGACTGGGCGGTTCAAACGCGTCGTGAAGCCGCCTCATACGTTATCGCTCGGCTGTGCAGGGCGTCTTCCCGCAGTACGTGCTTTAACTTCTTACGAAGTGACCGCGTGCGTGATTAATACCAAAGCTGCGCAAAATCTTGTCGAGGAGATGGAATGCAAGGATTCGTTTCCGTTGCATGAGCACCTCGGAGTTGAAGATCAGCCTCTCGCTCACCTTATTACTCTGGCGGCACTCGAGGTCGAGAATGGCGGGGCAAGCGGCAAACTCTACCGCGACTCTATCGAACAGGCACTGATCAGCCGCTTTTTAGCAGTTGCTCGTGCGGAGGTTAAGCACTCCCCCGACGTCTCCGCCCTTCCGAAGCATGCGCTCAAGCGGATATTGGATCGCTTGCAGAGCGAGTTCGATCGCAATTTCACGCTGTCGGATCTGGCACATGACTGTGGTTACAGCCGCTCGCACTTTCTAAAAATGTTTCAGATGGCCACAGGTAAGACGCCATTCGAATATCTGCGGGATGTCAGATTAGAAGAAGCACGCCGGGCGTTGGTTGAAAGCGACGAGACTATTGTTTCGATAGCGCTGCGTGTCGGATTCTCGAGCCACTCCCATCTCTCAAGACTTTTCAGCCAAAAATATGGTCTAGCGCCCAGCAGCTATCGTCGCAGGTAGATCATCGTTTACGCTGATCGGGAATACGCTTTCAATAACAATCGCAACCACATGCCAGTTCCAGAATGCAGGGAAAGCACACCCTTGCATCTTCGACTATCGTCGGACCCAGTCATTCACGGCAATTCCCACAAAAGGATTTCGAACGATGAACAATTGGAAAGCCAGCGTTCCGAACCACCTGTTCGATAGCTTCTACGTCGATGGATTATGGGTTCGAGCAGCATCCGGTATCTCAAAGGAAATCATCAACCCGTCCACTGAAAAACTGTCGGTTTCCATGCCAATGGCATCTGAAGCCGAAATGGACAACGCGATACAGGCAGCAAAACATGCTTTCGAACAGGGGGCATGGCCGAGGACCACTCCCCGAAACCGCTGCATCCTGATGCACCGGCTGGCCGACCGGCTAAGCGAGCGCATTGAGTTGGCAGCCCAGCTGTGGACAGCTCAAGTCGGAGCTCCGATATCCCTTACCAGAAAACTCGCGCCACTTGCCACGCTACGACTGCGTTACTTCGCAGACTTGGCTGCATCCTTCGAGTTTGAATCGGAACGTTCGACTCAGCACGGTCATGCAAAGATTCTTTCCGAGCCGATTGGCGCTTGCGCGATCATCATACCGTGGAATGCTCCCTTGCCGATCTTGATGACCAAACTTGGCGCTGCATTGGCAGCCGGATGTACTTGCGTCATCAAGAGTTCACCTGAAAGCCCCCTCGACGCCATGCTGCTTGCACAATGCGTTCATGAGATTGGATTTCCGCCTGGCGTCATCAACGTCTTGATGGCGGGTGCGGGGGTAAGCTCACACCTTGTAAAGTCGAACGATATCCCGAAAGTCAGCTTCACCGGCAGCGTCAGAACAGGTAGTGAGATCGCTTCAATAGTGGCGGGCCGCATGGGTCGACTTACACTGGAGCTTGGTGGAAAATCAGCCGCCATTCTCCTGGAAAACGCCGATTTCGACAAGGCAATGCCGACACTGGAACAATACACTATGCCGTTCTCCGGTCAGTTCTGCTTCTCACAATCGCGTGTGTTGGTTCCAAAATCTCGCGAAGGAGAATTCCTGGATGCGTTTGCAACGATGGTTCGCGCCCGAAAAGTCGGGGACCCATGGGATACCTCTACTCAGGTCGGTCCTGTCCTGAATAGCTCGCAATTCGAGCGTGTAATGGCGTACATCAACGAGGGCATCGACGAAGGTGCAGAGATTGTGTGCGGGGGAAAGAGGAGTTCGTTTTCCGAGCGAGGATACTACATCGAGCCCACTGTAATCCGCAATGTCGATCGCCAAATGTCCATTGCAAGGGAAGAGATCTTCGGGCCTGTCGTGACCGTTCAAACCTACGAAACAGTCGACGAGGCCATTGAAATCGCCAACGATACAGATTTCGGACTTAGCGGTTCTATTTTTGGAGATAGCGAAACAGCAATGGCGGTTGCCAGGTGTCTCCGCACGGGCCAAGTGGGCATAAATGGCATGGAGTTAACCCCATCCGCACCCTTCGGTGGTTACAAGATGTCCGGTGTGGGAAGAGAAGGTGGCCCAGAGGGACTTCAGGCCTTTCTCGAGACGAAAGCAGTGATATTCCCCGACCAAATGGTATATTGAAGGGGCTGCGCCCCGATAGATGTAGCCCTTCAACGCTTGTGATCAGCGCTTTAGGCCATCCGTCGTTACAGTATCATTTCAAGCGACCACAGTTGGTTACACCCGCAACCATCGCACGCTTTGCGCCTCGGCGTTTGGCAACCTGTGCAGCCCAGCTTCTGAGTCATGTTGAGCGACCCCGATGTATCATTATGGTAGCCGCTTGGCATGGCATTGGTTGTCGCAGACGACAAACGCGCCGATGTCGTGGACTACCAAGGAATGGTTGGCAACCAAATGTCCAACATCAACGTCTGCTCAACGAGCCAACTTAAAACAATTATATCCGGCACTTAAAGGCATGACTGTAGCAAAATGCAGAGCGAAATCCGAGAAAACTCTCGGCTATCTCTTGTGTCCTTTCGCGAAGTTGCCAAGGACCTGTTCAACCTCTCCGATTTCTCGCCTCGACTTCATCGTGTCACAATTGTAACGAGCTTTGGGTAAATTGAAATCCAGGGATAGGTCATTACAAATACAGTGTCGCGAGTTTGGGACGTATGGCCGTGGCAACGAGCCAGCAGTTCCGATCGCGGAGGGTAACGTTGAATGAGCCAGACTGCCCAAGATGAACTAGAGATCCTCAGGCTCGTTGCGCGTCTGGCTCAGGCGTCGGACGATCGCGATGAGGCCACCTATAAAGCCTGTCTTGCCACCAGAATCTCAAGCGGCACACCCGGTTTAGACGAGGTAACCGTTAGCGCCGACGTGTACTCCAGTGCCTCAATTGCCAGGCTCTCGCTCACAGACTGGACGCATCACAAGTTGATGAATGCGATAATCAATGTCGGCGAAATCCGCGCGTCTGCGAGTATCGACTGTGTAGTGGAAGTTGCGCGATCCACACAGGGAGGGCAGATACTCAGAACCACCATAGGTGGTCGCTATCAGCTGGAGTTTGTTCGAACCGACGGGAAGTGGCTCATCAATCGTCGATTGATGCACCGTCGCTACATTGATGGTCACGGCCCCGCGGTCGATGCATGACGATGGCATCCTGGGCCCCCAATCCTGGAGGAGTTGTTCACACACCAAATCGCAGGAGAATTCCATGCACAGAATAGACCAAGTCTACATTAATGGGGCGTTTTGCACAACGCATGGCCGGGAGGAACTGGCACTCATCAACCCAACCACAGAGGAACCGATGGGCGTGTTGATCATGGCCGACGAAGAAGATGCGCAAAAAGCCGTCGCAAGTGCCAAACGTGCCTTTTCCACCTATTCGCGAACCAGCAGAAAGGAGCGGATCGACCTGCTTAACGCCCTGAGCGAAGCCGTTCGCGTCCGTTCCAGCGATCTGACAGAAGCCACAATCATCGAATATGGCGGGCCCGTCGAGCAAGCAAGGTGGCGGGCCGATCTAGCGGCTAACAACTTCCTTAGCGCCGCCAAACTGCTCGATGACTTTCCTTTTTCGCGCTGGATCAACGATGCTGAGGTGGTCGCGCAAGCCGCAGGTGTGGCCGTGCATATCGTACCTTGGAACAGCCTTTACAACTCTATCAGCGTTAAGATGGCGGGTGCGTTGGCTGCCGGATGCCCGGTGATCATCAAACCGAGCGAGTACAGTGCATGGCAGAACCAGCTATTTACAGAATGTCTGCACGCGGCCGGAGCACCAGCTGGTGTGATAAATGTTGTAGCAGGTCGGGGCGATGTGGTGGGCGCGGCACTGACGACACATCCAGATGTACGGAAAATTTCGTTTACGGGATCGACACCCGTCGGAAAATCCATCATGCGGGCTGCCGCCGACCGCATGACGCGAGTAACGCTTGAACTGGGCGGCAAGGCACCGACAGTTATCATGGAGGATGCGGACCTGGAAGAAGCAGCAGCGGCAGCGCTCTCAATAGGCTTCACAAACAATGGCCAGGCGTGCATTGCCGGGACGCGTATCCTCGTACACAAGAGTAAAGTCCGTGACTTTTGTGACTCCATCAAGCTATCGGCAAGCAAAATCGTGCCGGGAGACCCGCAAAAACCCCAGACGACCATGGGGCCGCTCGTGAACCGGAAGCAATTCGACCGGGTACAGGGCTATATAAGGCGAGGCGTCCAAGAAGGTGCTCGAATAAGAATTGGTGGCGAGGGTCGACCGGAAGGAATGCACCGGGGCTTTTTTACCAAGCCGACCGTCTTTGCAGATGTCGCAAACACAATGACGATCGCGCGTGAAGAGATATTCGGACCGGTTCTGTGCGTGATCACATATGAGAACGATGCTGAGGCAATTGAGATCGCCAACGACACGCCTTTCGGGTTGCACGCTTATGTCATCGGCAAGAACCTTGATCGCGCACGCGACATTGCCGCCCATATCGACGCTGGTCGCGTAGCAATCAACGCTATGATACATGAGCCTCTCGCGCCATTCGGCGGCATGAAAGAATCAGGGATCGGCCGTGAATATGGGACATATGGCATCGAAGATCATCTTGAACTAAAGGCTATTATGGGTCGCAAGTGCGACCATCGCCCCGTCAGAGCGTCTGAGATAAAAGCGGGTTAACTGAGAAGGCAGGTTTTCCAAGGCCATTCAAAGGAAATGACGATGAGACAGAGCCTTGGCGTATCGCCGACGAACTGGGCGAATGGCCGGGAACAACAAGTCTGTCAAAACGGTCTGGGACGGCTCGCAATAGGATTGGACAAGGGTGGAGAGCGAACTTCAGAAATTGTATCACTGATCGAAACGGCGAAGCTCAACTGGCTCTCGCGAGGCCGATCTTCGCGGCGTCCTCACGCGTCGGATACACAGGCGCTCGGGCGACGTCGTATCAATATACGAAGCCTGCCAACACACATGACTTTTCTCAAGGTGCATAGCGCGTGAAAACGTAGTCGTGATCTTTCACATTATTCACATGACAGGCAAGGCAGGTTTCGTGCTGAGCGACATCGACCGGCTTGCCATTCACGAATCGACCAAAGCCCCAACCATGGCTGTCCGGATATTTTTTCGAGTCCTTCACCATCACCTGCACGGTCGTGGCAGCGCCCGGAACCGTTGCGGGTGAGAATTCCGTCGACTGTTTGCGTTTGTATGCAAGTTTCACAAGGATCGAACCATCCGGAAAAGGCAGGGAGCCCTTCTTGTACGCATCGATAGCGATATCGTTGGCGAGAACCGCACGCAATTCGTCAAGAGGAGGAGCTTCCTGCGCTGGGGCGATGAACTTCCAGTCCCGGTATCCTTCCGGAATAGTGACACCGTAGATCGGCGAGGCGTTTTCCGGGAGAGTTTCCGTCGCCGCTGAATATGAGATTACAACACCGAGAACAGCGCTTGAGAGGGCGAACCCGGCAAGATGAGCGACCTTCATTAGATACTCCTGACTTTGATTGCTTGGTGTCAACCCAAGATCATTGCGGATTGTATCTGTGAGATTTCATCAAACGCCTTTTATGTATCGCACTGTATATTCGCTGCTATGAATGCGGCAGCTCTTTTACGCCACGTCCATTGAGCGATCCGTCCTACGGAAAGATCCGTATCCTTTAGCTTGAGAGTTCCCGCTAAAATGCTCTTCGGCCGGAGAAGAAGCCGTTTCCGTCGTGAAATTGCCTATCGTTCTTCTTATTTCCAGGATCTAGCGCAAATATCAGCCACATGCCGACGGTTATGTAAAACACACTGAATACATTCCATACGAAGAAAAGTGGAACGCCTCGCACTCTTATTCCGATGTAAGCGGCGGCTTAAGCATTGGCCGCTCATCTTCGGCCGCGTGGTGCTGAACCAGCGGAGAATCCCCGGTGATTTTGCGAACGAGAACGTAAAAGACTGGCGTCATGAATATTCCGAACAGAGTCACACCAAGCATGCCGGAGAAGACCGCGATACCCATGGCAGACCGCACTTCCGCACCGGCCCCGGTCGAAAGTACGAGGGGCACTACCCCCATGATGAAAGCCATCGAGGTCATTAGGATCGGGCGCAGGCGGAGACGACTGGCTTCGATCGCAGCCTGACGCGGCGTGCGGCCGTCGAGTTCCAGTTCCCGAGCGAACTCCACGATCAGGATCGCGTTCTTCGCCGAGAGCCCCACCAGCACAGCCAGGCCGATCTGTGTGAAAATATTGTTGTCTCCACCCGTCAACCAGATACCTGTCAGCGCCGCCAACACACCCATCGGCACTATCATGATGATCGCCAAAGGCAGTATCAGGCTTTCATACTGCGCAGCCAGCACCAGGAAAACCAGAAGCAGGGCCAGCGGAAACACTATGTAGTTTGAATTGCCAGCGAGAATCTGTTGATAGGTCAGATCCGTCCACTCGTAGCCAATGCCCTTTGGCAAAGTCTCGTGGGCGATCCTTTCGATCGCCGCCTGAGCTTGGCCGGACGAGAAACCGAGTGCCGGACCACCGTTGATATCGGCGGAAAGGAAACCGTTATAGCGGTTCGTCCGCTCCGGACCGGGGATGGCATCGACCTTCAGCAGTGCCGACAGCGGGATCATTCGACCTGAGGCCGACCGCACTTTCAGCTGACCGATATCGTCTGCTTTCGCCCTGAACTTCGCGTCCGCCTGGACGCGCACACTGTACGTCCGCCCGAAGGCGTTGAAGTCGTTTACATAGAACGAACCTAGATAAATCTGCAACGTTTCGAAGACATCGGTGACGGAGACTCCGAGCTGCTCGGCCTCAGTTCGATCGAGATCGGCGTAGAGTTGCGGTACGTTGATCTCGTAGCTTGAAAACAGCCCGGTCAGTTCCGGTGCCCGCGTTGCATTAGCAAGGAATGCCTTATTGGCCTCGTCGAGCGCCTGGTAGCCGAGGCCTGCCTGGTCTTCGAGCTGCAGCTTGAACCCACCCGTTGTGCCAAGGCCGTTGACCGGCGGCGGCGGCAATATGGCCATAAAGGCGTCTTGGATCGTGCCAAATTTTTGATTTAGAGATGCGGCAATGGCGCTGCCTGAAAGATTGGACGCTCTGCGGTCCTTAAAGTCCTTCAACGTCAGGAAAACCAAGCCAGCATTGGACGCGTGTGTAAAACCGTTGATGGACAATCCTGGAAATGCGACTACGTGAGCCACGCCAGGCTGGTTCAGCGCGATCTCCGTCATGCGCTTGATCACATCTTCGGTACGGTCGAGACCAGACGCATTGGGCAGTTGTGCGAAACCGATCAGATACTGCTTGTCTTGTGCCGGAACGAAGCCGCTCGGAACCGTGGTGAATAACCCGTAGGTCGCCCCGGCCAGCGCTAGATAGACCACCATGACGATGCTCTTATACGACAGAAGCCCGCCCACACCCTTTCCGTAGACATCCGAACCCGTACCAAAAGTGTGGTTGAAACCGCGGAAGAACCAACCCAACATGAAGTTGATGCCTCGCGTCAACCAATCCTTCGGCGCTTGGTGATCCTTCAGGAGAAGAGCTGCCAGCGCTGGCGATAAAGTCAGTGAGTTGAAGGCTGAGATAACCGTCGAAATCGCGATCGTCAACGCGAACTGACGATAAAACTGACCGGAAAGGCCGGAAATGAAAGCCAGCGGCACGAACACCGCCACCAGCACCAGCGCAATCGCGACTATGGGGCCAGAAACTTCGCGCATCGCCTTGTAGGTCGCGGCTCGCGGACTGAAGCCGTTTTCGATGTTGCGTTCCACATTTTCGACAACGACGATCGCATCGTCCACCACGATGCCAATCGCCAGCACCAACCCGAACAGGCTGAGTGTGTTCAGGGAGAAACCGCAAACATACATTACCGCAAAGGTGCCGATGATCGAGACGGGAACGGCGATCAACGGAATGATCGAGGCCCGCCATGTCTGCAGGAACAGGATCACGACAAGGACGACGAGCGCCACGGCTTCGAGCAGCGTGTCAACGACCTTTTCGATCGAGGCCTGCACGAACTTCGTGGTATCATAGTCAATCGAGTACTTAACGCCCTCCGGCATGGACTGTTGTAGTTCGTCCATCGTTTCGCGAATCGCGCTGGCAATCTGGAGCGCGTTAGACCCCGGTGCCTGGAATATCGGGATGGCGACCGCCGGTTTGCCGTCGAGGAGGGACCTGAGTGAGTAGTCGGCAGCTCCAAGTTCAACCCGGGCGACATCACGCAGGCGTGTGATTTCACCATTGTCCCCAGTCTTTACGATGATGTTGCCGAACTGCTCGGGCGTCTGCAGGCGGCCTTGGGCATTGATGTTTAGTTGAAGATCGGTATCGTGACTTGGTGGAGCACCGATCGTGCCGGCCGCCACCTGTACGTTCTGACCTTGAATCGCATTGGTTACGTCGCTGGCAGCAAGGTTATGCCCGGCGGCTTTTTGCGGATCGATCCATACGCGCATAGAATAGTCACCAGCACCAAAGATCTGTACGTCCCCTACCCCTTCTATCCGCGCGAGCCGATCTTTGATGTTCAAAACAGCATAGTTCCGCAAATAGGTAATGTCATAACGGTCGTTTGTGGAAATCAAGTCGACGGCCAGTGTCAAATCCGGAGAGCTTTTGACCGTTGTGATGCCGATTGACTTCACTTCTTCCGGCAGTCGTGGTTCCGCCTGCGCAACGCGATTCTGCACCAGCTCCTGCGCCTTGTCCGGATCGGTGCCGAGTTTGAAGGTGACCGTCAGCGTCATTGCGCCGTCCGAGGTTGACTGGCTTGACATGTAAAGCAAGTCCTCGACACCGTTGATTTGCTCCTCGAGCGGTGTGGCGACGGTTTCAGCGACAACGCGTGGATTTGCACCCGGATAGGTCGCCCGCACAACGATCGAGGGTGGCACGACCTCCGGATATTCTGAAATCGGAAGCGTACGGAGGCCAATCAACCCGGCAACCACTATGAGAGCTGAAATCACGCCGGCGAAAATTGGCCGATCGATGAAAAACCTGGAAATATTCATATCAAGGCCTCTGTGGGAAAAATGGTATGCTCAAACCCTGTTGCAGTCGATGAGGCTTGCCGACGGGCCGGTGTTGAAGATTGTCGCACCGGTAGCGGCGGGATTACCGCTTTGACTATTTAACCGTGGCGACTTTCTCTTCCGGCTCTGCGACTACTACCGCACCGGGACGAATATGTTGCAAACCGTTGACAACGACGGTCTCCCCCGGCTTGAGCCCCTCCTTGACTATGCGAAAGCCATCGGCAAGGTCACCAAGTTGAACGGCTCGGTAGCTGACTTTGTTTTGGCTATTGACGACAAAGACGAACTTCTTGTCCTGATCAGTGCCAATTGCCCGGTCAGCAATTAGAATTCGTTTTTGTGCTCTGGGCTCTCCCATGCGGATTCTGATGAATTGACCAGGTATTAGCTTACCCTTCGGGTTGTCGAAGACAGCGCGAACGGTGATCGTTCCGTTTGAGGCGTCGACCTCGTTGTCGACAAACTGCAGCTTGCCTTTAATCGGCGTGCCGCCGTCTTCAAGCGTGCCTACTTCAACCGGGATTTTCTCGATGGGCGGAAGGATGCCTGCGCGTGCCGGCAGTTCCGAAAGCGCTTTCGTCACCATTTCTTCGCTGGCGTCGAAAGTAGCATAAACGGGATCAACGGAAACAAGTGTCGTCAGCTCGGGAGACGCAGTGCCTGCCGCCACGACGTTACCAACGGTCACTTCGATCTTGCCTATGCGTCCCGAAACGGGTGCACGTACCTGCGTATAATCGAGGTTGAGTTGAGTGGACTGGAGAGTTGCCTGTGCTGACCGAAGCCCGGCCTGTGCTTCTGCCAGGGCATTCTGTCGGTGATCAAGATCGCTCTGCGATATCGTGCGATTGTCCAAAAGCTTACGACCTCTATCGAGCTCAGTCTGCGCCAAACTGACTTTTGCTTTCGCCAAAGCAACCTGTGCCTGGGCTTGCGCGACCTTGGCCTCGTACGGAGCTGGGTCAAGGGTGAAGAGAAGATCGCCCATCCCAACCAAGCCCCCTTCGCGAAAATGCACTGACTCGATTGCTCCGGCTACGCGGGGTCGGACCTGCACACGATCTACGGCCTCAAGTCGACCTGAGAACTCTTCCCAGGTCGCGACATCCCGGCTCGTTACGATGGCAACAGTAACCGGCACCGCGGGTGTGGCTGATGGTTGCAAGGCTGCGGCTGCTTCAGGTGGCCGCTCCAGAAACACGGCCGCAGCCGATAAAGACGCTGCCAGACCCAGGCCGGTTATTGCGAGAGTCCAACCCTTTCTTTTCAAAGCCATAGATATCTCCATTGCGGAATGCCGTTAAGGAGACACAGCGGCTCCAAGCTGGCTATGGGCAGTTTCTTTCAGGCGCGTCATTTTGGTGACGACCAAGCTCTCCATTGCCGTTCTCAAGAGCGTTCCATGTTTGGCTCTGATGAAGTCATCTACAGAACGCTGCCGCCAATACTGGCAAACTTCGGACGTGCGAGTTTCGCCTCGATTGCAGATTTTCGCGATTGTATTTCACTCGTAAGCAATTGAAACACGCGGCAGCCACGGCACCCTACCTCATCGCTTGATCAAAGGCCGGGATCGGTGCGAAGCGACGTCAGCGACTGGTGAAGGATGCGCAACTTCGATTTGGACCGTGTGCCGTCGCCAACCTCTTTCACATTCCTCGCCAAGCCCATTATCTCGTACCGCGAGATGCTGCCGTGCAAAGCTGGTGTGAAATCGCACGCGTCAATGCTGTTTGATCAGCGTAGAGGCCGATCTCCGTGGATACAGCCTGCAAAATACCGACCGGAACGATTGTCCCTAAGCCGGACTGCTTCCGGGCTGACACCGCAACCCCTCGACGCGAGGTATAAAGGCAGTCCTCAAACGGAAAGCATTTCCAATGGCCCATCAACGCGCCGCCAGGAGTCTTCGTCTATAGTCATGCCGCGGTTGCTCAAATACAGTGCCCTTTGTCCGCTTTCGACAATTTCGCCGGCACACATCACCACGATGCAATCAGCGACAGCTTCCACCACACCCAGGTCGTGGCTTATGAACAGACATGAGAACCCATGTTGCTGCTGCAGCCGGTTGAACAGGTCGAGCACCTGCGCACGAACGGTCACGTCGAGTGCCGAGACCGGCTCATCGGCGACGATGAATTTCGGATTGCCGATCAATGCCTCGCGATCGCAACGGGCTGGCGCTGACCACCGGAGAGCTGGTGCGGAAAGCGGTCGGCAAACCCGGTCGTCAGGCCACCCTCGTTCAGCATCGCCAGCACACGTTTCCGCTTTTCCGCTGAACTCAGACTGTTTGCCACTCGAAGCGGCTCGGCGACAATCGCAGCGATCGTCATCCGAGGGTCGAGCAAAGAATACAGGTCTTGAAAAACCATCTGGCAGTTACGGCGATACGTGCTGTAATTCCCGCTATCAGACTATCGACCGACGGTTGGAGAAGGCGACGGCCGTCCTGCCGACCGTCGCCTTTCCGGAACCGGATTCTCCGACGACCGTAACCACCTCTCCGGGATAAACGCAGATATCGATGTTCTCGACCGCCCGTTTGGCTGGCAGAGCGAGAGAAAGCAACAGGCTTGTGCCAAAGGCCAGAGTGTTTGGGGTGAAGCTGGTTACGCGAAAGAACAGCCCTGCCAAGAAAAGAGCATCACGATGTTGGCAGGGCCTCGCTTTTGGGCGGCTCCTCAACGCCTTGGCTGTTACTGCTGCGGTCAAACGCAGCCAGTACCCGCATGGCCGCATCCAGATCTTCCCTGCTGACATCTGCGAGCACCTGTTCGCGCAGCGCCACGAGCATTTTTTCCAGCTTGGCGGCAAATGCTTCGCCCTTTTCCGTCAACCTGAGTGTTTTTGCCCGGCGGTCCAGCTTGTCTTCCTTGCGGACGACAAGCCCGGATGCCTCAAGCTGGTCGAGCAGCCGGACAAGGGATGGATTTTCGATACCCACATAGGATGCCAGTGTTGTCTGCCGCACGCCTTCGCCGAGGCGGCTTATCCAAAGCAGTGGCGCGGCACATGCTTCCGAAATATCCGAGGCGAGCAGTGCCTGATCGACAATCTTGCGCCATTGCCGGCCCGTTTGCAGCAGGCTGGTGGTAAAATCACGTCGAAGCGCCTCAATATGTTTCATTGGTAATAATTAGGATGCAATCTATTTGTAATCAAGCCGGTTCTGTATTAAAGGCATGCGGTGTTTGGGCGCGGCTTGTCTTTTCCGCACCTTGTTGCCCCGATTTTTGATGTTTTGGAGTCGTTCAATGTCCAGTACTGCCGCCTTGTCCGCCAGCGTTCCCGCAAACACGCGCTCGCGTGTTATTCTGGCGAGCCTGATCGGGACAACGATCGAGTTTTACGACTTCTACGTTTATGCTACGGCCGCCGTGCTGGTTTTCCCTCACCTGTTTTTCCCCGCCGGCAACGAGACAACAGCCCTGCTGTCATCTTTCGCGATTTTCGGCGCGGCCATGGTTGCGCGTCCGCTTGGTGCAGTATTTTTTGGCCATCTCGGCGACAGGCGCGGCCGCAAGATCACGTTGGTTGGTGCCCTGCTCACTATGGGTATAGCGACGTTCCTTATCGGATTTCTGCCTACCTTCCCGGTGGCAGGCTGGCTGGCTCCGGCGCTTCTGGTTGTTCTGCGGCTTGCGCAAGGGTTTGCCCTGGGGGGTGAGTGGAGCGGCGCAGCTCTGGTTGCAACCGAGAATGCGCCGGCGGGCAAACGTGCAATATTCGGAACATTCCCTCAGCTGGGCGCTCCCATCGGGTTTATCATCGCCAATGGCCTGTTCCTCATCATTGCCGCGATTCTGCCCTCGGATGATCCATCCCGACCGTCGCAGGCATTTCTCGACTGGGGTTGGCGTATTCCGTTCCTGTTTTCAGCCGTCATGGTGATTGTCGGCCTGTGGGTTCGCCTTCACCTTGTTGAAAGCGCTGCCTTCGAGAAAACCTTAAATGATGGCAAGGTGAAGAAGATTCCGCTATTTGCCGCTGCTAAATCTCATTGGCGTGAGTTGATCCTCGGCACATTCTACATGCTTGCGACCTACGTTTTGTTCTATCTAATGACGACGTTCTCGCTAAGCTACGGCCGGGCATCCATAACGGCTCCGGTGAGCGGCCTCGGTTACGAATATACGACGTTCGTTCTGATGATGATCATTGGCGTGGTATTCTTCGGTATCTTCACCTTGGTTTCGGGCCCTTGGGCCGACAGGTGGGGGCGTCGCAAAACCCTGATCTGGGTGACGCTCGGTATCATAGCGTTCGGACTGCTATGGGTTCCCATGCTTGCTCTTGGCACCTTTGGCGTTATGGCCTGGCTGATTCTGGGCTTCACCTTGATGGGTATGACCTTCGGACCGATGGGAGCTTTGCTGCCTGAATTGTTCCCGGCAAATATCCGGTACACCGGCTCCGGCATCGCTTATAATGTGTCATCTATTCTGGGTGCCGCAGTTGCGCCGTTTATCGCAATCGCCCTTTGGACTGCAGGTGACGGCAGCCCTTTCTGGGTAGGATGCTATCTGTCGGCAATGGGGGTATTGACACTTGTCTCACTCCTGCTTGGCAAAGAGACAAAAGGTATCGATATCGAAGCCTGAGGCCTGGCGTAAAGGCTGCGTAAAGTCAGCCATAATGCCGAAGCTGAAGGAAACTATCGATGAAACGGACAATCGCCCCAGCCATAGGCATTGCTCCAGGTTTTGCCGTGACTCCCGCAATCAGCGATGCCGACGAAGTCATTCGCATCCTGGAATCGAGAGCCGACAGCGACCTGGTGTTCACCGACCCGATCCTGACCACATCTTCATCCCTGGAATGTCTCCCGGCGGAACAATGACATCCGTGATACTCGCAATCTATCCGGTGGTATTCGCGGGCGGCGCCATCATTACCGGTCTGCCGTACCGAAGCGCCAATACCCTCATGCAGGCCTTCTATCGCGTGAAGGGATATGGAGGGCCTTCGGACCGGAAACTCGACGCGTTGGTACGAGGTGCATCATCCAATGTGGATCACTGGCCGACGATCTCCGTTTGGCACGGGAGTTGGATCATACCGTCGCTCCCTCCAATGGTCATGCAATCGTCCGGCAGTGGCAGGTTCTTCACCATGTGGAGGGTCCGCCGACGCAAACCGAACTGGTGACGCCGGCGGCCGTGAAGTCATCGAGGAATACAGCATCACCAAAATGGGCCATGGTACGCCCCTCGAGACCGGCGGGACCGAGGGCTACGGCGCTAGCAAGCCAGTCCAACTTCGAAAATGGTCATGTCGTTGATGGCCTGGGCGTTGCTTTTTTCAGCCAGCGTGTAGGTTGTCATGAGTGACGTCGTGCCTCCGGCATAGAGGAAGTTCCAACCGACACCGAGCAGGACGAGGGCGCCGGACCTCTCAGCTCCAATCGAGCCCAAAGCTTCCAAGTAACTGCTTGAGGATCGACCAAACCTACCATGCACCTTCATATTCTCGATTTCGGGATGGTTCGATCCGGCAGAATAGCTCGAATGCTATCGTCTGCTCTTCGGCAACCTCGATGTCTCCTCGCCGCTGTCTTCCAGGACTTTCAGGAATTCGACCAGCCAGGCTTTGGCATCAAAGCGTTTGATCTTTCCAAGCAGGGCGCCATGTCGTTCCTTGCGTTCGTTGAGAGGCATGGTCAGCGCCGCATAGAGTTTGTCGGCCATCTCGTCGATGTCATAGGGATTGACGATAAGCGCCTCCTGCATCTCCTCCGCTGCTCCCGCAAACTGGGAAAGTACCAGGACACCTGGGTCTTCCGGATTTTGCGCCGCAACGTACTCCTTGGCTACCAGATTCATACCATCGCGCAGCGGTGTCACAAAACCGGCCTGACTGGCGCGAAAAAGCGCGGCAAGCTTGTTGCGCGGCACACTGCGATGGATATAGCGGATCGGAGTCCAGTTAAAGTCTGAGTACTTGCCATTGATTGATCCTGTCAGCGCTTCCATTTCATCGCGAATGTCGGAATAGGCATTCACCGCTGCGCGAGTCGGTGGCGCGATTTGCAGGAAGGTCACGGCTTTTTCCATCTCCGGGTACTTGGCAAGCATCCGGCCGAATGCTTTGACGCGTGACGGCAAACCTTTGGAGTAATCGAGACGATCAACACCGATAACCTGCTTTCGCCCCAACACCTCGCGGCGCTTGGTGTCGACTGCGACATCTTCTGTTATGCGCTGCGACATTTCTCCGAATGCTTCGACGTCCATGCCGATCGGGAAACGCTCGACCTTGATCGTTCTCTGGCCAATACGGACATCTCCATTTTCAAGAACGTCAGCGTCGGTATGATCTGTCAGATATCGTTTGAAATTGTTGACGTCCAAAAATGTTTGCATACCGATGACGTCATAAGCCGTGAGTGCCTCGACCAGCTCTGCATGGTTGGAGGAGGCTGCGAGAATATCGGGCGGCGGAAACGGGATGTGCAGAAAAAATCCGACCCGTTGCCGACAGCCAAGATTTCTCAGACTCCTGGCAAATGTGATGAGATGGTAATCTTGCACCCAAATGGTGTCATCGAGCTTCAGATAGGGCATCAGCGCGGCGGCAAACTTGCGATTGACGCGATTATAACCGGAAAAATGCGAAGACCGATACTGAACCAGATCAAGCCGGTAGTGAAAAAGCGGCCACAGCACACCATTGGCGTATCCGAGATAATACTCGGAATAGTCCTTCTTGGTCAGGGAAAGCGAGAGCGTGGTAATTGATCCATGCTGCCCGACATGGGCTTCCTCCTTTCGGTCGACGATTTCGCCGCTCCAGCCGAACCAGACACCGCCCCGCTCGCGCAAGGCATCGACCAAAGCCACTGCCAGTCCGCCCTGTTGTACCGGCTCGTGGTGCAGATCCGCAATGCGGTTGGAGACGACAACCAATCTGCTCATGATGGAACCTCTTTGGTGCTCTTCGCCAGCGAAGCCATCATGGTTCCTCCTTTAAGTTTGAGCAGTACGGCGTTACCTGCCTGTCTTCTGCTCCGTGATCAGCCCGGGCGCGAACGAATGAATTCATCAAGCGGTCCTGCAACATTGACGTGCAAGTGGTCATTATCGGGATCTGTCCGGACACATGGCCCACACGCCATTGCACCCGCTTCCACACGGTCAACACCTGACGAACCCTGACTGGCGCGTCTACGAGAACTGGTCCACCGACGATCGACAGGAACGTTCCATTGACGTCCTGGAACGGGATGACGTTTCTGATCTCCAGCGGCGGAGACATTTGGGCAAACATTCTGGTTCAAGGCCTTTCTTGCCTATGATGGACCAAAGTGTCAGATGTTGCAAAAAACGAAAGAAACTTTCCACGGCGATGTCGGTCCGCGTATCGTGTGAATACACCTTTGACCGAGGGTATTGACGCTATCTGCCCGCTGACTCGGGAAGCATATTCCAAAAAAGTGCAGCTGATTGGACGTGAGTCTCGGCCCATGGCAACCGCCCCTCTTCTCAGCGAGAATGTGCAGCCCTACCAGAAATTGGGCTAGCGGATTGACCGTGAAGAAGCGTGGACAGACTGCATTATTGTCCACCTGAGCAAGCCGACTTCCGGCTCATAAAATTTGGCGGTGTTCTTGTCATGTCTCTATAGGATGCAAGACTGAGTTCTGCCCGACTCCTGTCCCGCGCTCAACATCGTTGTTTAGCTGGATCGCTTGAAACCCCGGCAATCGGCAATTACTGCGGTTCCAAGCATATCTAGTTTCTAGAACCTGACCCAGACCCAAACGCGCCTTCGATAGCAGCGGACGCGCCTCCGGCCACGGCGCCAATAGCGACGGCAGACCCTTCTCCAGACGCGCCGCCGTCGGCGCCGCCGATATTGGACCGGTTCTAACTCTGCCTGTGTTTCTTTGCCCTCGAAGAAATCTGCAGCCGGCGCGTCCAGCTCATCAAGGATCCCCTCCCTGGCGTTTGGAACAGCGGCTAGCGCGGCGTCGGGCCGAGCCATACCTGCAAGGGCAGCTGCCCCTGCGATACCAAGCATCCCGGTCAGAAATAATCGTCGATCCATTGAACCCTCCCGATCTGTTGTGACCAACAGGATGAGTTCACCATGAAGTCCTGGCGGAGTCGATCTAAAACCTCGGCACAAAGCCGGAAGCCGTTGAATGTTTTGGTTGAGGGGCACGCGTCGATTGGAACTCCGGCCCCAAATTACGTGGCGCCCTCACCTACTGATACTTCAACACAACAGCCGCAATATCCCGCGATGAACACTCCGGCAACACCGAGGACCCTCCACGGAAACACTGAAACATTCAAGGAAATAGTACAGGACGTACAATTCGCTATGCTGGCATTCGGATACTTTAATGGACCGATTGACGGTGTTTTCAGTGATCAACTTCGGGTTAGCCTTCGAAAACTCCAAGAAGACTACGAATTGAAGATAACAGATACAATACCACCTCAAACTCTGGATGCACTTAAAATTGTAGCTCGTTGAGGGCGGATAACTTTGGGAAACAATAAGGTACTTATGTCTTGAAGGGGATATGAACTACGGACCTGAGCGGCCAAACGAACAACGACTGTTTTGCGCCCTTCGAGTAGCTGGCGCCGCGCAAGACGCTGAATAAACCTGGTGAATAGCTTTCCATCGCGGAAGCCGTGGAATCTGTGCTCACGCGCTAGTGATTATCCCTAACTTACATCTTTGTGCTTTGTTGAGAACTGTCAAAGAGGTCACCCTGATGATAAAGCTCTCAATTATCGGTTCGATTGGACTATTTGCTCTCGTTGCAACAGGTTGCATGAACATGAGCTACTACCAGGATCAACAATCTGGTCCCAAAATCTATAAGTCTTACTCGCCTAATCCGGGCACCGTTGGCCGGGGTCGAGCATAACGTTTGCGAATCTGGTTAATAGCTTTCCATGGCGGGAAGCTCTTCCGGCTTGATCAATGGGTTGGGATCGGTTCTCATTTAAGCCGCCCGTCTTTTCGACGCTGCAGCCCGTTTCTGCCGCCGTATCTCATTCCGCTTTGCCGGAATGGCCTTTGAGAAGGCATTGTCTGCCATCCAGGCTCGCTTGTTAAATTTCGGCGCGTTGGCAACAAAGATAAAGAGAAATTATCATTATTTTGCAATGCGTTGCGAACGATCTGGCCTCAATTGAGGAAGACCCCGATTAAGTGCCCGCCGACAGCCTGTTCGATCTGCTCTTGCGGTTCCGGCTATTCAGACTCTTGCGGCACATCCTTCTTGACCGGCCTGGCCTGCCCGGACGATGTATCTTTCGAGACACTCGCGGTCGTCGTTTCCTTGTCAACCGAGGCGGTGTGGCCAACGCATTCGGCCGAAGCGGCGGATACCGAGAAACCAAGGGCGGCAGCAAGTACGAGGATTGTCTTCATGGTTCAACTCCTGAGCTGTTGCACGGATAAGGTTAGCGACTAACGCTCCACGCGCAAAATCACAGTTTTGTTGGCCCGGTCGGAAACACGATAAAACACCGGGTGAAAGCCAGGTGCCGTCATTGCGTCTTCCACCTATTTTTCAATTCCGGACGTCGTCTATCATTTTGATCGCTTCATCCTTTACCGCTTGATAAACATGCTGCGCGAGTGAGATAGCACGGGGCGGTCTGGAATGGGGCGGAGAGAGTATCCAGTCATTGCCGGGATTCCTGTGGAGAGTCCAGCCGCGGATGACCACAAGCGGCAGGACGAGGTCAAATCTGGCAGACCCGTCCAATTGGATTTGAAAGTTCTCGATGCAAATCTCGTCAGTATCCAATACTCAACCTTGGGGCGTTAGGTGAGACCAACGACAAGCGCCGGCACGGTCGGTTGCACATTCAGCAGTATGCTATCGGTATCATATCATCTGGACAGTCTATTTCTACAACGTCTTTTCCAAAGGCAAGATGAACCCGCCGGCGAATTGCCCGTGGGGCCTTGCGAGTATCGGCGAACGGACAGGTGCGACGCCGATCGCCTCGTCACCGGGCAAGAGATCAAATACCGTCAATCTTGATAAAGATTCGAACCGCAGACCCAGTTAATGCAGTGTTCAGAGGTAGGGTTCCAGACGAGCCATTATGCGATTTTGGAAGTACAATTCAGGATGGGGTGCTCGAGGGGCAGAACTTCCCCTCGCCCGATTGCTAGTATTCACAAGGTGACGTGTTTACCGCGATATTGGAGCTGGCGCCAGAGACAGGCGTAATCCGAGAGCTTTAACCGCTTTGCTCATCGTATCAAGTGTCGGGTTTCCCCCAGGGCGTAGCGCTGTATAGATTGTCTCGCGACTAAGTCCTGTTTCCTTGGCAAATTGCGTTGCGCCGTGAGCGCGCGCTATATCGCCAAGTGCAGCAGCGATCAATTCAGAGTCACCATCTTCAAGAACGGCCTCAAGATAGGCCACTTGATCCTCACGGGTTTTGAGGTGATCCTGAATATCAAAGCGGGTTGTTTCGATTGTCATTTCAGGTTTCCTTTGCCATTTTTTTGGCGCATAGAATATCGTTCTTCTGGCTCTTCTTGTCGCCGCCGCAAAGCATGATTACGATGACATCACCACGTTGGACGAAATAGAGTCGGTATCCCGGCCCGTAATCAATGCGCAGTTCACTGACACCTTCACCTACTGGTTTGACGTCTCCGAAGTTTCCCAACTCGATACGACGAAGACGGGTAACAATCCTGCTATGTGCATTTCTGTCGCGTAGATCAGATAACCAACCAGAAAATACGGTAGTAAGACGGACTTCAATCATGTGTATTTTAATACACTCATCTACGCGTGGTGTCAATCATAGTACACAGAACCTTGACGCTGCCAGCCATTCCACGGCACTAAAAAACCATGTCAGACGGAGTTTTACATACATGGACGTGCCGACAGTTCGCGGTCAACCGAGCAGGTTGGCGTCTTCAAATCGACTTACGTTGGGACAGACCAATTGGTGGTTGTGGGTGACAATAAGCAGGAAAATATTGGCAAGAGCCTGAATTACTTCGCTGGAGAAAATATTTCTATTGAGGCGGGTGAAGTTTTTGAGATCAAGGCTGGAGATACGTTTCGCGTGAAGGTGGGCGAAGCCCGACTTGAAATGGACAAGAGCGGCATCATCGTAATTGCAGCACCACAGACTACAATAGCTAAAGGTGGTGGTGCGCAACTAACGATCGGTCCGGGGCCTGCCCTTTACTCCCCCGCCCTCGTACCCGGAAAGTCTCCTCCGCCTCCCTCGCAGTGTCTGTGTAACATATTTCACACTGGCTGCGCCCGCATTTTCTATAAATGTGGCTGGTGGATACGGTGGTTTGCAGGAAACTCATAACGAAACTTGTAAACGCCTTAAGTAGAATCGAACCGGCAACCTCCCGTTTTCTCGGCCGAAGCTCTTGATCCAATTGGTTCAGAGGCCTTGCCATTCTTCTTATTTGAAATTTCTTTGTCTTCATCGCTTCCCCAAGGCGTGCAGCCACGCATTGACAAGGCGCATGTCATGATGACCAACGGACCAGATTTGGACATTTGTCACAATACTTTCGTCTAAGTACGATCAAACTTTCACACTGCCCGTCCACAGTCGAAATGTGAGCGAGGCAGCTGGATTTCTTCAGAACTGCCCGGGTTCATTTTCTCATTTGCTGTATTCAGAGGGCTTTAATGCAAGGTTTTGGTTTGAAAATAGGATTGGCTGCAGGGTTGTTGCTGTCCGGTCTTAACGTCACCCCGGCGTGGGCTGAAAAGGTTAAGTTCGAGTTCTGGCACGGCCTTAGCGGTGACCTTGGTGAGCGCGTGCAGGATACCTGCAAGAAGTTCAATGACTCGCAGGACAATTTCGAAATCGTCTGCACCAGCCAGAATGGCTATCCCGAAACAGTCCAGAATGCGATTGCTGCCTACCGCGCCAAGAAACATCCGGCTGTGGTACAGGTGTTCGATGGCGGTACGCTTGATCTGATGCTGTCAGGTGCTTTCGTTCCAGCCAAAAAACTGATGGAAGACAATGGCTACAAGATCGATTGGAGCAACTATTTCCCCGGTATCGCCAACTATTATGCGACTGCCAGGGGTGAGCTGAATTCCTTCCCGTTCAATTCCTCGACAGCAATGTTCTATTATAATGTCGATGCGTTCAACAAAGCCGGTATCGAAGGCGCTCCGCAAACGTGGGAAGACGTTGAAGCAGCATCACGCAAGCTGAAGGCGGCCGGTTATGCCTGCCCGTTTGGCTTCAGCTTTGATAGTTGGGCGACGGTTGAACAATTCTCGGCAATCCACAATCAGCCCATCGCCTCGAAGAATAATGGTTATGATGGGCTTGATACTGAACTCATGATTAACAAGACCAAACTGGTAGATCATCTGGCCTTCTTCAAGAAGATGACTGATGAAGGCCTGTTTGTCGTCAAGACCAAGCAGCTTGGCATGGACGTTGTTCCTGCCTTCACTTCCGAGACTTGCCAGATGATCCAGTCGTCGATTGCCGATCACGGCACGATTGGCAAGACTATCAAGCAGGGTGCAAAGTGGGATGTAACCCTGCTTCCGGTCTGGAAAGGTACCGAGCGTCAGAACTCCATGGTTGGTGGTGCATCGCTCTGGGTTCTCAACAATCGCCCCGAAGCCGAATACAAGGGCGCTGCAGCATTCCTGAACTTCATCGCGCAGCCCGATATGGTTGAATGGTGGTCGACAGTGACGGGTTATATTCCTGTTACCAAGACAGGCTTTGAAGCCATGAAAGCCAAGGGCTTCTACGATCAGCCGGGCTTCAAGGGTCGCGAAAGAGCCATCACCAGCCTGACCTTCACCCCGACATCTGCCAACACACGCGGCATCCGCCTTGGCGGCTTCCCGCAGATTCGCAAGGAACTTTCCGATGCGATGGAAGGCATTTTCTTTGGCAAGATGACCGTGCAGGCTGGCCTGGACCAGGCAGTCGAGCGTGGCAACCTTGTCCTGCGGCGCTTTGAAAAGACCTATGCCGGCAAAGCCTTGAACTGATCCAGCCTGTCAAAACGGCCCGGCGCAAAACAATGCCGGGCCATTTCATTTGATCTGACTCTTAAGACAGAACTGAATAAATCAATGAACAAGCGTGCCGTTTTCAAAAGCTGGTGGTTGCCTATCCTGTTCGCCTTGCCGCAACTCCTGCTTATCATGTTCTTTTTCTACTGGCCGGCCATTTCCGTTTTCAACTGGGCGTTTTCGCTGGAGCCTGCCTTTGGCGGCGCGGGTGAACGCCTGTTCGTCGGTTTTGATAATTTTCGTGAGGTCTTCGCCGATGGTGAATACTGGCGGTCTGTATCTCTTAGCCTGTTCTTTGCATTCATGGCCACCGGATTATCGATGCTTATCGCCTTTGTACTGGCAATCTGCGTCGATCGGCAGTTGAAGGGATCAGGCCTGTTCCGTTTCTTCTATATATGGCCCTACGCCATTGCCGCGCCGGCTGTCGGTCTTTCCTTTCGCTTTATTTTTGCGCCGGAAAGCGGTTTGATCGCAGTAGTCAATACATGGTCGCCCGACCTGTGGAATCCTGCCAAATATGGCAGCCATGCGATGATTCTTGTGATCATCTGTTTTGCGTGGAAATGGGTCGGTTATAACTTCATCTTCATGACGGCCGGCCTGCAATCGATCCCCCGCAGCTTGCTTGAAGCATCATCGATGGATGGATCCGGCCCCATACGCCGCGCCCTTGATATTCAAGTGCCGCTTCTCGCGCCGACCCTGTTCTTTCTGCTTGTGCTCAATCTGACCGAGAGTTTTGTCGGTCCCGATACGTACGGCATTGTCGATCTGACGACCGAAGGAGGCCCCAACAAGGCCACCGATGTCATGGTCTATCGCATCGTCAGCGAAGCATTCCGTGGACTGAATTACTCAGGAGCCGCAGCACAAAGCCTCGTCCTCATAGCCCTTATCATGGTGTTCACCTTCATCCAGTTCCGCTTCGTCGAGCGACGCGTGCATTATAAGTAGGATTTGGTGATGATCGAACGCACCCCCATTCTCAATGCCGTTACCTATTTCATCATGATCTTGGGATTGATCCTTATTCTTGGACCATTCTGGATGATCTTTACCGCTTCCACACAGTCGTTGCAGCAGGTCAATACGGTTCCGTTCAATCTGGTGCCGGGAAGTGATTTCCTCAAAAACATTCATGCTGCATGGGACCGGGCCAATCTTGGGCCGGCTCTGCTCAACAGTCTGATCACCTCGCTGCTGGTCATGGTGGGCAAGATCACTGTCGCTGCGCTCAGCGCATTCGCCATTGTCTATTTCAAGAGCCCGTTGCGTCATGTCTTCTTCTGGATGGTGTTCCTGACCTTGATGCTGCCACTCGAAGTGCGCGTTATTCCCACCTACAATATTGCCGCTGATGTGTTCGAGCCGGTGCGCTGGATCATCAATGCCCTCACGGGCATTGAGCTTTCGCTGCAATGGAACCTTCTGAATTCCTATTCGGGTCTGGTCTTGCCGCTGATTGCGACCGCGACAGGTACGTTCCTTTACCGGCAATTCTACATGACACTTCCCGATGAACTGGCTGAGGCAGCCAAGATGGATGGTGCCCGTCCGCTGCGGTTTTTCATTGATATCCTGTTGCCGCTGTCACGCACCAATATGCTGGCGCTTGCCACAATCATGTTTGTTTACGCATGGAACCAGTATCTCTGGCCCAAGCTGATGACAACGGATGCGGGTTATCAGACAGCCATGGTGGCGATGCGCTCACTGGTTCCATCCATCAATTCCTTGCCCGAGTGGAATGTCTCCATGGCAGGGGCTCTTGTCATCATGATGCCACCCCTGATCGTCGTCGCTGTTCTGCAGCGCTGGTTCGTTCGTGGTCTGGTTTCGACAGATAAATAAAGGAAAAGCGATGGCCGAGATTGGCATCAAAAATGTGCGCAAATCCTATGGACAGACCCAGATTTTGCACGGCGTCGACCTGAGTTTCAAATCCGGCGAATTCGTCGTCATACTCGGCCCGTCCGGATGTGGCAAGTCGACATTGCTGCGCATGATTGCCGGCCTAGAGGAGATCAGTGCGGGCGAGATATCAATCGATAATAAAGTGGTCAATGATCTTGAGCCCCGCGACCGCGGATGCTCGATGGTTTTCCAGAACTATGCACTGTACCCGCACATGAATGTGGCAGCAAATATTGGTTATGCTCTGAAAGTAGCTGGTGTGCCGCGTGCCGAACGTGACCGGCGCATTGTTGAGACGGCCAGGATCGTTGGGCTGGAAGAACTGCTTGATCGCAAACCGGCGCAGCTTTCCGGCGGACAGAGGCAGCGCGTTGCCATGGGCCGGGCAATCATTCGCGAACCCAAAGTGTTTCTGTTCGACGAGCCATTGTCCAATCTTGATGCCAAGCTGCGCGTGCAGATGCGCGTGGAAATCCGCCGTTTGCACAAGCGGCTGTCGGCAACATCAGTTTTTGTGACCCATGATCAGGTTGAAGCCATGACGCTTGCCGACAAGCTTATCGTTATGAACAGGGGACATGTCGAACAGGTCGGAACGCCGCTTGAAATCTATCACCGGCCCCGCACACGCTTTGTCGGTTCGTTCATCGGTTCGCCAGCCATGAATTTCTTCGAGACCAGAATTGCGCCAAGCGGCGACCATGTGTTGCTGGATGGCATTGTGCAGGCAATTGACCCGGCACTAGGCGGCAGGAATGCCGGTACGACAGTTGCAGCCGGCATAAGGCCGGAACATTGCCGTCTCGTTCCGGCGGGCACAGTCAACAGCGTTCCCGCCGGTGTCGACTTTGTTGAAGAGCTTGGTTCAGAACGTATTGTCCATGTCGAAATCGATGGCCTCGGTTTTGCAGTCTCCGTCGAGGAAGACCAGTTTTTCGACCAGGGCGCTATTACCGGACTGCAATTGCCCGCCGAACATATTCACTTGTTTTCCCGGGAAACAGGTTTGCGCCTTGACGATGCTCCGGTCGCAATGCGTCAATTCGCAACAAAGACAGTAGCTGCCTAATTCGTCTTGAAAGGACCAGACATGAGCTCGGAAGCGCCTATTTCTGCCGTTGGTTTTTGCACTTACACCGGCAAGGGTAACTTTGAAACACTCGAAAAATCACTGCACACCATTGCTGATCTTGGAGCCAATGCTGCCGAACTTTCGCTTTATGGCGAAGAAATCATTTCCGGCGGCCGGATTATACCGGGCCGCGCCGAGCGCCTGGTACAGATCACAGATCAGTTTGACCTGCGCTACAGCGTGCATGGCCAGATCGTTTCCAATTTTATGGATCACGAGCACCTGGACTACCAGAAGGCCGTCGTCCGCGCGATGCTGGAACTGTGCAATCGCGTTGAGGCTGGAATTCTCGTTCATCATAGTGGCAATGCTCCGATGCCGGCGTTCTCGCGCATCCCCGATCTTGACCGGATGGAGCGCGATGCGCTTGCCGAAATGGCTGAGGTCGCCAAGGGTTATGGTGTACGTATTGCGCTGGAAAACATTTTTGCTGTCGCCGACACTGAATATCGCCAAACCCCGGAACAGGTGGGCGAGACCGTGCGTGCGATTGCCAATCCCAATGTTTGCGGCCTGATTGATTTCAGCCATGCCTATATTGAAAGCACGCGTCTTGGTCTTGATTGGCGCGAGCAGATCCGCGCCATGGCACCCGTTACCGGTCACCTGCATGTCCACGACAGTTTTGGGCGTCCTTACAGCATGTCAAAGTTCTATCATCCGGCGGAAGCGACCGCACTTGGCATAGGCGATCTGCACCTGCCGATTGGCTGGGGAGATATCCCGTGGGAAGAGATTTTTGAAGAGTTGGCGTTTCTGCCCGATACCATGCTGATCATGGAAATCACCGGCGAGCGTTTTGTCAATGAACAGGCAGATTGTCTTGCCCGCGCCTTGAAGCTGGTCGAACATGCCAACAGCCGCCGTCTGGCAGCCTGAGACCAAAGAGACGCGTCACTTTGCTGATCGCGCCTCTTTTCCTCTCTTGGCAACGGCGATTAAGCTGGGTTGAATCCGCTTTGACATTGACGACGATATTCTGATTGTGACGATTGACAGCATCGTGTGGGACCTGGCCATGCTGCCCGATCCCGCATTTTCATCCCTATCCGGTTAATTTTATGGTGCCGACAATGATCTTAATGTCAGAATTATTTTTCAGGTAACTGCGGCCACAGTCTTGCCAATGTCGAGAAAGGGGATGTCGAGTATCGGTAAGGCTCCTTGGTGACAGGGATTCTCTTATAGTGCATTGCACTGGCGGGGCGAGATACCGTCTGAAAATGCGCGCATCCTCTACCGGGCAACGCGCCTGGATCAAGATAGCGGTCAAGATCAACATCCAAAAAACTGTGGCGGCGGAAAAGCCGTTGCTGAATGGACCCGTGTCAATGACACGATGCTTTGGCTTTATGCGGCACCCTATGACGATACCCGTCTTTTCGATGATGAAGGTGAACTGGTAGGACACGGGCATCCAGTTCACCATCCGCCGCGCCAATCCGCTCGGGGCAACGCGGCGTGGCCGCTTCTCTCCCAACAGCAGCACGCGGAGAGGTCGAACTGCAAGATCTCGGCTGTGCGCCCAAACAGTCCATAACTCTTTCGCTGACACATGGCAGCGTGATTCCACGGCTGCCTTAGTCTTGAAAGGAATTGAACCGCAGGCCACTCATTGGGATGTCTAACGTGTATTTCCAGCTATCCGCACCGTCAAAACAATGAACGTCCCGATCTGGGAGCCTCATGTGCTCCAAAGCGTGACGAATGCTATCGGGAAAGCTCCGAACCGAGGCTGAAGATATGGAAGCGGTAGACGCGAATAGCGCCCGGAAAAGAAGTTGACGAGCTATTGTCTTCGGTGATCAGGACTTACTCTCACCTGCGAGCAAGCAAGCCTATAGTCAATCCTCGGGGATGCCGGTTGCGCCAGCTGCCTTCCGATAATTGACGAGATGACGGAGTTAAGCCGCAAGTGTGGTGGTCCATGCTGTGGCGTCGCCGTCATAATCCGGAATATCGAAGGGGCAGTGGGCTCTGTCGACCGTATTGCCCTGCACTCCTTGCCATCGAAAGCCCCCTCAAACCGGTCCGGACTTTCACACTGGTGGCAACAGGGAGTAAGGATAAAGGCAATCATTCAGGACAAGAGCCTCGTCGCCTGTCCTTGTTGGGTTAACAGTTCGATCGCCTGTTTATCGAATGAGACGAAAGTTTCGCCCCAACCAATTGCCCTCATAGGCCATGATGCCGTCCGCGAAATCACCACCAGCTTCGTGGATCGCAAGCCCGGCCTCAACAACGGGCCGGTTCATCGTGACATTTTCAGTATCCAGCAAATCGCGGATGGTCACGGCTACATCTTCTTTCCGCAACTTCG
Organism: Phyllobacterium sp. SB3; assembly: GCF_040009165.1. Classification (NCBI taxonomy): domain Bacteria; kingdom Pseudomonadati; phylum Pseudomonadota; class Alphaproteobacteria; order Hyphomicrobiales; family Phyllobacteriaceae; genus Phyllobacterium; species Phyllobacterium sp. SB3. The sequence continues at coordinate 811,647 of NZ_JBDYKI010000002.1, read as the reverse complement.
CGCCCCGACGCAATATCCAAACCAGCTCACACAGGCAGGGCAAGGAAGCCGCGATCAGGGAAGCCTCTTTCAGGAGCTTGCGGGCAGCGCGGCCTTGCTTTGCGTTGTCCTGCAAAACCGCTCGAGCCAGTACGTTTGTATCGACGGAAATTTTAATTCTTCCCCTGCCCAACCGGAGGCGGCAATCTCGTTCATTTCTTTAATCGTCATCGGCTTCTTGATCTTGCCGGCGTGCCGACCGATGAAACTGTCAATGGTGCCCGTGCGCCTTGCCGCCTTCAACCGAAGTTCCCCGCCCGGCAGCTTGTCAAAGTCGATCCGTTCGCCCGGCTTGATGCCAAGGTGTTGTACAGTCGTCTCGTGGCGACCAAATTTTCCTTTGAAAAGGTTGATAACAGCGACCTTCCGATGTTCGTGACTGTTGTGTCAATGTCTACAGTTCCAGCTAAAGTCCCGTCGCCGGTTGCCTGTTATGCGGTAGACGGCCTGTCGCTATGTCGAGAAAGGCGGTTATTCGCCGGCTTTGGCCCGCGCCCACTCGGGCTTAAGGATTGGCCGCGATTTCACGAAGACCTCTTCCACAAAATCTTCCGGAACATAGAAGGAACGGATTGTAAGGCGGGAAGCATTATGTCAGCGTGTCAGAAAATGACACAGTGATGATTCGGAGTTGTGATGCGAAACGACGATCGCCCGGAATTTGCAAGAATCCGGGAGCAGGCAGCTCTGACACTGGATGAGGCGGCAGAACTTCTCGAAGTCTCCCCGCGGACGATTTACCGGTATGAAAGCGGCGAGTGCCAGCCCAGCAAGCTTGCACTCCGCACACTCCGGGACAAGGCAGAAGAGCGTGCCCCGGATACAAACTGTGCAAGATTTCGCTTCATCGATCTCTTCGCCGGCATCGGCGGGCTGCGGCTCGGTTTCGAGAGTATCGGCGGACACTGCGCCTTCACCTCGGAATGGGATGCGAACAGTCAAAAAACCTATGCGCTGAACTTCCGCGACAATCATCCGATCGGCGGCGACATCCGCGAATTTTCCGAACAGCCTGACAAGGTGCCGGAACACGACGTCCTTCTGGCCGGATTTCCCTGCCAGCCGTTCTCCATTGCCGGTGTCTCGAAGAAGAATGCACTAGGACGTCCCCACGGTTTTCTCTGCGATACGCAAGGGACACTGTTTTTCGACACCGCGCAGATCATTGCCCACCATCGTCCGGCGGCCTTTGTGCTGGAGAACGTCAAAAACCTGCAGCGCCATGACAAGGGACGCACCTTTGCGACCATCATAAATGTTTTGGAAAACGAGCTTGGCTACAAGGTCCAGTACCGGGTCATCAGCTCGGAGCCGTGGGTACCGCAGAAGCGTGAGCGGATTTTCATTGTCGGCTTCCGTGATCCGACCACGTTCGATTTCGAAAACCTGAAGATACCGGATGCAAAGTCAGGTCCGAAACTTGGCAGTATCCTGCAGCCGCATGACGAGGTGGATCCGAAGTACACACTTACTCCCCGCCTGTGGGAATATCTGCAGCAGTACAAGGCCAAGCATCAGGCCAAGGGCAACGGTTTCGGTTTCAGCCTGTTCGGCCCTGACGATGTCGCGCGCACTCTTTCGGCGCGATACTACAAGGATGGCTCCGAGGTCCTGATCGACCAGCCGGGCAAGCGCCCCCGCCGCCTGACGCCGCTTGAATGCGCGAGGCTTATGGGATTTGACCGTGGCGAGCGACGTTTCCGCATCAGTGTGTCGGATACGCAGGCCTATCGCCAGTTCGGCAATGCTGTTGTCGTGCCTGTGGTTGAATTCATTGCGCAGGCAATGCAGCCGCATATCGAAACGGCAATCCGGCGTGCCGAGGCATTGCCCGAAGTTGCCTATGATGTTCCCGTCGTAACAAGGCCGGAACGCGTGCCTGCAGCCGTCAATGCCTGACACTGTCACCCCTGAAGTCAGAAGCCGGATGATGGGGGGCATCAGGGGAAAGAACACGCGCCCGGAAATGCTTTTGCGCCAGGGACTGCATGCAGCAGGGTTCCGGTTCAGGCTGCATGACCGCAAGCTGCCGGGCTCCCCGGATCTGGTCTTTCCGCGCTATCGCGCCGTGATCTTTGCCAATGGCTGCTTCTGGCACGGTCACGACTGCCATCTGTTCAAGATTCCATCAACGCGGCCGGAGTTCTGGCTGCCGAAGATCGAAGGCAATCGCAGGAGAGACGGGGTCGCTGCGGTTGCGCTTGCCGGCGCCGGATGGAGGCAGGCAGTCATCTGGGAGTGTGCGCTCAAGGGGAGAACGCGGCGCCCACTTGCAGAAATACTGGAAAGCTGCGCGGCATGGCTCATTTCGGACCTGCCGCATCTTGAAATCAGGGGAATGGAATAGATGCGCCGCGGACAGCTGTCAGACTGCTTTGAGGGGATCGTCGTCAAGCGTCTCAGTGCCGTGGAGACGTCCCCCGCCATATCGCACCAGCATGAATTCAACGGCACGATGGAACTGCGCCGTCTCTTTGGCGATGATGATCGCAGGAATATCCCTGCCCGCTTCATCTGGCTTGGCCATGAACAGGAGGCAATTACGGTCGAGGGCAGCCTCAGCTGGTACGATGCAAGACGCCGGCATCCGACCCGCACCGAATACCGTCTCTATTATTATGAGAACGAAATCACCGGCATGATGCGGCAGGGGGACGTATTCTTCCTCGCCGTTTGCCGCGATAGGTCCGCCATGGTGATCATTACTCCGGCCGAGAGCACCATCCAGAACCAGCTCCTGTGGCTCTTCGATCTGGATGAGCAACCGGAATTCCGGTTTACCTACCAGGAGATCGAGGGGTCGCATGATGCGGAGCTGGATTTCACAGCCCGCTATATCCTGGATGAACTCGGCATCGAGCCTGCGGAACCGGAAGCCAATACGCTTGATACACTGATCGAGAAGTTCGGCCTGGTATTTCCGACAACCCGGGTCTTTTCGGAGCTGGCCCGGTCATCCCTCCCCGAGGTTTCGGCAAAGGACGATCCCGACGCAGCGCTTGTTGCCTGGATCGACAGAGAGGAGCAGCTGTTTCGAAGGCTCGAGCGGCGCATCGTGGCTGAACGGATCAGCAACGGTTTCGGCTCGGCTGATGATGCCGATGTCGACGGCTTCCTCAGCTTTTCGCTCAGCGTCCAGAACCGGCGAAAATCTCGCGCCGGCTCTGCCCTTGAAAACCATCTTGAGGCAATCTTTATTGCGCATGGCATTCGCTATGCCCGTGGTGTCGAGACAGAAAACCGCAACAAGCCGGACTTCCTGTTCCCGGGACAGGTCGAGTATCGCGATCCGGAGTATCCGGCCGAACGCCTGTTCATGCTCGGTTCAAAGTCGACGCTCAAGGATCGCTGGCGGCAGGTATTGTCGGAAGCCGAGCGCATAGACAACAAGCATCTTCTGACACTGGAACCCGGCATATCCGAAAACCAGACCGACGAGATGCAGACCAAGAAGCTGCAACTGGTACTGCCAAGAAAAATCCACACGACCTACAAGCCGTCGCAGCAAAACTGGGTGATCGATGTGTCCATGTTCCTCTCCCTTGTAACCGGGCCTCAAGACAAAACCTGACGTTGCCCATTCAATCTTTGGTTCATATTTACCAGCAAAAGTTCGTCATTCAGACAGATGGTTGCTTACTTCGATCAGCAATACCCGGCCAGGCTGAAACGTCAGGCTTATATTTGAATCAGAGGTTTCCTGTCCGGGCTGTGGCGTTGTCCGGATCTGATTTGAAGTTATTATGAGCACTAGTTGGATAAACTTTTACAACCAAGTGTTTCTGGCTTCACCTGCATCCAGCAGACAATATCCGTCGCGCCATTGACAGGACCTCCAAAACACGACACGTTCGTTCCATTCCGAGGGGAGCATCGTACGATGCTGAGATGGCGTTGAGCTGGACCCTTGAACCTGATCCGGGTCATGCCGGCGTAGGAACGGAAACCGGCGCTATCCGGCCACCCCTTTCTCTTCTTCGCTTTGCCTGGATTTCCTGTGATCATCGTCTGGAGATCGATCTGTGATGTACAAGTTTTTCAATTTCGTCGGCATGTGTCGAATTCGTTCCGCCCCTATCGGTTCCACATAAGCCATCATGCGCGCCTCTCACGCGGGCTCTGCTCTCATTATACTTGTTGTTTCCTGGCAGGTGGGCATCTGGCTGTTTGCGCCTCCCCATTACATTCTTCCCGCGCCGATCGCGGTCGCAACGACTTTCCTGCGCCAGCCCGGCCTTTTGATTGAGAATAGTTTGATCACGTGTACGGAAATTGTGTTGGGTCTGATACTGGGAACGTGTTTTGGCGCAGCCACCGCCTTCGCAATTGCGGCATGGCCGCGCTTCGGTCAGATGGTCTGGCCGATGGTGATCGTGCTGCAAGCCCTTCCCGTCTTTGTGCTGGCGCCGATCCTCGTTCTTTGGCTCGGCTTCGGCATAGCCTCCAAGGTTGCAATGACGACAATCATCATCTTCTTTCCCGTCGCCTCCGCATTTACCGACGGCCTGCATCGCACCAATCGCGACATTTTCGATGCCGTTTCGTTGACCGATGCGACGCACTGGCAGTCTCTGGTTCAAGTACGTATGCCGCTTGCCCTTCCCAGCCTCGTATCCGGTCTTCGGGTCGCAGCACCATTGGCCCCGCTTGGCGCTGTTATCGGCGAATGGGTCGGGGCATCCGCCGGGCTCGGGTTTGTCATGGTTCAGGCCAATGCGCGCATGCAAACCGATATTGTATTTGCAGCAATGGCAGTCCTCGCCCTGCTTACCCTTCTTCTCAGATTTATGGTCGATGCACTGACGAGGGGGCTGACCCCTTGGGCGCATGAGACTTCCCCTAAATCCCCGTCCTTCAGGAGAAACGTCCAGATATGAACCGCTTCGTTCTTGCAAGCTTTATCACTCTCGCCAGTTTGCTGCCAGTGCCAGTGCAGGCCGCTGACAAGCTCACCGTGCTATTGGAATGGTTTGTCAATCCGGACCATGCGCCCATGATCATCGCAAAGGAGCGTGGGTTGTTTGCAGATGCGGGCCTCGACGTCGAGTTTATCCCGCCGGCCGATCCGTCTGCCGTACCGCGGCTGGTCTCAGCCAAGCAGGCTGATATTGGCATTCACTATCAGCCCAGCCTTTATCTCGACCATGAGGCCGGTTTGCCCCTCGTGCGGTTCGGCACACTGGTGGAAACGCCCCTCAACACGGTGACAGTGCTGGCGAATGGTCCTATCAAGAGCCTTGGAGACCTCAAGGGCAAGAAGATCGGCTTTTCCGTCTCTGGCTTCGAAGACGCGATGCTGAGGCGTATGCTCGCGGCGGAAGGGCTTACGAAGGACGATGTGGAATTGATCAATGTCAACTTTTCGCTTTCGCCTTCGCTGATTGGCGGCAAGGTGGATGCGACGCTTGGCGGGTTCCGCAATTTCGAATTAACGCAAATGAAGCTTGCCGGCCATGAAGGACGATCCTTCTTTCCGGAAGAATATGGCGTTCCGCCATATGATGAACTGATCTACGTAACACATCGGGACGCTGCCAAAGACAGCAGGCTACGCCGTTTTCTCGGCGCCGTCGAGCAAGCCTCCATTTTCATGACCAACCACCCGCAGGAGGCCTGGGAGCTGTTTGTGAGAGCCTATCCAAATCTTGATGATGAACTAAACCGGACAGCCTTCTTCGATACGCTGCCGCGTTTTGCCAAGCGCCCTGCAGCTGTCGACCATCTGCGCTATGCACGCTTTGGTGCTTTCATGCAGGAAACCGGCCTGATTAAAACGGCCCCTGCCGTTGAAGATATCACTATTGAAGTCCGTTGAATGAAGAACCGGAATTCAATCGCTTCCAGACAGACTCCAATCGATGTCTATAGTCCGGATTATGGGTCTTGGATCGCTTCACCAAACTGGACATTCTTGCAGAAGCAACGACAGAACATGACCGGCCTTATCTTCAGGATCAGATCGCGTTCGACAATTGGCAGCTGACCCTCAATGGTCGTCAAGACCGGCCGATAGCAAGACCACCAATCGCCTGACAGGCGGTGCAACAGACACCGATGACATTGCATTTGCTGGCCGCATCGGATTGGCCTGTCTGTTTGATAACGGCATCGCGCCTTATGTCAGCTATGCGACATCATTTCAGCCTGCCACTGGAACTGCCTGGAACGGGTGACACCTCAAGCCAACGGAAGGCGAGCAATATGAAGTCGGCATCAAATACGAACCGCCCTGCTTCAATGGCTTTTTTGCTATCTCGGCATTCCATCTGACGCAGCAGAATGTTCTGACCACCGATCTCGGCCATCAATGTGAGAGCTGGGTGATCCTCAGTGCGGAAACTTCAACACCCAGACCAGCGAGGTTCGGGTCCATGGACGAATTTGAGGCCAAGGTTGGGATTATCGATACCTTCGATCTGATTGGCTCATACACCTATCCCGACGCTGAAGTCACCAGGAGCAATGGCCCGTATCTTGGCAAAAACGCCTTCGGATACGCCGCGCCATCATTCATCCAGACTTTGTGGAGGATGCCCTGCTGAACACGTTGCCTGCTTTACATCGTTGCCAAACTTATTTGTCAGGATAGCGCTGGCGATGATGTGAAAAAGATGATCGGCCCTTGGTGTGAACGAGGGTAGGTCGACGAGCCAGCCGAGCGCCGACATCAGGCCGAACAGGTCGTCCCCATTCATATCGGGGCGCGCCGTACCTTCGGCCTGAGCACGAAGCAGTAATCTCGCGCTCGCTGAGTGCACCGCTGCGTATGAAGCATAAAGAGCGGAGTCCGGATTTGTGTGGGCGGCGGCCATCAGGGCGACAACGCCTCTATTGCTTTGGGCGAATACCAGCCATTCGCGAAACCAGGACACGAGCGCCTTGTCAGGTGAATCCGACGTTTCGAGTTCGTCTGCCTTCTGCGTCAATGCGTCCAGACTTGTACACAGCAATGCTTCGAACAAGGCTTCTCGTGTCGGGAAATGACGAAGCAGCGTGGCCAACCCGACACCGGCACGGCGAGCGATATCGCGCATGGACGCATCGATGCCGTGCTCGGTAACGACGTCACGCGCGACCGAAAGTATGTGGCTATAATTTTTTCTCGCGTCGGCGCGCATGGAGTACCTGTTGACAAGTGGATCACCGATCCATATATCTGGACCAGTGATCCGCTAGATACCCCGCATGTCCGCAAATGGCAACAGGGGCACTGCCCTGCCCCACTAAACAAGAATTCATGGGGAACCTGCAAGGAACACGAACACGAACATGAGCAGTATCAGCATTATCGGATCAGGCGGTATGGCGGCAGCGATCGGCGGCCTTGCCGTCAGGGCCGGACACACCGTCGAAGTGATGGCTCGCGACGCCGCCAAGGCACGGGGGCTGGCCGAGCAGATCGGACCCGGCGCATCGACAGGGATATTCGGCGCCGCCCCGACCGGGGACTTACGTTGGATTGTGTCCGATCCAGTCCGATACGTTGTGGACCACGCGGCAGGATCGCATCGAAAATTGCGATCACGATTCATCAGTCGAACTTGACCAAGTCCTTAAAGATCAGGTGACCCCAGGTCTTTCCGCGCGCCTGGACCAGCAGCCCACCTTCCGAAAGCCCGCCAAGTTTGATCGGCGCAAAACCGAGATTATCCGCGAGCGCACCGATCTCCGTTGCTGCGCCGTCATCATCGCTCGCCAGAAACACGACTCTCCTGCCACCATGCGCGGCCGGATCCTGGGCAATGACCGCGGCGACCAAATGGTTGAAGCCCTTAACCAGTCTACTGCCAGTAAAGGCCTGCGCGACGGCCCTGGAAGAAGCCTGTCCCCCCAGTTCCTCTGGGGGTACGCCGTAGGCATTCGTCACGTCGACGATCGTTTTCCCCTGCCACGTGGACAGCGCCTTCGCGACATCCTGATGCGACTCGAAACGGACGGCCAAAAAGATGATGTCGGCCTTGACCGCTTCCGCCAGGTTTTCGGGAATGATCGTGGGTCCGATTGCGGCCGCGACGGATGCAAAGCTTTCCGGGTCGCGCGTGGTTGCAACGGATACTTCGATACCGTTTCGGGCAAACGCCCTGGCCAAGGCTTGGCCGATATTGCCGAAACCGATAATTGCGTAGCTCATATATAATCTCCTTGGGTTTATTACGCCTACGACGCTCCGGACTATCGAATGGAGCGCCCGACCGGGCGTAGTGCGTCAGAGTTGTGCCAGGCCGCCGTCGACGGCGACTTCGCTGGCGGTCATGAAGCTGCTGTCCGACGACGCGAGAAAGGCAGCTACCGCTCCAATCTCCGCGGGTTCCGCCATCCGCCGGAGCGGGGTCATCGCGCCGTACGCCTTCTGGCCCTCCTCGCCAAGCGCTTCCTTTGCGAGTTCGGTGGCCGTCGCCCCGGGCGACAGCACGTTTACCCGGATGCCGGTGCCCTTCAGGTCCTCTGCCCAGGTCCGGGCGAGGTTGCGCACTGCCGCCTTGCTCGCACTGTAGGCGGTGAATGCAGGGGCGCCCGTGGTGCCGGCGCTCGATCCGGTCAGGATGATCGAACCACCTTTGCCCATCAACGGCAGCGCCTTCTGGACCGTGAAGATTGTACCCTTCACATTGGTGTCGAAGGTTTCGTCAATATGCTCGGCGGTAATGTTGCCGAGTGCAAGTGGACTTCCCGCCCCGGCATTGGCGAAGACGATGTCGAGGGTTTCGCGCTCGGCCTTCACCGTCGCGTAGAGCCGGTCGAGGTCGGCTTCATCGGAGACCGAGCCCTTCACCGCCCGGGCGTTGGAACCGAGGTTGGCCACAGCGGCGTCAAGCGCGTCCTGCCGGCGGCCGTAGATGAAGACGAAGGCGCCCTCTTCGATGAAGCGCTTTGCAGCAGCGAGGCCTATACCGGTAGCGCCGCCAGTGATCACGGCGGTCTTTCCATTCAGTCTAGTCATATCATGCATCCTTCTTTGGTAAGGTCAGCGCGCCGACCTGCCTTGTTTACGCCATGGAGGTAAGGTGCCGCATGCGGCGCCAGCAGTGTGGAAACTTGCACAAGCATGGTGCAAAATAACACCACCTGCATTATAGGATCTGTGCCAACTGCACCGCGTTCGGCGCCAGCATTGGAATTTGGCTTGGGAACAATGACAATCGATTGGGATGATGTTCGATATTTTCTCGCGGTGGCACGACACGGTTCTGTCCGCGCGGCCGCGGCCCGGCTCGACGTTAATCACACAACGGTACTGAGGCGTATCGCGCAGCTTGAGGCTTTGCTGCATTCGCAGTTGTTCGAAAAACTGCCGGCGGGCTATCGCCTCACCGAAGCTGGTAAACAGGTGCAAGAGCTGGCAGAACAGATGGAGGCTTCCTCTCATCTGCTGGTGAGCCGCGTGTCCGGCCGCGATCAAGCCGTGCGTGGGCCCCTGCGGGTCACTATGGCGCCCACCTTGGCCACACACCTGTTGATGCCTGACTTTGCTGCTTTTACTCGACAGCACCCCGACATCGAAATGGAGATCCACTCCTCTTTAGAGAATGTTAACCTGACTAATCGCGAAGCCGACGTGGCCCTCAGAGTCGTTTTTAACCGTAACTCTCTGCCGCAGAACCTTCACGGCGCGAAAGGCCCGGACCTTTCCGTAGGTGTCTATATGTCTCGCGACCTCTTCGCGGCCTGGAAGGACGGCACTTCAGGGCCCGTCAGGTGGATATCGAAAAATCTAGAGGGTGTGCCTGACTGGGCCCATGGCGATGCCGTCGAAATTGCCGGAGCCCCGTTCCGAATTCCCGAAGATGCAGCGCATCTCGAGGCGTTGCGCCTGGGCTTAGGGATATCGGCGCTTCCCAGCTTCGTTGGAGATGCCGAGCCGCTGCTCGTCAGAGTTCCTGGCACAGGTCTCGGGCCCCATGGAACGCTCTGGGTGCTTACACAGGGCGAGACGCGAAAGACCAAGCGTGTCCGCCTGTTCACCGAATTCATATCAGAAAGACTGCGTGCTCACACGGGGGTTCTTGCAGGCGGCAAATCTCGCTAAGATCAATCGTACAAACTCTATAATCAGCGACGAACTGCGGTCACTTTGCCCAATGTTTGAGGCTGTTCGTTACCTTCCGCCCTCGCTTGATAGCAGCTGGTCCGTTAAACAGGCACGCAAGTTTCTACAATACCGGATGCCGGCTTCCTCAAGGACTTCGCGCTCCGCTGCGGCAGCGAGTTCCTCGTTATCTTCTACAACGCCGCCAGGTGGTTCCCGAAAATCGTACCGCCCGGGTTTTTGGCATCTAACCAAAAGAATGCGGCTATCCCTTACGACCAGAGCGGCAGCCGATATACGATGCTTCACAAAAGATCTCCGACCATGGTTGAGTAGCCCCCATCTCTCTGCCGAATGATGATTTTGCTGAAGGAGGGTGGGGCCGCCCAGAGCCGATAGAAGTGATGACTGTGACCTCTACGTTGAGTTCATCACTCGCGGCGAGGCATCATACATAAAGGCCTTGGCCATATTTCCAAGCGCCAGGTCGTTCGGATGCTGACGAGTTATCTGGAGCAGTTTATCGAGGAAGATACAGCCGTCCTGCATGCCAGGGACTCATCGGATCCGGGAAGATTGCGGAGGCCGATATCAGCTTTCTCGGACGACTGCCATTTAATTTTAAAGCCTGTTGTTCCGTTCAGACTGTAACTATCCCCGAACCCGGTCAACTGATGTTGACCGAAACTTCGCCATAGAGTTTGCCAATCCGTCAGCCTGCTCTCGCCAACATCTTCAGCGGGTTGAAACAGATGCCCGAAAATCGGCCAGGTCGCGGTTGAACCGCTGCGCTTCCTCCAGGAATGGCGCGTGTCCGGAATCGGCATAAACCTGCGAGCGAACTGCCGGGTTGAGTGCCCTTGCACGCTCAAGGCTCGGGCGCGGCATCACCAGCGCATCCTTTTCGCCGTAAAGCATCAGCACAGGAGCCTTGACCTTGGGCAGCCCCTCCTCTGCAAAGACCGTCATGGAAGGCACCGTTCGGGTCATGATCCATGATGCCATAGCCGCATTGGACAACAGCCGCTCGAACGTCGCCTGATCTGGCCGTGTCGCAAAGCACAGCGCCAGAAATTTGCGCATTGCATCGAGGTGAACCTTCAGGTCTTCCGAAGCAAGGCCCGCATAGACTTCGGGATGCGACGTTATAAGCTCAGCTTTCAGTTCGACGACACCGCCCACATAGACCAAGCCCTCGATCTCGTCATCGCCGTAAGCTGCAACATAGTTGGAAACGACTGCTCCGCCCAGCGACCAGCCGACAAGAACCGGATTTTCAGCCTTCGTCGCCTCAAGCACAGCGCGCAGATCGTCGGCCCAGCGGCGTCCATCGCTATAGGCCTGCACATCCTGTGGCTTTCCCGAAAGTCCGTGGCCGCGAAGATCAAATGTGATCAGCCGGTAACGCGAAAGGTCGGGGCTGTCCAATTGGCTCTCCCAGTTGAGATGGCTCCCGAGCAATCCGTGGATGAAGACAATTGGAAGCCCGGCGGGATCACCCGCTTCCTGAACCGCGATGTCGACACCGTCCGGTGACTTCACCGTATAGTCCTTCTGCCCCGCCATAGTGACCGAGGACATAATCATCATCAGGACGGCTACCCATAGCGCGCGCATCACCGAGACGTGGCCGCTGCTGTAACTCGACCCTCTTCCGCCTGGCTCCGTAGGCGGTTCCTTGCTCTGCATCATCGACATCAGATATTTCACAGCATTCATCCTTATATTTAGTGATCACTACACAATAAACACTTGCTTTATGCTGTCAAGCTGTCTTTAGTGGTCGCTATGGATAAGCTTGTGAAGAAACGTCGGAGTGGACCTCGGACCTTCAATAGGGACCAGGCGGTCGATACTGCCATGCGTCTGTTCTGGCGCCATGGATATGAAGGCGTTTCATTGAACGATCTGACGGCAGCGATCGGCATTGCGCCGCCGAGCCTCTATGCAGCGTTCGGCAGCAAAGCAGGCCTCTACCGCGAGGCACTCGATCGATATTCTGGCCTGCCGAGGGCCGTGAGCAATCTCGGCCAGACGACCAGTCTTTACGGAGCGGTCGAAACCCTGCTCAATCGCGCCATTGATGCCGTCACTGAGCCTGACGGAGAACGCGGCTGCATGATTTCGAGTGGCATGATCCAGTGCGCCGAAGACCACGTCGACCTTGCCCGCGAACTGGCGGAGCGCCGAAGCTTGATGCGCGACACCATCACTCTCAAACTCGAGCCGTGGCTGGATCGGGATCGTGCCGCGTCCTTGTCACGCTACCTCGTCACCCTCCTGCAGGGTCTTTCAGTCCAGGCACGCGACGGTACCTCCCGCGAAGACCTCAAGCAGATAGCCAGTGAGGTCGTTGCCGGCATCAGGGCTCGGGACCTCTCCGATTGCAAAAGAGCAACGCCGTAGGGGATTTGGCATAGATGGGAGCTGCATCCGATTTACGGTTTAACCGGCTGGCCTTTTCGTACCCGGCAGGTGCGGGTGGGGAGATCACCGGTGATCGAAACCTCTTGTCGACAGAAGCACCGTTTCAGAAATTCCTCTGGACGCATTTTCCATATCAGCCGGCCGATGGCATCAACACCTACCGGGCTGCGAAGCAGTACATGCCCCGCGACGGACGTTGGATGGCCGGAACAAGTTCCAAGCTCGATATTCAGCACGCAGCGGTCACCTATGAGGTGTCTGCTCGATGTCGGGCCCACGCGCAACCTCGTTTCTTCACAGGCATACAAGGAGCAATTTGCGGCAGGCAAGACATCATTCCAGGAAAAGCCAAGGATGGATTGGATTTCGCCAAACCTGACGCCCGAAACGCCCGCGGACAGAGCATCTATGAATGGTTTGGGTTTGAAGCCCGAGACCTTTTCTTCGACTTCATCGAGAAGGCAAGGTGGCCATCTCTTAATCTTTGAAAGCGGCAACATAGTAATTTGTTGGAAACTGCAAAAGAATCTGGGCCATGCAAGACAAATCGCGGGATTTCGACGTGCTATGGCAACATAGTTTAACTTATACTTTTATCGAGAATTATTAAAAAAATTTAATGGCGCCTCTCGTTGACAATATAGGCCTCTAAACTACTGTTTATTCTCTGCTGAAACTCCATGTTTGGCAAGGCCCAGCCTTATCCTTCACAATATATAAGGTTGGGCCAATTAAATTGGTGGTTTATATTTTCTACACCCGGATGAGACTGGAAATCTTCTATGTTTCGACGTCAACAGGCCGTTGGGCAGACGCGATCAGGAACAAATTCTATGTCAGTGACGTTCAGGCAGTCTCGGGTATCATTGAAAGCGATCATTGCATTTTCGTTGAAAGGAACCGTTATGACAAAGATACTCTCAAGGATCTGTGTTGCCGGGCTGTGCCTGGCAGTAAGCTTTACGCCGATCATACCGGCCTTCGCAGCACCACCAATGCTGCCTCAGATCGAGACGCCATCCAATGTAGAGCAAATCCAGCATCGACGGGACAGGCGTTCGCCGCGCGTCATTCACAGAGCGGGCCGTTGGAATGGCCATCGTGGCTATAGACATTCAAGGCCCGGTTATCGCAGACACAGTGATGGCTGGTGGTATCCCCTTGCAGCGTTTGGTGCAGGTGCAATCATCGGAGGTACAATTGCCAGACAACCGTCCAGGAGCAGCAATCATGTGAACTGGTGCGCCAACAGGTGGCGGTCATATCGGAGCTCCGACAACACCTATCAGCCTTATAGCGGGCCGCGGCAACTGTGCGTATCGCCTTACCGCTGATTCCAATCTTTCATGAAGCAGCTTTGACAGGCTGTCTCGATTAGGCGGGCGCTGCTCCCGGGATCGGATCGATTTACCGTCCGGGTGACTTTCCCGAAAGCCGGTGTGGCAGTGATACCGGCTGCCGGCATGCACTGTGCTCACGGAGGCTCGGTCTGGGTGGAAATTTGATAATGCTCCGACGTTCATCATCGAGAACGACGCCTGTCATCCTGTGAATGGTGAACACGCCGGACCAAGCGCTAACCGGCGTTTGAGACGTCTCCAATCGAGTTCAGAGCGGATCGAATATTCACGTCTACGTGAGGCACGGCGAAAAGTGTCTGTTAACTTGCGCATAGAATCCCTGAAATATCGCGTGAAGTCAAACCAGAATGACAGGAAGAGGCGATGGGCACAGTGGCAACTCCACGACCGGCAATGCCGGTGCTCGGTGGTCAAAAGGTCAGGGTGCGCTCACGCAGATCGAATTGGGAGCGGCAGGCGGACTTGCCAGGCTCCTGCGATAAAAGCTCCCATTGCTAAACAGGCAAACCATTGAAAGTTGATTCAAAAATAATGTGCATCGATCCGTTTCTGACCAGACTTGCAAGTGCCGACGGACGGGGCGCCTCGAACAACAGGCCTGTCAAGCTTGTGAAGCGTGTGACGTCAGGATGCCAGAGGAACAGGAACGCCAAAATAGCGGTGACCAGGGCAATGCCGAATGCCAGCAAATAAATCCAGAGAGGCACCGAAGAACGTTCTGGTTCCTTGCGATTGTTCATGTACGAGGCCTTTAAATCAAAGAAGCGAAACCAAGGGATTGTCTGCGCTGGAGTTGCAGATGGTCCAGTATGCCAGTCAACTGGCTCGCTGCCAAATGGCTGAGGCTGGGTGATTGTGATGAATCCGCTCGAGAGAGTGCGCCAGCAGGATCAATTATGTTTTACCGGCGGTTGTTTCATTTGATGCAGCTGGCAATAGAGGTTACGCTTTAGATGCGCTGTCGGTCAGCTTCACGAATGACCGCCTTTGATAAAGCGTCGGGAGGCACGGAATGTTTGAAAAACGGCACTCCTCGGCCGTTCAGGTGATTGAACGCAAGGGCCTCATCTACGTCATTGTTCTGGAGCATGGCCAGAAACGCGAACCCATCGGCCCTTTCGTGACAGTTGAACAGGCGAAAAGTGAGAAAGCGCTCTGGAAAGAACGCTTGGGGCTGGGATGAAAGGTCAGTTGCAAGGCAGTCAGAGACATTTGCGGCGGTGGGATGCAGCTCTACTCATTCGAGTCGTTCGGCACCGCTGAGTGGCGTGGTCAACCGTTCTGGCCTGTGAGCCGGGCGTCCGGTAATACGCACGTTCTGTTATTTCAACACATCCCGTATCGGGTGCGCCTTCACGACGCTGTAACGATGCGACGTTGTTGTACCGGGTATGGCTGACTTCGAGAACGACATATATAACCTCTCCATTCTGCGACGTAGCCGTATCTCGAGGCTTCCCCTCCCCTCGTACAATTTGGTTCACCGTTACAGGCTGTGACGCATCCTGTCACCGGGGCGATCCAAGCCCGTACACTCAACACCATTTGCTCTGGCCACCTCCAACCTTCGCGAGGGAGGGAGGTATCTGACCTTCGGTATAAAGAAAAAGCCAAGATGTTCAGGCAAGTAGTTCTTTCCCCTATTCGGCAGCTTGCCAGTCTCTGCGCCCGCGGTCGATAGCCCCTTACCACTCGTTGTCTGCCGGACAACATCGACAATGTCATGCGACGTACAATCAACAACATGAGAGGCACCGAGCGATCGCAACCGGTTTCCTCGTCTCTCGCCGCTCGCAACGGCAAGGCGCCACGAGGTACCGGCGTCCGGCAACTCAAGTGACGGTCGGACTTTATCGCCGGCACTCACGCCGGTCAGGATCGCGCCTGCAGCGGTCCCAGCGCGCGCGATCGGCCATAACCTGAGCGTTTCTTGCAATCTCTTGCGTCATTCGGGTCTGCTCGAGCGACTCCAGTTGCGCGTTGTCGCGCCGGCGCTGTTGTTCCAGCATGCAGTCCGTATAAGCGCGAGAGCCATAGGGAGCTCCAAAGCTCTGGCAGGTATCCGAGTCCCTGTATTGCCGTTCTTCGGCTGACACACACCCTGTTGCGGCAATGCCAAGCAGCGTGACTGAGAATAAGGTTACCGCGGACCGGCGATGTTCGGCGGAAAGACGTTGCAGCATTCTGTTGATATCCTTTAGGAATTAGCGTTGGCATTTTTTTGGCGACACGAGCAAGGCAGAGCGGTGCTCCGCAAGCCCGCGATGACCGTACAAAGCGCCAAAGAGCAGGCGAACATTGCGGTAACATTGTCTGGGTTGGAAACTGCTCACTGAACAGCCGATCGCTGTTTGCATCGACTTTGTTGCGTGGATCGACGCGGATCTGCTATCAGGCGACCGTTTTTGGTCCCGGGATGTTTTGATGCCGAATAAATTCAACGAGACCGTCGGCACAAGATACCTAAACAGAAATTTACTGATATTAGCTCTGTAGAGCGGCGGTATGAATCCGATCACTGGACATATTGATTTGTCCAGTTGCCAACGGGGCAACTCGTCAGGTAAATACTTCATTGGTCCTGTCCGACGTTGGTGTACAGGGATGCCCGGAATGTTATTGCTGTTCACAAATCGATTATGCAAAGTCCTTATGTTCGCTATTCTGGCGGTATTCCCAATACCTGTGTGAGCAGCGTGACGCTGCGGCAAAAGCACGAATGCATGGCTTGCCAGATATCACTGGCTGAAGGCATCTTGCGGCGGCAATCGCGCCTTGAGCAACGAACCGTGTGACCGACACCGTCGGCGGATCGTTTCGTAGGAAACCACCACGCCAGGCTCAAGCATCATTTCCTCAACTTCACGCAGACTGAGATTGAAGCGGAAATACAGCCAGATGGCACGAGCCACTATTGAGATTGGAAAGCGATGGTTTTTATACGTCAGGCACTGCTTTTTCATGGACATCAACTATCGAAATTGCGTTGATGACAAAACAATGTAACAGCACCCTTCTGTGATATACACGCGCTGCGGTTGAGGTTCTTACCCTTTAACTCCTGACGAGATCATAACCGCCTCAGTGACTTTCTTTTGAAAGATCAGATAGGCAACAGCGACGGGCATCGCTCCGAGAAGCGCAACCGACATCAACCTTGCGTAGAACACGCCAAACGCATCCTTGACCTGGGTAATTCCTACGGGGATCGTCATCATGTCCTCCGTCGTCACAGCAAGGAAGGGCCAAAAAAACTGATTCCATGCCATAATAAAGGTGATGATGGCCAACGCTGTTGTGATACCCCAGTTTAGCGGCAGGTATATCTTGAACAGCAACGTATAGTCGCCTCCCCCGTCGAGCACCACAGCCTCGCGCAACTCCTTCGGCACGGCATCGAAAAACTGTTTGTAGACGATGATGACAACCGGAACGATAAGCTGCGGCAGAATAATACCCGCCCAGGTATTGATGAGGCCCATGTCGTTGATCAGGATAAATTGGGTTACCACCAGAGCCTGTGAGGGCACCATGAAGCTCGCCAGCACTACGCCATAAAGTATGCGCCGCCCAGGAAACCGCATCTGGGAAATGGCGTAAGCACACATCATTCCGGACACGATTACTACTATCGTGATGATAAGAGCGGTGCCGATTGAGTTTATGTACCAGTTGACCAAATTGGTATTCCAGAGAATATCGACATAAGAGGCCAGGTTGATCTCGTCCGGGACAATACCGGCCCCATCTGAAACCACACGTTCCTCTGAGCGGAGCGAGGTTATGAAGGCCCAATAAAGCGGGAAAATCCACAGCGCCGCAGCGAGAAAAGTGCAGACCGTCAACACCCAGCCTTCGATTTTCCTGACTGATTTCATCGACGTCCTCCTGCCCGAAAGAGCTGGAACTGGAGAACCGAGAGCATTGCAATAATAATGAACAGGACAAGCGCTATCGCTGAGGCATAGCCGCCGTGATTTAGCTGGAATGCCTCTCTGTAAACCATCAAGAGCAGCACGTACGACGAATTGAATGGTCCGCCACTGCTGAGCAAATAGACCTGATCGAAAATCTTCAACTGCAGTATCAGCTGAAGGGTCAACACCAAGGCAGTAACGGGCCAGAGAAGCGGCCACGTCACTCTTGTGAACAGCTGCCGACGCGTTGCGCCGTCGAGTTGTGCGGCCTCATAATAGTCCTTTGAGATATTACGCAGACCAGCGATGAAAAGCAGGACATTGAACCCGTTTGTCCACCAGATCGTCACGGCAGCGACCGTCGGCATGACCCAATAGGGATTCTTGAAAACCGGTACAGGCTTTCCCGTGAAAAATTCTATTACCGGCTGCAGAACACCGAATTGAAAGTCGAGCATCCATGTCCATATCTGCGTCACGACAGACACCGGCAATATGTAAGGCAGGAAGAAAATTGCAAGAGCCAACGCCTGCAAAGAGCCACGCAGGCGCGTGATCATCAATGCAAAGCCCAGCGCAAGGGCGGTGGTCGGAACGACCGTCAAGAGCACGAAATATCCATTGTTTTTCAACGACGTCAGAAATAGCTTGTCGGACAAAAGCCGTGTGAAGTTATCAAATCCTATCCATTCTCCCGAGCCAATGAGAGGCGAGTTGGTGAAGCTCAATTGCACAAGCCGGATTGTCGGATAAAGAAATACCACCACGAACGTCAGTACGAATGGTGCAACAAGCGAAGCGGCAACAACGACCTCCTTGCGCCGGTTTGTAAGCATAGCCACGTCAGGAACCTCCCAGAATTATTGATAACCGCGCAATAACGCGCAGCCACCGGCACGCTCGTTATTGCAGTTTGTCCTGAAGGTCCTGTTTGATCTGTTCAGCGGCTTGCATTGGCTCAGCATAGCCATGAATGGCCGGAGAGATCACGTTGATGGCCGCATCGTAGGCAGGCGATGCCACACCGGCGATTGGTGAACGCGGATCATAGGAGGCAGTGTTTGCGAGCGCCGCATAGGTGGCATTTGGCTCCAACTTTTTGAACGCCTCGCCTCCCGCCACTTCCTTGTAGGCCGGGATATGTCCAGCCTCTGCCCAGGCGAGCGAATTTTTCTCCATCCAGCCGATAACCGTCATGACAGCCTTGCGCTTTTCGGGTGACATCTTGTTGTTGGCCGGTATCGCAAAGGAATGGGAATCCGCCCAAGTCGTCTGGGTTCCCATCAGATTTGGCACCTGAACCGCGCCCCATTGATAGCCAAGCGTTCCCTTCTTCTCCAAATCGATCATGGTGGGAACTTCCCAAACGCCGTTCAAAGAAAATGCAGACTTTCCGGAGGTGAACAGCGCAACCGAGGCTTCGTACTCTGCCTGTTCTGGCTGCCAGCCCTTCGTGGCCCAATTGGTCATGACCTCAATCGCTTTGGCTGCTTTCTGAAGATTGTCTCCGGCAAGCACTTCCTTGCCCGTGATCAACTCGCCGCCCTGTTGACGCAACAATGTGTAAAATACGCGGTAGGTACCACCGTCATCCCCGGTGGCATAAGAGACTGGCGCTTCTGCACCTTTGTCTTTCGCCAGAGCCAGAGCTTCCTCAAAGTCCGTGAGGTTGTTGATGCCTGTCAGCTTGCCATCGGCGTCGAGAAATTTCGAACCTTCTAAATATGACTTGTTGTAATAGAGAACGATGGAATGAATATCAAACGGCACGGCGTGGAGCTTGCCATCATCGGAGCTCGCGGCCTTTATCGACGCAGGGAAAAAGCTATCCTTCGTGACGCCAGCATTCTTGAGATCGTCCTCGGTGATTTCGTCAAGCACCCCCTCTTCCAGTCCTAGTGGCATACGGGAAAGGTGGTACGTCATAACGTCGGGCCCCTGCCCGACGGCTACCGCGGTGCGGACCTTGGTATAGAAGGGAATACCCCATTCGAGGGTCGTGCCGGTGACTTTGATATCAGGGTGTTCTTCATTGAAGCGCGTGATCAACGCCTTCATGCGGACACCATCACCGCCGCTCAGAAAATCCCACCATGTGACGTTTTCCTGAGCCATGGCAGGTAAAGCCATAAAGGCCATCGCCGTCGCAGCAAGCAAAGCTTTATATCGCATAAGAATTCCTCCCTGATCTGATGCCACCCTTCTCCCGTTGGTGGCGGTTGAACCTTACTCAAAGGCGTTCAGCGCAGCCGACGCCCGTCTTCCGCAAAAACAAGGACGTCTTCAGCCGACGCTCCGAGGGATATCATTTGTCCATCGAGACTTTTGCGACGTTCGCGGGTCTCGACAACGATTGCCTGTCCTCCGGCTAAACGCGCATGCAAATAGGATACGCCTCCGAGGTCTTCCTCCAGCTCGACGGTCGCCAGAATGCCATTATCAACTGGCTGTAAGTATTCCGGCCGGAGCCCGATCCTGACACCGGTGCCATCGCTCAAATCTGCCGACACCTTTGCCAGCAGTTCTTTTCCAGTTCCGTCAATGCCGATTCGTATCAATTCGTCTTGTCGTCCGATGACTTTGCCCGGCAAAAAGTTCATGGCGGGCGAACCTATAAAGCCGCCGACAAACTGGTTGTCGGGATTGTCGTAAAGCTCCAATGGCTTACCCGCCTGCTGGATCACACCGCTTTTCAGCACGAAGATGCGGTCGGCAAGCGTCATCGCTTCAACCTGATCGTGTGTGACGTAAATCATCGTTGCGCCAATCTGTTTGTGTAACTTGGCCAATTCGAGTCGCATCTGCACACGCAACTCGGCATCGAGATTGGACAACGGTTCATCGAAAAGAAATACTTTCGGTTGCCGGACAATAGCTCGACCAATGGCAACACGCTGGCGCTGGCCGCCTGACAATTCTGAAGGCCGTTTCTGTAAATGGTCTTCAAGATGAAGAATGCGGGCCGCTTCATGCACCATTTCATTGGTGCGCGATTTTGCGATCCTCTTCAGCCTCAGCGAGAAGGCCATATTTTCGAAGACTGTCAGATGTGGATAGAGCGCGTAGGACTGGAACACCATCGCAACCTCGCGCTGAGCTGGCTCGACATTCGTTACATCGCGCCCTTCGATGGAGATCGTGCCGCTGGTCGTGTCCTCGAGTCCGGCAATCATTCGCAAAAGCGTTGACTTGCCGCAGCCCGAAGGCCCGACGAAAACCGCAAAGTCTCCCGTAGGGATTTCCATACTTACATTGTGGATGACACCAACCGGCCCAAAACTCTTTCTGACATTGTGTAAACTGATCCCCATCTCGGCGTCTCAATTCGTCTTGAGGCGGAAGACATGGTATGATAGCGGTGCAATAGATCCCTTCAAATTGCCGTCCTCGAGACCCACGCCCGCGCCTTGTCTCGGAACGACGTGATCCGGGCGATCCGGACCATTCGTCTCGTTAAGTCCGTAACCTTCCATCGCATGGTGCTCGAAAAGTGCGGGCTTGGCGAAACCGGTGAGGCTGACGTCCAGTTCGGCTCTCTCGGTCAGATGTCTGTTCACGACAAACAAGGTCAGAACGCCCTCGTTTCGGTCGTAAACTGCGGCAACGTCGAGATAGGAAACATCATCGGCGACATGGCAATTATATGTCGGCGCGTCGACGGCAACATTGAGTGCTTCGCCACGTCCGTAAATCGATGCAAAACGATAAGGGTGATAGATCGTCTGACGCCAGGCAGGCCCGTTCTTTTCGGCGCGGATCGGTGCAATGACATTCACCAACTGTGCGATGCAGGCAATGCGCACGCGGTCAGAGCGGCGGATGAACTCGTTCAGAAGACCAGCAACGAAAAGCGTGTCTTCGAAGTTGTAGGTTTCTTCCAGCAATGCCGGTGCTTCCGGCCAATCCCAGGTTCTCCAGCGATGGCTATCCTCTTCACGGATATGATACCAAACGTTCCACTCGTCAAAGCAGATGTGCACATCATTTTTTGCGCGCTTTTTGGATTTCACATAATCTATCGTGCCAGCAATGGTCTGGATGTAACGGCCGGTTTCCTCGATCTTGCCAAAATAGTTTAGCGTGTCCTTGCTCTTGTTACCGAAGTATTTGTGCAGAGAAATATAGTCGACGTTCTCGTAGCACTCCTCCAACACCTCCCTCTCCCATTCGGGATAGGTCGCCATGCCATCATTGGAACTGCCACAGACAATCGCCTCGATATCCCGGTCAAAGGCCTTGAACGCCTTTGCTGTTTCATTGGCGAGGCGACCATATTCCGTCGCGACCTTGTGGCCGATCTGCCAAGGACCATCCATCTCGTTGCCAAGGCACCACATCTTGACTTGATATGGATCGGCCTTGCCATGCGAACGTCGCAGATCACTCCAGGACGTGCCGGATGGAAAGTTGGCATACTCCAGAAAATTGCGCGCCTCCTCAAGCCCGCGAGAACCAAGATTGACTGCCAGCATCATTTCAATACCCGCCAGGCTCGCCCAATCAGCAAACTCGTTGATCCCGACCTGATTTGTCTCTTTCGAGCGCCAGGCGAGATCCAGTCGAACCGGACGTTGGTCTTTTGGCCCGATGCCATCTTCCCACCGATAGGCTGAAACGAAGTTGCCACCCGGGTAGCGGATGGCCGGAATCTTCAGATCCTGAACAAACTTGAGCACGTCCTTGCGAAAACCCTGAGCATCTGCCTGCGGGTGACCCGGCTCGTAGATCCCGCCATAGATCGCACGACCCATGTGCTCAATGAAGGCCGAATAAAGCCGTTCATCAATATCACTGATCTTAAAATCTATATGGACGGCTATGCGTGCCTTCATTCTGCGTTACTCCCTGATAACCCAATAAAACGATACTCATCGTATTTTTAAATATAGTCGGAGGAGTATACCGGACTTGTCAATGGCTAGAATGTGCTGCAGCGCACAAGATGGGCGGGAATTCCTTGCAAGAATCCGACCACTACTTTGTTTTCAAACGCAAAATGATGTCTTGATCATAATTGCCAAAACCCCGTCCGAAAATGTTGATCCCTCCTGGATGTCGGCCTTCTGCTTTTACCTCCACGCGCAACCGTATGGATCGGTGGGCATCCAAGGCAAGGTCTTCCGTACTTACATCGGAAATCTTGTGACCATCGACGAAGGTACCCGCGGATCCCACGGACCAAGTCTTCAACATACCGTACTGAGACCCCTTCAGTTTCCACCAATCCGGAGTGTAAGTACCGCGACGATCACCATAGTCTCCGGGTGAGGTCCAAACGCCGATTTCCGTGCCATTGATTGACAAGACGATATCCGAAGGCCAGTTGGCCAGCGTTCCTGGAACTTCCGAACTAACTTCCATAACGATTTCAATGGCTTCTATACCACTGCCCCGAAGCTTTGCATTATTGGGGAACTGATATTCGACAAAGCCGCTGGTAAACCACAGCAGGCTCGTCTTCATCCGCTCCGGATCAATAAACGTCTCCGGCACATCGAGAAGACCGATAATTCCATGTACGGAGCAGATGCCGCAAGGACCGGTCACTGCGTTATTCGTGTAGAGCCCGAGGGGCATCGAGACCTCGATAAGATCGGAAGACAGAGCAGGCCTGGTCGGATTAAACGTTACGACAAGTTCATCATAAACGGCAAAACAGATTTTCTGATTGCCCTTGCGCGCCTTTTGCATCTCGGTGCGGATCAGTCCCGCCTTTTCAAGCACCTGAAGATGAGCCGACACAGACGACTGCGGTAGCCCCGAAATGCTCGCGAGATCGTTCACATTCATACCGGACTGCTTTGACAGTTCTTTCAACAGCTTGATCCGGGGTAACGAGGACACCGCCTTGACGGCGACCAAGTCTTTTTCCGGGTCTATAACGAGAAAGTTCGAATCCATGTGCTCTACCGAATGAACCAATATTCTGGCTTCATATCGGAATTATCGATTTAAATAAATAAAAATCGTGAAATTTTGTGTTTTAGGGGCATTGTCACGTTGCTTTTCTATAAAGCCGGTGTGCGGTAGTTGTGGCTCTGTTGCATATGTGAACGTATATGGACACCGCCCGATTGCAACAGGTTGGAATCTGGATCTATAATCACGGTTACTGACGTATATCCGGCTTCTGAATGCGGTTTCATAGTCTTCACCGCAAGCCCGATGGTTTTCGCCCGCTTCCGCAATCTGAAGGA
Organism: Phyllobacterium sp. SB3; assembly: GCF_040009165.1. Classification (NCBI taxonomy): domain Bacteria; kingdom Pseudomonadati; phylum Pseudomonadota; class Alphaproteobacteria; order Hyphomicrobiales; family Phyllobacteriaceae; genus Phyllobacterium; species Phyllobacterium sp. SB3. Next base: position 787,679 of record NZ_JBDYKI010000002.1, on the reverse strand, counting down.
GATGATGGCCGAGCGTGGCATTGCGATGGATCATTCGACTGTGCATCGCTGGTCTTGCATTTCAGTCCAAAAATGCTTGAACGCTTCATCCACAAGGCTTTAGCCCGTCACGGCAAGCCAGAACGCATTACCATTGATGGCAGCCAGACCAATCGGTATGGCAATCCTGCAATGCGACGCAGAAAGCCGTCTGCAACAAGCCGGAAATCCCATTACGATCCGCTCCATGCCTGGCTTCAAGTCTGAAGCCACTGCCAACGTCACACTCGCCGGTATCGAGTCGATTCACATGATGCGCAAGCAGCAGGGCCTGTTTGCTTCAACAAAGACCCCCGTGCTCAGGCGGCAATTCGTGGAGCTCGCAGCATAATTGCGTCCAGAGTTCGCGCGTATTCCGTTCAAATCAGATTCTTGCAACAGAATCTGAAAGGTCATCCTCAATTTCCGGGATTCAGCGGCAGCATTCTCACCCTCATCAGTTCTGGGCCCTGCCGCTGACCGCAACACTTTCTTCTCACGCTTGCCGGGGCTGACGACCTATGATTTGATCAGCGCAAAACTTATAAGACCGATGACGGAGAATCGTTAGCTGCCATGTCTGAGTCGGTTTCCGCCTTCCTTAAGTTTCACATGTCTCGCGAAAACCTTGTACGCCCGGACGCGACAGTAAATATAGGTGATGGCTTGGCATGACGAACATGGCACAGAACCAGCCTGTTGAGGCATCTCCACCGAACGGCACAGTCCGTAATCCGGTCTTTCAGGACGTGCTCGGCGAGGATTGGCACCACCTCGGCGAGGTCGTCAGGCGTCACTACTTCCTGCGCGCCTTCAGCGACGACTATATCTGCGTCAAGGGCACAATGCATGAGGTTTGGCACAGTGCTGTGGCGAGGCTGCTGATCCCATTCGCGCGGATATTTGGTGCGCTGGTGCCCTATCGCGGCACGGATGTGCCGATCGACGTCCACTACAATGCCCGGCCCGACGACGGCACCATCCATTGGGATCGTGTGTTCCACTTCGCCGGACGTCCACCTTTCCATTTCCTCTCCCATATGGAGCAGGCCGGCGGCAACCGCGTGATCGAATTCGTGCGTTTCGGGGTGGGTATGCGACTGAAAGTGACCGCGGAGGACGGTGCGCTCGTATTCCGCGACGAGGGCTATATCTGGCGGCTGTTCGGTATCGATGTGCCCTTGCCGATGGGACTCTTGCTCGGTCGTGCCTACATCGAGGAACGACCGGTGGATGCCGAGCGCTTCAGCATGCGCATGACATTGACCCATCCACTGTACGGTGAACTGTTCCGCTACAGCGGCAGCTTCACGCTGGGCGACGAAAGCGCTGCACCGTGAGGTGTTCCAGAGGCCGCGGGAAAGAGCATTCCGCGATAGGCAAAAAGCAGGCCGATCCATCGGTGGGCAACCACGACACGAAAGCGATAGAGGCCACCCGCATCCTCGGCACCGGCTCTGATGCGCGGCGCCAGCCATCCAGGTAGTGGCAAGCCCCCGACGCTCCAGCCGCAAAGTTCCCAGCTGACGCCGGCGGGCGTTGGCTGCAGATCAAAAGTGAACCGCAGCGGACCAAAGCGCTCCTCGAACAGCCCGAGCGGTCCCGCGTCGATCAGGCGTGAGGTGAATTGCGCGCTGCCAAATCGGCGTGTCCACCTCTCTCCATCGGGGGCAGGTTCCAGCGTGACAGAAGCCTCATGCCTTCCCGAATACGGCAGGCCGAGCAGCCGGCGCAGAAGCCGGGCGGGGAGGTTCGCACCAATGCGAGCGATAACACGACCGGAGCCAGAGAGATAACCGCCGCCATGCACCGCCCTGACGGACGCCGGCAGCCCACTCCACCTGCGGCCGAGAAGGCGCTCGAACAAAATGGGGCTTTCCAGCAAACCGTCATCGGCGCGAGTATGGATCGGTAAGTGTGCAAGTTCGTCCAGGATGTCGCCGAGCTCCAGCATCCCGGCACAGGTCATGGCGCCACGCCGGGTCTCGCGCCCCTCGAGTAGGGCGCGAACCGTGGCGGCGGCGGGCGCGGCGGGCGTATACGGCCCGGCATTTGCTTCCGCCCATAGTGCCCATCGCTTACGCGCCGGGCGATCCTCGGCATCGCGGCCGATGGCCTCTATGGTCATGCCGCCGCGGTCGGTTCCAAGCAGTGCAAGAATGCCGGAGAGCGCCCGCAAGGGCTTGGCGAGCGGGTGCAGGGAAGACAAAAGCCCCCAGCGCACCGGAAGGCCGAGCAGTGCGAGGCCGAGATGCATGACAGGCACCTCGAGTCCGGCCGTGAAAAGCGCACTGCCGCGAATGGGGAAACGCTCTGGCAGCAGATCAAGGTCAGGCGTATCGCAAATCGAGACGAGTCGCTTGCCGAGGCCCGGCATATGCAGGGTGCGCAGGCCCGACCAGCCGGGCACGGTTCGCCAAGCAGCACTATCGAAGACGCGCACCGGTCGACCGACATAGGACAGGATCGCTTCCACCACGGACAGGCCGCGCGGCGCGCGCGCGCCGGGCGATATCGCCACCACGACATCGTCGATGCGGCGCCAGCCCTCGACCAGCGGCTCAAGTGCCGCGTGAGACAGCGCGGGGGTTGAACTGGCAGCGGTAATCGCAAGCACGCCGGCTCTGCGTGTGGCATCATCCAGTGCGCTCACGAAGCCGGCAACATAGTCGCGTCCATCGGCGAGATCGACATAGTGGGCGCCCAGCCGTACGGCCGTGAACGCGAGGCGATAGTCGCTGTCCTGAAACGGACCCGCCGCGTCGACTACGAGCCAGGGCGAAAGCTCCGCCAGTTTCTCGGGCTGCGATCTGTCGAACGGCCGTGCCACGATATGTGCCGCCGCTCCTTGTTGCTCGAGCGACCTGCGTAGCGTCTCCAACCCGCCTTCTCGCCGCGCTGCGAGCACCAGCTCGATCCCGGGGAAATTGGCCAGCATGACGGCCAGCCGGCTACCGAACGTGCCGGTCGCGCCGATAAGGACGACGCGCCGCCTCACGGTTCGCCCGGCGGGATGTCATTGATGAAGCGCGTCCGCACATGCGGCGGCGGGACCATGCAAGCCTCCCGCTTTCCAAGCAGGCGATACCGGTTGCGCGCGACCAGTCGATAGGCCGCATCCCGAAGCGGACGAGGGATAAAGCGCAGCACCCTCAGCCATCGCCATGGGCACGGCAGGCGTCGCACCATCGCGATCACCGCATCGCTTGCCTCGAGTGGCTGGCCGCGATCGAAGAAAAGAAAGGTGGAGGGATCGTCCGGGTCGAGGCCGAAACGCGCCGCCAGGTGCCTGCCATAGGGGGACTGGATCGAGGTAAACCGGACCACACCGACCTTGTCCATGCGCAGGATGAGCTGCACCTGCGCGGAACAGAAATTGCACAGGCCGTCGAACACCATCAAGCCGTCCGGGCTGCCTTCCGCTTTTGGGTGGGGTGGGAGAGCTGGCTTCATTTCAACAGCATGAGCACGCCCGCGGCGGAGGCCATGAAGGTCGCGAGCAATATCCGGGGAACGACGAAGGCGGCGCGATCGAAGCCCTTCCTATACGGCACGATCGCAGTCATCGGTCCGAAAACCACGAGCGGGATGCCGGCGTAGAAGGACAGGTCATACAGGATCGCGGTCCGATATTTCTCCACGGGATCGGTCGGCCATTGCGCGAACCCGAGCGCCAACGGCGACATATACCAGCATAAACCCAGAACGACCCCTGCCAGGGTCATTCCGACCAAGTAGACACTTAAAAGGAAGCGACGTGTTGAACTATCGAAGGCTTCAGTGTTCTGTTTCATAGGACGATTGAAGCATGCGTCAATAGGCTCTGCAATAGTGTAGCGGAGTATCGCGTGCAGCGCACAATTGTAAAAGCAAACAGATTGAAGATAGGCTTCATACTCGCAAGATCGTTCACGTTATCTGCCTTCGCACTGTTTACGGATACGCTACGGCTGGCGAGTGATGAGCTGGATCGCTCAGGTCGAATATCGGCCGATTGGCAAGTCCTGGCGAGCACGCAACACCTCATCACTGCAAGTTGCGGAATCCAGGTTGCGCCGACATCTGATCTCACGAACCCCGCAAAATTTGACTGCATTGTCGTGGTTGGAGGCCTGTTGTCGGTTGAGAACCCTGTCGACCACAAGACAATTGCCTTTCTCAAGGATGCTAATGCCAAGAAGGTATGTTTAATTGGTCTGTGTACTGGCTCATTCATCCTGGCAGAGGCCGGACTTATGAAGAATCACGAAACTTGCGTGAGCTGGCTACACTATCAGGAATTTCATGAGCGATTTCCAGATCACGCAGTGCGAGCGGACAGGATCTTTGCGTTAGACAGGCACACAGGATCCTGTGCCGGCGGAACCAGCAGCGCAGATTTGGCTGCTTCGCTCGTCAGGCAATACATAGGCAAAGCGGCCGAACGCAACGCATTCGAGGTTCTGCAGATCGAGAATGTCCGTACAGGGCGTGACATTCAACCCCGTCGGCCCCTTCAACACGATTGCGATGACGCCCGGGTTAAAGCAGCGCTTATCATGATGGAGCAGAAGCTTGATCGTGAGATGTCTCTTGACGGCCTCGCGGTCTCCCTTGGCCTGTCACGTCGCCAATTGGAACGCCTTTTTAGCCAGAAAGCGGGAATGTCCCCGGGGCAGGCGCATAACAGAATTCGAATGGAACGGGCAAAAAGGCTGCTGACGCGGACGAGCTTACCCATGATCGCACATGATGCGACTACCATCGATCATCCGGACAGAGGTTACCCAAGTTTTCGCTATTAGGTGCCGCAAGGAGGATATCACTTTGTTTTGGCTTAAGGAATAATCTATATTGACCGAAGGCATGAACCAACCGCGCGTCGCCAATTACAAGAACCATCGTTTCCCACCAGAAATCATCACCCGCGCTGTCTGGCTTTATCACCGGTTTCTACTCAGCCGGCGCCCTGTTGAGGAAATGTTGCTGGAACGCGGCATTGTGGCGGGCGGTTGATCAAGATGGTTATGTTCTTGACGAAATCGTGCATAATCGCAGGAATACCAAGGCCGCCAGACGTTTGCTGATGCACCTGCTAAAGAAGCAGAGCGTGGCTCCCAAGCGGATAATAACCGATAAACTTCGCTCCTGTGGAGCAGCAAAATCAGATCATGTCAGCTGTCGAGCATCGTTCACACAAGGGTTTGAATAATCGGAAGCTTACAGCATTTCATTTCGATATTCTCCGCCGTCCGCAACCTTTTCATTCCAGAGCCGACCAAATCTGATCGATATAGGCACCGAATTGTAAATTCTTTCGCAATTGTTGCGGGTCGCGCGGGCGTTCAAGATCAATCTTCAAATCCAGTTTAATTGTCCCGGGTCTGGCTGAAAACACTACCACGCGATCTGACAATGTTACTGCCTCGTCAATATCGTGCGTTACAAAGAGCACCGACCTCCTATGCAGCGACCATATGCGCAACACTTCCCGGCCCATGGCTATTTTTGTTTGGGAATCCAGCGCTCCGAAAGGCTCGTCCATAAGATAAATCTCTGGCTCGAACGCCAAGAGGCGGCCAAGGGAAACGCGTTGACGCATGCCACCGGAAAGCTGATGCGGCCTGCGGTTTTCGAAACCCGCAAGTCGCAGGAGATCTATGAGCTTTTCAAGCTTCTCTCCGATTTGATTCCTGGGCACCCCTGCAAGTTCCGCTCCAACTCTGATATTCTGCTCGACTGTGGCCCACGGCAGCAGAGTATCTCGTTGGAACATAAAGCCGACGCGTTCCCGGTTGTCGGAAAGTGATTTTCCATCGATTCGAATTCGTCCTGAAGTGGGCTCGACCAGTCCGGCAAGAATTCGCAGCAGGGTCGATTTCCCGCAGCCACTGGGGCCGACAATCGAAACGAATTCGCCGGGCGAAACTGCCAGATTAACGTCCTTCAGGACTTCAACAGAATCGCCGCCCGCAGCGTCGAACGTAACGTTGATGCGTTCAAAGTCTACCTTTTCTGCGTTCGCTGTTGCCTGGTTTCTCACATCTGGAGGTTTTGAAACAAACGTCATGAGGGCCTCCATGCCGAAAAGTGCTTCTCAAGCCTGGCAACGACCAGATTGCCCGCGACCGCGATCAGGGTAAGAGAGACCAGGCCAGCGAAAACACCTGTTGTATCCAATCGCCCGGCAGAGTGCTCGATGTACCAGCCGACACCGGAGCTCGAACCGATGAGTTCTGCCACGACTGCGCCCACCAATGAAAGACCAATGCCAATTCTTAAAGATGCGATCAACCACGGAACCAGCCAAGGGAGAAGAACTTTTCGCAAGACATATGTTTTGGGGGCACGCATCGTACGGAAGAGATCGACCAGATCGCGGTCGATCGTCTTGAGGCCCTCATGGATGTTCAGCATGAATATAAAAAGTACGGTCGAGAACGCCATCATCACTTTGGAGAAAAGATCGATTCCGAACCAAATGATGAATAACGGCGCGAGTGCAACCCGCGGGAGACTATAGAGAGCCATGACAAAAGGTTCAGCTACAGAATTTGCGTATTTGAACCGCGCCATTGCCATACCGATCGGAACGCCAACCACAAAGGCCAGAAGGAGTCCAAGTCCTGCTTCCGTCAAGGTCCTGCTCACATGTTTAACCAGCTGGCCTGATAGCGCTAGTTGCCACAGGCGCTCACCCACTAAAGACGGACTCGATATCCAGAGCGGGTCAACGCCCAGTCGCACCGCAGACTCCCAAAACAGGATGACGGCAAAAAACACTATCAATCTGTCTCGTGTCAGTCTTACACCGCCTGGTGTCCCGCTTTTCGATGAGGCGGGACGTGCAGTTATCTCATCCTTGACGGCCATTTGTACTCGCTTATGCCGGGTCTTTGCCGACAGCAACCGGGCGTGACGGATCAGAACTCCATGCCGACCAGGATCCGGGAAAAAGGGCTGATTCAATGCCAAGGGATGCCAAAACTGCTATCTCATGGGCAGCGGCAACCCCGCCCCCGCAATAGACTCCGACCTGTGTCGATCCATCGATTCCGCGATCTGCAAATCGTTTACGCAAATCGTCAGCATGGATCAGACGCCCGGATTCATCGAGATTAGCCGACGTGGGTAGATTGATCGCTCCAGGAATATGCCCTTCGGGAGTCTCGCCGGGTTTTGTGTCTTTGCCGCGATAAGCTGGCTCGCCCCGGGCGTCGACCAGAATCGCATTCGTCGCCAGATTGTATGCATCATCCACAGAAAGGACGGGCAGATGACCTTCGCTGAGAATGATATCTCCGGAATCGGGCAGGCTCATTGCGGTTGTGAGGGGAAACGCCGCTTGGGTCCATGCATCCAGGCCACCGTCAAGAATGCGTACTCTTTTCACACCTGCCCAGCGCAGCACCCACCATGCCCGTCCTGACTGCAAGCCCTTGTTGTCATCGTAGATCACGACGTCACTTGCCTCGTTGAGACCCCAGCGCCTTGCATCACGTTGCAGATCATGGATCGATGGCAGCGGTCGTCGTCCACTGAACCCCGTCTGTTCACCCGCCAGCTCTGTCGGCAAATCCACATAAACTGCATTTTCAATGTGGCCGGTGCGGAATGCAGGTCGACCATCCGGACGGTCGGGCCGAAAGCGCACATCAAGAAGCACTACATTGGAGCGTTGTGGCAATAATTCCGAAAGTTCCTTGACGCTGATGAATATTGCTGACCGCGCCACAGCATCTTCTTTTGGTGTTGCCATTTCAAGCCAACTTTCGATTAGACGCAGCAGTATGAATGTTTGCAGGTCGCGGCAAGTTGAAGTGGTCGCGGAATGTCGTTCCCTCATACTCCGTCCTGAACAATCCGCGCCGTTGCAGTTCAGGAATAACCAGTTCGACGAAGAGCTCAGCTGTTCCCGGCAGATATGGCGGAAACAGAATGAAGCCGTCGGCAGCCCGCTCTTCAAACCATTCCTCGAAAACATCGACGACCTTTTTTGCATCTCCAACGATTTCTGCACCGCCTCCGCTCCTGCGGAAATAGAGAAACAGTTCGCGCAGCTTTATTTTGTCATCTCCGAAGCTGGATTTCGCCTGCTCGATGATGCGTTGTGCATTGACTGAAGCGGCCGCCAGTTCTTCAATCTCTGCAACGGGTGTATCCAGTGCATATGATGCAAGATTGACGCCGAGTGCTGTAGCAAGATTACCAAGATCATAGTTCGTTACAGAAAGATTCTGTATCTCGCGGTATTTATAATGCGCTTCCCGAGACGTATGCCCGACATAAACGGCTATACCCGTCACAAGTGCTTGTTCGTCATGCGCACGACCATACTTTGCAAGGCGCGACTTTATATCGGCGTAGTAGGCTTTTGCCGGTTCGATGTGCAATGCGGTGCCGAACCTGACGTCAGCGTACTGCGCACCAAACTCTTTCGAACGATCTGATGCGCCGGCCGTCAAAAGGGGTATTTGCCCCTGCACGGGACGGGCTATGTTCAATGGACCGGCAACGGAATAATGTTCTCCCGTGAAGTTCAGCCGATGAACTTTCGAAGGGTTGATAAAGAGGCCGTTGGCTTTGTCACCAACAAGAGCATCGTCCTCCCAGCTGTCCCATAGACCTTTAACAACATCAATGAATTCTGCAGCGTTGTCGAAACGGTGGTCCGTTGCCCAATGTTCCGAACGGCCAAAATTGGCAGCAGCCTCGGGATCACGTCCTGTTACGATGTTGAACGCAAGACGACCGTTGCTCAGGTGATCAACGGTCGCCGTTGCGCGGGCGACATTAAACGGATCGGAATAGGTGGTGTTGACCGTGGTGACGATACCGATACGCTCGGTGACGCCTGCAACATATCCTGCAAGGGTCAAAGCTTCGGGCCTGAGAACCAGATTTGGATGCTCCGCCTGCGTCTCGGGAAGTCCAACGACGCGATCGCCTATGAAAAAGAAATCTAGCTTCCCTTTTTCAGAAAGACGCGCCATTTGAGTAAGAAAACGCGGGTCGAAGGTTCCATCGAAACGAGCCTCGGGCAGACGCCAGCCTGCAGGATGGAACCCTGTCGCCCAAATCGAAAACCCAAGCCGGATATGTTTTCTCTCAACCATAAACGATACTTCCGTTCCATCCTCGCGTAGCGAAAATTTGTGCGTTCTAGTTCAGGAATTGACCGGGGAATGCGACGGCATATTCCACTTTGGGAAGATTCGGTTCGATCTCCACCAGATCTTTCTGAAGATCATCGAACTCGCTCTGCGAAAAGCGGCCGTCGGTGCTGAGACTTGTCTGGAGACCATCGGCGACTTTCTCGATGATTTGCGGATCGAGATCGGGATAGAGTTTTTTCAACCCATTTATCGACGTTTCCCTGTCGCTCAGGATTAATTTTTGGGCTTTCAGCGTAGCTTGCACAATCCCTTTTGCCACTTCCGGGTGCTCGTCCTGCCACGAGGCCAAAGTCAGCAACCCTAGACCGGGTATTCTTTGTTCTCGCCAATCGAAAACCACGTGATAACCACTATCGATCAATTGAAGGGCATCAATGTTCCCGAACATGCCAGCATCGATCCGATCGGAGTCGATTGCCGCTTTTTGTGCCGCACCTACACCAGCGCCTACCACATCAATATCACTGTCATAATCAAGGCCGGAACGTTTGGCCTGAAGCCTTATGAGGTTTTCTGTGAGGCTTCCAGCGGACGTAATTCCAACTCGCTTTCCTTTTAAGTCCTCGAAGGATTTCACCGGCGAACTGTCTTTTGCAAGAAGAACATAGGTATGGGTATTTTGCAGTGCGAAAGATGCGACACCGTCCACGCCTCTCTGCCGCAACCTAACAACGTGTTCCGGTGCGGCGATAACATATTGAACTCCGCCGCCGACAAGCGCCTGAATGCTTGGGGCACCTCCCTTGAAGTCCACCAATTCTACATCAAGCCCGGCTGCTTTGTAATATCCCTTGTCTATGGCCACACTCACCGCAAGCGAGTTGTCGCTTACTCTGCCGGGCGTTCCGATGACGACCCGCGTCTCCGCGGCCGCCGGGTTAATCAATGCGAACACGGAGAGCAAGGCTGATACGATCGCAAATCTACCAAGGCGCAACAATGGTGTTCCCGAGGCAAAATATCGATGTGCGTGATGAAGTTGAAAATTCAACGGCATTTCGGGACGCTCCATGGGAAAATATCATTCGGCGCATAAGGGCCGCTTGCGCTGATACAATCGCGCAGGAGGCCTCTTAAGTGAACGAATGATATTCCAATTATACACGACTGAAGTAGTATAGATTTGCGTGTTTCCGCCGGAAACCTGCCTTAAGTTTACGCAGCTTTCTCGTGACTAGAAATACTGCCATTACGTTGTCATGCGATTGGACATGGAGTGTCCTGTGAACCAGCAATCTGATTTGACTACTATCGACAACAGCCGAGTTCTGTCCGAGCTGGCACCGTCCGGTACACTGAGGGTCGCAATAAATCTGGGAAATCCAGTTCTCGTACAGCGAGATCTGGATACAGGAGTGTTGGGTGGTGTCGCACCGGAGATTGCACGTAATCTCGCCGCCCGGCTCGGTGTAGAGTTGAACTTCCTCCCCTTCGACACACCGGGATTGATCACAGACTCAGCCAATATGGACACTTGGGATGTCGCATTGCTCGCGATCGAACCGGCAAGACAAGAGGTAATTGATTTCACTTCACCATATCTGGCGATTGAGGGGGCCTATATTGTCAGAACCGACTCTACCGTGGTTAATCTCGCCGCCGTTGATCAGAAAAATGTACGCATAGCCGTAGGCATGAAAACAGCATATGAGTTATTCCTTTCACGAAACATCAGGTTTGCCGAGCTTGTCCACGCGCCGGATTCTGAAACCGCTTTTCAATACTTCCTGGACCAGAATCTGGAAGCGGCTGCAGGCATCAGACCAGCGCTCGATAAACTTGCTGCGGAGCATTCAGAATTGCGAATTGTCAAAGAGCCTTTCATGACAATCAATCAGGCGATGGGTGTACCAAAGGGTCGCCGTGCCGCAGCAGCTTACCTGCGCAAGTTTGTCGAGGAGATAAAAGAGAATGGCTTCGTCGCTTCTCAACTGGAAAAGAGCGGGCAAAGTTCCAGCATGGCCATACGCCAGTAATAAGCAATGTTATCGCGAAAGTTGCAGGTGATGTCGATGTATTCCGCGGTTTCTTCTGCATCGCGCGAGTTCAAAGTGCAGAGATGGGTACTTTTTCAAAACAAGTTTCCTGAGTATAAGCGAGAGAATCCCCGTCTTCATTAATTCGGCTTCAGCGGCTGTTTTTGTTGCTGCTTTAACAACAACGAGTTTACTTGTTCATCAAATCTCCATCGCACAGAAGTAGCCGACCTTCATCGCACCAAACTGGTGTGCAGCAATAAACAAGGTGGCGAGCGCAACGCTTTCCGGTTGACCATAGAACCGCACAGAAGGCCACGCCAACAGTTCAGGTGACCCTCGCTGCTCATAGTTTCGTGTGCCTTTTCACCTTGAAAGGGCGCATTTCTTATCGGATGCCAGAAGAAAGCACTACGCTTGTTCGTTTCGGGAGAGCTGGTCTCTACAGAATTGATCAGCTCGCTCTGACCACTTTGTCTAGTGTCTTAATTTCGAAATCGTCAACATCATGACGCTCATGCAGCTCTGTCGAAGGTTCGCCAAATGTACGATTGACCATTCGGCCTCGCTGGGCAGCTGGACGCTTGCCAATCTGGTCGCCCATCGCAAGAAGTTTTTTTGTATTCCTGAACCTGCAGAAATTCTGCGCCTTCGTAGAGCCAGCCCTTGATGAAGCCACCGTACCATGCGGTCAAGCACGTCGAGCTGGCGGTTTGTTTCCATTGCAAACCGGTCAATGGCATATTCGATCTTGGTCGGCGCGCAGGCATATAAATGACCGAACCGCCACCCAGATAAGGTGCGCTTCCCATCTGCCAAAACAATCAGGACAGACATTCGGCGCGAGCACCTGATTCTGCTGGCAGAAACGGACCAAATTTCTCGGCGAGATACGTGAGAATCGCGCACGAAAAATCGCATGGCCTTGAGCCACATCCCAAGCCGCCTCATCAAGCGTTCGCCGGGGTGGCCACCCGTATTATGGTCAAGCAGGCCGACTATTTCGGCAACCTTCGTTGTCCTGCGAGCATAGGGGGAGGCTATCGCCGGGACCCAGCCAGCTCTGCTTTACGAAGCAGCCCAGGTAATGCTGTCTCGTGTGAAGAAATGGTCCTGTTTGAAAGCCTGGGCGATGAACGTCGCCAAGCGGCGCGGGCGCCAGAAAGCCATCGTTGCACTCGCACGCCAACTGGCGGTGATCATGCATCGCATGTGGAGCGACGGAACGGAACTCCGCTGGACAAAAGATAACGCGTCCGCAGTCGTCTGAACCGGGAGCAAACAACAAAGTTCCACCTGCCGGTGGAAAGACGTCCTTCGCAGAACGATGGATGAGATGAGTACGCCTGGGGTCTTGTGCCGGTCACACTATCATGATCAGGACGCGAGGAAGATTGGACCACTTCTACTGATCCCATGCCGGGAGGGCCACAGAGCCGATCTCGAAGAGAAGCGCGGGCCTGCGAAAGACGTCAGATGTTGGCACAACGGAACGGCTTTTAAGCCCCGACTTCAAACCGCCGAATAGAGAAGAGCCCGATTAAGTGCCCGCCGACAGCGGCAGCAACCCGTCAAACGGCGAAACCGCTAGTCGGGTACAGCAATTGTCGACTAAAGATCCAACTTTGGTGTTTGTGTGAAAAGTTGATCGTTCCCATCAAAATCCACGCAAGATGCGAGAAAAATCATCCCGTATACTATCGGCAGGTGCATCACCCGACGTTGGGATACCTCGAATGATTGCTCACAATCAGACCAGCAGCTATCACTATAAATAGTAATCTGTTGACAGTCTTCAATTTACTACATACGTTTGACCAAGCCAGTTTCGACAGACGATGTCTCGGCTTTGATGAACACTCGGGAGGTGGAATGTCATTTCTGGAATTAGACAGTCTGACTAAAAGCTATGGCTCTCTCACCGTTGTGAAAGAGGTCAATCTGTCCGTGGAGAAAGGCAAACTCGTCTGCCTGCTTGGACCTTCGGGCTGCGGTAAGACGACAACCCTCAGACTGGTCGCCGGTTTCGTGCCTGCCAATGCCGGCGAAATCCGCGTCGGCGGAAACACCATATCCTCGGCTCATTCGACAGTGCCGCCGGAAGGGCGCAACATGTCCATGATCTTCCAGAGCTATGCACTCTGGCCGCATATGACCGTATTCGAAAATGTCGCCTACGGGTTAAAACTGCGCCGGCTTGCCAATACGGACGTGACCAAGAGCGTCCGGACCATTCTTTCGGCGACGCAGCTTCTGGCATTGGAGAACCGCTACCCGGGAGAGCTTTCCGGCGGCCAGCAGCAGCGCGTTTCGCTGGCTCGGGCGCTGGTCATCAAACCCGAAATCCTGCTTCTAGACGAGCCGCTGTCTAATCTTGACGCCAATCTGCGTGAAGAGATGCGATTTGAAATTCGCCGATTGCACGATGAGTTCCGCTATACGACCGTCTATGTAACACACGACCAGGCGGAAGCCATGACCACGGCCGATATCATCGTCGTCATGAATGACGGGCGGATCGAGCAGGCCGGATCGCCCGAAGATATCTATGAGCGTCCCGAAACTGAATTTGTCGCGCGGTTCATTGGTGGAACAAACATTCTGTCGGGCACCCGCCGCGATAGTGACGATGTTGTTTGCGAAGGTGGACTGGTCCTTCGCTGTGGCAGCGGAACTGCCGCAACGACAGGCAAGACGGCGGTTTCCATACGTCATCATGATATCGAGCTGTCAGCGACCAAGCCCAGAAATTCCGACACGAATGTGGTCCTCGGCACAGTCACACGGCAAATCTATCTCGGTTCGCACCGGGACTATCTCGTTTCAATCGCTGGTGGAGAAACGGTGCGCACAGTCGCGCCAGTAAACGTCGCGATCCCGGTTGGCCAGGAGGTATGGCTGCATTTTCCGCCAGAGAAATGCCGGGCGCTCGCGCAATAAGGGAGGAACTACGCATGTGGAAGAAAGCCTTATCCGCCGCACTCTTTGCTACAGGACTGGCGGCATCGCCTGCCGCTTGGGCAGAAGCACCGGAACCATACCAGATCACCCCGGAACTCGAAGCCGCAGCCAAGGCTGAAGGCAAGGTAGTCTTCTATACGGCGACTGACGTCGCCGTCGCGGAAAAGCTGGCCGAGCATTTCAAGACAAAATATCCGGAGATTTCAGTACAGGTGGAGCGGGCCGGTTCGGAACGTGTCTTCCAGCGGATTGGTCAGGAATATTCCACCGGCATCTATAATGCCGACGTTATCGAGACATCCGACGCAGTGCATTTCGAATACTTCAAGCGCGAAGGCTGGCTGGAGCCGATGGTCCCGCAAGAAGTTGCGGACAAGTGGCCGGCTGACGAGCGCGATCCGGATGGCAATTTCGCAGCCTATCGCGCCCATCTTTCCGTCATGGCCTATCGCACGGACCTGATGCAGGAAGCCGATGCACCCAAGACCTGGGAAGATCTGCTCGATCCGCGTTTCAAGGACAAGATGGTCAAAGCGCATCCCGGCTATAGCGGGACTGTGATGACATCGACTTTCGTGCTGAGTCAGTTGCTTGGCTGGGAATATTTCGAGAAGCTCGGCAAGCAGAACATCATGCAGGTCCAATCGTCGACCGAGCCTCCGAAGAAGCTGGCGCAGGGCGAAAGGGCTCTCGAGATTGACGGAAACGAGTATAATGTTTTCCGTCTGATCGACGAGGGCAAGCCCATCAAGATCATCTACCCGGAACAGGGTACACCTCTTGCAGTCGGCAATGCGGCGGTACTCAAGCAAGCACCCAATCCGAATGCTGCCAAGCTTTTCTACGCCTTCCTGTTTTCTGCAGATGCCCAGCAGCTCAACAGCGACTTTGGCGGATTGAGGTCATTCCATCCGGACGTAAAGGAAAAAGCAGGGCGCACTCCGCTCGCGCAAATCAAGATTCTGCACTCAGACCCGGCAAAACTCGAGCCTGAAATCCCCACAATCAAATCCAATTATGAAAAGTATTTCGGGACATAAATGATCATGACCAGCAACGTTCAGGTTCAAGGTCGGCGCCGCGGCATCGACCTCTCATGGCCGACCTTCGCTCTGTTGACGCTTGTATTGAGCGTTCTGGTTCTCCTGCCATTGTTCTGGCTGGCCTTTTACAGTTTCCGCAGCGACACGGGCGGCGGCGTTACCTTCGACAATTTCATCGCCCTTGTTGCTGATCCCACCCTCGTTCGCGCCTATGGCCTAGCGATCGGCATGGCATTGGCGGTGGGATTGCTTTCTTGTCTCGTCGCCACGCCAATGGCATGGCTCGTCGCAAGAACGGACCTGCCAGGACGGCGGATGATCCGCATGCTGGTAACGGCATCCTTCGTGACGCCGCCATTTCTTGGTGCCATAGCCTACGAGATTCTGGCTGCACCCAACAGCGGCATCGTCAACATCATCTACAGATATTTGTTCCGTCTCGATTCATCCGCATATCTTGTGAACATCTACACATTCACGGGCCTGATCTTTGCTATTGCCTGTTTTACTTTTCCTTACGTGTTCACCCTGGTAGCAAATGCACTCGACAAGGTTCCATCGGATCTGGAGGATGCATCTTCAATCCTTGGCGGCAAAGCCATGACCACTTTGCGGAAAGTAACCATTCCGCTGGTGCTGCCGGCCATGCTCGCTGGAACGCTGATCGCCATTCTTCAGGCCCTGACGATGTTCGGTTCGCCGGCCATTCTTGCCTTGCCTGCCGGTTTTCACGTCATAACCACAAAAATCTGGAGCCTTTTCCAGTTTCCGCCACGTCTTGGGCTGGCAGCAGCAGCGGCATTGCCCCTTCTGATCATCACAGTCATTCTGCTGCGCGCACAGAAGTCCATTCTCGGCCGGAAGGGTTATACCGTTCTTGGAGGCAAGAGCGGAACACCACGGATCACCGAACTCGGTCCATGGAAATGGGTTGCCATCGCTTTCGTGTTTTGCGTTTTAAGCCTGACAATCCTGCTTCCCTATCTTGCCATCCTGAAAACTGCCTTTACCGGAACTGTTGGCGATCCGATCAATCTCAGTACATTGACGTTGCGCCACTGGAAATTCGTGCTGTTCGAATTCTCGGCGACGCAGCTTGCCCTGCGCAACACATTCCTTCTCGGGTTCCTGACAGCAACCGCAGTCACCGCAATAGCCCTGATCGTTTCCTATCTGGTTACGCGCCGTTCCGTCCCTGGCTCCGGCTTTCTCGGATTGCTGGCGACGGCGCCCGTTGCGATCCCCGGCATCGTCCTCGGCGTCGGCCTGTTCCTCAGCTACGCCAATCCGACATTCCAGCTCTACGGAACGATCTGGATCCTGCTCATAGCCTTCATGACGATCG
Organism: Phyllobacterium sp. SB3; assembly: GCF_040009165.1. Classification (NCBI taxonomy): domain Bacteria; kingdom Pseudomonadati; phylum Pseudomonadota; class Alphaproteobacteria; order Hyphomicrobiales; family Phyllobacteriaceae; genus Phyllobacterium; species Phyllobacterium sp. SB3. The sequence goes on along the minus strand of NZ_JBDYKI010000002.1, from coordinate 771,181 downwards.
AACTTCCGGCAGGATATCAGCAAATGTCTTCGGCGTTTTCCGGCGTTCATCCGGAATTGGAGGAGGCCGGACGTATTATGGGCGCATCGAGGCTGAGGACGCTTTGGGACATTACAGCGCCGCTGCTGCGCACAAGCGTTGTCGCCGCCTGGTGCTTCGTATTCGTGGGGACAATCCGCGAACTTTCTGCGACAATCCTCTTGACGACTGCCAACACGAAGCTTGTCTCGGTTATCATTTACGACCTCAATGAAAGCGGTGATCTCGGGGCGATCTGCGTGCTCGGCATGATCCTGCTGGCCGCGTCCTTTGCCGTGGTCTTTGTAGCCAACCGTGTTCCCGTGCTTGGAGGCTCGCAGATGAATGCGCGCGGCTGACATTTTGCCGACTTCATCAAACGCGTGGGCCCTGTTCGACGGCAGGGTCGCCAATCACCGGAATTGCTGCTAAATGAGGCAGAAGGAATGAGAACAGGCAGATTCGAATTCCGATCAATTGATAACTACGATCTTACAATGGCTTGCTCATGTCAGACATAACGAATGCGCCGCACAATATATCCGCGATCGATTTTCTGCGCACACGGTCGCTTGCGAACGTCGTTCAGGCTGAAATCGAGCGAATGATTATCGATGGCGAGCTGAAGCCGAATGAACGGGTGAACGAAAACGGTCTTTCGCAGCTCCTCGGGGTTAGCCGGGGACCGATCCGCGAGGCCTGCAGCGCGCTGGCCGCAATGGGTCTTATCGAGATCATTCCCAATCGCGGATTTTTTATCCGGGCGCTTTCCAATGATGAAGCCCTGGACTTATCGGAGGCGCGCGCCGGCGTCTTTGGCTGCATGGCGATGATGCTGGCCGAGCGCATCACCGACGCGCAAATCGCCATTTTACGCGCCTTGCTGCAACGCATGGACGAGATTGTTGCATTGGGCGATGTGCATATCTACTACCCGGTCAATCTCGAATTTCATAAGCAGCTGACGCTCATGGCGGGTAACAACCGCTTGGCGCTCATCTATCAAAGCTTCGTACGGGAGCTTCACATCCAGCGTTACAGGGCGCTTTCCAGCCGTGACGTCCTGCATATTTCCAACGAAGAACATCGCGCCATTGTCGATGCCCTGGAGGCACGCGATCCCGTGCGCAGCCTTACCGCAGCGCGGGCCCATATTCTCAACGGCATCGTCCGTACCCGCCAAGCAGGCCAGCCGGGCGATACGGAACTGGCGGAGAAGACGCCGCGCGTAATACCCACGGGTAAAGAACCGGTCGACGACACCTAGTCTTCCGTTGGTCTGTGTAGCCATGCGTTTTTGCAAACACAAAACTGTTGACAATTAACAATCCTCCTCGCACAGTCGAAATTGAGACACTACTCAAGATTGATGCGACATAAGAGGAATTTGCATGAACCACCACAAAACAGTCGACGTCGAGCTGACGAAGTACGTCGCAGAATTCGTAGTCAGAACAAATTATAACGATCTTTCCGCTGAGGTCGTCGAACTTGGCAAAAAATCGATACTCGACGGATTTGGCTTGGCTCTTTCCGGTTCTGTCGCCAAAAGTGGCGAACTGGTCCGCCAGCACCTTGACGATCTGGGCCTGGGGGACGGCGCTGCGACAGTTATCGGAGGCGGCCGCAAGGTGGCACCCCGCTTTGCAGCTTTCGCCAACGGTGTCGGTATTCACGCGGATGACTATGACGACACACAACTTGCAGTTGCGAAGGATCGCGTCTACGGCCTGCTGACCCATCCCACCGCGCCGGCACTTCCCGCTGCATTTGCCATCAGCGAGCTCGTCAAGGCTTCCGGCAAGGATTTCATGCTGGCCTACCATCTCGGTGTTGAGGTTGAATGCAAGATTGCCGAAGCGATCGCACCGCGCCATTACCAGACAGGCTTCCATGCAACCGCAACCTGCGGAACATTTGCAGCTGCATCGGCAGCGGCCAAATTAATGCGTCTTGATGTGGCGACAACCCTGCGCGCGCTATCGATTGCAGGAAGCCAGTCGGCCGGTCTACGCGAAAACTTCGGAACCATGACCAAGCCGTTCCATGCGGGACGTTCGTCCGAAAGCGGTATCGCCGCCGCGCAGTTCGCGTCCTATGGCTGGACTGCAACGCCGCGTATCCTCGAGGCCCCACGCGGGTTCTTCTCCGCCGCAGGCGGAGGTTATGACCAGGATTCGATCCTTCACAAGCTTGGCGCACCATGGACTTTTGCCAATCCCGGCATCTCGATCAAGCCGCATCCATCGGGTTCGCTCACTCATCCGGGCATGACCGAGATGCTGCGCCTGATCAAGGACAACGGCATTCGCGCCGGGGATGTGAAACATGTACGCATCGGCACAAATTCCAACATGCCAAACGCATTGATCCATCACCGGCCCAAGGACGAACTCCAGGCCAAATTCTCGATGGAGTTTTGCATGGCGATCCTGCTTCTCGAAGGCCGTGCCGGACTTAATGAGTTTACCGATGCCGCCGTCGAACGCGAGGATGTCAAGGCAATGATCGAGCGGGTGGACTTCGTCGTTGATGACGAGGCGGAAGCTGCCGGTTATCATCTGATGACCACATTGATCGATATCGAACTCAAGGATGGCCGCAAGATTTCGGGGCGTGCCGATTTCGGCAAGGGCAGCCCTGCATTCCCGATGACCTATGACGAGGTCGCAGACAAGTTCCGCGAGAATGCGGAGTTTGCAGGTATGGCGAAAAACAAGGCGAACGAGATCGTCGAGCTGGTTCGAAAGCTTGAGAGCCTGAGCTCTCTGGACGATCTGACAGCGCGTCTGATCTCCGTCTCCTGACTGCATTGCGATGCCGGATCCGGGAAAGCTGGGCATAAAAGGCGGACGGAGTGTCTTCGACCGTCCCGTGGCCAAGATCGGCCTGGCATTTCTCATCGGGATCGCGGGTGCTGTCATCGCAAGAATTGTTGCAATGCCCCTTCCCTATCTGCTGGGACCTCTTCTCGCCTGCGGCGCTGCATCCATCATGGGCGCGCCCGTCGCCGTATTGCCTTACGGGCGTGAACTCGGACAGGCGGCAGTGGGGTTGGCGATAGGATTGCGGTTCACTCCCGTGGTCTTGATCGCCATTATAAAACTATTTCCCCTGATGCTGCTTTCCACCCTGTTGATGATCGCGGCAACGATGATTGCGGGATTGCTCCTGAGCAAACTTGCCAATATCGACCGCAGGACTGCGTTTTTCGCCACCGCTGCCGCCGGTCTTGCGGAGATGGCGGTGGTCGCCCACCAAAAGAATTCAGACAGTGACACGGTAGCGGTTGTTCATCTTATACGCGTCGCCCTGATTGTAACGACAGTGCCGTTTCTCGTGACATTTTTTGGTGAGGATGGTGGCATCCAACCCGCCCATATACCGCTTCGCGGCGAAGTGCTGCCGCTCATTGGGCTGTTTGGAGCAGGTGTAATCGCTGCTTGCCTGGTGCGACGATGGAAACTGCCCAATATATGGCTGCTGATCCCGGCTGTCATCGGCGGCACTGCCTCGGGGCTTGGCTTCGGCCCCTTTGCCGTACCATCCGTCGTCATCACCATTGCGCAGGTCGTCATCGGCATCTGGCTGGGTTGCAGGTTCCGCCGGTCGCTGCTTGGCCGGCTATGGCGCGTAACCACGTCGGCATTGGTTACAACAGTTTTCCTTCTCGCCGTTGCCACGGCAATAGCCGGGATATTATCGACAATAACCGGGCTTTCCTTCGTCACCAGCCTTCTGGCCGTTGCTCCGGCGGGCGTAACAGAAATGGCGCTCACCGCCACAGCCATGCATCTCGATGCAACTGCAGTTACCGCATTCCAGATCACGCGGATTGCCGTTGTGATGACGACAATTCTTTTCACCCTCCGGGTATTTGAAACTTTTTCGCGCCGCTTCGCCGCCGCCGACTGAAAGGACTTCTCATGACAAGCCATCTCGTGATCGGGATATTGAACGGCGACGATATCGGGCATGAGATCGTGCCCGCTGCGGTCGAGGTTACCCGCGCTGCTGCTGCAAAAACGGGTCTGAAGATCGACTGGCGGCCGATGCCCATCGGCCGTTCCGCGCTTGACACCCACGGCTCGACCTTTCCCGACGGCACAATGGAAACACTTTCCAAAATGGATGGTTTCATACTTGGCCCTATCGGCCATCAGGCTTACCCCAAGGTTCATGGCGCGATTAACCCGCATCCGATCATGCGCAAGGGCTTCAACCTTTTCGCCAATGTGCGTCCGACAAAATCCTTCCCCGGCCTCGGTGCCGTCCATGAAGGTATCGATTTGGTGATCGTACGCGAGAACAACGAAGGTTTTCAGCCTGACCGCAATGTCGTTGCCGGTTCCGGTGAATTCAGGCCCACAGAGGACGTGACCATTTCCGTGCGGGTTATCACCCGGGTCGGATCATCCCGTGTTGCCCGGGCGGCATTCGAGATCGCCCGGCAGCGCAAGAAGCGCTTGACCGTAGTTCACAAGAACACCGTCTTCAAGCTCGGTTGCGGCATGTTCGTTGAAGAATGTCACCGTGTCGCCAAGGAATTTCCAGACGTCACTGTCGATGAAGTCATCGTCGATACAATGGCAATGCGCCTGATCCGCGACCCCCAGAGTTTCGACGTGATCGTCACCACCAACATGTTTGGCGATATCCTGACGGACGAGGCTGCCGGGCTTGTAGGCGGTCTTGGCATGGCACCTGGCCTGTGCATCGGCGAAGGCAACCTTGCCATGGCCCAGGCAACCCATGGTTCGGCACCGGATATTGCCGGCAAGGGCATAGCCAATCCATTTGCCATGATCGAATCTGCCCGCATGATGATCGAATGGCTCGGACACAACCGCAAGATTGTACAGGCGATGGATGCGGCAAAGATCATGGAGAAAGCCATAGCAACCGCACTTGCCGATCCTACCAAGCGCACCCGGGATATCAAGGGAACCACAGACACTGCCGGAATGACACGCGGTATTATTGCAGCACTGGGCTGACGGCTGCTAACTTCGGTGCTCCGTCGAGCAAGGGGCTGAGGGAGCACCGCTGATCCTATATCAAACCACGGGCGGCGTCAGTTGCTGGCCCCTGAAGAATTTCCAGAACGCATCATAGATGAGATCCGGCCTCTGCTCCGCGGGATAATGGCCGGTGGGTACTGCCCAGCCTCGCATGTCGGGAGCCCAAGGCTTCCAGGCTTCGAGTGGCGAGAAATGGCGGCCGCAATGACTGTTGGAGCCCCATAATACCAGTACGGGACAGTTGATGGTCTTCTTGCCGAAATCGGCCGTGTCCAGCGCCAGATCAACAGTGACAGTCGCGCGGTAGTCTTCGCACACCGCATGAATCTGTTCGGGCGTGGTGCAGCGTTTATACTCGGTCATGGCTTCAGGACTGAAAATCTCAAGCCCGACGCCTTTCTTGTTCAACTTGTAATCGATGTAATAGCCCAGATCGGCAGTCAGCAATTTTTCCGGAAACGGCGCTTTCTGCGCCATGAAGAACCAATGATAGGCCTCGAGCCCCCAACCAAGCGTTACATTGGTCAGCACATGGTGCGTTGGCACGATATCGAGTGAGGCCAGACGTTCGATCTTATCGGGATAATCCAGCGCCATGCGAAAAGCACATCGCGCTCCGCGATCATGCCCCGCCACCTGAAAGCTGTCGAACCCAAAATGCGACATGACCGCCACATTGTCCTCACCCATGGCCCGGAACGAGTAAGCAGCATGGTCCTTACCTCCATCCGGTTTCGAGCTATCCCCGTAACCGCGTAGATCCGGAGCCACCACTGTGAAACTCCTGGCAAGCGCCGGGGCTATCCTGTGCCAGCTGACATGCGTCAGCGGATTGCCGTGCAGCAGCAGCAGAGGCGGCCCCTCGCCCCCTATGGCTACGTTGATATCGGCACCTGCCGTGCGTACAGTCTCGTAGCGAAAGCCCTCCATCAGCTTGCCTTTCTCTTCAAAGAATGGCGGCATTTCGGGTTTCGGCCCGTTTGCTGTCTGCGACATGGAATATCTCCTTCTTTCTGGCATCTAACACGAAGCGTATGGTAAAAGACGTCATGCCCATTTCAGTAAATTGTCAACAGTTTATAATTGACAATTGTTGAAAAGTTGGGCATCCGGGTAACAGCGCTTAGAATTGCTACTGTGGTCCTTGAGGAAGCAACCGATGAAGACATATGAAATCGCAGCCATCCCTGGCGATGGAATCGGCAAGGAAGTGATCGCCGCCGGGCTTCGCGTCCTCGCGGCCTCCGCGACCCGCGACGGAAATTTCAGTTTGAAGGTGCAGGATTTTCCCTGGGGCTCGGATTATTACAAGGCGCACAGCGCGTTCATGCCGGAAGGCGGTATAGACACGCTTAAGAACTTCGACGCGATCTATTTTGGTGCGGTCGGTGCACCGGACGTGCCTGACCACCTGACTCTCTGGGGGCTGAGGCTCGCCATATGCCAGCCATTTGACCAGTATGCCAATGTGCGTCCGACACGTATTCTGCCGGGCATCGAGAGTCCACTGCGCGGTGTAACCGCCAAGGATCTTGATTGGATCATCGTTCGTGAGAATTCAGAAGGTGAGTATGCCGGGCAGGGGGGGCGTTCGCATCGCGGTCTCCCGGAAGAAGTAGCCACAGAGGTTTCGATTTTTACCCGTGCCGGTGTTACCCGCATCATGCGCTTCGCATTCCAGCTGGCCCGGAAGCGGCCACGGAAGTTTCTCACCGTAGTAACCAAATCAAATGCCCAACGTTACGGCATGGTTCTGTGGGATGAGATCGCGCGTGAGGTCGCATCTGATTTTCCCGACGTAACCTGGGACAAGATGCTGGTTGACGCCATGACTGTGCGCATGACGCTTTACCCGCAATCGCTCGATACCATTGTCGCGACCAATCTGCATGCCGATATTCTCTCCGACCTTGCTGCCGCGCTGGCCGGATCGATCGGCATTGCACCGACAGCGAATCTCAATCCGGAAGGGAGATTTCCATCCATGTTCGAACCGATCCACGGATCGGCCTTCGACATCACTGGGAAAGGCATCGCTAATCCGGTTGGCACATTCTGGTCAGCGGTGATGATGCTGGACCATTTGGGCGAACCTGCAGCTGCAGCGCGACTGATGCGTGCGATTGAGAGGGTCACCGCAGACCCCGCACTGCATACACCTGATCTTCGCGGCGATGCCACGACCGATATGGTCACGGACGCAGTCTGCAACACCATAATTGGCGACAACGAATAGAAGGGAAACGCTATGCCGGCCAACAGTCTCAAGGTAGCAGTCATTCCCGGTGACGGCATCGGAAAGGAAGTAGTCCCGGAAGGACTGCGTGTATTGAAAACGGCTGCTGAAAATTTCGATATCGATCTGCAATTCGACAGCTTTGACTTTGCTTCCTGCGACTATTACGCCGAACATGGCCGCATGATGCCGGAAGATTGGAAGGCGCAGATCGGCGGCCATGATGCAATTTTCTTCGGCGCAGTTGGCTGGCCAGAAACCGTACCGGATCACATCTCGCTATGGGGCTCACTTTTACAGTTCCGCCGCGAGTTCGATCAATATGTAAACCTGCGCCCGGTTCGCCTCATGCCGGGCGTGCCGTCGCCGCTGGCTGGACGCGAGCCCGGCGATATCGATTTCTTCGTGGTGCGTGAAAACACCGAAGGTGAGTATTCCTCCATCGGGGGCAGGATGTATCCCGGTACGGATCGCGAGATCGTCGTGCAGGAAACCATAATGAGCCGTATCGGGGTCGACCGCATATTGCGGTTTGCCTTCGAACTTGCTCAAAGCCGCGACAAGAAGCACCTGACATCGGCCACCAAGTCGAATGGAATTTCCATCACCATGCCCTATTGGGACGAGCGGGTGGTGGAGATGGCCAAATCATACTCTGACGTGCGCTGGGACAAGTACCATATCGATATCCTTTGTGCACATTTCGTACTCAACCCCGATCGCTTCGACGTTGTTGTGGCCTCCAACCTCTTCGGCGACATCCTCTCGGATCTGGGGCCCGCATGTACGGGCACGATCGGGATAGCCCCGTCAGGCAATATCAATCCCGAGCGCAATTTTCCTTCACTCTTCGAACCCGTACACGGGTCCGCTCCTGATATTGCCGGGAAGGGCATTGCCAACCCGATTGGCCAGATTTGGGCAGGCGCCATGATGCTCGACCATCTTGGTTACCCGCATGCGGCAGCCGCAATCGTCTCGGCCATCGAAACAGTACTTGCCGATCCGGCATTGCGGACCGGTGATCTGGGCGGTAGCGCCAACACTGCCGCTTGCGGCATGGCCATCAGTGACGCTCTCAAAACTGCACCCACTTCCAGCTCACCGAGGCAATCATGAACGCCGCCAGTCCCATTATCGCCCTGACCCCTGGTGATTGCACCGGCATCGGACCTGAACAAATCGCGCGCATCCTGCATGATCGCAGGCTGGCAAGAACAGCGCGTATCGTTGTAGTGGGCGATGCGCGCGTCCTCGATCTCGGCATGCAGCAGGCCGGTGTAGTGTTTGAATATCGCCGTTATGAAACCCCGGCGGCGATTGATTGGTCAGATGCCCGGATACCGCTGGTAGACCTTGCCAATACGGACCCCATGCTATACGCCCCCGGCGCCGCCAGCCCGGAGTCCGGCCGACTGACTGGTGAGACCCTTTCGCGCTGCATCGATTTCGCCAAGGCCGGAGAGGTAGAAGCCATTTCCTTCGCACCGTTGAACAAACGGGCAATGTATGATGGCGGCTGGAAATATCCGGACGAACACAAGATGTTCGCGCATCTTCTCGGCCACAAGGGCTATTTCAGCGAGATGAACGTGCTCGACAATCAATGGATGTCCCGCGTGACTTCACACGTCTCGCTGAGACAGGCCATCGAGCAGATCAACGGGCCAGCAATCAAAAATGCAATCGTCCTGGCAACGACCATGATGCAGAAGGCAGGCATTGCAGAGCCAAGGCTTGCCGTAGCAGCGCTCAATCCGCATGGCGGCGAAGGCGGTCTGTTCGGCATGGAAGAGATCGAGACCATCAAGCCGGCGATTCAAGCCATGGCCGACAAGGGCATCAATTGCCATGGACCGTTTCCTTCCGATACGATCTACCTCAAGGCCTTCGCCGGAGAATATGACGGCGTGCTCGCTATGTATCACGACCAAGGCCAGATAGCGACGAAGATGCGCGGATTCGGTCGCGGCGTAACCGTAACAGCAGGCCTCGATACGGTTTTCACCACACCGGCCCACGGGACGGCATTCGATATCGTCGGCAAAGGTGTGGCGGATACGGGAGCCATCGAGAATGCCATAAAATTGGCCTGCGAGCTGGTCCGGTTCAAACGGTAATATCGTATTTGCCGCGGGACGCTGACGATGCTCTTTAGCCTGGCAGCGATATCGAAACGACTGTAGCAACAAGGGCACCTAAAACCAGCACGCCCAGAACGGGAAATCTCGGACACCATAACAGGCTGGCAGCCGCGAGGCTGGCAATCACGACAGCGAGGTTTCCGCCATCGGCCAGCCGGAACAGTGCAATAATGCCAGCGATGATCAATCCCACGCCGACCGGAGCCAGACCTTCGCGCATTGCACGGTGCCATTTCTTCTCGCGATGCATGTTGGTCAGCTTGAAAAGTGAATAACAAAGCAGCGAGGACGGGATAAAAAGGGCGAGTGTGGCAATCAGTGCTCCAAGCCAACCAGCGACCTTCCATCCGATCACTGTTGCCAGCATCATGCCGGGCCCCGGTGCGGCGCGCGACACCGCAAAGACATCCAGAAACTCGCGTGAATTCAACCAGGCATGGACCACAACCGTCTCATGTTGAATACCTGCTACAATCGCTCCGCCACCTCCGATGGAGGTCAGCGAGAACGGTATGAACACCAAGGCAATTGCAGTCAGCGTTTCAAGCCGCATGTCAGATTCTCCGCCATGCGAGAGCAACACTGACCGGGGCCAGCGCGACGACTACAGGTATCAGTGGCACTTGAAACAGTCCGACCAAAATAGCGGTGATGGCAATGATGAAAACAGACGGTGGAAACTTCATCGCCCGGCGCACACCATGAATACACATGACGATGAGCAGTCCCATGGCTGCGAAAGCAACACCGTCGGAAATGATCGGAACCAGAGGGAAACCCGCCAGCGCGTCGAAAAGCGTACAAAGTGCGATGGTGGCAAAGAACGGGCCGGTCAAAAAGCCGAAAACACAGATGAGAGCGCCCGAAGGTCCGCGCAACTGCTCTCCTATGCAGATTACCAGATTGACTACATTTGCTCCCGGCAGCATCTGCGAAATCGCAAGACTGCTGGCAAAATCTTCCTCGCTGATCCAGTGCTTCCTTAAAACAAACTCCTGATAGAGCCATCCGGAGAGCCCCCCGCCAAAACTGAGAACCCCAACCCTGAAGCAAAGAAGAAAAAGCGCCCGCAAATCTGGCGTCTGCGGCAAAGGAACAGGAGTTGGGAGAGACATTTGTAATGCCCATTCTTATGCTGGATCAGAACCAGATATCACTTGCTTCATCGTTGTCCGCCACTTTTTCCCTCAGCCGGCATCGCCACATATCAGCAATTGTTGCTCAAGGCAGGAACGCACCTCCATTAACGTGGAGCGTTTGGCCGGTTACGAAACGAGCCATCGGCCCGGCGAAGTAACGTACGGCTGCAGCAACCTCTTCCGGCGTCCCTCGCCTCCCGACGAGCGTGCGCGTCGTACTGTGGTGTGTCGGCTCACCGCCCGTGGATGCATGAATGCGGCTGGTATTGATCATTCCGGGAGAAACCAGATTAACGGTCACGCCACGCGGACCTAGCTCATGCGCAAGCGCCTTCGTCAATCCGTCCAAGCCTGCTTTTGCGGTGATCACATGCGCCCGATGCAGCGCGCCCGTATAGGCTGTGAGGCCGCCAATATTGACGATCCCGCCCTGCGTGGCGGCGAGCAAATGCGGTATTGCCGCGCGGCTCATCAGGAAGGCGCCATCGAGTGTCACGCCCATGACTTCGCGCCAGTCCTCAAGCGACAATGTCTCGATCGGCGCTTCGCGCCGGATTGCCGCATTGTTGACGAGAAGGCTCAGGCCGCCAAAGGCCCCGACCGTCTGTTCAACAAGCCGCGACGCATCGGCTTCCTTTGCCACATCACCCAGAAGCACGGTGGCCCGTGCGCCTTTGGCCTCGACCTCGCGCGCCACAGCCTCAGCCGCAGCCCGATCCAGCCTTGCCACGATGGCTATCGAGGCACCGGCATCTGCCAGGGCCAGGGCGATAGCGCGGCCGATGTTGCGCGATGCGCCGGTGACGAGAGCTATGTGTCCGTCCAATTCGCGCGTATCAATATTCATGTCCGTGCCACCGATAAGTTGATAGTGCCGCCATCTGCAAGCTGATCAAGAGCCTTGCGCAACGCAATGATTGCATCAATGCCCCAACCGCCAAAGCGCAAATTGGCATCGAATTTCGCGGCGAGTTCCGCGTCCGTCAATGGCTCCTGCGCACCGCCGCGCATATAGGGCTGATGAAATTCGCGTACCGACCCGTCTTTGAGCGTCGCCTTGAGATGTCCGGTGAAATTGCGCGGATAAGGATCATTCGGGTCGATCTCATACGAGATCCTGGCGGCTAGCGCCCGCACCGCCGGATCCTTGACCCGTTCATCGGTGAACTGACCGAGCCCCGCCTCTCCATCGATGAAGCCGACCGCCATGCAGAACGGTGTGGAGAATTTTCCGGCATAACCGTTGGGCGGCCGATGCTTGTCGGCAAGCGGTGCCCAGAGGCGGTGTACGGTCCCCTCGCCGACTTTGCAGGTGATGGAAGCGATCTCATCGGCCTTTATCCCTTCCGCCGCGAGTCTCCTCGAGCAATCGATGAAAGGCTGCGTCATGGTTCCGCAGGCATAGGGCTTGAAGGCCAGGGTTTCGACAATCCAAGTCTCGCCGAGGTCTTCAACAAGAGGCGTGAAATCGGGCACTCTCGAGGGCCCGAACGCCTTGTACAGACCATGCGGGCCCTCGAAAACAGTGAGTGGTCCGGTAAAGCCGCCTTCGGCAAGAAGCGCTGCGCGGATACCGGCCTGAGCGGCAGCTCCGGCATGCAGGCGTTTGGTCGAACTGCCATCGGCCAGATATTCGATGATCCCCGAAGCAAGGCTTCCGGAAACACCCAGCGCCCGGCCGATTGCCGCCGCGTCAAGGCCAAGGGCAGCACCGACGGCAGCGGCAGCAGCGGGTGCACCGAAAATGGCGGTCGGATGAAAGCCGGCCTTGTGCAGCGCCTGTGGTGTCACGAGGCTTAAACGGCACATGAGTTCGGTGCCGACTGCAATACCCCGCATGACCGCCTTGCCGTCGAGACCACGTTTTTCGGCAATGGCGAGAACAGCCGAAACAACAACGGCACCGGCATGGATGGGACCGCCTTCGAACGTATCGTCATAATCCTCGCCGTGGGCAGCCGTGCCGTTGACCATGGCTGCATCATAGATGCCGAGCAGCCGCCCGTGGCCATAGGCTGTGCACATGCCGTCATCGACAGCGCTGGCCAGAACAGCCTGGACGTAATCGGTATGACGAGCCGCGATGGCCAAGCCGATCATATCGAAGAGGAGACGGCGGCAAACGGCGGCAACCGCAGGTGTCGGAACGGCATTGGCGGCAAAAGCAGCGAGTTTGACCGCAACTGGCGTCGATATCGGGGCTGCCTGGTTCATGAACTTGCTTCCTTCAATTTTGTCTTGCGGGCATCGCGGAATTCCCGTCTGAGCGAGAACCCGACGAAGATGAGGGCGATACCCAGCAGGCAGACACCGATGGGATCCTGCAGGAAGATCACATGGTCGCCGCCCGACAGGACAAGCGAGCGCCGATAGCTCGATTCCACCATGTGGCCGAGGACGACGCCGAGAATCATCGGCAGGACGGGAAAGCGGGTAAGCCGCATCAGATAACCGACAAGACCCAGTCCAAGTGCGATACCGAGATCGAACAGACTATTGTTCAGCGTAAATATGCCCGACAGGATCAGTGCGAAAATGAACCCGGTGCGATATGGCCGTGGTCTGTTCACCAGCCATATGCAGGCGGGCAAGATGATGATGCCCACGCCGATCTGTGCGATGATTGCAATGAATGAACCTACATAGATACTGTCGATAACCTGGGCGCTCTGTTCGAACAGACGCGGCCCGGGAATAAGTCCGTGCATCAGCAACCCGCCAAGTAGGACAGCCGTGGAATTAGAGCTTGGAATACCGAAGCTGAGCAGCGGGATGAGCGCAGTACTGGCAACCGTATTGTTGGCTGTCTCAGGGGCTGCAACCCCCTCCTCCGATCCCTTTCCAAAGAGTTCGGGCGTCTTGGACCAGCGCTTGGCTTCATTGTAGGACATGAAAGCAGCGATCGATCCGCCGCCGCCCGGAGTAAGGCCCTCGAACAATCCAAGGACGCATCCGATCGCCTGTGAACGCCTGAGCCTGTTCATCATGGCAAAGCTGGGCAATTTGATCTTGATCGTTTCATTCAACAGCTTCGTATTGGATGAACCTGACTGGCTCATCAATTCAGTCAGCGCGAACAGACCGACCATGACGAGGACGGGATCTATGCCGCTGAGAAGATCGGGAATATCCAGTGTGAAACGTGTTACGCCGGATATGGGATCAGTGCCCACAGTGGCGATCATCAAGCCGACGATTGCGGCCGCCAAACCCTTGATCAGCGATCCTCCGCTCATGGAAGCAATCACGCTAAGACCGAGAATACCGAGGCCGAAATAGGAGGCCGGTGTAAAGGCGAGCGCCAGCCAGGACAAAGGCTCGGTCAGCAAGATCAACATTGCGAGACCGAAAAGACTGCCTATGACACCCGACATCAGGGAAATGCCAAGCGCCTCGCCCGCGCGTCCCTGCCGGTTGAGTTCATATCCGTCGATTACGGTGGCCGCCGATGAGTTCGTGCCGGGCGTCCTGATAAGGATAGCGGGTATCGAGCCGCCATATTCAGCGCCGATATACACGCAGGCCAGCAGCGCGATCGCCTGAGCCGGGTCCATTGTATAGGTGAAAGGCAGGACAAGAGCCATGGTAATCGAGGCAGATATCCCCGGCAATGCACCGCCAAGAATGCCCCATGTCAGCCCGCCAATCGCGACAAAGACAAGCGGTGTTGCTGTCAGGAGATGCAGAATATCCCAGAAAGTCGTCATGGGAGCAATCCCTGGAAGATCGTACCGGCAGGCTGGTGGACCCCGAGCAACTTGACGAAAATTGCCCAGTACAACAGGCCGCCGCCGATTGCCGCGACCGGAACGGTCCAGTTGCGCGGAGCTCCCTCATAGATCGCGACAGCTGCAATCAGGAGCGCGACACCCGTTATGTATCCAGTAAACGGAAGTATAAAAACATACAGCGCACCCAACAGGAGAAAACCTATTGCGCGCGGTAGTCCGGCGTTGTTGTGGTCATCATCATCCGAACCCGATGCAGAGGCGGTGCGGGCAGCACTTGCCAATAATGCCCGCACAATCAAAAGAGCTCCCAAAATGGCAAGAAGGATAGCAAGCACGTGCGGCAGACCTGCAGCTCCGACTTCGTCCGACAAGGTACTCTCGGCAATCTGGTTGGACCACGCATAGTAAATACCGGAAACGGCAATGAGAATTGCACCGCTGACAACATCTTTATTCATGAGTTAGTCCTCATGGGTGAATATGGATTGTGAAGAACCTGCCGTGTTCACCGGCCCGAAGATTACTTGATGGCACCCGTAGACTTCAGAAACTCTTCCGTCGTGGAGCCAAAATTATTGACGAATGCCGGATAGTCCTTGTGTGCGATAAATTGCGGTACAAGAACTTCTGCCGTGTAGGCCTTCTTGTAGTCCGGATCTTCCAGCAGCTTCTTTATGGCCTCGTCCCAGATCGCTGTTGTGCTCTCCGGAATACCGTTGGGACCTGCGAGACCACGAAATTTAACGAGGCTGACATCAAAGCCGGATTCCTTTACCGTTGGAACGTCCGGCTTTTCAGAAATGCGCTCCGGATTGAACGTTGCAAGAAGTGTGATTTTACCGGCATCCAGCTGCGAGCGCAGCTCCTGGATTTCGCCTATACCGATGTCCAGTGTCCCATTCAGCACATTTAGCATCATATCGCCGCCGCCTTCGTGGGTAACGATGGCAGGTGTCACACCGGCTGCACGTTTCAGCTGTTCAGCCGCCTGCCGCTCAAGCGAGGCAGGATTGGCTGCACCCCAGCGACCACGCTCCTTCTTGGCATGCTCTATAACGTCCTTGAGGGATTTGTACGGGCCATCGGTGCGGGTATAAATCACCTCGCTATCGGCAAAGATATTCACAAGCGGATCCATATCCTTGTAAGTACTCTGCGGCTTGCTCATCAATGACGTGTAAATATAGGTGGGAGTTGTGGCGTAGAATACGCTGCCGTCAGCGGCTCCCGTTGCGACCCGGGCCATGGCTTTTGCACCACTGCCACCTTGAACGTTTTCGATGATGAAAGTGGCATCGATATACTTGCTCAAATATTTTGACATTTCGCGCAGGAATACGTCACTGCCGCCTCCGGGACTTGAATGCGTCACCAGAGTCACGACTTTGCCTGGATATGGAAGCGGGTCTGCACTTGCCGATGTGCTTGACAGAATAGCTGCAGCGGCAAGGCCGAACGCGGCAGGGCCTATCGATTTCATGAAAGTCATTTTCTCTCTCCCTTTTAGCGCCGCTTCTCCTCTGCGGCTTTTTAGTGGCTTTCAAATCATGCGTTTGCGGGTTCCGTTTCTCCGCTGACAAGCTTGATAAGATTTCGAATATCAGCGACCCCATCAACGTCGCGAACAAGCGCCAGCAATTCCTCCTGATGCGTATCGCCTATGACGCCTTCGGCACACATGCGGAACTTCTCCACCAATCCGACATCGCTGATCGGATTGGATGGCCCGCCGCGATAACGCTCGTCCGCCCACTGGACCAGTGTCCGTCCATCCGTCGTAGTCACTTCGATACGCGAGCGAATCTTGTCATAGCCGAGCGCATCGATCTCAAGATCGTTGATGACGTCCGTGCGTGCCTGCAAATCCTGCATTGCATCGCCTGCAACAAATGCATCTTCGAACTCGTGATGGCTCGCGCGCCGGCACAGAACGATCATGGCAAGCAAGGCCGGCATTGAGAACTTTGCCTGCAAATGATTTCGCGCGACAGGATAGCGGATCGGCTCGATAATATTCTTGCCGGCAAAAAAACGGATACGTTCGACCTGTTCAGGCTTCAAATCGTTATCCAGAACCAGTTTCAGCATCGCATCCATGGATTGATGGGTCAGAATGCCTGATGGATAAGGCTTGATGCTGACCCCTGGTGTGACGATTGTCAGCGGCGCTCCAAAGCCTTCCCTGGCTTTCTCTGCATCGAGACCCTCGCCCATCACCGAGAAGAACCCCCAGGTCCCATCCAGCGCTGCAGGATCGGCCTCAAATCCGCGTCCTGCAAGCAGCGCCGCTATAACGCCGTTCTCGCAGGCCCGCCCGACATGAAGCGGTTTCGTCATGGTGCCGAAATTGACCCGGATACCGGCTGCAAAACTGGCAGCCAACCCGAGCGCATGTGCAAGTTTCTCGCCTTCAAGCCGCAGGAGTTTGGCGGCAGCTGCGGCAGCGCCAAACGTGCCGACGGTGCCGCTTGTATGATGCCCCCGGCGATAGTGAAGTGGCTTCATCCACTCGGAGATCTTGCACTCCACCTCGAAACCAATCTGAAAAGCCAGCATAAGATCGCGCCCGCTCACCTTGCCCAGCATACTGGCGACAACGAGCGCGGCGGTAAGGGGTGGAACAGAGGGGTGGGTCAGAAGTCCATATACATGCGCCGGATCATGTGAGACCTGTGTATCATCCCAGTCATGGGCGTGACCGGCCGTACCCCATACACGGGCCGCCAGCGAGGCTGGTACTTTCTGCGATCCTGCGCCTGGCAGAGGCGCATCGGCGCTACCGCCCTGATCAAGGGCGTCGTCAATCAAGATACGCACCGATCCTTCACGGCTGCCCGCAAGATAGAGCCCGACCGTGTCTATCATGCAGCGGCGGCCCACGATGAGCGCTTCGCCCGGCAAATCCTCATAGGTCGTGCGTTCGATAAAACGTACGGCCTGGGCCGTTATGTCGGAAGGGATACTCACGCGTCATTTCTCCTGGTGTTCGCTGATGATGGGGGTGGCGGACATGAGCCGCTGTTTCGCCGTTTCGACATGATGGACATGGGCGGCATAGGCCTTGGCTGGATCGCGTGCGGCGACCGCATCGACCATAATGTGATGCTCGGCATGAGAAGCGTGCATGCTGTCACCAAACATCAGACTGCGAGCGCGATAGAGTCTGAGGTGTTTGATCAATGCCAGATATTGCTGGGCAAGAGCGGTATTCCCGGTCCCCCTCACGATAAACTCGTGGAAGGCAAAATTGAGCGTCACATAACGTGAGAAATCATCCGCAGCGACCGCCGTATCCATGTCGGAGACGAAATTCTTAAGTTTTGTAATGCCGTCGTCAGTGATACGTTCGGCCAGCAATTTGCCGGCAAGGCCAAAGAGTGCTGCGCGCACGTCATAGACGTCAGCTGCCTGCTTGGCGCTCAGACGGCGGACAAAAAACCCACGCTTGGGTACCTGCTCGATGAGTCCGGACGATTCCAACCCGCGGAGCGCTTCACGCACCGGTCCACGGCTGGTGCCAAAGCGCAATGCGATTTCCATTTCGATAATTCGATCGCCAGGCGAGAACTCACCGCTCAGGATGACATGCTCTATCTCCTGCTCCAGCAGCATTGGTAAAGAACTTGTTCGCAGAATTTGAATGGCGTGCAGTGTCACTGGGAAATCCTTGTCACCCAACGCATATTCTGTTGAATGTCGATTGTCAACAATCTACAAGAATCTGTCCTGGCACTCGACTGCCAGCGGACGGTAATGCCAATATCCATGAGATGACAGTTCGGTTGACGTCGGATCACCCCTGACAATCTATGCGATCTGCTTGTTTTGGTAGGCCCTATCATCGTTGATAGCAAAAAACATATGCGCGCTGAGATCAGGCGCTGGCAGCTTTCTGGAGCCAATAGCCGCAACCGGCGTCCCTCTCGTCACGGGCAGGAAATTGTCATGTTTAGTCTTTGATTTTATTATGCCATTGCCCGCTGCGGCACACAGCGAGCGAAGTCGAGGTGGTCTGGTTCTGATCAGGCCATGCTTTCGCGCATCTTTGTTGTCAATCTGCGACAGTGCTATCGGCCTATCCTGTTCACTCGTAGTCCCAACTGCGTTATCGAGAGCTCGATGCATCTGTTGGAAGAAGATGACCCGTCGCCGAAGCAGAAACTGAAAGCACTGTCACCGCCGTCAATTCAAGCATGACTTATGCTCGGTTGGGATTCATTGCGCCGCTTGAGATTCCACATCGCGATCGTTTGACGGAAGTGGCCGTGAAAACTGACTTGGCGGATTCGATAGATCAACGGAGTATGCGACGTAATTGCCCGTGCGTTCCGTCAGAACCGGTCAAAACCCCGCTCGCGGCTAAGTGCCGGTGCGTCGAGACGCCGAACAGCGCGGTGGTTGCCTCCAGTATCTGGGTCACTGCAGCACCCTGCGGAAAAGCCGACGATCATCATTGCATCCGGCGGAACACGCGTCGCTCCAATCAAGGCCGCGTTGAAGGGCCAGTTGGCCAATGGCCTTATAACCGATGAAAACACCGCTTGGCTTATTCTGGGGGAATAGCCGCGTTCGGTTCCCGCTTACATCGCGCGTTTACAGATTAATTTGCCTATAGATTTGGCAGGCATCGCCAATCGCGCTTGTGATCAACATTGTGCTTGACACGGTGGTATCTCGATTTGCGAAAACTGTTCCGACCTCTACTGTAAGGGACTTGTCGAAAACACGCCCATCGAGCACATAGCGTTCCCCTTCCCGTATTGGTTGAAATATTCAAAGGCAACGAAACAAAACGTCACCGCAGCTGAAAACTGTCAAACGTGCCAAGTACGGCAGAGGTGACGTCACATTGGACAGAGCTCGATTGGAGGTGCGACATGCTTTAAGCGGCTGTTGACGCCAGCCGCTGGCTTTGCAAATTTGCATTAGGGGGAGATCATGGCCATCGATTGGATATCTACGCTTCAAGATCAAGCGAAGTTCGTAAAACAGATCGCGGCTGAAGTTTCGCAAACGCTCGATCTTCCTAAATTGAGCCCAGCCCAGGCATCCCTGCTTTATCATGTCGTGGAACAAGGCGCTCAGACCTTCGATCGCGTCATGGAGGAAATGGAAAACCAAGACGACGTCGACAATGATCTTACTGATGGCGGCCGAAACCATCGCCGATGCGTGGATGAACCTTTCTGTTGCTGCTGCGAACAAGCTTCGAATCATGCAAGGCTTGATACCAATAGAGAAGATGACGAAACCGGAGTTCGGAGTTGTACATTCCAATGCGCACTCCACCGCAAGCGGATCATTACTGAAACGGTCGAGAAGGACTGGAGCCAGAATTCGTCGCAGAAGCGGTATTCATATTCTGCCCGGCACTATCTAAATCTCGGCATCGGTCGTTTTGTTCAAACTGGCTGCTTATCGATAAATGTTTCTTTGAAAATGCCGATAATGGCTGTTCTCGGGTCTAATGTAACTGGTTCCCAAAAGTCTGTAAGCCAGCTTTGATTCCAGTCCAAAGGCCAATTGTGAGACCTTGCCGCGGAGCTTGATTTGAGGTGGTCTCCTGTGCCTTGAAACCCCATTGGTCACAAAACGTCGCCCAAAACCTTGCCCGTTTGGCTTCATATTTTCTCCAACCGAAGATACAAAAGGAACAACAAAAACGATGAGGTGATCCGGTAGATAGAATGTTGCGTCAGTCGGTTCGTAAGCGGGGTTATTAAGATTCCCAGCGCAACCAATGTGCAGCCTGCTACGGCGCCAAATTGGGTCAGAGCAAGTCCGACACTTGATACGCCCAATGCGCTGGCAACGGTAATTTCGACAGGACTTGACCTTGTATTGCCGTCAACATCCAAGAGCAACGTTTGAAAAGTCGGGCAACCGAACGAAATGATAACGCTGAGCAGAAATGGTGCGTAAAAATCAGCGCTCATTGGATAATTCCGATCTTGTTCTGATAGGCTCAGCAACGCGTTTCGCATGGCTCACCGGCCTACTTCGCTCCTGCCGAAACAGCTGGACCATTTGAGAGACCGAGCCTCGATATTCCATTTCCTCCACAGATACACCCGGGATGATTTTCACGCACGCACCAGTTCCGGTAAGCACTGCAATTTCGTCAGCAAACATTTTCCCTTGTGGGATGCTCCCCAGCTCAAGCCGCACCACATTCATGCCTTGTCTGGCCAGTGTTGCGAGTTCTTGCCGAATCGTGTCGTCGTACTGGAAGTATCGGACAGGTCGAGCTTCGCGACGGGCAAGTTCCATGATCGCGGCAGGCACATGATCGCGGACAAAAATCACGTCGGCCGCCTGCAAGGCCCTAACTGCTTTCAAAGTGAGCAGCTCGGGATCTCCCGGCCCAGCACCAACAAAAGTGACCCGACCTTTTGCATAGCCGTGCTCACAGTTTTCAACTGATGCAAGCAGAGACATTGCATCTGCTTGGTCAGGAGTATCCGTGAAAACACGATCAACAAATCTTTCCCAAAAATCGCGTCTCGCACGACCGGATTTAAGCCGGAGATTGACCTTGCCGCGTAACAATTGTGCAAGCTCTGCCCATGACCGTAGCGATGTCGGAAGAATGGCTTCAATCCGACGACGGATTGCCTGTGTGAGGATCGGAGCCGCTCCATCCGATGATATTGCGACAATGACGGGCGACCGATTGACAATGGAGCCGAACTGAAACTGGCAAAAGACAGGCTTGTCTATAATGTTTACCGGAACCCCGGCCGAAACAGCCGCTTGCAATACCGCCTTTGCCAACACATCCGTCTGACAGTCGGCAATAATTAAAGCTGCTCCGCGCAATGCCGTAACGGTCCACTCTTCTTTATGTAGGGTATACCTTACAGGCGATCCGGTTGCGCCCTTGGCGACAAGACTGGCGAAAGCGTGTGTAAGGCCGGATGCGTAAATATGGACGTCTGCACCGCAGGCGGCCAGTAACCCGGCTTTCCATGCAGCCGCATCAGTGCCGCCAAGGACTATCGCACGACGGCCTTTCAGCTCCCAGAATACCGGCAGCTTTGCAAGTCGCGACATGCGGACTTGCGCGGTGTTTTCGCGAGGCTCACTCAGCGGCAACGACATTGCATCCATCAATCAATCCTTTGATCTCGCTACGACAGGAACCGCAATTCATTCCGGCTTGTGTGGCCGCCCCTATCGCTTCCACACTGCTGCAGCCACTGCGGATGGCAGAAACGATCTGATTAACACCGACTCCGAAACACGAGCAGATCGTTGCACCGGAATCGGGTTTGTCCGCTCCCGGCCGACCCGCAATAACGGCAAAGCGCTTCGAGATATCTGTATGTTGCGTTGCGAGTTGAGAGATCATCCAGCTTCGTGAAACGGCCACTGGCTGCCTGCTCAGGAATATGGCTGCAAGCAATGTTTCACCATCGAAAATTGCCAGCCGCAAATCACCGGATTTTGTGTCATGATAACCCAGCGGCTCGATATCAGCAGGAGCATCGAACATTGTCAGCGCCAGTTGAGTCCAATCTTCGACGTTGTCACCAGCAAACTCCATTCGCCAACCACCTTCGGCTTTAGCGAGCGCCCAGTAAGCAGCGTTCATGTGCCTGGGTTTCTGCACTGAAACTGCAAACCCATAAGCTGCAGCCGCAAACTTGCGCGCGTTAATTGCACTGTTCTTTGAAGCAGGCTGTCCGGACAATGGATCGGTTACAGCCGGTACAAGTGCATTGACAAGCCCTTGCGAGGCGAAACTCTCACTCCAATGCATAGGCACAAAGACGCTGCCTCGCGCCTGCCGTTCTGATACCTGCGCGCGAACTATTACTTTCCCATGCGTGCTTTTCAGCTCTACGAGATCAGCGCTTTTCACCCCGATTTCGTCTGCGTCATTCGGATGAAATTCAGCGAAAGGCTCGGCGATATGTACCGAAAGCCGTGCGCTCTTGCCGGTCCGTGTCATCGTATGCCACTGGTCCCGGATGCGTCCCGTGTTGAGCGTCAGCGGAAAGTGATCCGTCGTGCGTTTGGGGGTGACGATATCCAGCCCGATAAAGCGCGCTTTGCCGTCTGGATGGAAGAAGTTGCCTTCGCCAAAAAGCCGCACCTGCTCTGTTATTTCGCCCGGTCGTTGCGGCCACTGCACTGGCTCGAATTGGTCGTATTCTTCCGGGGCTATTTGCGCATAACGGCCGATGTCAAAATCGCGGGTACCTGAATTTTCAAAGGCGGAAAGCCCAGCATGTTCAGCGAAAATGTCAGCCGGAGAACTAAACCCGAACGCAGGGCCGAAGCCCATCCTTCGGCCCACCTCAACCAGTTGCCACCAATCAGCCATGGCTTCGCCGGGGCGCTGCAAGAATGGTCTTTGCCGGGAAATCCGCCTCTCGGAATTGGTAACTGTTCCATCCTTTTCCCCCCAGCCAAGCGACGGCAGCAGAACATGCGCGCAGGAAGCCGTAGCTGTCCGGGTGATGTCAGACACAACGACGAAGGGACATTTCTGCAAAGCTGCCCGCACGACATTGGCATCAGGCATGGAAACAACCGGATTTGTCGCCATTATCCATATGGCCTTGATCCTGCCATCAGCCACGGCGTCGAACATGTCGACGGCCTTCAGACCGGCCTTTGATGCAATTGCCGGTGACGCCCAATAGCGCTGCACCCTGTCCCGATCGCGCTCATTGGTGATGGACATATGCGCCGCGAGCATGTTGGCGAGTCCACCCACTTCGCGGCCGCCCATGGCATTTGGCTGACCCGTGAGCGAGAACGGACCCATTCCAGGTTTGCCTATCCGGCCGGTCGCCAGATGACAGTTGATAATTGCGTTGACCTTGTCGGTTCCCGAGGAAGACTGGTTTACGCCCTGACTGTAGCAGGTGACGGTTTTCGGGGTTGTTGCGAAAAGCTGGAAGAATGCACCAATCTGAGAGGGGGCGAGGCCGGTCAACTCACACAGACCATCGAGATGCTGTTTCCGCGCGGCTGCCAGAGAGGCATCGAAGCCAGTTGTATACGTATCTATATATCCGTGATCCAGCACCCCTTTTTCCGCCAGATAGGCGAACAACCCCGAAAAGAGTGCAAGATCTCCATCGGGCCGGACGGCAAGGTGCATATCTGCAATGTCGGCGGTCATCGTCCTGCGGGGGTCAATGACAATAATTTTCATGCCCGGGCGTGCAGCTTTCGCTGCAACAAGGCGCTGAAAAAGCACTGGATGGCACCATGCGAGATTTGAGCCCGTCAGGATAACGAGATCGGCTAGTTCCAAGTCCTCATAAGTTCCAGGAACCGTATCGGAACCGAAAGCGCGTATATGACCCGCCACCGAAGAAGACATACACAGCCGTGAATTGGTGTCGATGTTGGCGGAACCTATGAAGCCTTTCATCAATTTATTTGCCACATAATAATCTTCGGTCAGCAACTGTCCGGAGAGGTAGAATGCTACGCTGTCGGGACCGTGATGCTTGACAGCGTCAGCAAAACGTCTTGCAACAAGATTCAATGCGGTATCCCAACTTGCGGATTGACCGTGAACCTCCGGCCCCAGCAACCGTCCATCCAGATCGACGGTTTCCTCAAGAGCGGAGCCTTTCGAACACAGCCGTCCGAAATTGGCAGGATGCAAAGGATCACCCTTGATGCCGATGATTCCATTCTCTTCTTTTGTAGCGAGAACCCCGCACCCCACACCGCAGTAGGGGCACGTGGTGCGAACGGGAGTAATCGCGTGATCCATGCGGTTACTCCGCCGCTACCGTAACGGGTTCCACCCACGCCAGAACAAGTTCGCCATCGAATTTAACGGGAATAGTCCGGACGATACCTTCGTCCGCACCGAGCGCCTTGCCCGTCTCAAGTGAAATGACCCAGTTGTGCAAAGGACACGTGACCGCGGCACCATGCACTATCCCCTGACTTAACGGCCCGCCCTTGTGCGGACAATGATCATCAATGGCAAATATCTGATCCTCCATTGTGCGGAATACGGCGATCTTGCCTTGAGGTGTCATGACGCAGCGCGCGCCGCGGCGCGGGATATCGTTGATCGAACCTATCGCGATCCAGTTATCCATCGCCCTACTCCGCCGCTTGCTGGTAATTGATCGTCGCCATTGGCAGGAATTCGTGCTTGTCGACGCCTGATACCCGCTCGGACCAGGGATCCACCTGTGCAAACTTCTGGCTGAAAACAAAGCGTTCGAAAAACGCCCTGCGTTTGCTCGTATCCATCAGAATCTGGTTGCGTATTTCATCTAGCCCGATGCGCTTGGCCCATTTGTATATACGCTCAAGGTAGCGAGCCTGTTCACGATACATCTGCGCCAACGCCACGACGTGTTCGAGCGCCTCGTCTTCGGTTCTGACGAGTCCCAGTATTTCAGTTCCCTTGATGTCCAGACCTGCCGCTCCGGCGAAATGAATCTCATAGCCGGAATCGACACAGACAATGCCAATGTCCTTGCAGGTCGCCTCGGCACAATTTCGCGGACAGCCGGACACGCCCATTTTCAGTTTTGCGGGTGTCCAGGAACCCCACATGAATTTTTCGATGCGAATACCAAGACCGGTTGAGTCCTGTGTGCCAAAGCGGCACCAGTCTGTCCCTACACAAGTTTTAACCGTGCGCAGTCCTTTGGCGTAGGCCTGGCCGGATACAAACCCGGCCTTGCCAAGATCCGCCCAAACTGCTGGCAGGTCTTCCTTCTTGATGCCCAGCATATCGATGCGCTGGCCACCGGTAACTTTCACCGCAGGGATGGCGAATTTGTCGACTACATCCGCAATTGCCCGAAGTTCACCCGAAGTTGTCATGCCGCCCCACATACGTGGTACGACCGAGTAAGTGCCGTCCTTTTGTATATTGGCGTGAACCCGCTCATTGATGAATCGGGACTGATAATCATCAGCATATTCATCAGGCCAATCGCACACGAGGTAGTAATTCAACGCGGGACGACATTTGGCGCAGCCGCAAGAGGTCTTCCATTGAAGCTCCTGCATGACCGCGGGAATTGTTTTCAGACCCTTGGCCTTAATCAGCCGGCGTACATCATCATGACCAAGGTCTGTACAGCCACACATTGGCGTTACCGAGGATGGATTATACTTATCGCCAAGCGTGAGTGTCAGTAATTGCTCCACGAGACCTGTACAGCTTCCGCACGATGCTGACGCCTTGGTGTGAGCACGCACATCATCGAGTGATGCCAGACCTTTGGCATTGATCGCGCCTGTTATCTTACCCTTGCATATGCCGTTGCAACCACAGATTTCCGCATCATCCGGCAAGGCTGCAACGGCCGCCATAGGGTCCAGCGGGGACCCTCCCTGATAGGACTGACCGAAGATCAAGGTCTCGCGCATTTGCGAAATATCGGTGCGTTTTTTGGTCAGGTCATGAAACCATGCACCATCGGATGTCTCCCCGTAGAGCACAGTTCCAATGATCCGGTCGTCCTTCAAAACGAGCCGCTTGTAAACACCCGCTGCCGCATCGCGCAGAACTATTTCCTGCCTGTCGTCTCCTTCACCAAGCTCGCCAACGGAAAACAGATTTATGCCGGTGACCTTCAGCTTTGTCGGCGTTTCGCTATGGACAAAGGACGCGCTTCCATCTCCCGCCAGCCGTGTTGCGACGACCCGCGCCATCTCATAAAGCGGTGCGACCAGACCATAACACTGCCCCCCAACTTCAGCACACTCTCCTATAGAGAAAATATCGGGGTCGGAGGTACACATGCCTCCATCCGTGACAATGCCGCGATTGACTTCAAGCTCAGCATCCTTTGCCAGCGCGCTGTTCGGCCTTATGCCGACTGCCATGACGACCAGATCGGCAGGTAGCGTTGTACCATCTGCGAGTAATACCCCCTCCACTCTGCCATTGCCTATGATCTCTTTCGTGTTGGCTTTGGTGATCACTCTTATGCCGCGGGCTTCGACTGCCTTTTCCAGAAGATAGCCAGCGGCAGGATCGAGCTGGCGCTCCATCAGCGTCGGCATGACATGGAGCACCGTCACCTCCATGCCACGCGAAGCCAGGCCGGCTGCCGCCTCAAGCCCAAGTAGACCTCCACCGATGACGATTGCCTTTGCTCTCGATTGTGCCGCGAGCAACATGGCATTTACATCATCGAGATCACGATAGGTCAGAACGCCGGGGAGCTCCTTGCCCGGCAAAGGCAGAATGAAAGGGACCGAACCGGTCGCGATCAGCAGCTTGTCATAGTATTCCGTGGTGCCCGCGTCTGATGTTACCGTCTTTGCAACGCGATCGATTTTGATAATCTTGTGACCCTTGTAAAGAGTAATGCCATGTTTGATGTACCAGCCATCACCATGGATAATGATTTCTTCAAATTCCTTCTCACCGGATAGGACAGGTGAGAGCATTATCCGGTCATAATTGACGCGCGGCTCAGCATTGAAAATCGTTACGTCATATGCATCCGGTGCAAGTTCGAAAAGATGTTCAAGCGCACGACCCGGTGCCATGCCATTGCCAATTACGACAAGCTTCTGCTTTGCAGCTGTCATTATGCAGCCTCCACAAGTCGGTGACGTTCGTACAGAAATTTCATCACTGCAGACCGGCAACGAATATAAACTGCATCCGATGCCAGCTCGATACGGCGCCGCGGACGAGCCAACGGAATATCCAGTATTTCGCCTATTCTCGCCGAGGGGCCATTGGTCATCATGACGATACGGTCCGATAGCAAAACGGCCTCATCCACATCGTGGGTTATCATCAGAACCGTGTTGGCAAGTTCGGCATGTATCTGCATTACCTGATCCTGCAGATGCGCTCGTGTCAGTGCATCAAGTGCACCGAAAGGTTCGTCAAGCAGAAGGACCTTTGGCTCCATTGCCAGCGCACGGGCAATACCAACCCTCTGCTTCATGCCGCCGGAAATCTCCGACGGTCGCTTATCCCGGGCATGCGCCATTTGCACAAGCTCAAGGTTTCGCATTGTCCATTCATGGCGCTCCGCACGGCTTTTGGTAGATGGGAACACCTTGTCGACAGCCAGCTTGACGTTCTCGTAGGCGGTCAGCCAAGGCAGCAGCGAATGGTTCTGGAATACCACAGCCCTGTCAGGGCCCGGCTCGTCAACAACATTGCCGTCGAGGAACACGACACCACGGCTTGCCAGGGTCAGGCCCGCAACAATATTGAGCAGTGTCGATTTTCCGCAGCCGGAATGGCCTATGATCGAAATAAACTCGCCTTTTTCAACAGTAAGCGAGACCTGATTGAGTACCTGCGTGCTGGCACCGCCACGGCTGAACACCATGTCGATCTGTTCCAGCGAAAGATAGGATTTTGCCATGATAATCTCCTCAGGCAGTTGCCGTATTGCGGGTTACAGCTTTAGCGAGAAAGGCGATGAACCGATCG
Organism: Phyllobacterium sp. SB3; assembly: GCF_040009165.1. Classification (NCBI taxonomy): domain Bacteria; kingdom Pseudomonadati; phylum Pseudomonadota; class Alphaproteobacteria; order Hyphomicrobiales; family Phyllobacteriaceae; genus Phyllobacterium; species Phyllobacterium sp. SB3. The sequence continues at coordinate 743,484 of NZ_JBDYKI010000002.1, read as the reverse complement.
AGGACATAACCGACGATACCGACGTAGATCAGGGCCAGAATGATGTCGCTGATCCGTGATGAGTTCCAGGCGTCCCAGATGAAGAACCCTATTCCCACACCACCGATGAGCATTTCCGCAGCGACGATTGCCAGCCATGACAGGCCAATCCCGATGCGCAGACCGGTGAAAATATAGGGCGCCGCAGCCGGGATCATGATTTTGATGAAATACTCAAACTGGTTCAACCGCAGCACTTTCGCCACGTTCTGATAGTCTTGCGGAATGTTGCGAATGCCGACCGCGGTATTGATGATGACAGGCCAGATTGCGGTTATGAAAATTACGAAAATGGCCGATGGATTGCCGTCCTTGAAAGCTGCCAGCGACAGCGGAAGCCATGCAAGAGGCGGCACTGTGCGCAGAACCTGAAATATCGGATCAAGCCCGCGCATCGCCCATTCGCTTTGGCCAACCAGCGTTCCAAGGGCGATACCGGCAAAAGCTGCAAGGCAATAGCCCAGTGCAACCCGCTTAAGGCTGGCAAATATATGCCAGAACAACCCCTGATCGACGCCTTGTCCGACATAGAATGGGTTGGCGATTAACTCCCACGTCTCCGATACCACACGAGAAGGCGGGGGTACGCTGGCCGTTGGAGAAGAGCAGGCAATCTCCCAGAGTATCAGCAGGAAAACCAGCGTGATCAGTGGTGGTACGACATGCGTTGCTGCTAATGAAAGCCATTGCGGCCGCATCCTTTGTGTGGATTTGCGTTCAGGTACGGCAAGGGCAATGACCTCCGCCTCAGATTCGATAGGCGGAATGTGTTTCGTTGGCACGGAACTGACAGACATGCCTGTCTCCTTTAGGCAAAACGCTTGATGTTTAGGCTGGCGAGGTAGGTCTGGGGATTTTCCGGATCGAACACCTTGCCATCAAAGAATTTCTCTGATCCCCGCGATGTCGACGAAGGAATATCTGCTGCGGTAACACCGAGCTCTCGAGCTGCCTCGCGCCAGATATCCTCGCGGTTGACCTTGCTTACCAGTGCTGCAACATCTGTATCCGGCGCGAACTTGCCCCAGCGTATGTTCTCTGTCAGAAACCATTTTTCATGGCTCTGGAATGGGTAAGATGTGTGGTCGCGCCAGAATTTCATCAGGTTGGGGCTCGCGGCTTCAATTCGCCCTGAGCCATAATCGTAATCACCCTTCAAGCGACCCGCGATATCTTTGGCAGGGACATTGAACCAGGCGCGCTTTCCGACCATAGCCGCCAGTTCATCCTTGTTTGCCATATCGTCCGCCCATTGCTGAGCTTCCATGACAGCCATCAGGAGAGCTTTGGTGGCAACCGGATGTTTCTCCACCCAATCCGCACGCATTGCGAAAGATTTTTCGGGGTGTTTTGCCCAGATTTCAGCTGTATTGATGGCGGTATAGCCAATACCCTGATTGACGAGTTGGGCATTCCAAGGCTCCCCTACACAGAAGCAATCCATGGTGCCAACCTTCATATTGGCAACCATCTGGGGCGGTGGAACAACGATAGTTTCGACGTCCTTGTCGGGATCAATACCACCTGCCGCAAGCCAGTAGCGCAACCACAAATCATGCGTTCCGCCTGGGAAAGTCATCGCGGCTTTTGCTGCATGGCCCTCCGCTTTCTTCTTCGCAAACGCTTCTTTCAGTACACCGGAATTCACTCCTGCCTTGACGTGGGCATAGGCCTCCCCGACGGAAATTGCCTGAGCATCCAGATTGAGGCGCGACAGGATCACCATTGGCACAGGCTGATTGTTTTGTGTAACTTTTCCGGTGCTGATCAGATAAGGCATGGGCGTTAGAATATGCGCACCGTCAATGCCGTTGCCGTCCGATCCCAAAACGAGGTTATCGCGTGTCGTTCCCCATGAAGCCTGCTTCACAACCTCAACATCGGGCATGCCGTACTTGGCAAAGAGGCCTTTTTCTTTGGCAACGATAAGAGGCGCAGAGTCTGTAAGTGCTATGAATCCCAAAATTGCCTTGGTTGTTTCCGGCCCGGCAGTTGAAGCGAAAGCACCGGCCGGAAAAGCAGCTTTTGTGGTAGCCACCAGAGCCAGTGTCCCGCCTGCCTTCAGAAGTTTACGCCTCGCCATGCCCTTAAGCAGAATATCTTTCATCCAACTTCCCCTCGACAACCGGTCTTTGCGACCTTTGAAAATAAAAAACGCCGCTGGATCGACCTCTTTCCCGGTAAAACCGTAGGAATGAGTCGAGCCAAGCGACGTCTGTGTCTTTGAAAGCACCCATATGGTGCTCGCGGTTCCTGTCTTCGTTGACGGAACATCCTTAGCAAAGCAATGAACGTGCCAGGTTAGAATGCAGAATATTAAACATCTGTTTTAAAACGATTTTTTAATAAATATTAAGTTTTTCGGCAACGAAGTACGCTTTGCTCTGCGAGTCTGAAGATGAATAAAGATGCGGAATTATTGTGCGGTGCATATACAATAGGCACGCCGACTCCTAAGCTTTGATCTCGCAGCCGGCAGTCGAAAGTTGTTGCAGGTATGCCGGGATATCATCGGGGTCGAACACTGCTCCATCCAGAAAACTGTCCTGAACCGTGCCACCCTCGACGCGAGAATCGAGCTTTGGCACACCCGCTTGCGGTCCAAGCGCATTGCGGTAAATGTCCGGACGGAACGCCGCGCCTGCAAGAGCCGCGGCGTTTGGCGTATAGGGTATCTGTCGCCAGCGCACCATTTGACTGTATATCCATTGAGCCTGACTAATCCATGGGAAGTTTGCAGCATCGCGGTGGAAAACAAAGTAGTCAGGAACAGTACGCTCCCTCCCATCAGGGTGGACAGTAAATTGTCCGAGCAGGACGCGATGCAGAATTTCGGACGGCACGTCCAGGTAATTGGGTTGGGCAAGAATCAGCGCTAGTTCACGTCTGTTCACCACGGCATCACACCATTGGGCAGAATGGTCCAGCGCAACAATGAGCCGTGATACGATATCAGGATTCTGCTCTGCCCAATCGGGCCGCATTCCAATGACCTTTTCGGGACTGGATGGCCAGATATCTTCCTTGACGGCGACGATACATCCAACACCCCGCGAAACAGCAACCATGTTCCATGGCGCGCCAACGCAAAATCCGTCAATCACACCGGCCGACAGTGCGTCAGAGGTCATAGGAGGCGGGACCACGATCAATTGCAGATCAGTGTCCGGATCAATCCCCCCCGCAGCCAGCCAGTATCGCAGTTCATAATTATGAGATGAAAAGGGGTACGTGATCCCAAGCACCGGTGTCGCTTCACCACGACTGCGACGATCGTCGATCACCCGCTTGAGCGCTTTTGCGTTGCTCAGAGCATTTTGCCTGTCCGAAAGGTCCGCTACCGCCTGCATTTGGCTATAAAGGTCGATGGAAAGCGTAATTGCATTGCCGCCACGCCCAAGGGTGATGGGCGTAATGACTGGCGAAGGATTGGACCCGAGGCCAAGCCCCGATGCTACAGGCATTGGCGCAAGCATATGAGCAATATCGAACTGGCGAAATGCCAGCCGATCGCGAATGTTGGCCCAAGACACATCCTTGACCAGATCAAGCTGAATACCCTCGCGTTCGGCAAATCCGAATTCTGCTGCCGCGATCAGGATGGAGGCGTCGACCAGGGGCAGGAATCCTGCGCGGACAAGTCTTGAGCCCTGACCCGAAATGGCAACGGGGGCTGCAAGCCCTCCATGCTCACCCCGAATATGAATGAAACTCATCAAGCGCCCTCCCGACCTAACAGCACTGACGCCGTGACGACGCTCTGTGCGATATCGGCTATCTTTTTCTTTTCATTCATTGCGGTCCGACGAAGCAGTGAGTAGGCCTCATCCTCGGACATGCCGCGCAACTTCATCAGGATACCTTTGGCGCGGTCTACAACCTTCCGTTCCTCAAGTGCTCCCTTCGCCTCTGCCAACTCCTGCTGCAAGCGACTGAAAGCCTTGAACCGGCTGACAGCCATATCGAGAATGGGTTTTACCCGTTCTTTTTTTAGACCGTCGACAATATAGGCGGATACACCAGCCTCTACCGCCGCTTCAATCGAAGAGGCGTCTGAACGATCGACAAACATAGCAATCGGTTTGCGTACCGAACGCGTCAGTTGAAACATGTGCTCGAGCATGTCACGGTTTGGAGTTTCGATGTCGATGACAATGACATCCGGACAAATAATTTCGATCTGGCGAATCAGCCCCTCAATGTCGTGCAGCACAACGACCTTATCGTGACCCGCCTCCCGCAAACCTTCCTCAATGATTGAGGCACGGATACGATTCTCGTCAAAGATCATAATGGAGAGAGCAGCAGTCATGCCTTAATTTTGCGCATGCATGAATATTGTGCAATGCTACATTAAGACACACTAATGCTGATCGCTAAAAACCTTCCTAGCTGAACAAATGGCATCAAGGCGACCTACTCCGTGGTTAGTTTCGAGATACTGTCTCGCATAGAGTGTCGCAATCAACTCCCGGGCGATTACTCAAGGCCAAGCTTCTCCATCAAGCCCGATCCTTTTCGGCTCAACAGACTGAGGTCGCCTTCGGTTGCATCGCTCTCGACCCTATGCTGGCATGTGGACGCCTGGAATCTGTGCGCGTGAAGGCGAGGCAGACTTAACTACCCCTGTCAAAGACCCAGACGCGCCGAATTCTTGGTTGCTGCACCAAAGCCCCTCCAAGGCGTAGCATGCTCTTCATTGCCAATCAGACGTCAGCCATGACCGTTCTTTAGCCCGCCAGAGTAGAAAGCTTTTCCGATTACCGCGGGTAGATGACTCTCCAACAGGAGCTGATTGACGATGGTGTCGTTCAACCGGCGCGGACTGATAGTTCGCTGTTAGTTTTTATAAGATCTGGAAGTCCGAGATTTGCGCGGAAGCCCCCCTCTACATATTCCTCATCGATGAGGGAGCGTTTCCGGAGCTCCGGCAGGAGACCGTTCAACAACAAATCCTCCTGATCCGGATTTCCCAAACCATGAAGGGAAATGACGTCCAAGGCACCAGCATGGAAGCGTTCCTCAAGCGCATCGGCGAGTTGCACTGGTGTACCCGCGAGCGACCAATGCCCGGTTTCCTGTGCTTGAATGATCAATTCCCGAAGAGACAGACCCTTCTGAGCATAGCGGCGGAATATTTCGACACGGCCGCGACGGCGATTCACGCTTTCCACATCAGGAAGCAAACCTTCGGGAAGAGGCTCATCAAGCTGCAGGTCGGACAGATCGAGACCACCGCCAAGCATATCAGCCAGCTTCAAGCGACCTTGTTCATAATCAATCTTCTCATGCTTTTCCCGGATCCGGCGCATGACATCCGCGTTGCTTTCACCGATGACTGCATGGAATGAATTCATCACCAGCGGGAGATTATGGCCACGGCCAAACGAACGGGCTTGACGGCGAAGTTCACCGGCAAAGCTGATGGCGGCTTCTAGCGTGGGCTGAGACGTATAGACGACCTCGGCGTAGCGCGCACCCAATGTGACACCTTCCGTAGATTGGCCTGCCTGAAATTGCACGGGCCTTCCCTGCGGTGGCGGTGGAACGTTGAGCGGACCCTGAACCTGAAAATGCTCACCAGCGTAGTCGATCCGGTGCAGTTTGGCTGGATCAACTCCAATTGATCCGCTTGGATTTCTGAAAGCTGCCCGCTCATCGTTAGCATCAAAAAGAGCATTGATTACTTCGATGAACTCTGTGGCTCGCGCATAACGCTTTGCCGGATCAGGCAAGGCATCGCCGCCGAAGTTCTCCTCTCCGACCGATGACGTAACAGCGTTCCACGCCGCCCGTCCTCCGCTTGCGTGATCCAGTGTTCCGATCAATCGTGCCAGATTGTAAGGATGGTGGTAGGTTGTCGAGACTGTAGCGACAAGCCCAATATGCGATGTCACCTGACTCAAGGCGGCCAGTGCAACAATCGGTTCCTGTGTGCCGGTTGTTCCAGCCAAGCCAGCCGGATCTATATGCAGCAGATCAGCGGTAAAAAGGCCGGTTATCTTTTCTGACTCTGCTTTGCGAGCCAACTCGACGGCACGACGCGGGCCTGTGGTGGAATCGGTATCGTTGGAGGCGAAAGCAAAATTTCCGGCACCCACCAGAGTTTTCAAGCGGCGTGGACGAAGGGTGATCATGACGAAATTCCTTGGATCATATGGTGCGGGTTGCAGCGTGTTCAGCTTGCGCGAGCGATCATCTCTTCGGGCAAATCTGCATAACGATTGACCGGGAACGGCAAACCCAGATGTTCGCGTAGAGTGGCCCCTGTATAGTTCTTGCGGAATAAGCCGCGCGTTTGCAGGATTGGAATGACGCCATCGACAAAGTGGTCAAATGCCGTAGGCGTCCCGCCCCTTACGATGAACCCATCTGTCGCTCCGGCTTCAAACCATTGCTGAAGTCCGTCAGCCACCGCTTCTGCCGTGCCAAGGAATGATGGTCGAGGCGTTGCAGCCTGCAAGGCGACCTGACGCAGTGTCAAGCCATTTTCCCGGGCGTTGCGTTTGATTGTATCGGTGGTGCTGCGAAAGCTGTTCTGGCCAAGATCGCCGATATCGGGAAATGGCTCGTCCAGCGGATGCTGCGAGAAATCATAATGCTCGAAATAACGTCCGAGATAATCAAGAGCGTTCTCGATTGTCACCAGTTCGGCCGTTTCCCAGTATTTGCGTTCTGCATCTTCCTGTGTATCGCCAATAATCACGCTGATACCCTGAAAGAGCAGCAGGTCATCCTCGCGACGGCCGTTCTCCAATAATCGTTTCTTGACATCACGATAGAAGTCGCGCGCAAGTTCTACCGTTTCCTGCCGGGTATAGATCGCGTCGGCCTCTGCCGCTGCAAGCCATTTGCCATCTTCGGAAGCGCCAGCCTGAAAGACTATGGGGCGACCTTGAAGCGAGCGGCCCACATTCAGCGGACCCTCAACAGAAAAGTATTCGCCGCGATGATGGAGTGTATGGAGCTTGTCCGGATCGAAGAAAACGCCGGACTCCTTGTCACGCACGAATGCATCGTCTTCCCATGAGTCCCAGAGGCCTTTTGTGACCTCTAAAAATTCCTTGGCGATACGATAGCGTTTGCCGTGTTCCGGATGCTCGGCGCGGGAGAAATTCTTGGCCGACCCTTCCAGCGGGGATGTAACGACATTCCACCCTGCCCTGCCACCGCTCACGTGATCCAGACTTGAGAACTGGCGGGCCACCGTAAAAGGATCGCTGTATGACGTGGAAAGCGTAGCGACCAATCCAATATTTGAAGTTACGGCCGCCAGCCCTGACAACAGCGTCAAAGGTTCAAAGCGGTTCAGGAAATGGGGAATGGATTTGTGATTGATGTACAAGCCATCCGCCACGAACAGGAAGTCAAACTTGCCGGCTTCCGCCTTGGCGGCGAGTTCCTTGCAATATTTGAAATTGATACTCGCATCGGCAACAGCATCTTTGTGGCGCCAGGCCGCCATGTTGCCGGATGCACCCTGAATGATCGCTCCAAGCTTTATCTGCCTGCCATTCCCGGTGTTTCTCTCATTGGTCATCGACGAGTTCCTTTGATCATACTGAAGCTATTTTTGGCTGAATGTTCATCTGCACCGGGATGGATCAGGCAATGCCGGGAATAGCCTCCAGCAGGGCTTGGGTGTAACTGTGGCGCGGTGCCGAGAATACGGAATCGACATTTCCTGTTTCGACAACCCTGCCCTCCTTCATCACCACCACCCGGTCCGTAAGATGGTGGACCACGCCCAGATCGTGAGAGATGAAAAGCAGTGATGTACCCGATGCAGCTTGAAGTTCCGCCAGCAAATCCAGCACTTGCGCCTGAATGGAAACGTCAAGTGCGCTTACGGGTTCGTCAGCGACAAGCAGTTTCGGTCGCGGCGCAAACGCACGGGCGATGGCAACTCTTTGCCTTTGGCCGCCGGAAAGTTCACGCGGATGGCGGTTGAGAAATGCAGGACCCAGCCGTACTGAATCGAGGACTTCAAGAATCCTGTGCTTGCGCTCCGCTCCAAACACGGCCACCGAGTCAAGGCTTTCACCCACGATCCGCTCAACGGTATATCTCGGATCAAAAGAGCTTAGTGCATCCTGGGCTATAAGCTGTATGCCGGCTCGATGCGCGCGGCGCTGACCCTCAGATCGTTCACTCCATGGTCGGCCATCAACCGACACGTTTCCCGCATCAGGCTTGACAAGACCGAGCACAATTCTGGCGACCGTTGTCTTGCCGGACCCGGACTCTCCGACAATTCCCAAGGCTTCGCCGGCAGACAGATCGAATGACACATCGTTGACAACGAGAGAGGCGGCCGCACCGCTTCCATAGCGTTTGGAGAGATGTTCGACGCTGAGCATCTTTCGTTTTGAATCAATCGATTTTGATGGCAGCAGAACCTTCCGACGCTCAACTTGCTTGGCCACTGCCGGATTTTTTACCGGTGTCGATTGAATGGAATTATCCAGGTCCGGGGCTAATCGGTAACCTCGTGAACTGACAGATGGTATCGCGTCCAGCAATTGTCTTGTGTAAGGATGGCTTGGAGCAGAGAGGATTTCTGCAGTCGGCCCCTCTTCAACGACTTCTCCGTTTCGCATCACCAGAACACGGTCAGCAAGCCGCGATACAATGGCAAGGTCGTGACTGATCAACAACAGCGTATTGCCTGCCTGCCTCCGTTCGGCCAGCAGATCGAGAATTTGTTTCTGTACCGTTGCATCGAGCGCGGTTGTTGGCTCATCGGCAATCACAAGTGCAGGTTCGCGGGCAATTGCCGTGGCAATCAATGCCCGCTGACGCAGGCCACCAGAAAGCTGGTGTGGATATTGAGGCAACCGCTGCACCGGATTGGGTATACCGACCGAGCTTAGCAGCGTCACGCTTTCGTCGTGGATATCACGGCGCCCGAAAAAACTGCCATTGCCGAGAGCGTCCGATACTTGCTGGCTGATGCGTCGCAGCGGGTCCAACGAGACCAAGGCATCCTGCAAGACAAATCCAATCTTGCTGCCTCGAAGCTGCCGCCATTTTCGCTCGTGAAAATCCAGCGCGTTTTCGCCGTCAATTTCAAAAACATCGGCGGTAATTTTAGCGCTCTGCCCGGTCAATCCGACGAGCGAGCGGGCCGTGACGGATTTGCCAGATCCGGATTCACCAACGAGCGCTACGGATTCGCCGCGATGAATGGTAAGATCAAGACCGCGGACCACAACGTTCGACTCAAAGCGTTTCGGGAAGCTGATCGTCAGGTTTCGGATGTTGATGAGCGCAGTCATTCCTGCCTCCTGCCTTCAAATGCCGCCTGCCACTGACGTCCGAGGACGCTTACGGAAATGACTGTCAGGGTGATTGCCACACCGGGCCAGACACCGATCCACCAGGCAACGCGCAGATAGTTTCTACCCTCGGCCAGCATCGCGCCCCATTCAGGAATGGGTGGTTGCGGCCCCATGCCGAGAAAGCTCAGGCCAGCCGCCCCGATGATTGCTGTACCGAGACCTATTGTGGCGAGGATCGGCACTTGAGCCATCGCGTGCGGAAGTATGTGGCGTAGCACCAGCACTGTCGGAGTAAGACCGAACGTCCTTGCCTGCTCGACATAGCCTGACTCGGCTATGACAAAAGTTTGAGCGCGAACCACCCTCGCAAAACGCGGTATGGATGCGACGCCAAGTGCAAAGATCAGATTGAATGTGCCCGGTCCCGTGAAGGAGATCAGCACGAGAGCCAGCAACAGGTCCGGAAATGCCGAGACCACATCGAGAAACCGCGTGATTGCTTCGTCAATGATGCCGCGAGCAAGCCCTGCGAGCAGGCCGAGGATCGACCCGACAACAGCTGCTATCAGCACTGCACTGACGCCAATGAGGATCGAGTAGCGTGCCCCGTGCACAACGCGCGAAAACACGTCTCTGCCGAGCTGATCTGTACCGAACCAATGCACTACGCTTGGAGGCAATTGTGCCTGCAACGGATCGGCGGCAATCGGGTTGTAGGAAGTCAGCAGTTGCGGCCAAATCGTTCCTGTAGCGATGATGAAAAGAAACACCACAGCCGCAAGCAGTCCAGGGCGGCGCAGGGCGGTGTATACAACCTGCCGGGCACGGAAGTTGGACAGTGATGTGTCTGTGGACGAGACACTCATGTCCGTGCTCGCAATCGCGGATCAAGCAGCAAGTACAGCGTATCGACCAACGTGCTGAGAACCACGTAAATAAATGCTGACAGGATCGCAACAGCCAGCACCACCGGCAAATCCTTGCCAAGTACGGCATCAACCGTGATCTTTCCCAAGCCCGGTCTGCCAAAGACCTGTTCGGTAATAACTGCTCCAGACAATAAATTGCCGATCAGCCAGCCCGTCAATGTTACTGCAGGTAATGCAGCATGCCGCAGGCCATGCCTCAGTCGTAAAGTTAATGCGTTGGCGCCCCAACTCCGCACTGTCAGTGCAAAGGGTTCTTCCAGCGCACGCTCCAACCCTTCACGCAGGACCTGTCCGATAACTGCGCCAAGCGATAGCCCTAAAGACAGGGCCGGTAGAACCAGCGCGGAAAAACTCCTGTCTCCGGCGACCGGAAACAGCTTGAGTGTAAACGAAAATACAAACAGCAGCACTATGCCAAGCCAGAAGGATGGGGTGGAGACGAGAACGAGTTCCATGCCACCAGCGATCCGGCGTGGCCACCGCAGTCCCGCAGTGGCCACTGCGCTCACCACTGCAAAGACGACGGCGACAACCAGGGCTGCTCCGGTCAACTTGAGTGTCGGCCATATCTGCGAGAGGACCAGTGTCGCAACGTCTGTCTGCAATATGTAAGAGCGGCCAAAATCGCCGTGCAGAACCCTCCAGAGATAGGAAAGATATTGCGCTATCAAAGGCTCATCGAGACCCCACTCGGCCCGAATGGCGGCTTCAATCGCAGGGGTGCGAATTTGTTCCCCTATCAACAGGCTGACAATATCACCCGGAGCGACGTGCAGGCTAATGAAACTCAGGGTGATGGCGGCCCATAGAACGATGATACCAGAGCCGATACGGCCGAGAATCTGCGAGAGCAGAGTGGCGCGTATCGACCAAAAACGGCCCTGCAAACCGGCAACTGGTGCCTGATGGAGTGCGGTCACATTTTCAACGTCCATGTTCTCTCTCCTTATTCCCTCACGTCCGGTGAACGAAAAGCTGTTGCGCCGTTATTCGCTGCGCCAGATGTCGTAAGCGCTTTCCGGTAGTTGTTTGAATTGGCGGAAGCTGATGCCCTTGACGTAGGAAGCGGCGGCAATCTGGTCTTCCGGCTCATAGAGCGGCAGCGCATAGGCCTGATCGACGATGGCAAAGCGCTGCAGTTTCGCATAAAGAGCAAAACGCTCCTTGGCATCCAGTGTAGATGCCGCTGCCTTCAGCCAGGTCAGAAGCTCCGGTGCCGCAGCGCGGCTGTAATTGATGGAACCGCCCTGATCGATTGGCAGATAATGATACTCAATATCAATCGCATCGGTTGGCGTGTTGGAATTGGCAATAGAGCCGAACTGGCCAGTTTTACGACGATCGGTATAGGTGCCTGCATCTACATAAGAGACGCTCAGATCAATGCCTGCATTTTGACGCGCTTGTGCCTGTACGGCCTCAAGCAATACGTTGCGCTGATCGCGGACTGTTGCCTGCGCCTGCACGATTTCGATGGAGAGGCGCTTGCCATCCTTGGTACGGAAACCGTCGCCATCGCGTGCGCTCCAACCGGCTTCATCAAGCAATTGATTTGCAAGATTCGGATCGGTGCCGTACGCGCCTTCGATGGTCTTGTCATAGAATTGTGCGTCGATTGGTGACGTGATGCCCCAAGCGCGTGTGCGCTCGCCGCGATAGACGGATTTGAGCACGGCATCGACATCCACAGCCGCAAGCAAAGCCTTGCGCACTTTTACATCCTGCGTCGGACCATAGGTTACATTCAGAAACAGCGAATAAGGTGTCCCGGTATTCAGTGCGTTCTGATAGGTGAAATCGGGGTTGTCCTTGAACAGGCCCGCATCGTTACCGGAAATGCCTTCGATCACATCAACCTGACCGGAGGATAGTGCCCCCGTCCTGACCGAAGATTCCGGCAGGAATCGGTAGGTAACTTCGTCCAGATAGGCAGGGCCTTGATGAGCTGCCGTCTTTGGCGCCCAGTTATAGGCGGCGTTTTTGACGAAATGGATATCCTGCCCTTTGACATAACGGTTCAGAATGAATGGGCCTGTACCGGCAATTTCAGTGCCACCCGACTTGAGCTGCGCGGAATCAAAAGCTTTGGGCGAGAGGATTTCGAGGCTCGCCGCAAAATCGAGAAAAGGCGCATATACTCCACTTAAAGTCAGCTCAACAGTATGCGCGTCCAGAGCCTTGGCATTGGCAACCTTCGATACCGGACCGGCGCTCGTGCTGCCGGAATAGGCCGCATCCTTCAGCCGGGTGAAATTCTTCACAACTGCCGCAGCATCGAGCTTCTCGCCGTCGGTGAAAGTGACACCATCGCGCAACGTGAATGTGTAAGTCTTCCCGTCATCGGAAATCCGGTACTCATTCGCCAGCCAGGGTACGTAACCGCCATCCGCCGTGCGCGCGAGGAGCGATTCAAAAACATTGCGCAACAGCAGTTTTGTTTTGTCCTGACCGTTGAGTTGCGGATTGAGCGTTGCAGGGTCGGTTTCCACGCCCCAGACGAGAGCGCCCCCCGTAACAGGGGTGGCGTCGGCTGCCTGTGCAAAACCGGCGGCGAATGTTGTACCCGCTGCCGCAATGAGCGGGAGGAAGTACTGGCGAAAAGGTATCTTCATGACTAACCCCTTGATTTGGAACGGGTGCGAGCAAAGGAAGCGTCAAACGCTTACCGCTCGACCCAGATGTCGTATGCATTTTCCGGAAGGTGTTTGAACGGGCGGAATTTTACTCCGCGAACATTGACAGCAGCGGCAATCTGATCTTCCGGCACGTAGAGCGGCAGGCCGTAAGCTTGCTCAAGAATCGCGAACCGCTGAAGCTTGTTGTAGATGGCGGAACGTTCCTTATGGTCCAGAGTAGACGCCGCCTCTTTAAGCCACTCCAATACCTCCAGCGCTTCTGTTCGGCTGTAATTGATTGAACCGCCAAGGCTTCTTGGCAAATAATGGAAGTAGATGGTTACGGCGTTTTCCTGCGTAGTGGTGGAATTGGGAATGGCGCCATATTCCCCGTTCTTTTGGCGATCCACATAAGTACCTGCGTCAACGTAATTCAGGGCAAGATCGATGCCTGCATTCTGTCTGGCCTGCGCCTGCAAGGCTTGAAGAAGCACATCACGCTGATCGCGCAAAGTGGCCTGTGCCTGCACGATTTCGATGGACAAACGCGCCCCGTCTTTCGTACGGAAACCATCAGCGTCGCGCGTGGTCCAACCTGCCTCATCGAGCAAATCATTGGCCAGCTTCGGCTCGTAGCCGTAGCTACCTTCGATACTCTTGTCATAGAAATCCGTGTCGGCGGGTGTCAGCACTCCCCATGCACGGGTTCGTTCACCGCGATAGACAGAGTCGATCACCTTGCCGACATCGATTGCTGCGAGAACTGCCTTGCGTACCTTTACGTCTACAGTCGGACCGCGTGTAACGTTGAGATACAGTGTGTAAGGTGTTCCAGTGTTGATCGCGCTCTGGTAGGTGAATTCCGGATCATCTTTAAAAACAGCTGCGTCATTGCCAGAAATACCTTCGATGATGTCTACCTGTCCTGATGTCAACGCACCCGTACGAACTGCAGATTCTGGCAGAAAACGATAAGTAACATCATCGAGATAGGCCGGGCCTTGGTGCCCCGCATTCTCTGGTGCCCAGTTATAGGAAGGGTTTTTTATGAAGTATATTTCCTGACCTTTGACATAGCGATCAAGAATGAACGGTCCGGTTCCAGCGATCTCGGGACCTCCAGATTTCAACTGCTTCGAGTCAAATCCCTTTGGTGAAATGATTTCAAGACTTGCTGCACCGTCCAGAAATGGCGAGTAGACCGTGTCGAGCTTAAGCACAACTGTCCGTGGATCAGGCGCCAGCGCCTCAACCACATGCGAAACATGCCCTGCGCTGATGCTGCCCGAATAAGTCGGTTCCTTGAGTTTGGTGAAGTTCAGCGCCACTGCTGCGGCATCGAGCTTTTCGCCATCACTGAACGTGACGCCATCACGCAATGTGAAGGTATAGGTCTTCCCTTCATCTGAAATCTTGTAGTCCGTTGCCAGCCAAGGCACATAACCGCCATCAGCAGTTCGCGCAAGCAGGGATTCATAGACATTGCGAAGAATGAGCTTTGCCTTTGCCTGCCCGTTCAAATGGGGATTGAGCGTGCTTGGTTCTGTCTCGACACCCCAGACCAGCGAGCCACCTGAGACGGGTGTTGCGGCTTCCTGCGCGTATGCGCTTTGTTGCCTGATCATGGCGGACACCGCCAGGAAACTTGCACCGCCGATAAAAGCTCTTCTCGTCACCATTTGCCGAACTCCGAAATCTTGTGAACTCCTTTGTTCACATTAGGGTTCTGGTGTAGATGGGGTGTTGGTTTCGTCATTGTGCGTGCGCCAATAGGGGCTCAAAGCGCTCGTATTCAGCTACCTCCAGCGTTTCATAAATGCTTTGGTTGAGGATTTTGCGCAGAAGGACCATCTCATCACCGTCCTTGTCGCGCTTGTAGAAGCCCTCATAGCCGCGCCGCTCGTAGATGCCTACAAGCCAAGGGTGTCGCGTTGCCGTAGCGAGATAAACAGCAGGTGCTTTGATTTGATCGCGGAGGAAGTTCAACTCAACATAATCGAGCAATGAGCTGCCAATTGATTGGCGCTTGAGTTCCGGCGCAACAGCAAACCAGTGAAGAAATGGATAACTTGTCAGGTGGTTTTCCCCCATTGGCCAAGGAAACCGAACCGATATGGTCGCTATGATTTGAGTATCCCGCTCGACCACGAAAGTGGTGTGCCGCTCAATTTTCTCGCGAACCAGATCAACATCCGCAGTAGTGGCGGTGAACTTGATGTTCATCTCCCGCAATGGCTCGTAAGAGGCCCTTATCAGATGGTGCAAAGCTGCGGCATCTTCTGCGGTTGCTATCCGAATAGAGTCACTCATGATTAGCGAGCCTTGATTCCGTTATGGGTCATGCTGCAACTGCCAGATGTGTTTCGGCCAACAGCCTGAAGGAACTAATCCGGCTTGAGGCTTCTGTTACGGGGCAATCGATGATGAATTCCTTCACGCCATAGCGCGCGTGCAGGCGCTCCAGCTCGCCATGAATGCGGCCGGGCGTACCGCGGATGACACCGGGCATTTTTTCTTCGATACGGTACTCGGTTATGCCGGATTGGCGGATATATTCCTGTGCCTGTGCTAGGCTGCCAACGGTGACGCCCTGCCCGTTTGCTACTTCGACCTTGAATCGCCTCAGATCACCTTCGAGACGTTCCGCCGACGCATCGGACTCGGCAGCAATCACACCAATGGCGAGTATTGGCACCTGTCCATTTGTCGCCTCGCCATAGGTGGTAAACACATCGTGCAGCAGGGACTCGTCGCCGTTCAGATGGCCTGCATAGACAAATTGCCAATCATGAGCTGCGGCCAGTCCTGCGCTCTCGGCACTTGCGCCGAGCAAAAAGCGCTCTGCCGGCATAGCAGGTGAAGGAATGGCTCTCAGATTTGTTGCCTGGTCGGCACTTGCTGCGGCATCACGCAGATAGATGTCGAGTTCGCCAAGCTGGTCGGCAAATGTCGGTTTTTGTTCCAGATCAAATGCTTTTTGCAGTGCCCTTGTAGATAAAGGTAAACCCCCAGGCGCTTTCCCTACCCCAATGTCGACCCTTCCGGGTGCCAATGTGGCCAGCAGGTTGAAGTTTTCAGCAACTTTATACGCGCTGTAATGCTGCAGCATGACGCCGCCAGAGCCTATGCGAATTTTGGATGTATAAGCGAGGAGATGCGCGATCAGTATTTCGGGCGAAGAGTTTGCCAGCCGGGCATTATTGTGATGCTCGGCCACCCAAAAACGTTGAAAACCCCAGTTTTCCGCTTGCTGTGCCAGATACAATGTTCTCGCGAGAGCCTGGCTCGGAGCTTCTTCTCCGTCAACAGGACTCTTATCGAGTATACTGAGCAAATAACCCATTTAGCCTACCACAAGTTGCATGTAGGAAACTATAGTAACTTGGTCGAGTATATGACGAGGAAGGATGTTCCAATGTTCGGGTTCATTACAGAAGATCTTTCGTAACTTAGGGAAAGTGTTGCCGGCGTTATAGCAATTCGGCCTCACGGAATTTCTTGCGGGCAGGACTCAGCATTGTACATAACAATGAGCTTCCAGATGATGAACCAGCTGTTTATTCGATCGAGTCGTGTCTGCCTGGCCCTGATGTTTTGTATCGCGATTCCTGTGGGAAAGTTCGCTATGGCCGAAGGTAATCAGCAACATTTGCAGTTGGAAAAAAGCTCGGCAGAGTCTGAAGCATTCTCGTTTCCGGAGCTTCCATTTCTCGATTTTCATTCCGCCAAGCTGGAAGATTTCATGTGGTTTCCCGGTCAAAAGCCCATCCCCGACATGGAAAAATACGGAGTGTTCACCTCGGTGACGCAGCAGACGGCCGGCTATGATCCCGTCAGCCGCGACCATCTCGAAATTCAGGTGCTGACGGCGGAAATCAAACCGGAGAAAGTCGCCCGGTCGCTGGATTATGCCCGGCTTTTCGTCATGGAATGGGCGGCCGCTCCTTCGGCGATGAAAAGCCATGGCAGGGATAGGGGCGATGTTTTCGCGGCAACGGCCGGAAATGGCTTCGACCGCTTCGAACGGGTGGGCGTCTGGCGGCGGAGAACGTCCCTCCTCATCGTGCGGGCCAGCTACGGTCAGGATCAGGCCGCCAAAGCAGAGCCGTTGATTGCGCGCTTTCTGGGATCGCTGGCCTTCGATCAGCCGGTGGAAGACAGCGTGGAGAGTTCCCTGCAACGGCTGAAGCTCCCGGCGAAGGCCAATGCCGATTATTCATTCCGGCTGCCTGGGAACTGGCAAAAAATCGCGGAAGACCGAGGAGCGGGAAAACCCTATTCAGGCACGCTCTTTATCGATTCGAAGGATCCAAACGGAAACACCGCCGTCTCGATCATGTTTTTTCCCAGCGACAAGTCAACCTTGTCTCCGACGGACGAACAGTTGCGGCAGCTTGCGGCCACCGTCGTTGGCATCGAGTTGGAGAATCTCCGGCCCAACGTTGGGCATACACTCAACGAGGAAGCGGTCTTCATGCTGGAGGGCGATGAGACAATCGGCGATCAAAATCGCGGGTACATAGATGCAGTCACATTGCAGGGAAGCGAGGAGAAGATTCGTGCAAAGACGCTGCTTGTCGTCAAAGGCGACCTGGTGACTGTCATCGCGTCATTGTCCGCTTATCCCCGGACGCCGTCTGCCATAGCAACCATGATCCATACCGACTTCGTTACGCAGGTGGCAACGGACGATCTTCGCGAACGATTGAATCTGCCTGTGAAGCCATGACACTATGTGTGAGTAGGCGCGTTAAGGCAGCAGCCATTCCCTGCATAAATCAAGAGGATGGGAGATGACAGAAGAAATCCAGCTTACGGCAAAATCACTGGATTGGAGCTTTCTCGATAAGATCGGCGTCGCTTCGGCTCGCGGTACACCGATGCTGCGTTTTGGCCATTACATTGATTTTATAGTCCAGGACGCCACAAGTGTCGAAAAGCGCCATCGGATGGCTGAGGTTCTTTTCGAATACAAGAAAGTCTTTGCCGAGAAGGTCACCCACTATATTCCGCATGATGCCCGCCGGCTTCGTTCGTTGAAAAAGATTGATTACGACAACTATGTACTTGAGCGCGTGCGCACGCCGGACAATCTGAAAAAGGATGAAGGCTTTGAGGCCTCACTGTTCGGTTATCCGGACGGAGGAGACGTTGATGATCCGACGCTCTATTATGCAGAAGCGATAGGCCACACGGAGAATCGTAAATTTTCCAGCATTGGCATCTATCTGCCGGCTAGTTGGCCCGAACAGGTCGGTTACGACCAATACAGTTTTCTTATCCGATCGTGGTGCGAGAAACTAAAACCCGCCTATGGCACTGCCGGCTTGTCGATCCTGTTCAACGAGGGCAGGCAAGGTCTGGATGATCGTCTGCTGGCTTTTCCGTTTGCGAAACGTTTTCCCGGGCTTGATATACCCGAGCACTCAAGATGGTCTGTCCGGATGAATCGTCTGCGCAAGCGGGCGATACGGACAGTCAACTGGTTGACGTTCATCGACGACGGGTTCGTAGATGAGCTTGGGGGCGGGTTCAAGCTAGCTGAGGAGCTGGGCGATCTATGTCCTATCTATCCCTACGATGGCGGCATCGTCATTCAAGCGGGTGATCGGCCCGAACTGGGCGACGTCAACCTGGGACAAGTTCCGGCAACTTATCGAACGGTTGCCCGGTCGCTGAAACCAATTCGCTTCGATGAGCATCAACACCCGCTGATCGATGCGCCGAAGCCATTGGACGCGCTTGAAGAAACGCTAAAATGGGTCAGCCGGTTCGATTGAGGAGGATTACGACACGCTCTTATGGCAGTCCGCTCGGTCAGGTCCAGTTTCGTAAGATCGGGGCCATCGAGATACAGAAGGTTGAAAGCGTAGAAGATGGTTTTTCTGTAAAACGCTTGACGCCACGACCACCGAGATCCTGCTGCAATAGACCGAAGTCGGAACACCCTTGGTAGTCGAGAAAGTTGTGTTGCAACCTTTTCGTCAATGATGGAAGCGCGCTTTTGTCATAACACAATCCATCGCAATTATTATTATCTCCCGGTCCGCATTTATTGTGTGTCCGACTTTTTTAGAAGAAAGCCCACCTCATCTACGAACAACAGGGCCGCTCGTCAGTCTGAAGTCTTATCCGAGGGGAACGATCTGGCCGCCTTTGTGAGCCTGCGATGTAAACGATCATCGGCTGATGTCTCGTTCACCACCACCTTTATGGCTTCCTGACCGGTCTTTCGTGTCATCACGAGACCAAGGATTGCTGCGTCGCTGACCTTTTCGTCGTCAGTCCGCTTCAGGATGGCGATATAAGCGGAAGTCAACCGCGGATCATCCTGAAGGCTGCTGTTCATGACTCTCATCAGATCACCGACCTCCTCCGCATCGTTTGAGGCCTGCAACACGACAAAAAGCTGCTTCTTTCCGAGCTCGCCGGTCGCCAGCAGTGCAGACACAAGCATGGCTCGCTCCTCGAGCCTGTGTGCCCGTTCGAATGCGCTGGCAAGAGCGGCGGCGACTCGCTCGCTGCCGTCAGTCTGTTTCTTGACGTTCTCGGCTGCAAAACTCAATTCGACTTCTGTTCGGGCGGAAGCGAGATCTTTCAAAGCAGATTCCAGTAAATCACCGCTTTTTAGGCCCACCCTGTCGAGGGTTCGCGCAGCTGACTGGCGCGCCCCGGCATTGTCGGATTTAAGCAAATCCTGCAATTTGGCAATCGACCGTTCGTTGAGTTCCGTATCGGCGAGCAAATGTGCGAGGTCACCGCTGAACCGGTCATTGGTGCTGCTGTAGAAGGCTTTCAGCACGAGTGGCAGAACCTCTTTTCCCTGATAAACGATCGCTGCCGAAGTCGTGGCGCGCAAAGCCTTGTTTTCCGTTCGCTCCAGCAGGGCGAGCAGTCCCGGGCCGAATTCGGCCGGGTGGGGAACTACAACGCTAAAATTGGCAAGATTGGCTTCAAGCTGCAGATTTCTCGTCTCAATAAGCAGTTTACCGGTAAGAGAGACCAGTTCGGGCGGCAACTCGATCACTTCTCGCTTGAATTTCATCGGACCTACAATATTGGCAAGCACATAGAAGATATTGATGCGTTCATCGTCATCCTTCACTGCTGCCAGACGTTTAGTCAGATCCGGCAGAGCATCGCTTCCAAGCGCGATAGCGGTACGCGCCGCGCCATAGAATGCTTCCTCGGTTTCAGCGGAAGCCATCGCTTCAAAAGCGTTCTGAATAGACGTTTCAACCGTGTCGGCCAAAGCCGGAACGCTCGCAGACAGAAATAGAGCAATCAGACAGGCGGGTAAAAAGGGAGGCTTCATAAGATTGGCTCATTTCCTGGACGATTTTGCAAGGGTTTGGGGTGCTTGCTAGAGAGGGTGAAATCCTGATTGACGGAGATTTAACGCAACCGCCGTTGCTTTGCCACAAGGCGATTATCCAAAATAACCCCCGCGACAACTGTGCCGTGTGCCGCCATAGCGGCAAAGCCAAGAATGATGGATGCCAGGGGTTCATGATATCCACCATCAAACGCTACCAGCACCGCCCTCAAGTCAGCCACCCAAGATATCGGGCTGCAAAAAATGCGCGGATTCCAAGCATTAATGCAATTGGATAGCTAAACATAATGATCGGAAAGCCGCGGAAGCCTCCCATGAGGGGGACTTGCTGCACGCCCGACGCCAGAGGTGACAAATCAAATCCCGGTATAATCTTTAAAACACATATCACGACCCCAACCCGAAGCGCCTGTCCGGTGACCGTCTGAGAGCCGGCAGGACCGTGACGCACACGATAAGCATCCCGCTACCGGGGTTGAACGAAGAAGATGTAGCCTGCTTCAGAAATCCCATTCCTACGCACACAAGGACCTGAATGCCGGCCACCGCTAAGCAAAGATAGAGAACCGCGCCATCGCATCGTTGGACGAGTAGGTCGCCTGCTCGGCCCGAGCAGCCGTATTGATACCGGGCAATGGAATTCGCGAACCGACGAGAACAACGAGGGCCACCGGCGCGATCGCTGCAACTGCATGCCATAACGGGGTCGCTGACTTGGTGGCGACAGAGAATCAAAACGCATACGAATGAACTTATTCGATACTCACCGCATCTCAACATCCGGCATGATGTGTAAGGCAATTGCCGACCGTACTCTTCCTTGGGCTGCTTTGCGGACTCATATATCTTGGGCTAATGCCGAAAATTGGAAAGATCGCTTTGGAGCAGTCCCGGAACAGCCGGGAAGGCTGTCTGCGGAATACTTTATATGGCAAACAGTATGGTAGATTTGTTGAACTGATAGTATGCGATAGTCAGGTGGAACGTTCAACGCTCCTGCCGCTCCTGAACGCTTATGGTATATATGCAGTCTCCCTGGAGCGGTCGGCGCGTGGCGTTGCCTAATCTCCATCTTCTTTTGGAGGTTTCCCGTTTTTGTAGTGTATGGCGATCTTGATGATACCCGGGCAATTCCGCCTGCCTTTCAGCCAACCGACAGGGCGAGATAAAAGGAAATCAATGTCGAAACTCTTGAGATTGAATGTGCCTCTGGCAATTCTTTACATACTCGCTGGCGTCCCGGCGCAAGCACAGGATCATCAGGAAAGCATTGTTCTGTCTGTCTCGCCCAAAGTCGTGCGGTGGGCTGATGTTTATAAAGTTCGACCGGAGAGGCCAGACGACCCCTATTACCATGTACGCGTCATCGAGCGGCAAAAGGACTGGAAGATCTGGCAGTTCAACGAGCTGAGCTTTCATATGGCCGTAACGCCAAAGGCGCTGGAAGCCAGCCGGATCAACAAGAAGGCGAAAATCTATAGCTATAAAGACGTCGAAATTCGCAGCGCATATCATCGCTGGCTTGATGATCCGGCAACACGTTCCGAAGCTCCCATTTGCGATACGGACATTCTGGGCTGCATTAAACAATTGCCATCGCGCTAGAACGAGGAGACGCCCATGCATGATCTGATAAGAGGTGCGGTTCTTTCCGCAATGTTCTGTAGTGCGCCAGCTGCAGCCGATACTGGCAGCGTTGCTCTCCAGAATGAGCTGGCGGCGTGTGTGATGGTCAAGGCCAAAAAAACTGTGACCGAAACGAACGTCGTTTCAGCCAGCGCGAGTTTTCAATTACACAAGTCAATTGGTGAATGCGGATGCTATTCGGCGCTGGCGACCTATAAGAGCAGCGTAGATTTAGGAGGTGTGCGAGAAGTATTGCAGGAAGGTGTTATCACGATCAAAAATGACGGGACGAAGACGCTCGTCCTTGCGAGTGAACCGGCTTTGATCGCCAACAGGAAAATCCAGGTCCAGTTGACCTGCGCACGTCCAACATAGATCATTGCATTTGCCACATACTTTTGGCGCTGCGCCGGAAAGGGCCTGTTAATGCTCAGAAAACTTGTCCTCCTAACGATTTCGATAGCAACGACGTTCGGCATCGGCGGTTTATTAATGGGTGGCCCAGAACCGCGATCACTTGCGGCGCAATCGTGTTGTTCCTAACCATAATCTTTTTTGTTTTCGAGAATGTGGCAAGAAAGCACTTGCCGAACAAAGGGAGATGACACGAACAGCTCGCATCTCTTTCATTGTGTTCCAGCCGGACTGACGATTGCGTTATATAATTGAAAAGCTTGGAGCGAGCTTTTGACCAGGCCCAGCCACATCAACCCCGCAACCCACCAAATGTCCGCACCAACAGGCAACAGTGCGCATCACTCGATTTCTAAAATGGAACCAATGGTAATCATGAACAGAAAACCTTTCTTACAATCTCAGCGTTTATCGCAGGGTTGATGGCGGTTCCGGCCTTCGCCAAGGATCTGATATCTGCTCTTCCCGGTGGAGCATCTTCACTCCACGAAACCTACCAGGACTGGCAGGTTTCGTGTGTCCAGCAGCAAGCTGGAAAACGATGTGCGCTTTCCCAGCAGGAGGGACAGGAGGAAGCATGATGCCGATGCTCATTGCGCAGTGCATGGACGGCCTGACGCAATCCCGCGTCAAAACTTTGAAGGGGCTATCTGAAATGTCAGGCAGGGGACATAAGCTGACCCGTTCCCGCCGCAGACTGATATGTCTTGCAACAGATTGATTGCGACGAGACCGGCGACTGGTTCTAACCGCCTGATCATCGTGTGTGAAGGAAGCGGATCACAAAACGCTATAGCTCGTCGCTCGCAATGGCGATTGCAACACCACTCTGTTGACATGGGTCGTTCCGGAGACAGCCCAGAGCGATATGGGATTCGACGTTACCGTCACGCTGTCCAAAAAGGCCACCGCCAAGCTTGCAGCTGCGAAGGAGCGGATCGTTGGATGCCAGACTTCAGGCGGCAACATCCGTGACGGATTTCCGGTGTGGAAATGCGCTCATAAGATGGACGTGAACTGCAAGCGCGGTGGGCGGTACAAAGAGATTGCGGACCGCGGAGAAAGTTGAAAGGGCAGTGCCAAGCTTCACACGCTTGGATGGCACATATCTGAGCCAGAATTGATTCGCAGCTTTCATAAGTAAGCGCCTCTGCCGCAAGTTGACCTTTTTCGCAACCATATGTCGACAGAGCTTCTGCCTGCACGATAAATAAAGCTATAACTTGATTTCTTATGCATATACCAAAATTATGAAGCTATAGATTTACGATTGCTTTCGTGGAAGCACATCGAAAGGTGAAGGTAAAGTTTCATGGAGGATAGAAGCGCAAAAAGCTTCAAACATGGTTCACCCGGTCTGACGTTAAATTCTGCGAGGCGAATAGACGATGTTTCAACATCAAAAAGCTCAAGCGACTCAGCAATCAGATCGATCATCTTTTGCGTTGACGATTTTCCATCGACCTTCAACGTGCAATTAATGGCAAGTGCCTTGAGTGTCATGATCGTGAACCTTTCGATAAATGGTCAAAAAGAAGCAGCCCATCCAGCTCAAGGTTCCGGCATAGCCTGATTATCATCGAAAATGACAATCCCCGCAGCTTTACAATGTTGCCAGGCGGATGTTGGAAAGCGTTGCCGGATAGGCCTGCCGTATCAGGATCTTGCTTTCGAGCGCCATGATGATGCTCTCGGCAAAATCAGTCTTGTACATTTGTGAAATGTTCCACAGCCCTCCGGGCGTAAAGACATTGATTTCAAGTATCTTGTCTCCGACAATATCGAGACCGACGAGAAACATTCCATCCTCTATGAGCTTTGGTCGCACCATCTCCGCGACTTCGAGCATCTTGCCGGTTACCTCGACCTTTTCGGGTGTCCCGGCAACATGAATATTGGACCGCACCTCACCCTTCGCCGGTACCCGCCGCAGAGCGGCATACTTGCCATTGCGCTCCAGCGGCTTCCCGTTCATGAGAAAAAGCCTGACATCGCCACCCCTGGCTTCCGGAAGATAGCCTTGGGCAATGAGATATCCTTCTCCGCTCACGGCCTCAAATATCTGGTTCAGATTGGAATCTTTCGGAGATTCTATCTTGAACACGTGTTTTCCGCCCGATCCCTGCAGCGGCTTTACGATAGCGCCCTTCGGCTGCCCATCGATAAAAGTTCGAATCTCATCAATGTTTTTGGAAATCAGGGTAACCGGGCGCACCTGCTCCGGGAAATCCTGAAAATACAGTTTGTTCTGGGCAAGTCCGAGACCTGCGGGATCGTTGACCACCAGCACTCCACGTTCTGATGCAAGACGGCCAAACATGGCGCCGGCATGGGCCGCCCATGGACGCTCTATCGCATCCTGCGACGGGTCATTTCTTAAAAGAATAACGTCGATCTCACGGACATCGATTATTTTGGTCGATAATTTTTCGCCCTGCAGATCCTTATGGAAGGTTTCCACCTTCTTGTACTTCGCGGGCGGCAAGACCCTGGCACTGACCATCAGACTGTTATCTGACCGCAGGACAAAATCACCCGGCGTCAAATAAAGAATCTCGTGACCTCGAGCAAGCGCTGCAAACGCCAGCAACGTCGTGGTGAAATGCGGGGTTTCGGCTTCTATCGAATTGACGAAAAATGCTATGCGCATAAAAATCCCTTCAAGTGGAGTTTATGCCGAGACCATCCCGACAGGCGAAAGTCCGGAACGTGCACGTTCCAAACCTTTCTTTGCACCGGGATGCGAAAGAAAGGACGGATCGACTACGGGTGCCCTCAAAAGTCCCCGCGAGTTGAGTTCCTGCATCACGCCAAAATGCGATGCAGCGATTTTCCCCATCCAGAACGGGGCAAGGCTTCCACCCCTTTTCAAATGCCTTAGCACTTCAAGCAGACCGCGCAGGTAAATCGCATCCTTGGCGAGACCGCCGCCCCGATAGAGCCGGATTGTCAGGTTGAATGCCTGAGCCTGGCTGAAACCGTGTTTTTGAACGAGTGCGTTGAACGTTTCTACGAATGATGCGCCGTTCAACATATTCGCGCAAGCGACAACACGGGCTGCGACAAGTCTTATTCTCGCGCGCGTCATACCGCCAACAAGGTACTCGGCAAACACGGCAAGACCTTCCTGCAACCCTTCATATCCAGCCAGTCCGGAGCGGAAGATTCGCAAACCTTGTGCCGAACCATTGAAGTAAGTCAAAAGATGAACACCAATTTCGTGGCTCAGCAGCGCATTCAGCCTGCCGCGTACCATACTGGTATTGCGGGAAATCAACAGACGGGGTCCGGAAACCATCAAGCCTGCAGGCAGATCGTCTCGCAGCTCGATTGTGGCCTCGAAACCTGAGTATAGCTGCTGATAGGCATCGATCATAACTTCCGCCGCCCGCATCACCTCGTAGCAATCGGCATTATCAGCATCACCTTCACCCACTTGGCCCATATCCGCAGTTTCCGTCAATATTCTCTCGGCCGCAATCAGCAAATCAGACTCGACACGGCCATAGAGCGCCCTCCCCAACTCAATGAATCGCGGCGTTTCTCGCGCTGAAATCAATGACAATTGCAAATCCAGCTCCTGCTGTTTTTCGCGATAGAGTGTCGAAAGGACCGGGTCCTCGAATCTGTCAAAGGGAATGGAGAACAGCTTTTTCTTTTCGACGTCGATTTCAACCGTCAACGGCCGGTAAAGCAGCCGGGGAGCGCGCTCGAATCTGTTTGATTTGAATTCCTTCCACGCGGCCTCGGCGTTGATCGGCGTAACGGCAAGCAGGAAGTCAAATGTGGAGGCGATCTCATCGATTGTGCGATCCGCCTTGGTCACCGGATCGACAAAGGCACGTCTGCCAAGGGCCCGATGGCCTGTAAATTCGATCGTCCGGTTCGCTTCCAGAAACGCAGCGATTGCCTGCAGGCCTGCATCAAAGATGTTTGCTACTACCCTGTCGCGCAGATCCGGGTAGATATTTTCTGATTCAGGCACGCGGTAGATGGGCGCAAAACGCACAGTCAGACAAGGTACATCCGGCAACCTTCTTGCAAGCTCGGCATGCTCGTCCTCCTCTGGCACAAGCTCAATGAGGCGGGGCATCCTGAATTTTGCCACGACGGCTTTCACGGCGGCCGCGAAATTCTTTAGAGCATCTCTCATTTCCAGCTGGTTCGTACCGGACAAAGTGATCTCAAAGGGAGGCAGATAAGGCGCATCCTCGTTAAGCATCGTATCCCGCTCGAGCTCGCCCACATCGAGAACAACAAAGGTTCCGAAATGCGCCTTCAGAAAAGCCCCCACACTATGGATGCAACAGATAGCGGACTCGATACTGGAAGCGATAAGATATGATGCATTGGCCGAGGCAACATCATAGGCCGCCCCGGCATCCCGCCCGGTTAGAAGGTGGATGCAAAGAAATGGCAGGGGCCGGTCAATATGAAGGCGCCCGCCACCTTCCAGATCAAGCCGAACCGCTTTACCGGTCTTCAGCAAGGCTACGGCTTTTGTGAACACGGCATCCGCAGTTGAGGTCACGTCGATCTGGTTCATTTTGGCTGCAACCTTTCCTCCAGCACAGGCAGCACAGAGGCGATGAGTGCGCGGAGCTCCTTCAAGGCGTTCTCATCAGGTTGTCCGGTCCACTCGTCCATGAAGAATTTTTTGAATTCAATCGCGATGGCGCATCCGTTTTGCGGAAAAGCCTCATGAATGAAACGGGTCTGCTCGCCCTTACCTTGAAACGATATGTTCTCGCGAACATCCAAAGAACGGCCGCAAAACGTCAAAGCACGCAACTTTTCAATGAATGGATCAATCAGGAACGCCCAGCGATCTCTGTCCATGGAAAAGGTACCAATGTTTATTTCGGGCATTTTTTTTGGGTCGCCATGCGGCGCATCCGGGCCGTCACGTCGGTGATTATAGCTGTGAGTATCCAGAACAACGAAGCGCCCGTGCCGCTTCTCGTGCTCGGTCAAGAATTCCCGCAACATGCCATAATAGGCATCATGAAGTTTCAGGGATTCTTCAACAAGCTCCTTGCCTGGCTTCGTCTTCCAGACATTTATTCCCCATGCCTGTTCGGGAGATACATAAACTGCCTGATCTCTGGCGCGATTCAAATCCACTTCAAATCGTGACCTGTGGAAGATGATACGATTGGGAACATCCCGAATAAGAAACTCGGTAAAGGGATCTTCTTCACGCAATCGTTCGTCCCTCGATATGGTCATGACTTCTTCCACCGAAGAGCGCACCAAATCGCCATTATGAATTGCTGTTGCGATGATGGGAGAGCAGCCACAATGGACAGACCACCAATCGGACATGCCGGGCTCCATCAAACTCTCCTTTATGCTGTCGTATAATCCGGCTGCCGAAGACACCATTGTCAAAAACGCGCAGTGGCCGCCGAAGTTCCAAATCAGCAAGACGAGATTTGGGATTACACTTGCAATGCCCCGATGTATTCTGGCTCCTGGCACAATAGCTGGATTATCCGCTAGCGCATTAAGTGGACAATGAATTTGACCGAAGAGTCACTCAATCCGGAACAGAATCCGCCGACACAAATACGCCGCTGGATATTCTGGTCGATATTGATCGCAGCCGGCGTCGCATCGTTACTGCTCCTCGGTGCGGGTATCACGTATTTTACAATGGTCACCAATATCCGATACATCAAAGTCGCGAGCGATGAACTGGGGGACAAGCGGCCCGCCAAAGCATCCCCTGATGCAATGAACATCCTTGTGGTCGGGTCGGATCGGCGAGAGGGAAAGGGTCCCGCCCTTCGCGGCGAGCGCACGGATACGATCATGCTCGTGCACCTGCCGGCCTATCGGAAAGAACTGGCGGTCATCAGCTTCCCGCGGGATTTGCGTGTCCAACTACCAAGATGTGTCTCCCGGAACAGTTTTCCAGGACAACGGGCCCAGCGCGGCATTATCAACTCGTCATATAGTGCCGGGGGTATCGGATGCATCTGGAAAACCATGGAGACCCTCACCGGAATCCATATTGACCATTTCGTCATGGTCGATTTTACCGGGTTCAAGATGCTGGTGGATGCAGCGGGGGGAGTGGAGGTGTGTCTTCCCCAACCAATCCATGACCGCTATGTCGGGCTTGACCTGCCATCCGGATTGCAGGTTTTGCGCGGCGAACAGGCTCTTGGCTATGTCAGGGTCCGCCACGGTCTGAGCAATGGAACTGACATAGGTCGTATTCAGCGCCAGCAGCAATTCCTGTCTGCTTTGGCAAGGAAGGTAGTGGGCGATGGTGCGCTGATAAATCCTGTCAGGTTGTTCAGCTTGCTGAACGTAGCCGGCAAATCCATCACGACAGATCCGGATCTCACTCCCGGTCTAATGATGAAACTGGCTCTCGCCGTACGCGGGATATCGTTCGACAATATCCGCTTTTTGACCACACCCTGGCGTGATTCCAGCTATCCCGGCCGTGTGGAACTGCTGGATGGACCAGCAAAGAGATTGTTCCGTTCTGTCACCGCGGACCAGCCTTTCAACCGGAACGACCTCAAGTGGTCCGAACCCGCAATACCTCTGCGCGCGGAACGCGGATCCGAACAGGGGGCAATGATTATGGCGCCACCGTCAACGGTTGCAGCAGCGACACCATTCCCTTGCCCTCCCATTTGATCCGGAAAGAAAAGTACCCAGTAATTCCTGGAGGCAGCAGGAGAGTATCCGCTGCCTCACTTGACTGATCAAGCTCTGGCAATTGCCGTTCTTGCCGGAACCAGGGCATTGATTATGCATGCAACGGCGATATTTGCAGCCAGCGCCAGCAGGCCGGTATAGATGGTAAACTGGTTTTCGCCGAACCCGATGACGTGAAGCGGCTTCCAGTTTGCATCCCAAACCAGATACGTCCCACCGAAGAAGCCGACGAACCATCCTGCCAGCAGTGCTGGTGCGCGGAACCAGTTGGTATATAGCCCGAAGACCAATGCAGGAAGCGTCTGCAAAATCCAGATACCGCCCAAAAGTTGCAGGTCGAGAGCGAACTGAGTTGGCAGAAGCACGATAACAAGCAGCGCGCCGACCTTGACGAGCAGCGAGGTGATCTTCGCGACCTTCGCCTCACCCTCATCTGTCACCTGTGGATTGACATAGGCTTTCCAGAAATTGCGGGTGAAAAGGTTGGCAGCACCAATACTCATGACCGCTGCCGGCACCAGGGCACCAATGGCAATAGCCGCAAACGCGAAGCCGGCAAACCAGCTTGGAAACAGGCTTTGGAAAAGCGCTGGAACCACATCATTTGCACTTTCCAGCTTCAGGCCGGCTGCGTGACCCATATAGCCGAGCAGCGCCAGCAAACCCAGCAAAAGCGTATAGGCTGGCAACAGAACCGCATTCTTGCGAATGGTATCGCCACTGTTGGAAGCAAAGATGCCTGTCAATGTGTGCGGATACATGAAGGCTGCAAGTGCCGAGCCCAATGCCAACGTCGCATAAGCAACATACTGGTTGCCACCGAGCAACAGATTACCTGAACCCTTCGCCTGAAAAGCTGCATCTGCCGACGCAAATACATTGGCATAGCCACCAAGCTTCGACGGGATAAGGGCAACTGCGGCAATGACCACGATGTAAATCATGATGTCTTTTACAAATGCGATAAGCGCCGGTGCGCGTAGCCCTGCCGAGTAGGTATAAACGGCCAGAACGATAAAGGCGATGGCAAGTGGAATCTCGCCATGCAGCCCAAGTGCTTTCAAAGCAGCTGTCATGCCGACAAGCTGCAGCGCGATATAGGGCATTGTGGCAATCACGCCGGTGACTGCAACCGTAAGTTCCAATGCGCGCGAGCCATATTGGCCGTGCACCACATCGCCTGCTGTCACGTAACCATGGTCTTTGGCCCGCTTCCACAAGAGCGGCATGACAAGGAAGACCAGCGGGTACACTATGATTGTGTAGGGAAGCGCGAAAAAGCCGTAAGCGCCAACCGTATAAACCAGTGCTGGAACCGCAATCACCGTGTAAGCGGTGTAGAAGTCACCACCAACAAGAAACCATGTGATCCACGTGCCGAATGAACGGCCACCGAGACCCCATTCGTCAATATGCGCGAGTGTTTTCGGCTTGCGCCAGCGAGAGGCTACAAATCCCAGAACGGTGACGAGAGCGAAGAAGAAGATGAATACGGCGAGCGCCGTCATATCGATACTAGTCGTCATGACGCACGCTCCTGTAGACAATCCAGGTCAGGAATGCAGTAAGCGGCACCCAGGCAAGTTGATACCAATAGAAAAACGGGAACCCGAAGAGCACAGGTTCCACACGATTGTAGAAGGGTACCCAAAGAAGCCCGATGTAAGGTAGAATGAGTAGCCAGCGAATGGCCTTCACCCACGGTTTCGATAATTGCCGAGACATGCGTAGTACTCCCCAAAACCAACTGGCATGGTTTCT
This sequence comes from Phyllobacterium sp. SB3, assembly GCF_040009165.1. Lineage (NCBI taxonomy): Bacteria > Pseudomonadati > Pseudomonadota > Alphaproteobacteria > Hyphomicrobiales > Phyllobacteriaceae > Phyllobacterium > Phyllobacterium sp. SB3. Next base: position 712,805 of record NZ_JBDYKI010000002.1, on the reverse strand, counting down.
ATGGAAGCGATAAAGTTGTTACAAGATTGCAAGGCTGCCGCCTGTCTTTGTCTACCCAGAACTGGGTAAGCGTTACAGGTCCATCTCACCCAAGCCATTATCCAGTGCATAGCGGACAAGACCGGCCGTTGTCGGAATATGGAGCTTCCGCTTTAGATTTTTTCGGTGCGTCTCCACTGTTGCATTGGAGATTCCCAGCTGGGCAGCAATATCCCGGTTGCTCTTTCCGGATGCGATCTGCACGAGAATAGACTTTTCTCGTGTCGTCAGCGGGATGGCATCATATTTGATATGGCGTTCGAGAAGTACATCCGGCACGCCGGTAGAGAAAAACGTTCCGCCATCGGCAACTACGGCAATTGCCTTTGCGATCTCGTCTGTGGGGACGTCTTTGAGCACATATCCGGAGGCACCCCGCATTACCGAAGAAGATATATACTCACGGCTATCATGCATTGACAGCATGATAATGCGGCAGCCAAGCCCCTCTTTCCTGAACATCTCGATTGCTTCGATGCCACTCACATTCGGCATATTGATATCCAGCAAAACAATGTCCGGGCCAGTATCACGGGCAATCTCAATCGCTGCACTGGCCGACCCGGCGCTGCCAACGATCTGGATGTGATCGTATGTTTGCAGGATAGCCCGTAGCCCATCAGCAACCAATGGGTGATTGTCTACCAACAGTACTTTGACGGGCGTTTTTTGTGTCATGCTGCGGCTGCTGCTTCTGCCGTGTAACGGGATGCTGATCTTGGCAGCATCGCTGTCAGCACGGTTTTCCCAGGTTCGCTCTTAACAAGCAGCAGCCCGCCGAAATGTGCTATGCGCTCCTGCATATTACGCAGGCCAAGACCACTATTATCCTGGCCGCTATCCATGTCAAACCCGACGCCATTATCAGTAATTGCCATACGGGCGCGACCATTCTCACTCCATATCCTGACACTCACTTCGCTCGCCTTGGCGTGTCGTTCAATATTGTTGAAAGCTTCCTGTGCCACACGGTACAATGCGGTACTGGCTTCCGGTTTCAGATCATCCAGGAATTTTGATGCTGCAAGGTCGCTGCTGATACCGGTTCGCTCAAGAAATTGGTTGCACAGTGCGGTAAGGGCAGCGGTGAGACCAAGATCGTCGAGAACACGCGGTCGAAGGCCATGCGAAAGTCTGCGAACCTCCTTGATTGCACTGTTCAATGCTTCGATACTCGAGTCGATGGCAATCAATGCCTGCCCGGACCCCGTTGCTGTCTTCCGTTTTGCCAGATCCATTGCGTAGCGCACGCTTACCAGATTTTGCGAGATGCCATCATGCAATTCACGCGATATGCGGGCCCGTTCCTCCTCCTGCGTGTCGATGACCCTCTGCGTCAGTCGTTTAAGTTTGCTATCCGCCAGACGGCGTTCCCGGAGCGTGATCAGCATGCACGTTGAAAACACGACGATGGTTGCCGGTACAGCGACAAGCGCAACAATGAGAAACGTATTGCCTATGCTTTGACGGAGTTCTGATTTCGCAGCCGCAGTCTGCGCAAAGACATCATCAAGATAGGCACCCGTTCCCACGACCCATCTCCATTTATCGAGACCTGACACAAAGGAGAGTTTGTCGGCCATTCGACCAGTAGATGGTTTCTCCCATTTATACTGATGCAGTCCGCCGCCCGCCTTCGCCACTGCAATCAGATTGGCAATAACATGATCGCCATCAGGATCGGTGATACCCAGCCAATTATGTCCGGACCGGAACTCCTGACGCGGGTGGACGATGCTGTCTCCGTCATAATCATAAACGAAAAAATATCCGTCCTGACCGTAATCAAGCCCCTTGAGTATTTCTGTCACTTTTCGTTTGGCATCGCCGTCGTTCGGGCCAGCGTTGAGATAAGTCGCGTTGATGGCGGACAAGGCCAGTGTTGTCAGGTTTGTGATCTCCGTTTCCTTCGAGTTCAACATGTTCTGTTCGAAGGTGTCGATACTGCTTCTGACCAGACTGGAGGACTGCCAGGTAATAAAGATGGTAACCGACAGGATGGCCGCAACCAGTGGAACGATTGCCAGGGCGATGATCTGAAGCCGTAAATTCACAACACGCCCCCTTTCCGCGTGGACCGCTGATTATCCAAATAAGATTGTTTATAGCCTGTTTACGAGTTGCATGAGTAGGCGCTAAATTTGATCACGCCGTGACAAAGCGCTCCAACTGGCCGCAGAGAAATCACCCATGCCCCCCATCTACCTGACTAAAGACGACGATATCTACAATCCCGTCAGTATAACGCAACTCAGGAGAACTCATGTTTGACCACGTCAAGTTCGGTGTCAGCGACTATGCAGCGAGCAAGGCCTTCTATCTTGAAGCACTCGCGCCGCTCGGGGTATGTGTTGTTGCGGAGGGAGAACCAACATATGGAGTTGAGCTTAGCCCAAAGGGGAAGGCCTCATTATGCCTCTACCAAACGGAAGAGAAGCCAGCGCATCTTCACTTGGCATTTACCGCGGAAAACCGTCAGCAGGTAGAAGCATTTTATCATGCTGCCTTGGAGGCTGGAGGCAACGACAATGGTGCGCCTGGTTTACGCCCACGTTACCACGCGAACTACTATGCAGCGTTCGTCATTGATCCTGATGGACACAATATTGAAGTGGTTTGCCACGAGCCCGAGAAATGAGCTTTCTATCCAGCGCAAAATATCAATTTCAGCAAATGCGCTACCACACCAAATCCAGACCAATAATGCTAATCTCTTTCATGGACGCCTCCTCCAAATGGTGATCAACGTCTCCACTCTGGCACATCAATGCCGTCGAGGGGGAGTCCACCCCGTCAAAACCACCTGATTGCCCACACTGCGAATTGAGCAACCGAACTGACGTAGCAATCCGTTCACTCACGTTCAAAGCGTCTGGACCACTCCTCGGTGAAGGCCATCGCGTCGACGTCGTCAGGAACGCCGAGATAGGGATACTCCCATTCCTCGTAACTGACCTCACGCAAGAATTCATCCACAGCGCGATAGGCCTCGGGAATCTTCCCTTTATTTATATCACCGAGATGGGGACGCTCACCTGCCTGAAACACCACCCCGCCCTTGTAAGGATGCAGAAGAACCTCGCCCCCTGCAATTACATGTGCCTTTTCAATACCACCTGCCCGCTCCAGCAGCTCGTCATTAACGGCTGTCAACCAGTTGACGTCCCGGATAACATCTGTCCGCCGGGTTATCTCCAGTCCGAAATTGACGCCATCTTCATATAAAAAACCGGGGAACCGGCGGTAAAGCGGATAGGCCCTGGCCGGCGCACCTGACGTGTAGGAATAGAACAACAGGGCAATGCCTGAAACTGCATAAAACACATTCAATGCCTGGCACGCATCGACAAAGGCGCCAATGACGCCTGCAGGATTCCGGTCGAGTTCCGCCAGCCGTGTCTGATACATAAGATTGCCGCCACCGCCGTGATACTTCTCGCTTGGTAGCAAACAGGTCAGATATTCGTGGACCGGATCTGTTGTCCGCAACAAATCCTGCGGCATATGTCGAATGTAGAAACTCATGGTTTCCATATTCTGAAGGTACTTTTCGGCATATAGGCCTTCTGTCAAAAACCGTCTTATATCTTCAGCGGACATGATCTGTTTGCCTCTGCCATCTCTCGAAAGCAGATTTATTCGCCCCTCAACTGCATCATAATAGCGCTCAGCCAGCTCAAGGGCGGCTTCGCGAATCTCCAGCTTGTGCGCATTGTTGAAATAGAAGCCGGCTGTCAGTCCGTACAACCAGTTGATAGCGCCTTCCGGTGGATAGGCGGATTCGTCAAGCTGGTTGAGTTCACCCCGTTCTTCAAGAATGGCTATCGAAGCCATCAACTCTGCAATCGTCAGCATTCCACGATCCTTATCGGATAGGAATGGCCCTGCCCGGTAGACGCGGCCCCCGGCAAAGACAGCCATATTGGCGGTTTCTGAAGCTCTCTCTTGATCTGTCGGCCTAGCTGGTCCCACTGCCGTTGACGCTCCTGCCCATACTCTTGAGCGTTGAATTGTTACTGTATGCTTTCGCCATGGCCCCAAAAATGGTCTCCGCTCTTACCGAGACAGGAGCTATGATCGTTGCTGAAAGCAAGAAAGCTATCACTTGGCGGTTTGGCGTGAGCATTATTTTCTCCGATCCGCAGCCCGAACCGATCGGTTCGATAATTCCCTACCCTAGACCATGGCTCAAAGGAAAATCAAGTTTGCGAGGGCCAATTAACAGTTTGTATCAGCCATACATTGCGGAAAGTATGCAACCGATCGAGAACGATTTCTGATAACCGAAAACTCAGGCAAAGAACCCGCTGTAAGCTAATTTCAAGGCTTCACGCATCGATTTTTGGAAAAAGCTCTCCACAACGGCTTCCCGGGTTGACGGACCATCATCGCGAAGAAAAGGCTCGTGCCCATCGTCACCAATCGGCAGCAGGATACTTAGTTCCTGTATAGCCGCCGCAATAAGTCTATAGTCTGAGATGCGGCTTATTTCTGATGCTTCTCTGAGGACAGTAAATTGACCAACGCCATCACTCAGGGTTCATAATCACAGCTGGGATGTTCTCGTATAGCCTCTTGTGCTGCAGATCGGTTCGGATGAAGCAATTGGTTACACCCTTCCCGGCTCCATAAACGTGCTGGTGCGTGAGGATGATCTAGCCGCACGACGCCGCTTTGATCGAGCGTGGATAGTTTACGAGCAGGACTAATACGAACTTAAGCGCTGCAGCCCAAGGCATAACAAGGCTGCGCATTTTCTCCAATGATGCGCCAGTAATGAAGTGCCCCACGCTGGCTACACCATCCGCCCGTCCTGCTCACTGACACGCGTTAACATCAGGCCATCGCGATATACCAATTGCAGGCCGTGCTCTTCATCCCATGCGCAACGGCATAAGAGTGCAATATAGATGACTGGCTCATCTCCGGTGTCATGCCGTTCGACCAAGAGTTCCTCAATCGTGACGTATCGCCAGATCTCGGCGGGGTCGCTGATTGCCATCATAGCCTGACGTTCGGCATCACCATCAGTGCCAACAAAATTCAAAAATTCCCGGCACTGAGACAGGACATGCAGGGAAGCATCCTCACGCGCTTCGGCTCTCATAGCGAGAAAATTCATGAGAGCCTTATCGATCAGGGCGACATCGCCTGCGGTGATTCCGGACATTGTCACAGGTAATGGCTCGCCGTCGGCAAGTGGCAGTGCGAGCGGTGCCGCCGCCTGCCAAAATCCGCTGGAATCCGGAACGATTTCACCTGCTACATCGGACATGAAAGGTTGTAGCACCGGCCGCGGCTTCGGGAATTCAAAGACGTTTGCAAGAGCCGTGAAGGCGGTTTCACGTTCAGATTCAGTCCGCTCAACCCACGGTGCAAAATTTCGGCCAAGCTCCTGCATATTCGTGCGCACCAGCAGGCCCGTTGTCTCAATTTCGAAAATGACGGCTGGCGCGGTGGCAAGGATTTTCAACGAGCGGTAATCAAAACTTGCCGGCAAACGAAACCAAACCTCTGAAAGCGGCTCCGCCACTTTCAGGACGAAGCTGACATCTTCACCCAGCACCGGCTTTGCATTGTACTGCGGATGAGATGGGAGGATTGCAGCCAGCACGGAGGGACTGTCGCATGCTGCTAGCGGAGTTGATTGCAAGAATGCCTCCAAGGTAACTGGATCACCTGTGAGAAGAGGCTTCAGTGCGATCTGTGGTTCCATTATCCCTGCCTCCGTTCACTGTTCAATCTCGATTCCGTTTCGCCTGGTTGAAATGCACCCATCGCCAGAATGGATCGCTGGACGTTGCCCCGGAACTGTCCGGAACATTACCAACAATTTCAGACGCCGTTCGGGGGATGGTTACATCGTAATGACTGGTCAGCCAAGTTCGATAGGCATCGTTGACAACAATGCGCCTGCCACCGGAATCATCGGGTACTGCATTTGGATCATACAGGCAGTCGCCACTGATTTCCTCGTAACCAATGCCCAGCAGGCGCAGAAAATCGAGCGGCGTAGGTGCCAGGATACACACTTGGCCTTCTGAGCCCAGATTTACAATCTGTTGCTGACCTGTGTCATCCATCCAGAACGCAGCATAAGATCCATCGCCGCCCGTGCGTGCGAATGGAACGAGACGCTCCGCGACATCTGGAACAGCATTGCCAAGCCACGCTTCGCCGGATTCCTGCGCCTGCTCGGCTGTTTCGATCCGGAGAAGAATGACTGTTCCCTGATGCGGGCCATCCGAAGAACAAAGCATCCCGAGGCGATCTCCGGGAAAGCGCCCGCTTGGCATGAAGAAGCCGTTCGCTTCGATCCAGTCGAACAGAGCTTCAAACTCATCCGGCAGCCGCATCGTTGCCGGAAGCCTCGCACGCATTTCATCCGCGTATTTCATTGATTATTCCTTCCGGTTGGCTTTTCTACCCGGCAATTCAAGCATCAGGCATCTTCGTTCAAAAGCTCTATTCCACGGTCATTCAGAGCCTTCAACAGACGCCTGTTTGTCAGATAGTTCTTTGAGGCTTTTGAAATCAGCGCGTTGCCCGGTGTTAAGCTCGTCAAAAAGTTGACGCGGCATGATGGCAGGATCCTGCTGATAGCGTTTCATCAAACTTAGTACGCTTTCACGCAAGCTCACCCCATGCCGTTTGATAGTCGAATCGCTCGAGCAATCCTACCGCCATCCTCCCGTTCGGGATTCGTCAGCATTTCGTCAAGTAACGTCAATTCGACCCCATCTTAACCTCGTCCGCCAGCGAATCCCCATTCGCAACGGGTATCCCAACCTTATAATCTTTCAATATTAAGGAAAACCCAAGAGCGCCTCTAGGAGAGAGGTTTAGCAGCAAGCGAATAAAAACAATGCCTTAACTCGAAATCAACCCAAAAATGCAAACTGAGATGAGTCAATTTTTTTGGCGAAGAGTCAGACTACTTGGCGAGCAAGAAATGCCTTGGCATGCAGATCCTGGCAAACCTGCTCTTCCAGGCTGAGCGGCAGGAAACATAGCGCCAACCGACCAGAATTACCTCACAAAGCTGACAGGTACGCCGGACGAGGGATGGCGAATGACATCCATGTCTATGCCATAAATTGCACCGAGGCTTTCGGATGTCATGATTTCGTCAGGAGTGCCGCGTGCGATCAGCTTGCCGGAATGCAGAGCTATGATTTCGTCACAATAGCGGGCGGCCATGTTCACATCGTGCAGGACCACAACGACACCAAGCCCCTTCTGACGTGACAGGCGATGCACCAGCGAAAGGATTTCAACCTGATGCGCTACGTCCAGTGCCGAGATCGGCTCGTCAAGCAACAGCCATTCGGCATCCTGAGCGACAAGCATGGCCAACCAGACGCGCTGACGTTCCCCGCCGGAAAGCGTATCTACCAGACGATCTGCAAAACCGCCGATGTCAGTCAGTTCAATGGCTTCATCGACCTTTTCGCGGTCCTGCTTGCCAAAACGCCCCAGTGCGCCATGCCATGGATACCGCCCCAGTGCCACAAGTTCCTTGACGAGCATGCCGTCCGCCTGTGGCGTATATTGCGGCAGGTAGGCAACCTTGCGGGCAAATGGCCGAGCGCCCCACTCATCTATAGCTTTGCCTTCGAATATTACAGTGCCCGAACTTGGTGGTTGTTGCCGGGCCAGGATTTTTACCAGCGTCGACTTTCCCGAGCCATTGTGTCCAATCAAGCCGGTAACGCGGCGCGACTGTAGTTTCAGCGAAAGCGGCTGCAGCAGCGTGCGCGATTCAATTGCAAAGCTTACATCGCCAAGTTCCAGCAGAGCGTCACTTACCCCGGGATCTGTGTGCTGCGTCTGGGTGTGTCCGACTGTTTCGGTCATTGACCACTCCTTGAAAGTATTTGTTTATTTAAATCGCGCCCTACTGGATACGGAAGGGTACCGTGAAGCTCTGGCGCGATACATTCACCTCGTCAGGCGCAGATGGAACCGGCGATGCGCTACGCACGGTATTGAGCACACTTTGATCTAATTGGCTTGATCCGGAGCTCCCAACGACGCTCGACGAGACAATATCGCCGGACCTGGAGACAACAAATCGTACAGTCACTGTTCCCGATCCATCCGCTCTGGCTCTTCTGGCCCGGCGGACAAGATAGGCTTGGACACGTGTACTCCATTTCTCTGCCTGACGCGCAGAGGAAGCACTTGGCGCCGCCTGCCGCTTTTCCTCTACCGGCTTGTCGTTTACGACTTTTGCGGTGACAGGCTTCTCTACCTTGCGAACGATCTTCTTCTCTACAGGTTTTTTGGGCTTCTCCTGCACGGGACGAACGACAGGAAGCGGAACCTCTACCTTGGGTAGCTCAACAAGCTCTTCCGTCTGCTCTTCGAGAGGCTCAACCTCTTCAGGTTCCGGTTCCGCTTCGGCCACTTCTTCGACCGGCTCAATCTGGGGCTCGGGTTCAGGTTCCACTTCCGGTGTTGCTGCTTCCTGCTCGGCAACTTCCGGTTCTATAGGCTCGGGCTCGATGGCAGGTTCTTCTTTCACCGGTTCAGCAACCACAGGCGCTGGCATGGGCTCCATATCGATCATGATCGGGGCGGCAATATCGCCCCCTTCATCCTCCGGCTGGTATGTGTGTATTGCCAACGCCGCACCGGCATGGACACCGACTACAACAATCCCGGCAATTGTCCAGCGCCCGACCTCGCGCCAGTCGGGGTGCAGCAGTCCGCCCAGAGTGCTTGGCCTGCCCACCATTACTGTGCGTTTCCGCCGGGTGCAGCAAGCGGTGCACTTTCAAGGCCGACAAGCGCGATCTTGAGGTAGCCGTTGGAGCGCAGATTATTCATCAGGTCCATCAGTGCGCCATAATCGACTGCGCGATCAGCCCGCAGGAAAACGCGGGTCTCCTTGTCGCCCCTGGTCTGCTGATCAATAAAGCCCCCAAGCGTGTCGGCACTCACGGTGTTGTTGCCGATTGCAATGGTCTTGTCGTCCTTGAGCGTCAGATAAAGCGGCTGATCCGGTCGCGGCACGGGCGTCGCTGTGGAAGCTGGAAGATCGACATTGATATCGACTGTCGCCAGAGGAGCAGCGACCATAAAAATGATGAGCAGGACCAGCATGACGTCGATGAACGGCGTCACATTGATTTCGTGATTTTCCTGCAATTCGTCGTCGGAAACATTGTGCCTGATACCGCCAGCCATTTTTCGCTCCTACTCGGCTGCTGCAGGACGGACCTGCCGGGCTGCAGATGGCACGCGGGCAAAATCAACATCGCGGCTGACGAGGCGTTCGACGCCTGCCGAAGCATCTGCAAGCAATTGACGATAGCCGGTGATCGAACGGGCGAAAACGTTATAGATAACCACTGCAGGAATAGCCGCAACCAGGCCGATGGCGGTTGCCAGAAGCGCCTCTGCAATACCCGGCGCGACAATAGCGAGGTTGGTTGTCTGCGATTGTGAAATACCGATGAAGGAATTCATGATACCCCAGACCGTTCCGAAAAGACCAACGAAGGGTGCGGTTGAACCGATGGTCGCAAGCACCCCCGTGCCACGGCTCATACGGCGTCCGGCCTGCGCTTCGATGCGTGAGAGGCGCGAAGCAATGCGTTCCTTCAGGCCGTCTGCACTCGTGTGAGCCTGCGTTTCCTGCGAAAGCCGCACTTCTTCGCGGGCAGCGTTGACGAGCAAAGCACCCGGCCCTCCCCGGCCCTCAAGTGCCCGCTCGGCATCCTGCAGGGTCCGTGCATTGCCGATTGCATTGAGTGCGCGGTAGGCGCGCATTCTTGCACCGGCGAGTTCAAGAGTCTTGGCCAGCCAGACTGTCCATGTGACCAGGGAGGCAAAAGCAAGACCGATCATGACGCCCTTGACCACCCAGTCGGCGGCCATGAACATACCCCATGGCGAAAGGTTGTGCGGCAATGTTGCCTTGGCATAACCCGCCTCCGGTGCAGCAGTTCCCGCTTCCGGCGACCCTGTTCCCGCAGCAGCGGGATTTACTGGTACTTGTGCGCCTGGTTCCGTTGCTGGCGGGGTCACCTGCATAGACGGTGAAGATTCAACAGCGGGTGGGTTTTCAGACTGGGTTGCAGCTGGTTGCTGTGCCGACGGCTCGACGGCCGGGGTGACTTGCTGCGGGGTTGCCCGAGGAGTTTCCTGGGCAGTGGAAATCGATGGGACGAGGCCACCAGCGATCATTGCCAAACCAAGAGCCCCTGCTCTCAGGCCGTACATGATTGAACCTGATGGTTTCCGCACCGTCGCCATTGCTCGCATCTTTTCGATATCCTTGTTTTGTCTCTGCGCGGCTCTTCCGGACTGCTGGACCGGTTTTTCGCGCAAAGAGCGCAGTCGCACGGGCGGCTTAATATTTATGAGTTTAATAATCAAGTATTTTTTAATGCAAATCAACCTGTGCGGCAAAGGACGGCTCCTTAAACGGGAAACGAACATTCTCAAGGTCGAATCAGGCAAGCCTCGTAAAATTTTGAGCAAACTCACTGGATCACCGCGATCCAAAATATGGAATTGCATTATTGAAACTTCGCTGAATAGAGTCAAATGTGACCTTGGAGAATCTTTAAGCAGCCAGTTAGCTTGCTGCCGATTGGAACATCTCACGTGGCATGATGTAATTCGCGATACAGATGCTGCGAAAGCAGGGCAGAAATGGCAAATAACGACACCAATAATCCCGCTCATCTTCAGAATGTTCCGCATGAAGCCAACTATTTGACTATATCCTTCCTGCAGATTAGCCAGAGTCTGGTCGACGCATCGCTCGGCGGAATGACTGATAAAGAAATTACGGCCATTCTGGGCACCAGCTTATCAAAAGCTGGTGTAAATGTTTCAACTATTGAGATTGCCTGTGACGTCGTTGATCCCGAGGCGGACCTGCATCGGATACGATGGCACAAAGGTGCACTTGATGTCGGGACTAGCGAACGTCCCGTAGATGTTTTCTCAAACATGCTGGAAGAAGATGTAGTCACACTTCGCATCGATACCAAAAACTCTCGATTTGCGTCGGTTCTGCAAGGAAGGGAAACGGACGCAATTGCCTTCGCAAACCACCTCGAACCGGACATCACCATTGGCTTCTTTGACGACGTGATGAGCTTGTTTATCACAGAAGAGCCCGCAGGATTTAAACCATCGGATATTCACCTGCTTCAGCTTGTGACGCCCGTTTTTGCACTGGCATTAGGCGCACGATTAAATGCTTCAGCAGCGCGCACCCTGCTTCAGACCTATCTTGGCAGCAATGCTGCTACAGCCATGCTGGATGGACGCGTGAGTCTTGGCGAAGTCGATGAAATTCACGTGATCGTTCTTTTTTGTGATTTGGTAGATTTTACCCATATGACGGAGGGGCTGGATGCCCAATCGCTTATCAATAATCTCAATCTATTCTTCGAGACCGTGACAAGGCCCCTATCCCACGCGGGCGGGCAAGTATCTGGTTATGTTGGTGATGGCGTCGTCATGTTTTTTCCGATTACCGATCCTGCTGACGAAAAGGCCCTATGTGCCTCCGCAATAAATGCCGCTCTGGAAGGGTTAAAAGCGTTGGATGGGCTGAATGAGAGCTCGTCACGAAACAACCTGCCAAAACTACGGGCCAGGATCGGGATCGACATTGGCGATGTAGTTCACGGCAACATTGGTTCCGCTGGCAGGTTCTCGTTTACGATTATCGGTTCGTCGGTCAATCGGGCCGCTCGTCTGCAGGTGCTTGCCAAAGATCTTGGTGCCGAATTGCTGATGACTTCCGACCTTGCTGATAAAGCCGGGATAAAATGCAATGCATTTGGCAGTCATGCATTGAGAGGTTTTGATAATCCCGTAGATGTTGTCGGGTTCGTCAGCTCTGGCGGATAGTCTGGCTGGTATCCGGTTGAGAAGAGAATGTCTTCCCAACCGGCCGGTCGGCGCCCTTGTAAAGGCTCTATGAGAGTACCAAAGTTATCGCGGAACCCCAGCTAAGCCTTCTTCTCATCTGGTTTTCCATCAATCTTATATTTCTCCAGATAATCGCCCAGGAGGTCACCGTAATCATTCTGCAGAGATGAAGCCTTGCTTTCGTTGATGGCTGCGAAAATGAATATGGATGCCAGGCTCAATACGCCACCGGCGACACCCAATCCGGCACCCAGACCGCTGATCAAACGCGGAACAACGAGACCGGCTATGCCCATTCCGCCTTCTACCGCACCGGCGGCCGAGCCAAGAATACCAAGAGAGCCCGCCGCAATGTTCAAGCCTCCCGCCGCCTTGTCGCCACTTCTGATCGCCTTCACACCGTCAAAGATGCTGTAGGCTCCAAGGGCAAGTCCAGCCAGGCTGCCAACCAACCCGGCTCCTGCCTCAAACTTGGTTGCATTCTTTTGCAGGAACTCGTTGAAGTTCTTCGGGTCGTCGATGAGCTTGGGATCAATCCCCGCGGTTTTCATGTACTCGCGATAATTCTTTACGCCGCCCTCAGCAAGAATTCCGGCGGTCTGAATCGAGCCGATTGCGATATCAACCTTTTGGCGGTCATTGAGATTGCCATTTGAGCCAGCACCTTTACCTATGGTGATCCCGGCCAGCAACAATCCGCTCACCCCATGCATGATACCTTTATCAAAGGTGTTCTTGGCAGAACTGCCGGGGCCAACCAGATCGTAGAGACTGCCGCCACCCGTAGCATTACGCAAGATATCCCATTGACCGCGGAAAGCGCCAAGAATTTGGTCTGCTTTAGGCTTTGAACCATCAGCATTGACGAGAAGTTCAGGATTGGTCTTCTCGATTTCCTCAAGCATCTTCTTGAGTTTATCATCGTCGAGCTTTTCGCCACCATTGGCGCCGAACGCCTTTTGGAGATCCTCGAATGTTGCATCCTTGAATGCACCCTCCTCAGCAATGGAGGTAAAATTCTCATTGAGTTTTTTGTCGAACTTGCCTGTAAATTCAGGGTCCAAGGCAGAATTGTAGAGAGCGGCCTCCACGCTGAAGGTGCTCATTGCTTCTTCGACAGGGTGGTCCTTCAGCAACTCCTTGAAACGGTCGCCCGAAACCATCGACTTCTCATAGAACTCCTGCAATTCGCCATTGTGCTTGGAGTTCTTTACGGCACCTTGCAAGGCCTTGGTATCGTCAAGCCCCAAAGCCCCCTGATACATCTTGCCGGTTTGGAAGAAGCTGGCAAGGTTCTCCGTCGGACTGATGGCTTTATCGTCATCCGTCTTCGTCTTCCATTCCTTGTCCAGCAAGGCGCCGGTCTTGATGTCCTTGTCGTAGTTCTCCGTCAGCGCCTTCTTCAAATCCTTGTCGCTATTGAGGAAATCCGAAAGGGCGCTCTTGCCGGTCTCATCCAGGAACTTCGTAACATCAGGCTCTTTCTCGAGTGTGGCGATGCGCTGCTGGATTTCGGCTTGGACGGCCTTGGGATCATCGCCAACACCGGCACGGTCTCCGAGCTTCTTGATAATGTGATCTTCTTTCCACATACCCGCCTGCTCGCCCATGCCTACCAGATCATAGGCTCTTTGCAGATCACGTACGACGGCGGCTTTTTCCTTGGCACCGTATTTTTCAGGATTCTTGAAAATCTCGTCGTCAAATTTCTCTACCTGTACACCCGACACGGCATTGCCGTCGGCAGCACGCACTGCAAACTCAATTGCGCCTTTCGCATCCTTCGGTGAATCATTCTTCATCCAGTCCGATATGTCGTCTTTCGAAACTTTCCCGTCAGATCCATTTCGCAGTTTGTCGTGGCTGGTTTCCAGAATGTCGAAGCTGCCGGGCTGGGTCCAGAAATCAAGCGACTTCTTCAGGTCATCGCTCATGAATTTGGGGTTGTCCGCCTTGAACTTCTCCAGATCTTTAAGGGTTAGAGAATCTCCCTCAGCCCCTGTCGCCTTTTTGATAGAGTCGAAGTTCTCATGAAGGATTGCACCGTTCTTGGCAATTATCTTGGATGCACCATCGGCATCCTTGTTGTCCTTCAGATAATCATCATAGGTGCCACCCACACCGGCGAGACTTGAAAAGCCATATTTGCCAAAATCCTGCAAGCGTCCGGCTTCCGTCCCATGCTCGGCTTCACCGCTCTTCTTAAAACCGTCGATTGTGCCATTGCCGACTTTGTCGCCGGTTTGCAGCTTCCCGTCGGCATCATATTTTTCGATGCGGTCAAGCACCTGCACAGCACGATAAGCTGCATCCCGGTCATTTTCGAAGTCACCAATACGATCTCGTAATCTGTCTTTCACCCCGCTCTGATTGCCAAGGTTCTTGAGCAGATTGCTGTCATCGATAATTGTTTTGGTATCACGCTTGTCGTGTTCCGGCAGTTCCCACTTGATGCCCAGCGCCTCTGCTTCCTTGCGCGCGGCATCATCAGTGCCGGGCCTGGAGTGATCCGGAAACTTGCCCTTCAGATTCTCAAAACCATACTTGCCGAAGTCCTTTAGACGCCCGGCCTCCGTCCCGTGTCTGACCTGATCCGAATCGGTTATCCCATCGATCTTGTTGTTGCCAACATCCTTGCCGGTATTGTTCTTTCCGTCACCGTCAAATTGCTCGATATGCTTGAGAACCTGTGCGGCCCTGTAGGCCGCATCAGCATCATTTTCATAATCACCGACCCGCTTTTTCAAATCCTCCTTCATATCCTTGATATCAGGACGCCCCTTCCCGCCATTCTCGCGGTCAACGAGGTCCTTCAGCATGGGACTGTCATCTATGATGGATTTGGCAGAGCGTTCATCATCCTTCGGACGCTTCCATTCGATGCCCAAAGCCTCGGCCTGCTCGCGTGCCTTCTTTTCATCGGTAATCTCACTTGATCCGGGCTTTCCGTCGGCCGGTGGCTCCTTATCCGGTCCTGTTGTCGGGCTATCGTTCTTCTTTGCAGGCACCTCGTCCAGATTGCCTTTCAGATTCTTGAAGCCATATTTGCCGAAGTCCTGCAAGCGGCCAGCTTCCGTTCCATGCTTGGCTTCATTGCTGCTGGTGTAGCCGTCGATTTTTTCATTACCGACCTTCTTGTCGTCCTGGATATTACCGTCACCGTCGAATTTTTCGATGTGCTTGAGAACTTGCGTCGCACGGAAAGCCGCATCAGCATCCCGTTCATAATCGCCGACACGCTCTTTCAGCATGTCTTTTGCGTCGCCATGGTTCTCCAAATTCTTGAGCAGATGATTGTCGTCAAGAATCTCTTTGGCAGAGCGTTCGTCACCCTTCGGGCGCTCCCACTTGATCCCGTGGGCTTCGGCTTCCTTGCGCGCTTCCTTGTTATCCTTGGGATTAAGCTTTTCTGGTAGCTCACCCTTCAGGTTTTCAAAACCGTACTTGCCAAAGTCCTGAAGCCGTCCGGATTCCGTCCCGTGTCTGGCCTCACCGCTTTTGGTGAAATCATCGATCTTACCATTGCCGACTTTCTTGCCGTCCAGTTCCTTGCCGTCACCGTCAAACTTCTCAATGTGCTCGAGTACCTGTACGGCACGATAGGCGGCGTCGCGATCATGTTCGAAGTCACCGACGCGATCCCTCAGCTTATCCTTTACACCGCTCTGGTTGCCAAGATTCTTGAGTAGAGGATTGTCATTGATAATGTCTTCAGCTGACCGGTTATCACCTTCGGGCGCAACCCAGTTGATACCGAGGCGCGCTGCTTCCTCACGCGCCTTCGGATCCCCCCACATGGTGTTGGACTTCACCAGATCACCCTTCAGGTGTTCGAAACCATACTTGCCGAGATCTTTCAGACGGCCAGCTTCTGTTCCGTTCTTTACCTGATCGGAATCAGTGATCCCGTCGATCTTTCCGTTCCCGACGTCTTTGCCTGAAATGAGCTTTCCGTCGCCGTCGAACTTCTCGATATGTTCAAGCACCTGATCAGCCCTGAAAGCTGCATCGGAGTCATTCTCGTAATCGCCCACCAGCTTCTTCAGACCATCCTTCATGTCACCGACATCCGGGCGACCCTTGCCGCCGTTTTCGTGATCAATCAGGTCCTTCAGCATGGGAGAGTTTTCGATGATATATTTGGCAGACCGATTGTCGCCCTCGGGGCGATCCCACTCAATACCCAAAGCCTCGGCCTGCTTGCGAGTATTGTCATCGGGAGATTTGGTTTGGATAGCGGTCGTAGCTTTGAGCCACTTGGAAATATCCAGGGAGGAATTTGCATCGCCATTATTGGTCTTTTGCAGTTTTACTGACGGCACGTCCATTAAAAGATCCTCCATATTTATCTTGACAAGGCTACGCGCCAAAAGCCGTTTGACACGAATGTTCATCTCTTTGGATGCACAGACACTTCCAGGTTGAACGCATAGGCGTCACGCCTGTCGTTACAGTGCAGTCAGGCAAAAGACCCATTTCCACCTGGATAGCCTGAAAGGGGCAATTCCCCGCCCTTGCTAACGATATTCCAGAAGTAGTTCACCTTCTCGACATAGTTTTTGGTCCCCAAACCCGTTGTCGACGCAGATGGATCTGATCGGTCTACAGAACCGGGACCTGAATTATATGCACGCAGCGCGAGATCCCAGCTGCCAAACTCTTTGAACTGTTCTTTCAGGTAAAGCGCCCCAGCCATTACATTGGTTTGCGGCTCCGTCTGGTTATTTCCCGGCAGGAGATCAGGATAGGTGCTTTTGAGAGTTGCGAATGTGCCAGGATTAACCTGCATCAAACCGCTGTCAGTCTGCCCGTTTTCGCCGTTGACAGTTCCAGCGGAAGCCTCGCCCTTGGACTCATCCCATATGACAGCAGCAAGAAGGTCTGCCGGAACACCGGTAGCCTTCGAGGCTTTCAAAATGTCTTCACTATAAGGCTTGAGATTCTCGTGAAGGCCCGGTCCCAGAGCGTCTGTCCCCGAGTTTCCTGCGCCTGCTACGTCAACCGGTTTTTTTTCACTTCCGGGCCTGTTCTTTTCCGGCAGAACTTCGGGCTTCTGTTTGTCAGGTTCAATGAATTGCCCATTTGCATTGTCGGGAGATTTAACATTCTCCGCGGCAGGAGGCCCGGCATCGCCGGGCTTGAGGCCCATGGCATCCATCGTTAATTTTGCTTGCTTGAGTTCCGCTTCGAAGTGGGCCCGCAATGCATCATCGGTCGCTGAATTCTTCCGCTGGAGTCTATCGGCATAAAACTCCTGCCATCCGGTTACTGCGCTCGAATCCGTGGCTGAACCAGCGCTTTGAGGCCCTTTGAGAGTCATGACACATTCCTTTCAAATTATGCTTCGAACCGAATTACATAATAGAACAGCGCATCCGCAGCCTTGCGGCTTCCAATGCTCTTGTTCAGACGGATTTCTTGTTGCCGGCCTCCACGCCTGTGTGTACCTCGCCTCCAAACCTTCACTGCCACATCGCGAATATAGCCCCGTCAGAATGGCGCCCTCTACTGGCGGTTGAGAAGCCTAGATTAACTTTTTGCCAATAGACAACTGGCAAAGAATAATAACTTTCGCAGGCAAAGCAGATTTTTCCTTTTGAAAAGATGCGGTTTCAAGACAGCCGGACTGCCGAAACCGATCTACGACACTGCGTTACTGATCATAAATTACAAACTTGAAGAAGAGGACGCGTTTGCGCCCTTCCCTGAATTGCCGATCACTTATGACGATCTATCCGTCGGCGATATCTGTTTCACGGCGCGTTTTATAGAGTGAATAAATCACGCCACTTGCCAGAATCCCCAGCGTGATCACGAGAGATAAAAGCGTATTGATATGAACCCCTAGCGGGACAAGGAATATCTTTATACCGATCAGCACCAGAATGATTGCCAGTGAAACCTGCAGATAGCGAAACCGGTTCATTGCTGCCGCCAGCGCAAAGTACAGTGCGCGCAAACCAAGAACGGCGAATATGTTCGATGTATATACGATAAAAGTATCCTGGGTGACGGCAAAAACGGCAGGAACGGAATCGACTGCAAATATCAGGTCGACGGTTTCAACCATGATGAGCGCTACTGCGAGGGGTGTCAGCCAGGTAACAGGCTTACCCGTTTTCGGGTGAGGCTTGGTAACTGTAAAGTTGCGGCCATGCAGCTCGTTTGTAATGTTGAACCGCCTGCGAAGGAACTGAAAGACGACGTTCTGCTCGATATCCGGCGTGTCATTGTTATGGCCGAACATCTTGACGCCGGTAAAGACGAGGAAGGCGCCGAAGAAAAACAATATCCAGTTGAACTGGTACACCAGGGCCGCACCCAGGCCGATAAGGATGGCGCGAAAAGCAATAACCCCCAGGATACCCCAGAAAAGCACTCGATGCTGGTAGAGGCGCGGGATGCCAAGAAAGCCGAATATCGTTGCAATGACGAACATGTTGTCCATGGCAAGACTTTGTTCGATCAGGTAGCCGGTATAAAACTCAAGGCCAGCCTGCGAACCTCGCTGCCACCACACCCAGCCACCGAAGGCGAGTGCAACGAGGACATAGAAGCCATAAAGCAGAAGACTTTCCCTGGCATCTATTTCATGCTCGTTGCGATGTAAGATGCCAAGATCGAAAACCAACAGGGCGACAACGACGCTGATGAACGCCGCCCAGAAGTATATAGGTGTACCAAGAAAATCGCCCGAAAGGGCTGCAATAAGCGAATCCATCGCCGGACCATCTCCATTTGAACAAGTGGAGCAGCTCCGACATCGCCATAGCGGAAACCATGACCAGAGGGGCCCGGCGCTGCACTTCTTCAAATGTGTCTGGATCGCCCGAATTCAAGGCCATGCAGCAAATTTCTTACTGACCTGAATTGCCACCCGAAAAAGCATCCGGCCTCAATTTATTTTTGCCGGATAAAAATCAGATAATTCCCCAGGCACGATAACGCCCCCTCCCCGTCATTTCGCGCAGGCCCAATTCCCCGATAAGATTGAGGGCACCTCGCTGCGATACCTTCAATTCCCTGGCGACCAGACCCGCTGAAATCATTGGCCGGGAGAGCGCAAGATCAATCATGCCCGGCAGACTAGATGTTGACCGTCGGTCCTTCAGCTTGCGTTCCATCTGTATTCTTGCGAGCCCCAACCGCTCTATTTCCTTGAGATTCGCGATGCTGGCCGTCTCAACCGCTCTCAAAAATGCAGTGAGCCGCGTTCCTCTGTCTTTCGCCCGGCGATGGTCGCGCGGAATATTACGCAGGCCGGAATTGAAGGCCGCAAGGTGGGATCTGGTTTTACCGCGCTCGCGCAGCATGGCCGATACGAGCAGCGACCCGAGCCAGTGTTGATGCTGCAGCGGCTCGATGTCTTCCCATGCATCCCATAAAAGTGCTGCTGCCAAAAGCGGCGGCAGATCGCGCGTCATGTCGTGTACGACAAGCCAGCGCCCGATCCGCTCATCCTCATTCCAGACCGGGTCATAAACCAATGGATCACCATCCGAAGTCACATCCTCGGAGACTGACTTCGTTTCCAACCTCCCCTCGCCTCGCGAATGGGATACATTTGACGGAGTCAGCAGTGTCTGGCTTGTCCGGTCCAGCAATGCATCGAAGCGTGCCAGCTCGTCCTCGAATGCGTTCTCCGCATCTGTCTTGAGCTCATTTTCATATTCGGAAGCGGAAACTGGCTCGGCGACGATTTCCTGCGGGATGGTTTCATTGATCCACCGTCCCCTCAAGCTAGCGATACCCCTGGCACTCAACGCCCATGCTGGCGGGCTTGCCGCGATCTGCCTTCGGACGCGCAGGATATTGTGGGCGCGGGTCAGTTCGTGGGTTGGCGTGCGTATGTCCATTCGAGCGTCGTGAAGAACCAGATCCTCGACATGCACAAGTTCTCCTGCGAGCCACAAAGCGTTACACGCATCCATGAAGTGAGATCGCGCAATCCAGCCTTCATTCTCACGCATCAGACCGCCACCGGAGCGACGGAGGGATGCGTTCAGATCGCTTTTGCGCGAAATCCTTTCATCCAGCCTTGCCAACGCATCCTCGGCGGCCACAACCGGACGAAACAGATCATTGATGGATAACCCACTAGAATCATAAACCATTGTTATTATAGTAAATGATTGGGTACACAGAAGATAGTGGAGCTTTAGCTTCTGCTCGGGGCGACACCTGGTCTGCTTTAAACAACCACGACAGTCGCCTTACCGGGCACACGGTTATACAAATCTATTATATCCTGATTGATTAGCCGGACGCAACCAGAAGACATAGATTGGCCTATCGACCACCATTCCGGTGAGCCGTGAATACGATACCCGGTATCGATCCCCTCCTTGAAGATATACAGCGCCCGTGCGCCCAGAGGGTTTTGCGGGCCCGGTTCCTGTCCATTCTGGTATTTGACCAGTTCCGGTTTGCGCTGGATCATCTCACGCGGCGGCGTCCAGCGCGGCCATTCTTTTTTATACTGAATGTTAGCGCGCCCGTTCCACAGGAAACCAGCCTTGCCGATACCTACGCCATAGCGAATCGCATCGCCGCCTGGCTGGACAAGATAGAGGAAACGTTCCTGCAAGCGGACAACGATCGTTCCCGGCTGTTCCCCCGTCGGATCGACAACCACCTGCCTGCGAAATTGCGCGGGCACTTTCTGGTACGGCACGGCCGGAAGATAATATGGCCCCTCTTGCACAGCCGCATACATGACATCCGGCACGGTGACAGTTTTGTCGATGCTTATCTGCGGGCGAATTCCATTGGTGGATATCGGATCGACATTCAATTCCGGCAAACCGAGTGATGTTTGGGTGCACCCTGATGCGCCAAGCGCCGCCATTGAGCCGAAACCCAGTAACAAATGTCGCCGTGAAATAGCCGGGGTGGACAAATCGGAGGATGCTGCCTTGGGATGCTGGGACAAAATCGTACTCGCTTACAATGGTGGGAATTTCTTAAATTGTAAGGAAATGTGGTTTATAAAGGGTGAACGCAAGGCCTGCCTGTTGACAGCTGTCAACGCGCTTCGAAATGCAACTCGGTTGTCAGCTGTCAACAGCACGGTCAAATCCAATAAGCCGAAGATCCAGTTCCATTCTCCAAAACTTTCGATAACTACAGCACAATTGCTGACTTTGTTTTTCCGCAGACAGCCTTCGATTGCATGGAGCCACATCATCAATTTCAACGAGTCTGCCATGGCTTTAGACGAGCCACCTTGCAAAGAAAGCGGTGATCCGGGCGAAAACCACAGCGTTGCGATTGGCATTCCCGGCGACAGTTGCAGCCCGCTCTATACCGCCGAGACGTTCGTATGCGATAATCTATACGCCCCGGTCATGGCTCGGATATTGCAGCTGCAGCAGGCTTAGGCACTCGGGCGCTTCAGCGGCCTTTCAGAAAACGACATGCCCCGCGCCGACGCAAGTTCCGTTAAACATCAGGATTGCCGGTGAGCGTGAGGTGATCCTTCGCGGCGCGCGCTCCGTCAGGCGGGCCGCTGCCCAACCGCAATTTTCCAACCCGGCGGGTTGTCAAATCTATATTTCAAAATGCAGGCCCCATTCCATCAGAAGAAATCCGGCAGCGCCGGGCGGGTAAGGCTGGCTCTGTTGAAACAGGTCAATAGTAAGCAGCAGAGGCATCCATAAAGTCATGGGAATGAACTATGACCGTATCCCGATCAATAAAAATCACACCATAGACGGGCGGCTCATGGGTAACCGGAACCCGGTCAGGATCAAACCCCAGTGCTGACTGATGGTTCGTTCCGCGCAGCACACTAATCGGAATGCCACGCCAACTTCCTGCAACAGGCCGATGTGCATGACCTGCAAAAATATGCCGGATATTTCCGTGTTCCTGCGCAAGTGCGAAAAGCTTGTCGGCATCAATAAGACCGATTGGATCCAGGTGAGGCATGTGGATCGGAAAAGGCGGGTGATGGGTAAAGATGTAGACGGGCTGATCTCGCACGGCGTCCAGTTTCCGTTTCAGCCAGGCCAATCTGCCGTCATCGAGCCGACCTTCTGTCCGTCCCGTCTCCAGCGTGTCCAGCAGGATAACCCTGCCCTCAGCTGTATCGATGACGCGTTGGATAAACCCCTCGTCTGGAGCGATGGAGGTAAAAGTCCTCACAAAAGCGTCACGGTTGTCGTGGTTTCCCAACATCAAATGATAGGGTGCGACCAGCCTGTTCAATTCTGCCGCAAGTGTCTCGTAGGTATCTATACTGCCCGTGTCGCTTAGATCGCCGGTGAAAATAATCATATCCGCATCGGCATGATGCTCGTTAACATCATCAATACATCTTTGAAGCCTGCTGAGTGGGTCCAGGCCACAAAGCAGTTCTCCCTGCGCGACAAGATGCAGGTCGGTAACTTGAATGATTTTCATCATATTGGGCCCTAGGAGGAACGATGATCAGGCAAACGCGCACTTCCGCGCAAAACAAGGCTCGTAGCAAGCCGTTCATGCGCCGGCGGGCGATCGGGATCAGCTTCACGCTTTTCCAAAAGCGAGACCGCATGCTGAGCCATGATCGCGGCATCCTGCCGGAATGTGGTGAGGTTATACGCGTCCCATGCAGCCTCCGGGATATCATCAAAGCCGATAACCGAAAGATCATCTGGTATAGAAAGGGTGGTATGGCGGCGCACGTAGTCGATCAATCCGAATGCGACGAGGTCATTCGTGCAGAATACTGCTTCGGGCAGGATGTCTCCCCCAAACAACTGTCGCGCCGCGTCCTGTCCGCCATTATAATCGGAATTGCTCCCGTTGCCGACGATAACGGTGGCACCATTCTTTTCAGCCTCGTCGCGGAAGCCGAACTCCCGTTCAATGGTTGTGGGCGTGCGGACAAGCGTTGCCGCAAATGCCAGTTTTCTAAGGCCATTGTCGAGGAAGAACCGTGCTG
This sequence comes from Phyllobacterium sp. SB3, assembly GCF_040009165.1. Classification (NCBI taxonomy): domain Bacteria; kingdom Pseudomonadati; phylum Pseudomonadota; class Alphaproteobacteria; order Hyphomicrobiales; family Phyllobacteriaceae; genus Phyllobacterium; species Phyllobacterium sp. SB3. The sequence goes on along the minus strand of NZ_JBDYKI010000002.1, from coordinate 689,938 downwards.
CGGCACGGCCAGCGCCTTCATTGTCGATGTTAACGTCGTCCGCACCTGTTTCAGACCGTCCAAGAACGATCAGTGGCTGACCGTTGCGACTGGCGAGTTCAACAAAAGAGGAGGGGGGCGAACCAGACAGTATGATCGTTGCTTCGGCACGGTAACCAAAAAGCGTTTTCTGCGCCGCTGTAAGTTCTTCTTCGGTACGCCCTGTATTGATGACGATAGGAACACTTCCGCGGTGGATGAGAGCTTTGGTCAGTGCAGCGACAAGGTGGGAACGGTAACCGAGTTCGGGGTTGGTCACGACAAGGCCGACAAGACGGCTTTTGCGCGCCAATAGGCCCCGAGCCAGATCATTGACCTGATATCCGAGGGCTTCTGCAGCTTCCAGGATCTTTTCACGTTTCTTGGCTGAAACACTGGCTCCGGGTGTGAATGCCCGCGAGACGGCAGATCGTGAAACACCTGCGCGCTTGGCCACCTGCAAAGCACTCACGTACTGATTGCTTTCCTTGGCAGATATTTTCTTCTTCGATGTCATTCTCAATGTCCAACTTTTGAAAGCACGTCGGCGCGCAAGAATCGCTCCACCACCAGCATGAAACCTATCGATGGTATGAGCAACAGCAAGGCCGTTATGGAAGCAATCTGATAATTTCCCCCTGAGCTTGCAGTATAGAGCAAAAGTGGCAGGGTATTGACATCCGGCGCTCCGACAAAATAGCTGCCGGTAAATTCGTCCAGAGATTCAAGAAATACAAATATTGCGCTCGCCAGAAGTCCCGGCGCGGCGAGGGGAAGTGTGATGTCCCGGAAGGCCCGCAGTGGCCCGGCGCCGATAGAACGCGCTGCTTCCTCAAGATCGATCTGAACCGCCGAGAATGCGGCCGTCGCTATCCAGACCGCGTATACCAGCCCATGCGTCACATGCACCATGACCACGCCTGCGACAGTGCCATTAAGTCCGATCTGATAAAAGAACCGGGCAATGTTTACATAGACAGGGAGGTTGGGGAACGCCTGTGGAATGAGAAAAGCCAGCAGGATAAGTCCCCTGAAGGGCAATTTTAATCGCGACAAGGCATAGCCAGCGGGAACAGCCAGCGCCAGAGACACAATGACCGTCAACGAAGCGACGAGAATGCTCGTCGCCAGAGAGCCCATGGCATTGCCACGCGGTGAAAATACCCGCTCCCAGAAACTGAAGCCATATTCTAGCGGCAGCATGTGCGGGAAGTACCATTTTTCGGCAACGGTCCAGAGCAGCAGGTTGGACAATGGACCAAAGATGATGAAGGCCAGCAAGCCGAGGATAAAGGCGCGCGGTAGCCACCAGAAATCAAAGCGCAACATCATGAGCGCTCCTTCATCGTCTGCCTTAGATATATCAGAGCTACACCAGTCGTCAGGACAAGCGATATCATACCGAGTGCGTTGGCCACGCCGTAGTCACCATGGGCGTTGATACGGAAAGCTATATCCGCCGTCAGCATGGTGGGCGACTGCGCATTGATCATGAGCGGCACCGACAGCACCGACATCATCGTCACGAATGAAAGAATAAGCCCCACCAGCAGCGTACCGGCGACCTGAGGCAGAACAATCTCGATAAGAATTCGCAAGCGTGACGCGCCAAGATTACGAGCCGCTTCGATGGTGCTGCGATCGAGTGAGGCCATGGCTCCAGCCACAAGTAACGTAACGAAAGGGGTCTGTTTCCAGACAAATGCAATGACGATCCCGCGCCAATCAAGAAAACCCGCCGTTTGTAACGGGGTCAGGAGGCCAAGACTGACGAGGATATTGTTCATCAAGCCGTTCTTGGCGAGAAATGTACGCAAAATCTGGCCAACGACAATGAACGGAATGAACATGGGCCAGCGGTAAAGCCAACGTAAAATAGCGACAGCTCGCGGGTTTTCTCCCAGCGTCAAATATCCGCCGATAGCCACAGAAAACAGACCTATCAGTGCTGTTGAGACGGTCACGATCACGACTGTAAAAATCATATCGCTTGAGTAAAGTTCAAACGATTTGCGAAAATTACCCAGCCCCAAGGCATTGCCAACCTCGAACGCACCAATAACGGATGCGATCAGCGGAACAATAAAAAACAGCACGATCATTATAAGTGCTGGAAGGACGAGCAGTATGGCGAGCAGGTTTTTCCGCATTAAATCAACCTTCCTGTAGAAGGGGAGGGGCCATCGTCGACAATGGCCCCCGGCTTGTTGCTTACAATCAGTTCGCTACGTTCTTCTCATAGGCCTCAAGAATCGCCGAGTTGTAGGGAGCGATCGGGAAAGGCTTCGCCTTGGTTGCCAGATCATCCGGTGAAATGTCTACAAAGAGCTTTTCCCAGCTGGCCTTGTCGAGTTCTGGCTGCACGAACTTCGCGTCAATGCCCGGATACCAGTTGAAGCGCTTCACAATGCCCTCAGCCTGAACCTTCGGGCTGGTTGCAAGTGCAACAAACTTTTCTGCCAGCTCCGTGTTGGGACTCTTGGCAGGAATGACATAGTGCATTGGCTGGCCGGGCATGCCAGGCGCAGGCAGGAACAGCTTCATTTCTGGTGGCAACTTGCCGTCAGCCTGCCAGGAATAGAACATATCCACCCAAACCGGGCCCATGGCGATCTCGCCACGGCTGAGCATGTCCAGCGTACCGGCATTGCCGGGTGTCAACGTGGCGTTGGTAGTGAAGTCTTTCAGACCGGCAAATGCCTTGTCCCACTTCCTGGTTTCGGCCTCTTCAAACGGGCCATTCATCAGTTTCTTCGCGTCGCCATCACCGAAGGCGTAAATCCAGCCCATGACAAAGCTGACACCCGAAGCGCCACCCTTGATGCCGTTATAACCGAACTGCCCGGGATTTTCCTTTGCCCAGGTGACAAGCTCCTCATAGCTTTTCGGCGGTGTAGGAATGAGGGCAGGATTATAGGCAATGGCGGTCTGGCTTGAGAACATTGGCATGACATAGCCATCAACATTCGAGCCAAGCGCCATTTTGGCCTTCTCGCTCGTCACCATCTCTCCGGATGCAATCTTGGAACGATAGGATTCCAGATAGCCGTCCGTGACCATTGGTCCGGCAAACTTTTCGTGGACAACTGCAACGTCCGCATCCCACTTTTCGACATTGGCCTTTGATTGCGCGTCAAAGCGCTCAACGATCTTCTGAGAGCCCGCATCCCCGGGACCCGTGCCTACAACCCTGACGGTCGTGCCGGGGTTTTCCTTTTCAAAGAGCGGCCCGAGATAATCATTGATGTAGTCGACCATATTCTGGTCGCCAGCCGTCAAAACGGTCAAATCCGCTGCGGAGGCTGAACCAGTGGCCAGCCCCAGAATGAGAGAAGCCTGTAGAAGCGTTTTCATGTGTAACTCCCTGAGCAAGTTGGTTATTCGTTGATATAAGAGACAGCAGAAGCTAAGCGTTATTTCACTTCCGTTTTATGATGGTTTTGCCGCATTTACCGGGGTATTGAAAATAAAGAGAGAATCCGCCGGTATGCGTATCTTCACCGTTTCGCCCTGGTTGAGCGGAGCATCGGCATCAACGAGTATTTCCCGATCTCCAAGCCGCACTGCATGGCGCCAATGGCCGCCGGGGTAGCTCACACTTGCTATCTGCCCCCGTAGTTCGAGATGGTCCGCCCTTTGCGACGGGGCATCGTGATTGCGAACAAGCTGCGCGGCCTCGGCACGAAAACGCAGCTCCACAGGACCTGTCATCAATGGACGTCCGGATCGCGACGTAACCGAAGTCTGATTATATTCACCCTCGGCAAGTTCAATCTGGTCCCCTTGCACCCGTGCGTGCATGGTCAGGATATTTTCGGCCCCCATGAACGCGGCAACGAAAGGTGAAGCCGGCTTATTGTAGACTTCCTCTGGCGGCCCCTGCTGTTCGATCCGTCCCGCATTCATGATGACAATGCGATCAGCCATGACCATCGCTTCTTCGCGGTCGTGTGTAACATGGACAGCCGTGATGCCAAGCCGCTTTTGAAGCGAGCGAATTTCATGACGGACCGTGAGCCGGATACGCGCATCGAGATTTGACAGCGGTTCATCGAGAAGGAGGATTTCGGGGTCAATCGCAAGCGCTCTTCCAAGCGCAACGCGTTGACGCTGTCCGCCGGAAAGTTGACCCGGCTTGCGATTACCCAAACCCGAAAGGCCAAGCAGACCCTGCATTTCGGCAACCCGGGTATTAATGGTATCGCGGGAATGTTTTTGCAGCTTCAAACCATAACCGATATTCTGCGCGACCGTCATATGAGGCCATAGAGCATAGGATTGGAAAACGAGCGCCATACCGCGCTTGTCAGGTGGAAGTTCCGTTACGTTCCGTCCCGCAACTTCGATTCTGCCTGAAAACGGTTTTGCAAAACCGGCGATTGTACGCAGCAGCGTTGTCTTGCCACAACCGGACGAGCCAAGCAGGGCAACAAACTCGCCTTTGGCAATATCCAGTTCGAGATTATCCAGAACAGTAGTCGAACCATAACCGACACTCATCCCGGCCACTCTAAGGAAAGCTTGATCGTCCATTTCCATCCCCTATTGCACAGCTGCGCAATTTTTTCTTTGTACTGTCTGTTTATAACAGCGGGATGACAAGTGAAATTTTTATGCCGTCCCAAAATGCACCGGAAATGACTAACTGCCCTTGGGGCTGAAATGAGCGATCAGGCGATAGGTATCACCGGGGTAGTACATGCGGACCGCAGTAATCGGTTTTGTCCCTCGCCATGTCGAGCGTTCAACCTGCAAGCAGGCAGCTCCCTCCTTTACGCCCAGATGGGCAGACAACGCAGAATCAGCATTCAAGGCACTGATGCGGTTTTCAGCCTCGGACCATGGCACATGCTCGCGAAGCCAGGTGCCGGGCGGGTCCTTTTCAAATGTCAGACCGGCGGCATCCGGTACACTCACCAGATCAATCAGCCGGTCTTCGAATGCGTGCACGCGCTTGCCCGCAAGATGGCGGCAGAGCACAGCCAGCACCGGGCGAGGGGTCTGAATATCAAGGCGTTTCATATCCGCAACTGTGCTGGTGCGTTGTCGCCTTGAAAGGATTTCAATGGAATAGACCTGTCCGACAGCCTCTACTTCAGCCCTTACATCCGAAATCTCGATGACAGCAGACTGCACAAGAGGCTGGGAAACAAAGCTGCCCGCGCGACGTCGACGCTCTATCAGTCCCGAAGCAACCAGCGCAACCAGCGCCTTGTTAACAGTCATACGCGCGCAGCCGTAAGTCTCCATCAACTCACGTTCGATCGGAATGCGGTATCCCGGAGCCCATTCCCCTGAAAGTATGCGTCGCTCGATATCGCTGCGGATCCGTGCCGAAAGCTGACCTTTGGACTGGTCAGGCTCATCGGAAGGAGGAGGGAGGACTTTGTTCAAAACAGCCTCATCAATTGACCGGCGGGTTTTGCGAGAGGCGGATAATCAGGATATGCGCTGCCCCCCCGACGGCAATGGGGGCCATATCATCGGCTTCATCGACAAACAACGCATCGTATTTCGTGAGCACTGTTTGCGAAAGTTCAAGTGTTCCGTCGCTGCAAAACACAATACTGATACCGGGCCCGGCTCTCACAAAACAGGGCTCGCCAACAGTCATCCGCTCCACTGTTGCATGCCATAGGTCACGCCGGGTCATGACATTGAGATCGACAATCATGCCCGATAAGAGTGTTGCGGACGCTGCAGCATCACCCCGAAATGCAAAAGGTGCAGATGCGGTTGTCAGGCAAGGAGGCGCCATGCCTGCCACCTCGAGATTCATGCCAGCCCCCTCCAGAACGGTGAGGATGCGGTCAATGTTCTCGAACGTTGAGAATGGGCCGTCGGCTGCCACGGTAGCCATGCTGACGCGCCAGTGAAAATCACCCACTTCTGCGCCTGCGGGGCCGACGGCTATTTCAGTCGTCACGCCGCCACCATTCTTCCAGGGCATCTGTTTGTGATCAGCAGCGCGCAGTATACGCATCAGCCCAAAATACCCGGCAGGTTGAGACCTTTTTCCTTGGCGCAATCAATGGCGATCTCATAGCCCGCATCGGCATGACGCATCACACCTGTTGCAGGATCGTTCCACAGAACCCGCCTGATACGCTCCGCAGCGTCATCGGTGCCATCACAGCAGATGACCATGCCTGAATGCTGCGAGAAGCCCATGCCCACGCCGCCGCCATGATGCAACGATACCCACGTTGCACCAGATGCCGTGTTAAGAAGCGCATTCAAAAGCGGCCAGTCAGATACGGCATCCGAGCCATCCTTCATCGCTTCCGTTTCACGATTGGGAGAGGCGACCGAACCTGAGTCGAGATGATCGCGCCCGATTACGACAGGTGCTTTCAGTTCACCCGTGCGCACCATTTCATTGAAGGCGAGACCAAGACGGTCACGGTCCCCCAGACCAACCCAGCAAATGCGTGCTGGCAGACCCTGGAAGGCGATGCGATCACGCGCCATGTCGAGCCAATTGTGCAGATGTGTATTGCCCGGTGTCAGTTCCTTGACCTTGGCGTCTGTCTTGTAAATATCTTCCGGATCGCCAGAAAGCGCCGCCCAGCGGAACGGTCCTACGCCACGGCAAAACAGAGGGCGGATATAGGCAGGCACGAAGCCGGGGAATGAAAAGGCATTTTCCAGCCCTTCATCCTTGGCGACCTGGCGAATATTATTACCGTAGTCGAGCGTGGGAATACCTTGATCCCAGAATGCAATCATAGCTTCAACATGTTCACGCATTGAAGCACGCGCCGCTTTTCCGACTGCTTTCGGGTCACTCTCGCGCTTGGCTCGCCATTCAGCCAGTGTCCAGCCTTTTGGCAGATAACCGTTGACCGGGTCATGCGCCGACGTCTGGTCCGTGACAATATCGGGGCGAACACCACGACGTACCAGCTCAGGCAGGATTTCGGCAGCATTTCCAAGAAGGCCGACCGACCTGGCTTCTCCGGCCTTTGTCCAGCGATCGATCATCTCTAGCGCTTCATCAAGCGTTTCGGCCTTCGCATCGACATAGCGTGTACGCAGGCGGAAATCGATTGAATCGGGATTGCATTCGACAGCAAGACAGCAGGCGCCTGCCATAACAGCGGCAAGCGGCTGCGCACCGCCCATGCCACCAAGACCGCCGGTCAATATCCATTTTCCTTTGAGGCTGCCGTTATAATGCTGGCGACCAGCTTCGACGAAGGTCTCGTACGTTCCCTGGACAATACCTTGCGTACCAATATAGATCCACGAACCGGCGGTCATCTGGCCGTACATGGCCAGACCTTTCTTGTCCAGTTCATTGAAATGATCCCATGTCGCCCAATGCGGCACGAGATTGGAATTTGCGATCAGCACGCGCGGGGCGTTTGAGTGTGTCTTGAACACACCGACGGGTTTGCCGGACTGAACCAGCAGTGTCTCGTCCTCGTTCAGCGTTTTCAATGTCGCTACGATCTTGTCAAAGTCGTCCCATGTGCGGGCGGCGCGACCAATGCCGCCATAGACGACCAGCTCATTCGGGTTCTCGGCAACATCCGGATCCAGATTGTTCATCAACATGCGCAAAGGCGCTTCGGTCATCCACGATTTTGCATTGAGTACATTGCCGCGAGGGCTGCGGATTTCGCGGATATTATGTCTTGGGTTGTTCATATCTGCTCCCCAGTTTGATTGCTGTCTGTTCCAGAATTTCGAGAATATCTTTCAGGTGTCTGCGCAGCTTTTCGGCCTTCGTCTCATCATATTTGAAGGGGAGGGCCTCGGTCGCCAGATGCGACGATTGCGTCAGCTCCATCTGTATTGCGTGAACGCCCTTTTCAGGCTGTCCATAATGCCGGGTAGTCCACCCGCCTTTGAAGCGCCCATTGATCACTGCGTCATAACCGGGTGCTGCAAAAGCAATACGACCCACCGCCGAAGCGATCTCCGGCGAGCAGCTTTTGCCCTCGCTGGTTCCGATGTTGAAATCCGGCAGCTTGCCTTGAAACAGGAAGGGGATATGCGAGCGTATAGAGTGGCAGTCATAAAGAATGCAAAGTCCATGTTCTGCCTGCACCCGCTTGATCTGCTCAGCCAATGCATCGTGATAAGGACGATGAAACGTCTCCAGCCTCCGCCTGACATCAGCAGCGGTCGGCTTTTCCTTGTCGCGCCAGATCGGCCTGCCGTCAAAGTCTGTTTCAGGAACCAGCGTCGTCGTGTTCTGGCCGGGATAAAGGCTCTTGCCATCCGGGTCGCGATTGGCATCAATCACATAGCGATGAAACGTGGCCCGAACCGTTGTTACGGTCGGTAACAGACCATCATATAGCTGGTCGATGTGCCAATCCGTATCCGCCAGCATCTGGCCATTCTCGTTAAGACGGGCAAAGATGTCAGACGGAACGTCGGTTCCGGTGTGCGGAAAACCGAGGATGATCGGGGAAGTCCCCTGTTTCACTTCAACAACGCTCATTGGCCGATCCTCACAGACTTGTATCGAGCAGCGGCAGTATATCTGATGAGATCGAAGCATTCAGCGCACCTGAAGCGACTACATCTGCAACGGCCTTCAGGTCAGGAGCCATATAGCGATCCTCTTCCAATGTGGGTACCGCTGCTCGAATAACGCCATGGGCACGGCTGAGTTCCGGACTGGTCTGCAAGGGAGCCCGCAGATCAATTCCCTGGGCTGCAGTCAGCGCCTCGATGCCGATGATCGAGAACAGATTATCGGTCATCTGCAGCAGGCGACGGGCACCATGGCAGGCCATTGAAACATGATCTTCCTGATTGGCGGAAGTCGGCGTCGAATCGACGGATGCCGGATGCGACATTTGCTTGTTTTCGGACATCAACGCAGCGGAGGTGACTTCGGCAATCATCAGGCCCGAATTCAATCCCGGCTTACGGGCAAGGAACGCTGGCAAGCCGTAGCTCAGTGCGGGATCTACCAGCAGGGCTATACGGCGCTGGGCTATTGATCCGATTTCGCAAATGGCGATTGCAATCTGGTCAGCTGCAAATGCGACGGGCTCCGCGTGGAAATTGCCGCCCGAGACGACCGAACCGTCGCTCAAAACCAACGGATTATCCGTAACCGCGTTGGCTTCGATTTCCAGTGTGCGTGCTGCCATTCTCAAAAGATCAAGACAAGCGCCGTCAACCTGCGGTTGGCAGCGGATACAATAGGGGTCCTGTACCCGCTCATCACCTTCAATGTGACTTTCCCTGATCGGGGAATTCTCAAGCAGACGCCGCAATGCAGCGCCCGTATCGATCTGGCCCCGATGGCCCCGAAGTGAATGTATGTCCGCATGGAAGGGAGCAGACGAGCCCATTGCAGCATCCGTCGACAGGGCACCTGTAATCAATGCCGACTGGCCAGCGCGATGCACACGGAAGAGTCCGGCCAAAGCCAAAGCGGTGGAAACCTGCGTGCCATTGATAAGCGCAAGGCCTTCCTTGGCTGCAAGTACAACCGGCTTGAGACCAGCCCGGGCAAGACCATCACCAGCAGGCATCTGCTTGCCATCGAATATGACATCACCTTCGCCAATCATGGCCGCAGCCATATGTGCCAGGGGAGCCAAATCACCGGAAGCACCGACGGACCCTTTTTCCGGAATGACCGGGATAACGCCCTTTTCCAGCATTGCTTCAATAAGAGTGATCAATTCGAAGCGTACGCCCGAAGCGCCGCGGCCAAGCGATATGAGCTTCAAAGCCATGATCAGGCGAACAATATTTTCCGGTAATGCATTGCCCACGCCACAGCAGTGCGAGAGGATCAGGTTGCGCTGCAGCGTTCCGACATCCGCTGCGTCGATTTTAATGGAGGCGAGTTTACCGAAGCCCGTATTGATACCGTAGACCGGGGCGTTTCCGGCGGCGATTTCAGCAATACGTCGCGCAGCAGCTTCAATTCCCGCATGATACGAGGAATCCAGCCTCACAGGCGTACCTTGCCAGTAGATGATTTCCAGAGTGCTGAGCGAAACTTTGCCCGGATGCAGTATAACGGTCATTGAGTAATCCTTTGTCCCCGGAATATGCGTGCACAGAGGGGGTTGAAGCCGATGCGGTAGACAAGATCGGCAGGACTCGTCGCATTCCAGACAGCAAAGTCAGCCGATTTTCCTGCTTCGATCGTGCCCGTCTCGTTCAATATGCCAAGCGCACGCGCCGCCTCGCGCGTTGTGCCGCAAAGCACTTCATCAACCGTCAGGCGAAAAAGTGTGCACGCCATATTCATCGTCAGAAGCAGCGAGGTAAGCGGCGATGTGCCGGGATTGCAGTCAGTCGCGACAGCAATGTGAACGCCTGCATCACGCAGGACATGCACGGGCGGAGCCTGCTCTTCGCGCAATGTATAAAAGGCACCCGGCAAAAGAACTGCGACAGTCCCGGCTGCCGCCATGGCTTTTGCACCATCTTTGTCAAGATATTCGAGATGGTCGGCAGACAATGCATCATAGGACGCAGCAAGCTTGGCACCGCCAAGATTGGAAAGTTGCTCCGCATGCAGTTTGACGGGAATACCGAGGGCTTTTGCCTTGTCGAAAACGCGGCTTATCTGTGCGGGTGAAAACGCAATGCCTTCACAGAACCCGTCAACAGCATCGACCAGACCTTCGCCATGGGCAGCGTCGAGCCCGGGCAAAACGACTTCTGCGATGTAGTCATCGGCGCGGCCTCGATATTCGACGGGCACTGCATGGGCCGCAAGATAGCTGGTATGAATGCGCACCGGACGCATTGTCGCCAACCGACGCGCAACGCGAAGCATTTTCAATTCGGCTTCAATATTAAGGCCATAGCCAGACTTGATCTCGATGGTCGAGAGCCCTTCGCTTAGCAGCGTATCCAGCCGCGGCAGGCTCTGAGCAAGAAGCTCATCTTCGCTCAGCGCATTGGTCGCCTTTACGGATGAGACTATGCCGCCGCCTGCACGCGCAACTTCCTCGTAAGTTGCACCTTCAAGACGCATCTCGAACTCGCGGGCCCGGTTGCCGCCATAGACCAGATGAGTGTGGCAATCGATCAGCGCCGGCGTTACCAGCTTGCCTTCAAGATCAAATGATTCAGCTGTGCTTGTCTGTGCGGGAAGTTCATTTTCGATCCCCGCAAAAACGACGCGCCCATCTTTTACGAGGATCGCAGCGCCCTCGATAATGTCAGTCGCATTATTCCTGCATGTCACCAAACGCAAATTGCGCCAGAGTTGATACCCGACGCTCGAAAAAGCACTGTCATCTGAAATTATATTTCCACCCATGAACTTTACGCCTTTTCTTCTCCTGCTAATATGTATAGACATAATTGAGATCAACGCAAACGGTTTTTCTGCCGCTTCGGGAGGATTCAACATTGACGCACGTTTTTGCACAATCTGCGCTGACGCCTTCCGGCTGGCAGCAGAACGTCCGCATAGGGTTCGACAATAACGCAATTACCGATATTCGGACGGATGCTACACCGATCTCGGGTGACGAATGCCATTCGATCATTCTTCCCGGAATGCCAAATCTTCACAGCCATGCATTTCAGCGTGGCATGGCCGGTCTGGCGGAAAGCCGTGGCCCGGGTTCTGACAGCTTCTGGAGCTGGCGCAATGTCATGTATCGCTTTGCTTTGACAATGACGCCTGATCAGGTGGAAGCGGTCGCTGCCCAGTTATATATGGAGATGCTGGAGGCGGGCTTCATTCGGGTCGGCGAGTTCCATTATCTCCATCATGATACTGATGGCCAGCCTTACGCCAACATAGCGGAAATGGCCGAGCGGATCGCAGCAGCCGCAAGCCAAACCGGCATTGGATTGACCCTGCTTCCTGTCTTCTACGCGCACTCGACTTTTGGAGGCGCCGAGCCATCGGAAGGGCAGCGCCGCTTTATAAACTCGCTGGACTCCTATGAGAAAATCCATGCCGGTTGTTTGGATGCAATCAAGGCCTTGCCCGGCGGCAATGTCGGCGTGGCCCCGCACAGCCTGCGGGCGGTTATTCCCGATGAACTTGCAGCCGTGACAGCTATCGCAGGCAGGAACCCGAAACATATTCATGTGGCGGAGCAGGTAAAAGAAGTCGAGGATTGCATCGCGTGGTCCGGTGCCCGCCCGGTTGAATGGCTGCTCCGGCATGCAGGGATTGACGAGACCTGGTGCCTGATCCACGCAACACATATGACTGACGATGAAATCAGCGCGATGGCACGCACTGGCGCGGTCGCTGGGCTTTGCCCGACAACCGAAGCCAACCTGGGCGACGGTACATTTTCTGCAGATCTGTTTGCGCAAGCGGGTGGCAGGCTTGGCATTGGTTCAGACTCCAATGTTCTCATCGGAATCGCAGATGAACTGCGCCAACTGGAATATTCTCAACGTCTGGCGCACCGCTCACGCAACGTGCTTGCACCAGCGGGCGGATCGACAGGCCGCAGCATTTTCGACCACGCAGTTCATGGCGGTGGAACCGCCCTTGGTGTCGAAACAGGGCTTGCGGTTGGCAGGCCAGCAGACTTCATCAGCATCCAACCGCAGACGGCTGCAATCTTCTCCGGTGACCTAGCACTGGACTCCTGGATATTTGCCAACGGTGCCAAGATCAACAGCACCTGGGTATCCGGCATCAAGCAGGTTGAGGGCGGCCGCCACAAGCTCCGTGACCAGATCGAAGGTCAATTCGGAAAAGTCATGAAAGAACTGGTTTCGGCAACTCCCTAGCGTAGCTTGCCGCGGCACCATGCCTGGAGAGCCAATGCTCCGCCCGTTGTTTCAGTCGGCGTGCTCGGGAATTTTGCTGGTTATTTTCCAGGCAGCGTGAGCCGGCCACAGGTTGGAAGTGTCCTTGCTTCTACATCACCCGAACGTAAATGCAAAAGCTTGCGCCCCGGAATCCAGAAACTCGATTTCAAAAAGTTTGTCTTCGATCGCCCCTTTCTGGCGCACCAATTGATAGAGACGCTGATCTGTGACAGTGCCGTTACCTTGCTCGTCAACGTCCATGCCGTGATCCGTCCCCGGCGCCGTGCCGTCAATTGTCAGACGAAAGCGCACAGGCTTTCCTGCCTGTTGCGGACCGAGAACCAAATGCAGGTCGCGGGCATGAAAGCGAAACGAAATCCTGCCGCCCGGGCGATTGAGTACACTACGCTCGTTTTCAATGGTCCATTGCCCTGCAAGCGCCCATTGGTTTAATTGAAGTTCTGGAGGAGCTGAGTAAATGCGGTTCACGTCTGCTCCGACATCTTCGATGGATACGAAGTTCGAACCACGATCATAACCCAGATAAGTCTCGGACGTGATCATGTCGGCCTTGTTCGCTGCGGCTTCCACCCCAGCGGCTTTGACCGTCACGAGATCGGTAGAGACGTTGCTTTTTCCTGCTTCTGCCAGCAATTGCTGGATGACCTTTTCAGACCGGTCATACTCACCTTCACCGAAATGGTGATAGCGGACCCGTCCCTGAACATCGATGAAATAATGCGCCGGCCAGTATTCATTCCTGAAGGCACGCCATATTTCATAATTGTTGTCGATTGCGATGGGATAGTCGATCTTCAGATCGGTTGCTGCCTTCCGGACATTGGCAACATCCTTTTCAAAGGCAAATTCCGGTGCATGCACGCCAATGACCACCAAGCCTTGATCTTTGTATTTTTCCGCCCATGCCCGCACGTAGGGAACGGCGCGCAGACAGTTGATGCATGAGTAAGTCCAGAAATCGACGAGGACGACTTTGCCGCGCAGTCCCTCAACCGTCAGAGGTGGTGAGTTCAACCATTCGACAGCGCCGACAAGTGGCGGAAATTGTCCTTCGACAGGCAGAGAATTTCCCGGACCCCCGGAATTGTCTGCCAGGGGGGCTGATGGTTCGCGGGAGGATTTCGGGCGTACCGTATCAACAATGGTCTGTTCGAGGCGTGATGTACTGGCGAGAGATATCTGCGTCAGGTATCCTGTATCGAGACCAAGAGCGATCACTGCAACACCGGCCAGAACTGCGGCTCCCAAACCGCGCCTGATCCATTCTCCGGCACCGAGTGAACGTTTCATGACCACGAACACTTTGCCACCGATCAGCAAGGCCAATGCGAGTGAAGTAGCAGCGCCTGCGGCATAGGCGAGGAGAAGAAAAGATGTTTGAACACTCGCGCCGTTAAGAGCAGCGCCGGTTAAAAGCAGGCCGAGTACAGGTCCCGCGCAAGGTGCCCATAACAGGCCCGTAGCAATACCCAGCAGAAATGACGATGCGACGGTGGTGCTGGATGTTCCATTGGATGCAGACCGGGAAAGTCTTGCACCGAGCGACACCAGGGGGCGGGTAAGCCTATCTGCAAGACTTGGGAACAGAAGTGTTGTTCCGAAGAACGCAACAAGTATAATTGCAGCTATCCTGCCAAATTGATTTGCCTGTACCGCCCATCCACCTCCAATGGCAGCCAGGCTGGCCACGCCAGCAAACGTAATGGCCATGCCGAGCAGAAGCGGGAACCCGCTCTTGGCGAATGGTTGGTCTGTCCTTGCGAAAACAAAGGGAAGCAACGGAAGAATACACGGGCTGACAATCGTCAGCGCACCGCCAATATAGGAAACAAGAAAGAGGATCATACTGTCTGCCTTTTGATGTCAGTCCCGATGGAGTTCATCCATCTGCTGTCTGAGATACGTTGGCTGACCGGATTAAGTTACAACGGATACGGTATATTTTTAAGAATATATCGTTTGGCAGTCAGGGATTGTGCGGATAAGGCCGTTTTGACAGTAACTTGTGGTATAACGTGGCAACCACAATAATGGTAGCTGTTCCTGCCAGCACGGGTGTCAACAGGAAATGCCAACTGGCACCTGCCAAAATAACGACGATGGGATCGGCTCCCGCTGGCGGATGAAGAGTGTCGGTAAACTGCATGGCAGCAATCGCAAAACCGACGGCCAGTCCGCAGGCAATGGGTGAAGTGCCCAGAGTTGCAAGGGCGATGAGTCCTGTTGCGGAAGACAGCAAATGTCCGCCAATGACGTTATGCGGTTGCGCAAGAGGACTTTGCGGAATTGCGAATATAAGAACACAACTGGCTCCAAAAGGTGCAATCAGCAGCGGTGTGTTCCAGATTGCAGCGATTGTTGCCAGAAGATAGACAGCCAGCAATCCTCCGAGCCCCGACACGCAGGAGACGACAAGCTTCAGTCGAAGTTTCGAAGCCATTGTTGATGAGCGCGTTCCCGGCACCTTTTCCTGCGATGACACATTCAATCTCCCGGTTGAGCCGATAGGAAAGCCGCCTGCCTTCTTCCGGCAGGCGGCTAGGAACCCTGTCAAGCGATCTTGAAACGGGCAGCCTCTTCGGACCCGCCAGTGGCGTTACCGGCACTATAGGAGCGAGCGCCGACGCCAGCGAGTTTTCCGCCATCAACAATCAAGTAATCATCCCGGATCGGCCGCTTTTCGAACCAGCATTCCAGAATTTCGCGTGTGCCGGCTGCATATCGCGTCTGGGCAGAAAGTGAGGTTCCGGAGATGTGCGGCGTCATACCGTGATGGGGCATTGTCCGCCACGGGTGATCCCGAGGCGCTGGCTGCGGAAACCAGACGTCGCCGGCATATCCCGCCAGTTGCCCGCTTTCGAGCGCGCGTACAATAGCGTCGCGATCGCAGATTTTGCCACGTGCCGTATTCACCAGATATGCGCCGCGTTTCATCTTCGACAGCATCTTTTCGTCGAAAAGATTTTCAGTTTCCGGATGCAGAGGGCAATTGATGGTCACGACATCGCAGACCTTGACCATGTCTTCAACGGTGGCGTGCCAGGTAAGGTTAAGTTCCTTTTCAACCTCTTCCGACAAACGGTGGCGATCAAAATAATGCAGGTGCACATCAAACGGCTTCAGACGGCGAAGAACCGCGAGACCGATGCGGCCCGCGGCTACGGTGCCCACATGCATGCCTTCGACATCATAGGAGCGGGTCACACAATCGGCGATATTCCAGCCGCCTTTGACCACCCATTGGTAGGACGGAATGTAGTTTCGGACGAGCCCAAGTATCATCATGACGACGTGCTCGGAAACACTGATCGAGTTGCAATAAGTCACTTCCGCAACTGTAATGCCACGTTCAATCGCAGCCTGCAGGTCAACATGATCGGACCCAATACCAGCCGTCAGTGCAAGTTTCAGATTAGGCGCACGTGCAATGCGTTCGGCAGTGAGATACGCAGGCCAAAAGGGCTGTGAGATAACGATTTCCGCATCGTGGAGTTCTTTTTCGAATACGGAGTCAGGTCCATCCTTGTCCGATGTGACAACCAGAGTGTGCCCAAGTGACTCCAGATAACTCCGCAATCCCAGTTCGCCGGAAACGCTGCCCAGCAAGGTGCCAGCCTGGAAATCGACTGCCTTGGGCGTTGGCAGAGTTTGCCCGCCGGGGTAGGTCTTTATTTCGGGAAGATCGTCCCGCGCATATGATTGAGGGTATCCGTCAATCGGATCGTCATAAAGAACGCAAACTACTTTGGCCATGAACGTTTCCTTCTGATGTTGGACAACAGGAAACGCACCTGACTACGCGTTATGCACAGTCAATGATATTCACCGGGGTGAATTGAAGCAAGGATTGCCGGATATTCCGGCCCCGCTCAGTTCCCTGCGTTTCCTCCTCCCGGTACCCACCTCATTATGCGAAGCATGGTACGCGGAACGTTGGAAGATTTGCATGAGGATCTGCAGCGTTCAAATGAATGGTTTGAAACAATTGATAGACGGTTTCGATCAAGCAGCCTGATCGGCATCAAAAAAGCTTTTCTCAAAATCCGCATTTCGCACCGCTCGCACAAGGGCGTTGGCCATTGGAGATTGCGGTTCGCGTGCCGAGAGAACCAATCCTATGGACTGGCTGTGTGCCGGATTAACAAGTTCGATCGAGACAAGCTCGTGCGTATGGCCGAACACATAGAAAAATGTATGCGGAACAATACCGCACCATTTGCCATTGCGCAGATGCGAACATACGCCAAGAAATGAATTGCTGACAATTGAAGGCCGGATTGTCAGCCCTGCCGATGCGGCAATGCCGTTAAGAATGCGGCGGTTCTGCATGTCGTCACTCAACAGACAAAGCGGTTGCTCGACAGCTTCCGACCACTCCACCGAGCTGCGATTTGCAAAAGGGTGATCCGGGCGGCAGACAAAAACATAATGCTCCCGATAGAGCGGAAGCCGTCGGACGTTTCGCAGCGGTTCATTGTCCAGATAGGTCAGGCCACCATCAATCTCGAATTCATCGAGACCCCGCTGGATAGCACGGGATGTCATGGATTTGATTTCAACGGTCGCGTCTGGATGATGTTCGCTGAAGCGTTCTGTCAAAAATGAAACAGAGGGCATGGCCGCAGGTATGACGCCGAGCCGCAATACGCCTGCAAGACCTTCATGAGCGCCGTTAAGGTCTTTGTGTAAACTATCATAGTCAGTCAGTATCTGGCGCCCCCAGATCAGAGCTTTTTCACCCTCAGGCGTTAATCCCATATAGCGATGGCCACGCACAATGAGAGTGGTTTTCAGATCTTCTTCCAGTTTGCGAATGGCAGCGGAGAGGGTGGGTTGGGCTACATTGCAGATCGCAGCAGCTTTGGCGAAGTGACGCTCCTGGGCCAAGGTCACGAAGAATGAAAGATGTCTGATCAGCATTCCCGACTCGCGCCTTTTCAAGATCGTTATATTTTACCAAATATAACGATCGAAGATACAAGTCCAGTTGTTGACGATCGTTCAGGCTCCGAGGAGTTCTTTAATCCAGCAGCTTTCTCCAAGGCGGTAACGCAGACGAACATGTTGCCTTTGTTGGTGTGCCTGCCAGAATTCAACTTCTCGTGGCTTGACCGCATAAACAGTCCAGTTTGGATCAACATGTGCCGGATGCTGTGCAAGAAACGCTGCCATCCGTGCCGTTGCCAGCTCATCCGGCTTGTGACTGGCAACGATCTTGCTCTGCTTTCCGAGAAGCGCCTGGATACGTGAACCGATCGGCTTGTCGAGGAAATCGTCATTTCGCTGTTCAAATCCCATGTCGGTACCAGTTCCCCTGATGCGAACCTGACGGCCAAGCTTCTGCCAGTAGAATGTCAGGGCCACGGATGGGCTATTTTCGATCTGCTGGCCCTTGGGACTGTTTCTGCCAGTAGAAAAATGCCAGCCATTATCATCAAGATTTTTGAGGATAAGCACGCGGGCGTCGGGCTCATTATTGGCATCCACAGTCGATAGGATCATCGCATGCGGTTCGCGAATGCCGGTATCAATCGCAAGCTGCAACCAATCAAGGAACAACGTTTGCGGATCGAGGGGTGTGCTTGAAGGATCGAATGCAAATGGGCTGGAAAGAGAACTCAGCGCACGCAGCTTGTCTTTCAGAGTGGACATGACGGTTCTTTCGCTGCAAGAATGGAGTTGGAATTGGCATGTTGCTTTGTCAGTCAACGGCCGATAATCAGTCTGAGAGACCCTTGGAAATAGGGTTGCGTACGTAAGTGCCCATAGCGCGTATCCCAGCCGCCGGTATCAAGATCATGCTGCAAATGATCGACAAAGCGTCGCGACATTGACTCCTCAAGGAAACTCCAGGCTGAGTTTGCAAGCCGCGCACCGGGCTCAAGCAGCCGTTCCGGACGCCCGTAATATGCTTCACCGAAGCCATCAACGCAGTTGAGCGGTATAGGGATCGGAAGGATGTCCCCCTTACCACCCAAACCATTTATGATCCTCTGCATGGATGGATAGCGACGCGCCTCCACCGCGATGGCCTCAGGTGCGTAGGCATTTAACCAGAACTGTTCAAGTTCGGCAGGGTCACACGACAAGACCAGCACTGGCCCGCGTGTCACGCGTCGCATTTCGCCAAGGCCCTTTTCGAGGTCCTGCCATTGGTGAACCGTAAAACTTGCCATGCTTGCATCAAAGGAAGCGGCCCCGAACGGCAGGTTCTCGGCAACTGCATCAATGGCGCTGGACAGGGTTGGGGGACGTTGAGACCGCATCGACGCAGATGGCTCAATGGCTGTGACGTTGAGATCGACAGGTTCATACGAACCCGCACCTGCGCCCACGTTCAGAACGGTTTTTGCCGCACCCAGTTCCGACCGTATAAACCGGGCAATGAATGGTTCAGGCTGCCGATATCTGGTATATCCGGCTCCAATCACTCCATAATTTGCATCACCGGCACTTCCGTCAGGTTTTCGTCTTGTCATAGGAATGGCTCCGCGGCTTCTCAATCGGGCATTGATACGCCAGATCACAAGAAGTTTTTGTTAGAGTCGGTTAGAGAGCGGGAAAGTTATGGGTTTCAGCCAGTAATTACTGGATTTATCAACGTTGTAGATGTACGTGCTGATGTAGAAAAGCGATTTCATTACACAAACATTGTACGGAAAACTCACATGACTCGCCGTCCGATATCCCTGAATGCCCTTCGTGCGTTTGAAGCTGCGGGACGACACGGTCGCATGACGCTGGCTGCTCAAGAACTGAATGTCACCCATGGCGCCATCAGTCGGCAGGTGCAGCATCTTGAAAATACTCTGGGCGTCACCTTGTTCGAAGGTCCAAAGAATGCGCAATGCCTTACGGAAGCAGGAACGAGATTATTGTCCAGTCTCATTCCGGCATTCGATCAGTTGGACATGGCCGTGCGAACAGTCGCCGATACCGAAGAGGGACCGCTCGATGTTTCTTGCCCCGGAACGTTCACGATGCGGTGGCTCATTCCCCGGCTGTACAGGTTTCGAGCTAATCAACCTGACATTGAGGTGCGTTTGACGGCATCAAGCAAGCCTGTCGATTTTTCCCGGAACGGTTTCGATGTTGCAATACGCGTGGGGTCAGACCCGTGGGCGGATGGGGCCGAGGTTGTGCCCTTGTTCAAGGAAACCATGGGACCGGTTCTCACACCAGCGCTTGCCGATGTGGCGGGGCATGATCTTTCCAAAGTTGCCCGACTGCATTCCCGCACACGCCGCCATGCGTGGAAGGATTGGTGCGAACGCTCGGGCACCCTCATCGACGATAAAGTTGGGGCCGAGTACGAACATTTCTACTTCATGCTGGAAGCAGCAAGTTCCGGACTTGGTGTGTGCATCGCGCCTTGGCCATTTGTATCGGATGATATCAGGTCAGGCAGACTGGTTGCGCCATTCAGGTTCATTGAAAGCGGTCAGGAGTATGTGGCGTTGCGAAGAAACCGCAGGCATCGCAAATCTATGCTTTTCTGTGATTGGCTTAAGGAAGAAGCCAATGCTTTCAGGAAGGCTTGGCAGTATTGATCTGCGCAGCAATATCATTGAGTGCGGTGAGAACTTAAGGAACGGGACGCCAACCAGGGAACGTCGAAATTCTCTTAACTGGCGTTTGACAACTTAAACAATTGCCATGCGATCGCCTTTTAGGGGATGCTTTGTTCCCGTTACCAAATTACAGAAGGTTCAAGCTGAGGATGAAATTCTCAGAGAATCCAATAGTATCTGCCTTTTCAAAGGAAGATCTCTACGACCTTTCTGGACAGCCAGGAACTGGCTATGCCCGTTGGTTTTCCAGATAGACTGATACGTTCTTGTATATCAGATTGGTTGCATCTTGCGCATGTCGCTGAGCTGCCGCTTC
The DNA here is from genome assembly GCF_040009165.1 of Phyllobacterium sp. SB3. Classification (NCBI taxonomy): domain Bacteria; kingdom Pseudomonadati; phylum Pseudomonadota; class Alphaproteobacteria; order Hyphomicrobiales; family Phyllobacteriaceae; genus Phyllobacterium; species Phyllobacterium sp. SB3. Next base: position 669,289 of record NZ_JBDYKI010000002.1, on the reverse strand, counting down.
ATCTGATGTATGCGGGCCTGTTCATCAGCGGGCCGGCGCATCGCAACGCTTGTCGAAAGAATATCGATGATGACCAAGGCAGCGATACGGGAAATCGTTGGTGTATACATATTGGTATTCTCCAACGTTTCTATGATGAGAGATACATCGCTGTAGTTGGTAAGCGGTGAATCCGAACCGGTCAGACAAACTACGGCTGCCCCGTTATCTCGCGCAATTCGCGCAATCTCGATGATTGAACGGGTCGTTCCAGTGTTGGATATGAGAAAAGCGACGTCACCAGGCTTCATCATGGCGGCAACCATGACCTGCTGATGGGAATCGAGCTGCGCCCCGCAAGGTACACCAAAAAGCGGAAACTTTTGTTGCGCATCGCGCGCGACAATCCCCGACGCACCAAAGCCGAAGAATTCAATGGATTTTGCTTCGGATAAAATATCGATTGCTTTATGCAGGGCTGCATTATCAAGACGAGAACGTGCCCAATCCAAACTTGTCATGGTGTAATCAAAGATTTTTCCTGCCACGATTTCCGGCTTGTCAGTATCGAGCAGCACGGAATGCGTAGCCGGTGTTCCGAAGGCCAGACTTTGTGCGAGGCGAATTTTGAAATCCTGAAAGCCATTGCACCCTATGGCGGTGGTGAACCTCAAGACAGTCGGCTGGCTGACCTGTGCAAGAGTTGCTGTCTCGCCCACCGTGGCATTCAACATCCGCTGCGGATCGCTGAGAACGATATCGGCAACCTTGCGGTCGGATTTGCGTAAGTCCGAACGCATGTTGCGGATTATCTCGATTATATTGCGGCCGCTATTGCCCCGTATTTCTGCGCCCGCATCCGTATCCATTTTGTGGCCTCTCTTGCCTCTCCCTCACCATCGCGGATCAAGAGGTTATTCGCTCTATGCTAAATCCTCGTCCAGGTGAACGCAATTCCCTGGCGGGCGCGGTGGATGACTGGAGATTTCGTCGACTGCGCCGCAGCGTCGATAACTTCCGGCCGCTCGGTATTGAAGGCAAAAAGTCCGTAGTGATGCGCGACCATATGCGGGCATCCAATTGACCGGGCAAGCGAAATGGCCTCCTTCAAGCTGAAGTTTCCAGGCACGCCATTTTGCGAAAGGTCTGTCCGACGGCCATTCACCGGAAGCAACGCTACATCGGGATGGAGAGCGTAGATTTCGTTTTCCAGGCCGGGAAAAGGAACGCAGTCGCCGGAATGCCAGATCTTTACGCCATCAAAGTCGAACACGTAGCCCAGAAATCGATTATTTCCTTCAGGGTCTGTTTCCAGAGTTTCATGAGCAGCGCGGGTGGCCGTAACGGTAATCCCCTGCCTGAAGCTGAATATTTCGCCGCCGCTCAAAAGGATCATGCGATCTTCTGCAACACCGGACCGGTCTACAGCCTGTGAGCGTGCCGCGCGTGGCACAATGAGGTTTGTCCGGGGATTTTGCTGCAGCAGTGGCTTGAGTGTGTCGGGGTCCATATGATCCGTGTGAGCATGCGTGCACAGTACAAGATCAATAACGCCTGTTTCGTCAACGGTAACTGGCGGCGGCATCAAACGGGTATGGGGACGTTCGGTACCCCGGTACTTTTCCGCAAGAGAGTCGGAAAGATAAGGGTCGATTATAATTCGCTTTCCGAGGGCTTCAATGATAAAGCCAGCCTGACCGAGCCAATAGATACGGATGCCCGATGTGGGCGGGCTGCGCAGTATTTTGGCGAGGGGACAGTCAAGCTCCAATTCTACGAGGCGTCCGCTCATTTTGCCTCACGGTCGCAGTGCTGCGACAAGATTGTCAGCTGCCAGGCGTGTGGCCCTATCCACACTTTCTGCTGTGAAACCTCCAATATGGCTCGTCGCAATAACATGCTGATGCGAGGCAAGTCCCAGGGAGACGGGCGGTTCGGGTTCGAAAACGTCCGTAGCATAGTAGCCGATCCTGCCCGCATCGAGTGCATCGATCAGCGCATCTTCATCGACCAGTCCTGCCCGTGCTGTATTGATGAGTACCATGCCGTTTTTAGCGGCGAATAACCGTCGCCGGTGAAGTAGCGTTGATCCGTCGGCCGGCAGGGGACAGTGAAGTGAAACGACATCTGCGTTCGAGATGACATCGTCAACATCCGCATAGGAAAATGCTGAGGAGGGAAAGTCCAGATTTGGTCGAAGAGGATCGAAAGCGATAACAGAAGCGCCGAGCGCTATCACCATGCGGGCAACTTCGCGGCCAATAGCGCCACACCCGATAATGCCTGTTGTACGGCCTCTGATTTCAATACCGCGCACACGAGGCCAGCCGCCGGACTTGATGCCGGCATCAGCAAATGGAATGGAGCGGAGAGCGCTGAAGAGAAGCCCGATGGTCAGCTCCGCAACGCCAAACGAGTTCGCACCTTCGGCAACCATGATCCTGACACCGCGCTGGTTCAACATATCCAGCGGCAGATTATCCACACCGACGCCATTACGGCTGATGACTTTCAGGTCGCTTGCTGCATCGATGATTCTGGCCGTCACCGGCTCAACTCCGGCTAGCCAGCCAACGCATCCCGGTACAAGTTCGAGCAGTTCGGCTTCGGTGGGAATGGCTCCCGGTGTTGAGTAGACGATATCGAAACCCTGTTCCTTCAACCGCTCAATATCAGGGTGAGGTTCTGAGGTCAGAGAACGTGGCGTAACCAGAATGCGTTGAGGCATATCATCGTCCTGCCGCATTGAGTGCAATTTTCGAGATTCGTTCAAAGGCAGGTCCCGAAGTCGGTATCATTACGTCAAATACCTCGGCAATTACCTGTGTCCAACCATGAAGGAAATAGGTCCAACCGTCCTCGATTTGGAGGTTTGCCAAATTTTGTTGGCGGCGCGCCTGATCGAGAAAGACCAATTCGCCACGATAATTGAGGTCCCACACTATGGAACGATTTGGAAAACTGCAGGCGTCGGACAGGGGCGAACCGGGCGCATCTTTACCGAGACCTGTGGCATTGATGATCAGTGAGCCAGGCTTCAACCTTTGTAGAACAGCATCATTATCCTCAGCCTTTGGAGCCAAAACATATTCGACCGGCACATCACTTGCGATCTGGGAATGAATTCGACGAATCTCGTCAAGCCGGTGCTGACTGCGGTTGGAAACAACAATACGCCCCGGAACATCCAGGCCGCGGGAGCGGCGCATGAGATGCCATGTAATCGCAATTGTAGACCCTCCCGCACCCATCGAAAAAAGATCAGCACCGGTGCGAGCGAAATAGCCTTTCTCAATGAACCCGTCGATGGCAAGGCCGGATGAAATAGGGTCTTTTGCATGGCAGACCAGTTTGCCGTCACGTTTGGATATACAACTCGTCTCATCCATAAGAAGGGCATGGGGATCAATGACATCGAATATGTCATTACAGGCATGGAAAAGATCGATCTTATGCGTTGTTACGAGCGCACCCAGGGAGAACGGATCGTTTTTGATGAATTCGACCGCATCGCGATATTCCGTCGGATCGTCGTGGAGTTTGAAGTCAATTCCCTTGATGATGGCATCGCCCAGGCTCAATTCTTTTGCCCATGCCGGAAAGACCTTCATGATCGAACTTTTGCCCGTGCTAACGCCGATGAAGTAAAGCGTCGGGCTTTTTGCTGGGGAGTATCCGGTCACTGACGGCTCTCCAATGCCTGTTGCGCAATCTTGATAGCAGCAGCGGCATTTTTCGCTATGTCCTTGAACCGGCCGTCACGAATGTCTTCGGTCTTTGCGATCCATGTTCCGCCGACAGCGACAACTTGACGTATGGAAAGCCACTCGCCGATTGTCGCTTCTGTCACACCGCCCGTGGGGATGAAGCGGATGCCGAGATGCGCAAAGGGAGCAGCTATTCCTGAAAGGGCTTTTGGTCCACCGGCTATCCCTGCAGGGAAGAATTTCGCCAACCGGACGCCGCGTGCCGTTGCGATCGTAAGGTCAGTAGGTGTCATGATGCCCGGATAGAAAGGCAGGCTTTGCGCGTTCGACGCATCGACTATTGCGGGATCAAAACCCGGAGCAAGAGCAAAGCGGGCACCGCTGTCGACTGCACGCTTGAGGCTTTGAGTATCTAGAATAGTGCCGGCGCCTATGCAAAGTTCAGGGCGGGCATCACGTATTGCGGCAAGCACCTCAGCTGCTGCTTCTGTCCGGAATGTGATCTCGGCCACGGGCAGGCCGCCCTCAAGTAGTGCATCTGCGAGGGCAATTGCATCGGAGGCTCGCTCAATTGCGATAACTGGGATGACACCGAGGCGCGCGATCAGCTCGATTGGATTTTCCATGCATCGGTCCTGTTGTGTCTGCGTTTCGTCAAGCATACTGTTTCATCAGTGCGGCAACCTGCTGGTCAGTGCGTGGTTTGTAGGCCGTATTGTCGACCAGCTCCCACCCGCCGGAATTATCAGCGACAATGCGATGACGCATTCCGTTGGATGCTTCGATGATGCCGTAATCCTGTCCACTATCGGAGGGATAGGCGAAAACCATGACGAGATCCTCGTCGCCGACATTGACGGACCGATGAATCCAGAATGGCGGCACGTAACAGATGGTTTGGGGCTTTATCTCGACAATACGTGTCTCGCCCGCAGGCGATTCCAGATGCATCAACCCGTAGCCACGCTGACCAAAATATATCTCCGGCCTGTCTGCTTTTGCATGTATGTGCCCACGTGTAAGATAGAATTCGCGGCCTACACGGCCGGGGCTCATACGGGTAACCCCGTAATTGATGTCGCCTGTGTGTTCGCCGGGGCGGAAATCTTCGACGTCATAAACAAGAAGGTCGCCTTCGGAACCAAGAAGAGCTTCGTAGGCCTCTGCGTTCTCGTAAAGCCCGACCAGATCGCTTAAACGCTTTTCATAGCGGCCGGTGCGTCCACTCATTCCACCAGCGTCAGGGTCAACTATGGATGAAACAGGCTCTCTCAACATATCAGTCTCCGTAATTGGTAGTAAAATTACATAATCAGATCAGAAGAAACGTGCAAGGGAAATTTTACTACCCGCAACCACCATAAAACATTGCATAATGATTGAAAAATATGTTGACGTTAAATTATTACGTAATTACGCTACATATAGCCATGAGGAGTTGGCTCGCGGGTTACGCGTTACGGAGGAGGAGAAAAAATGAAATTCCTGAAACAGAATGCTTTCAGACTGGCTCTTGTGGCTGCTGCGTCGGTTGCTGCATTTTCAGCGGCGCAAGCTGCCGATTGTAAACTCGGTATTTCCATGAAAACATTGGATGCGCCCTACTTTGCAGCACAGGAAGTGTCCGCCAAAAAGCATGCGGAAAGTTTGGGCTGCGAAGTCATTTCCGCCGATGCCCAGAATGATCTGAACAAGCAGGTTGCCGATATTGAAGACATGGTCGCGCAAGGCATTAACGCGTTGATCGTCAATCCCCGCGACAGCAAGGGTCTTGTTCCGGCTGTCAATGCAGCAGCTGCGGCCGGGGTTAAAGTGTTTGTCATTGATTCAACACTTGACCCGCAGGCACAGTTCATCACCCTCGTTCAATCTTCAAACACGCAGAACGGCTTGCTCGTGGGCCAGTGGCTCGCGGACCAAACAAAAGGCAAGGACCTGAAGATTGCACTGATTTCCGGCGACAAGGGCAACGAAGTCGGTCAGGAGCGCCGTCTCGGTGTGCTTGCCGGTCTTGCAGAAGGTCAGCTACGCAATGAGGGTCGCGCACGATTTGAAGTCGTCGGTCAGGGTTGGGGTGCCTGGGGCAATGAAGGTGGGCTGAAAGCAATGGAAGACCTTCTCGTTGCTAATCCGGACATCAACGTTGTGCTTGGAGAAAACGACTCCATGGTTCTGGGCGCGCAGAAAGCCTTCGAGCAGGCTGGAGGCAAGGACGACATCTTGTTCCTCGCAGCAGCCGACGGTCAAAAGGAAGCATTAAAACTGATTAAGGACGGCAAATACGGTGCGACGGGTCTGAATGATCCGGCTCTTGTCGCCTCCACCGCTGTCGATCTTGCCAAGAAGGCAATCGACGGTACGCTGCCGGCGGATGTTTCAAAGATCACTTATACGACACCAATGGCTATCACGAAAGATAATGTCGACCAGTACTACAAGGCCGATGCGGTTTTCTGATTGATATCATCTGACTGGCAGCGTCACATACTGCCAGTCGCTCCCCTTATTCGACTGTCGATAAGAAGAATTTGCCATGGATAGTCTCATTGAACTGACCGGCATTCGCAAATCGTTTGGAGGCGTTCGCGCACTTCAGGGCGTGGACTTTGCTTTGCGTGCCGGTGAAGTCCATGCATTGCTTGGCGAAAACGGTGCAGGGAAATCAACACTCATGCGTGTTCTTGGTGGTGAACATATACCCGAGTCAGGAACGATCAAGGTCCGCGGAGATGAAGTCGCCCTGCGCGGTCCCATGGATGCTCTCGGCAAGGGTATTGCGATAATTCATCAGGAAATGGCGCTCGCAACCGATCTTAGCGTTGCGGAGAATATCTTTCTTTCGGGAATACCACGGGTCATTTCATGGCGCGCCCTGAATCGCCGGGCCAGCCAACTGATCGAAAGCCTGGGTTTTTCGATTTCCCCGGGATCGATCGTGGGTGATTTGCCTCCGGCACATCAACAAGTGGTGGAAATTGCCAAGGCACTTTCCCACAATGCCGGTGTCATTGTTTTTGATGAGCCTACCGCTGTTCTATCAGTTCAGGATGCCGAGCGTCTGCTTGATATTATTCGCACATTACGGGAGCGTGGCGTCGGCATCGTTTACATCTCGCACCGCCTCGATGAGGTCTTCCGGATTGCTGACCGCATTACCGTCATGAAAGACGGTTCCTCGGTCGCAACGGTCGAAGCGAAATCCGTAGGAATCGACGATGTCATACGGATGATGGTCGGGCGCTCACTCAAGGCTTTATTCGGTGAAGATGTGGAACGCAAGCCTGGAAAGGAAGTATTGCGGGTAGAGAACCTTTCTGACGGGCGGCGCATAAAAGATGTTTCTCTGGCGGTAAGGGCAGGGGAGATCGTCGGGCTTGGGGGGCTGGTCGGTGCTGGTCGCACGGAGGTCGTGAGGATGATATTTGGAGCCGACCGTGCCAAATCAGGCAGTATCTTCATCCAAGGCAAGAAAGTACGAATAAATTCCCCTCAAGATGCAGTGAAGGCAGGTATCGGATTGGTACCGGAGAGCCGCAAGGAACAGGGACTGGTCCTCGATTTTCCAATTCGCGTCAATGCAACCATGTCCAGGCTTGCACCCTTGGTCAACGGCTTTGGTTTTATCCGCCGCACCGCTGAGAAGGCAGCCGCAGCAAAGCTGGCTTCTCAACTGAAGATTAAAGCGGGTAGCCTCAATGATCCGGTGTCGAGCCTGTCGGGCGGGAATCAGCAGAAGGTCGTTCTGGCAAAATGGTTTCATGCCGATGGTGACATGCTGATATTCGATGAGCCAACGCGCGGTGTTGATGTCGGTGCCAAAACCGAGATTTATTCGCTTATCAAGTCGCTGGCCGCCGATGGCCGCGCGGTGCTTGTCATTTCATCTGAACACCTGGAACTCTTTGGTCTTTGCGACCGTATATTGGTGATGCGCGAGGGAGAGATAACAGGTTCACTCGAGCCGGATGATTACACCGAAGAAAAATTATTGAAGCTGGCAATGGCAAGTATTGCTGCGCCAGCAGTATCGAACCATTGATTGGGTAGGCCAGTGACAGATTTGACCGAAACACACCGCCGCTCGCTGAACATCAGCAACATTCTCCACCGTTATGGCACGCTTGCTATCTTGATAGCACTGTTGATCGTGGCGACATCCATGTCGAACGTCTTTTTGACCGAACGGAATCTTCTCAATGTACTGCGGCAGATTTCGGGGACGAGCCTCATGGCGGTGGGCATGCTTTTCGTCATTCTCACACGCGGAATAGATCTCTCCGTGGGATCGATCGCAGCGCTCGGAAGCGTTATTTCCGCCATTCTGATTCAGAAGTACGGGACTGGCGTTGCCCTTGGCAGTGGGCTGATTGCGGGTGCCGCCTGCGGCCTCATATCCGGGCTGCTCATAGCCTACCTAAAGCTTCCCCCATTCGTAACAACACTGGCCATGATGACCATTGCACGGGGTCTGTCACTGATCATCTCCGCTGGCCAGCCCATCCTGATGGGTGACAGTGGCGCAGCAGTGACTGCATTCGGCTCGGGCACGTTCGGCTCCATTCCCTATCCAATAATACTGATGGGTGTGGTGTTTCTAATTGCCGGTCTGGTGCTGACTTTCACCCGTTTTGGACGACTTGTGAAAGCGATCGGTTCGAATTTGGACGCAGTGCGACTTTCGGGCATTCCCGTCGGATACTACACGATGGCGGTCTACGTTATTTCGGGCATTCTTGCCGCAGCTGCAGGCATAGTTTCAACAAGCCGTACCGGGATTGGTTCAGCCAATATCGGTGTCGGTGCGGAACTTGATGCAATTGCAGCAGTGGTTATTGGCGGTGCGAGCCTGATGGGCGGACGAGGTGGTGTCATAAACACGTTCATCGGCGTTATTGTCCTTGGCATTATTGCCAATATGATGAACTTGGCTCGCGTACCCGGGTATCATCAGCAGGTGTTTATGGGTTGCATCATCATAGGTGCGATGCTTCTCCAGTACGCCTCCAACTGGTTTCGCAAGTAGTCACCATATGGCACGGCCGTTATCAGAGCTGAGTTCGACCCTGGCCAAAAGGACACGGTTCCATGGATGATAATCTCACGCTTGCGATTGACGTCGGAACCGGGAGCGTCCGGGCGGCACTTGTTGACAGTGCGGGCAGGATACTTGTCATTGCTGCGCAAGAGCACGAGCAAATCGTCCCGCAATTTGGCTGGTCGGAGCAGCGCCCGGAGGACTGGTGGCATGGCGTCGTGGCTTCGATCCGCGAGGTTCTGAATAAGGTTCCGGATGCACATATGCGAATTTCAGCCATAGCTGCCTGCGGACAGATGCATGGGACAGTCCTGATCGGAAGCGGCGGTGAGCTGGTTCGGGACACAACACCTTTATGGAATGATAAACGCACAATCGACTATGTGGCGGACTTTGAAAGAACCCATGAGCCCAAGGATTATATCGCTGACTGTGCAAATCCGCCCGCGCCTGCCTGGCCCGGATTCAAGCTGCAGTGGCTGCGCGATAATGATCCCCGGGCTTACGAGAAAACGGCTGCTGTCCTTATGCCAAAGGACTACATCAATCTCCGGTTGACCGATGAAATCGCCATGGATCGTACCGATGGTGGGGCCAGCTTTTTGATGGACCCCCGCACAGGCGAATGGTCAGATAAAATGATCGGGCTTCTGGGTCTGGACCGAAACAAGCTTGCTCCGCTGCGAGATCCTCTTGAGTTTGTCGGTAGTGTTACGGCGATAGCTGCGGAAAAGACCGGGTTGCGCCAAGGAACGCCGGTGCTCGTTGGAGGGGCGGACTATCCTGTGGCGTTGCTGGGTTCCGGCGTATGTACACCGGGAATCGGCTCGGAGGTCATGGGGACCTCGGCCATTATTACCGCTATAGCAAAGCAGCCTCTGCTCAATCCTTCAGTGTGCAATGTCGGTACCGTCGAGGGAAATTGGGGGGCATTCATGCTGCTGGAGTCCGGCGGCGATGCCATGCGCTGGGCACGCCGTGCATTTCATGAAAAGCAATTCAGCTATGAAGATATAGTTGCGAAAGCAGCGGAGGCCCCACCAGGATCTGACCGGCTGTTCTTCATGCCCTACCTTGCCGGTGAACGGCTCGGCAATCACCGCAATGCGCGCGCACAATTCTTCGGGATCGGCGCCAATCACGGCCTTGCCCATATGCATCGGGCGATACTCGAAGGCGTGGCCTTCGGCGTCAAGCGTCACATTAATGTATTGGACGCGATTTCCGGTGCGCCCTTGGAGCGGATTATTGCATCAGGTGGCGGGACGAAGACTGCGCTGTGGATGAAGATCAAGGCCAGCATATACAATATTCCTGTTCTCGTCCCTGCCGAAGCTGAATGCGGCATTATCGGATGTGGTATCATGGCCACCACGGCGACAGGTCGTTTTGCCGATATCAATGCCGCTGTTGAGGCTCATGTCAGCTATGTCGAAGAGGTGATGCCAGATCCGAAATGGGTCGAGGTTTATGCGCCGATGCAAGACTTCTTCCAGAAGCTCTATCATCATAGCCAGACGCTTTACGACGATCTGGACGGGCTCTCGCGATGATTTTCACTGCACTGTTCGACAGCCCGATCAATTCAAACGCAAAGGTGCGCTTCCATGTATCTCGATAAATTCAAACTGACGGGTAGGGTCGCTGTAATCACTGGCGCTGCCCAAGGCATTGGGCTTGCGACAGCCGAAGCTCTCGCTGAAGCCGGAGCAACTGTCGTTCTCACTGACATGAATCTGGAGCCATTGAAGAGAGCAACTGAAGGCCTGTGCGGCAAAGGCTACAATGTGGACCATGAACAGTTGGACGTTACCAGTTCCGCCGGTGTTCAGGCTGCACATGACGCAATAGTCAAACGCCACGGGTCAGTGGATATCCTCGTCAACAATGCGGGTATTGCCATCAGCAATCATCCCGCTGAAACCATGACCGATGAAATTTGGATTAAAGTTGTCGACGTCAATCTCAACGGTGTTTTCTGGTGCTGCCGCTCCTTCGGAACAGCCATGCTGGAGAGAGGGTCGGGTACTATCGTCAATGTTGGATCAATGTCGGGGTTTATCGTTAATCGCCCACAGGAACAGGCCAATTATAACGCGTCCAAAGCTGCGGTTCATCATCTTACCAGATCGCTTGCTGCCGAATGGGGTGCGCGGGGGGTGCGGGTCAACTCGGTGGCCCCGACCTATATCGAGACAGAAATGACCAAATATGTTTATGACGATCCGGAGATGTATCGCCACTGGGCCGGCGGCACACCTATGAACCGTCTCGGGCGTACAGACGAGATTGCTTCAGTCATCCTTTTTCTTGCCAGTGATGCTTCAAGTCTGATGACCGGCTCGATCGTTCTTGCCGACGGTGGCTACGTATGTTGGTAAATGCAGGTACGGGAGCGCGCTTCCCGGGCAGATATATTCAGGGAGCGGGCGCTATCCGGCTTCTGGGGCAGGAGGCTGCCGTCTTCGGTAACAAGGCCGCACTGCTTCTTGACCGGGGTGTTTTTGATCTCATCGAAAAGGATATCGCTGCTGCCTTTGAAAACGCTGTCCCGGTTGGAATCATCCGTCATGGTGGAGAGTGTTCCGAGCGGGAAATTGCATTGCTTGTTGCGCGTGCGCGCGACATTGGTGCAGATGTGATCATCGGGGCAGGGGGCGGGAAGGCTTTGGATACGGCCAAAGCGGCGGCCCGCGATCTTGCCCTTCCAATCATAATTTTTCCGACGATAGCCGCTTCCGACGCACCATGCAGCGCGTTAGCAGTGATCTATAACGATGACGGTAGCGTGGCCTATGATACATTCCTGCCACGCAACCCGGATCTTGTGCTGGTGGACACTGCATTGATCGCCAAGGCACCCGCCCGCTATCTGGCGGCGGGTATCGGCGATGCACTGGCAACCTTCTACGAGGCTGAATCCTGCCGTCAAAGCGGCGCTTCCAACTGTATGAAAATACAAGGTGCAAGCTTGGCCTTCGAAGTGGCCCGATCCTGTCGGGACACGATCTTCAAATATGGAGTCGCCGCGCTGGCTGATTGTGATGCAAACACTGCGGGACCCGCTCTGGAGCGGGTCGTGGAAGCAAACATCCTTCTTTCCGGCATCGGTTTCGAGTCCGGAGGTGTGGCGGCCGCTCACGCCATTCATCATGGGCTATGCGAGCTGGATGACGTGCATCACCATCTGCATGGCGAAAAAGTCGCTATCGGGGTGTTGGCCGGTCTGCAACTGCACGGCTTGGAGGACGAGTTTCGAAGGGTTCGGGAGTTTTGTCTTTCGGTTCGCCTTCCAGCAAGGCTGGCCGACATCGGAATTGTTGAGCCTACGGAAGACAAGTTGAAGATCGTCGCCAGGCGCGCCTGCCGCAAAGGTGAAATCATCCATAATGAACCTATCCTGGTCACCGAAGATATGGTCATTGCCGCACTGAAAACACTGATCTGAATCTGCGAGGAGTGCTCAAATGAAAGAAACAGAAACCTTCAATGCCGGCTTGTTCTCCGGACGAACGGTTTTGGTCTCGGGCGGCACCGGTGGAATTGGCAGCGCGCTTGCGGAAGGGTTTGCTGCAGCCGGCGCATCTGTTATCGCTACGGGCAGTTCTCAGAACCGCGTAACCGCCGCCTGGCCGAAAGTATCGGATCGCCTGCGCTTCGAACAACTTGACGTGCGCGACGCTGCTGAAGTCGATACTTTTTTTGCCAAACTGGAAAGGCTTGATGTGCTTGTCAATTGCCAGGGCGTTGCGCGGCCCGACGCTGAATGGAATGAAGAAACATTTCTTGAAGTAATGGACATTAATCTCAACAGCGCGATGCGCTTGTCCCGGGCGGCGTTTCCCCTACTGAAAGCAACTGGTGGCAGCATCATCAATCTGGCATCCATGCTAAGTTACCTTGCGGATGATTCCGTTCCTGCCTACACCGCCAGCAAGACTGGTATCGTGGGGCTTACCCGGGCTCTGGCCCATAAATACGGGCGGGATGGTGTACGGGTCAATGCCGTTGCGCCGGGCTACCACAAAACACAGATGACTCAGCCGCTCTGGTCAGTTGAGGCAAGCGCCGGGAAGATTGCCGAACGGTCTGCACTGAAGCGTTGGGGCACGACGGGCGATCTGATTGGCCCCGTCCTGTTTCTTGCCTCACCGGCCGCCGAGTTCGTGACAGGGGTAACGCTCCCGGTCGACGGCGGCTATCACGTCGGATAATTTTCTATAAGTCAGGCTACAAATTCCAGCCACAACGATCTGTCAAATCAAATGGATGACTACCGAAGCAGCGGTCAGGAACATCAATCCGGAAGGTCCTTCACCGCCGGGGCTCTTTTAGCACCGCCAAAACCAGAATCGACCCTTATACAAGGCTGCTGATTGGCCGCACGAAAGATGTATGAACCCCAATTGCATGTCATCATCGATGCCAATGATCGGCCGGTCAGTTTCCTCATGACTCCAGGCCAGTTCACTGATTACACAGGCGCTGCAGCTTTGCTCGGCAGCTACCCAAGGCAACACATTACGACAGATGTCCAACAGTCGTTCTCTCCGCTGTCGCGCTCCCCGCAACTTGAATTGCCCAAGTGTATATGCGCGAACCAGGTTGGGGAAATAGCTTCAAGAGAGGTCGATAAAGTGTCGATCGCAGAAGGCGATCCAACAGAAATCTGGATCACTTTGCGCGTTTTTCCAGGCAAATTAAGCCTATGGCGTTTGATGCTCGGTGCTTTGTGAAATAAACTGCGAGCGCCTCCATACACTGGGTGAATAACCGTAGAGCCGTCGAAAGGCCCTCGCAAAGTGAGAAGCATTCTCGAAACCGACTGCCATCGCGATCTCGATCAGCGGAGTGTCGCTTTGCCTCAGGAGAGATTTCGCATGCTCCAGCCGCACGCGTCGATAGACAAGCGCGGGCGAGCTGTTAACTTTTTTCAGGAACAGTCGCTCAAGCTGTCGTCGGGAAATCCCCAGTGTTGCGGCCATTCCAGGGATGGACATCGCGTTCTCAATGTTCTGTTCCATCAGAATCGGCGCCGTGCGAAGCCTCGGATCGTCCGTGTCTATCGACAAGGGCCGACGCGATTGCACTGAATTGGCATTGCGAACTTTGTCAATCTGCAGCACTTCGAGCGCGTTTCGCTCGGCTTCTTCCCCGATATGCCGCCGTACCAATGCAGCAGCCAGATCGGCGGTGCTACTACCGCCCGCGCACGATCCACGTGTTGCATCGAGATTGAAAATCCTATCGGCCCGAACCCTCAGATCCGGAAAGCGTTCCCGGAAATCATTATAGTGCAGCCAACTAACGCAGGTCTCATGCCTGGATATGAGCCCGGCCTCGGCCAAGATGAATGTTCCCGTACAGACGCCGATCAAGGGTATCCCCTTGGATGCAGCCGCGCGTAGATATAGCAGGGTGTCGTTGTCGACCCCCGAGCCACCGGTCAATCGTCCCCCGATGACCACGATGTAGTCAAACTTCCTTGGATCAAGGAGCGACGACGTTGGCGCGACCTGAATCCCGCAGCTCGCGGTGACTAGATGCCTGGTATTCGACAGCACCTCCCAGTCCGCGTCGATCCGGCCTGAGCTGTCACCTTTGTCGCTGGCAAGTCGAAGCGTGTCGATGAAGAGGGCAAACGCAGTCAATGTAAACGAATGCGCAAGAACGAACCCGACCTTTAGGCGGACAGAACCAGCCTCTGGGGATGGTCGAAGAAACAAGGGCATGCCTTTCGTCGGTAATGTTTTTACGGAATTATAAATGAAGTGCCGGCGGACCGGGGAACCGGACGTTCACCACTGATCAAGGACGATGGACGAATGGTCCCCGCGTTGCCATCAAAAGCGTTCATTGAGGTGCAGCAAGGTTGCCAGCAGTTATCCGAGCATTGGTGAAACTTTCCGCCCAGGCGAGGCAAGGCATCTTGTGCTTTTCTTTAGCCGCAGTTCACACATCAACCGGACTTACTGCATTTGCTGAATCTCCTTGAAAATGCGCACCCAGCTTCTGGCCCCTTTCCTCAGACGCTCCATATCGTAATTTTCGTCGGGTGCATGAATAGCATCGGTCGAAAGGATGAAACCGATGACGATGCAATCAGCGCCCAACACTTCACTGAACTGCTGCACAAGCGGTATTGCGCCGCCGGTGCCTATGAGGACCGCTGGCTGCCCCCATTCCGCTTCGAGGCCCTGTGCCGACGCACGAAGGAAAGCACTGTCCTGAGAAAGTACGACTGGAGAACTACCACTTATGCCTTCAAACACAACAGAACAGCCGTCTGGAATAAGGGACTCAACGTATCGGCGAAAGCTTGCCCGGACTTTTTCTGGCTCCTGCCCGGAGACAAGTCTGAAGGAAAGGCGCGCTGTTGCCGTTCCGGGCAGCACGGAACGCTCTCCCGGCCCCTGGTTACCGCCGGTGATGCCGTTGATATCGACAGTCGGCCGCCCCCACATCGCCTCGAGTGCCGAATACCCTTCTTCGATCACTCCACCGCTTAGTTCAACGCCGTCGAACAAGCCGGAATATCGGGAAAGCTCGTGCCATTGTTTGCGGAGAGCGTCCGGAATATCTCGCACATCATCGTAAAAACCTTTAATCTTCACCCGTCCTCTATCATCATGAATACCAGCAAGGATGGCGCTTAAAATCCGAATGGGATTTGCAGCAACCGCCCCGTAATGCCCCGAGTGAAGATCGGGATTGGGAGCAGAAATCATTACCCTTTCGTGAAAAAGACCTTTAAGCTGTGTTGTGATCGCGGGCTGAGTGGGCGACCACATTTCCGCATCACAGATAAAGGCAACATCGCATGCGAGGTCCTCTCGATGCTGCTGAATGAATTCCGGCAGACTTGGCGAACCACATTCCTCTTCGCCCTCAAGTACAACAGTGATCTCGGCCGGGAATTCACCGTTGACACTTTTCCAGGCGCGCAGGGCCTCAATGAAGGTCCAAAGCTGGCTTTTGCTATCAGATGCGCCGCGACCATAAAACCGTTTGATGTCGCCATCTTCAATGAGTTCAGGCTTGAACGGAGCATACGTCCACTGTTCCGGGTCGCCGATGGGTTGAACATCGTAATGGCCATAAAAAAGCAGACGCTTTTGCTTTTCCTCGAGGCCGGATAACGACTGTGCAAGCACTACAGGATGACCCTTTGTTTGGATGATTTCAGCAACCAGCCCAACAGAAGACAGCTCTCGTAAAAGCCAATTGGCAGCTTGCGCAATATCCGGTTCCCGCGATGGCTCGTTTGAGATCGAGGGGATTGAGATCAGCTCAAACAGCTTTGAAACTGCCATGTTCAGATTGTCATCGATATTGTGGAGTACGTTCTCAATATCAGGCACTTTGGTCCCTCGTTCTATCGATTTGCAGAAATGACTTCACTGCTGTGATTGCAGCTTGGGCCGTTGATAATCCCGGCTCATGCTGCCTTGTCCGGTGTTTCGATACTCGCGAGAAGACGTTCGATATCAGCCCATAACTCTCCTTCGTCCTCGAGACCGATACTCAGGCGCAAAATAACGGCTGGCCCGGACCAGGATGTAGCGCTTCGGGAGGTTTGAACCGACATGGGAGCTGCAAGGCTCCGCGTCCCACCCCAGGAGGCTCCGATGGCGAAAACCCTGAACGCATCAAGTGCTGCGGCTACATGGGGAGCCGCCGACTGCCGAAACAATATGCTGAAGACACCGCTTGATCCGAGAAAATCCCTTTTCCAAATCTCGTGTCCCGGGAAGGACTCGAGTGCGGGATGCAGAACTTTTTCAACCAGCGGATGGTTCTCGATCTTTCGGGCGAATGTAAGCGCAACCCTTTCGGAGTGACGCAGTCGTACACCGAGCGTCTCAAATCCTCGCAGAACAAGAGAGGCATCATCCGGCGAAACTCCGATACCCATCCGCCCTATGAGAGAACGGATCGGCTTTATAAGGATCTCCTCCTTGACTGTGATGGACCCCATCAACACGTCCGAATGGCCTGAGACGAATTTGGTCAGCGCTTCGGTGACAATGTCGGCTCCATGAGCCAAGGGCTTGAAGTTGAGAGGAGTCGCCCAGGTGTTGTCTACCCCGACCAGCGCTCCCCGATTATGAGCAATCGACGCTATCCTCGGAAGATCGATAATTTCCATTGTTGTTGAGCCAGGGCTCTCACACCAGACGACTCGGGTTGTGTCTCGCATTTTCGACGCGACATCCTGGGGCGACAAAGGATCGAAGAAATCGACTTCGACACCCAGTCGTCGCAAATCGGTTTCGGCAAGGTCCCGCATTGGAGGATAGGCTGTATCAGCTATCAATATGTGATCGCCGGATGCCAGAAATGGCAAAACCGCCATGGCGTTGGCAGCCTGACCGGAGGGCGCGAGAAAAGTCCAGGCGCCGCCTTCCAGATCGCTCAGCTTGGCTTCAAGTGTGCGCGTGGTGGGAGTCCCGTACAGACCATAAGAATAGCCCTGAATTCCGCGGTTCAAGCGAGACGCATAAGCAGCAGCATCCTTGAACACGATCGTTGAAGCGCGATGAACTCCCACAGCGAGTGGTACAAACCCCTCAGTCGGCACCTGCGGCGTCAGAACGCATTGCGTGAGATCATTCATGATAAAGGCCTTTCTAATATACTTGCACAGCCGTCGGGAAATCCCGATCGACGGTCCGCGATCTATTTCTGTTCAAACGAGTGGTTGATTACCGGCGCCAGT
Source organism: Phyllobacterium sp. SB3 (assembly GCF_040009165.1). Classification (NCBI taxonomy): domain Bacteria; kingdom Pseudomonadati; phylum Pseudomonadota; class Alphaproteobacteria; order Hyphomicrobiales; family Phyllobacteriaceae; genus Phyllobacterium; species Phyllobacterium sp. SB3. The sequence continues at coordinate 651,849 of NZ_JBDYKI010000002.1, read as the reverse complement.
CTAACTTCCGTTTCTGCGCCTATGCGACCTACACTGATCACCATCCTGCATCGCCTCACAAAACCTTGGAAAGGAACGCAATGGTGCGCGGGTTCTTCGGATGCTCGAGTATCTCGCGGGGATACCCTTCTTCAACAACCTGCCCCTGGTCCATGAAGATCAGATGATTGCCGACTTCGCGGGCGAAGCCGATCTCGTGGGTAACGACAACCATCGTCATGCCGCTGGTCGCCAGGTTCTTGATGACTTCGAGAACCTCTCCAACCAGTTCCGGATCAAGGGCAGAGGTCGGTTCATCGAACAGCATCACCTCCGGGTCCATGGCAAGCGCCCGGGCTATCGCCACACGTTGCTGCTGTCCTCCTGAAAGCTGCCCCGGATAACGGCTACCCAAACCGCCAAGTCCGACGCGGTCGAGAAGGTCATGCGCCTTGGCGCGGGCTTTCTCCTTTGGCCAACCCTTGACGTACGACGGACCTTCCATCACGTTTTCCAACGCAGTCATGTGTGGAAAAAGATTGAAACGCTGGAACACCATACCCGTCAACCGCCGCTGCGCAGCGATCTGCCCGGGCGTCAGGGGATGGAAGCGACCCGCCCGCTCTGTAAAGCCCTGGAGCTCGCCTTTGAGGAAGATGCGCCCGGCAGAAATATTCTCCAATTGATTGATGCAACGAAGTAGAGTCGACTTTCCGGATCCGGAAGGGCCAATCGCAACGGATACTTCGCCGCGACGTACCTTTAAGTCTACGCCTTTAAGCGCATGCACAAGCCCGTAAAACTTATGAATGTTCTGCATTTCGACGCAGAATTCGGAAGAATTAGCATTCATATCCATGACCTACTCCGCCCGCGCTGGATGAACGGAAACGCCTTTTCCGAAATAGCGCTCAAGATAATATTGCCCAACCATCAGCACACTCGTAATGGCGAGATACCAGGTGCCAGCTACCATCAGGAGCGGGATTGGCTGATAGAGCCTGTTAGAGATCGCATTGGTTGCAAACGTCAGGTCAAGCGTAAAGGGAATGGCAAGAACCAGAGACGTCATCTTCAGCATTCCAATGGCTTCATTACCAGTCGGCGGGATGATAACCCGCATTGCCTGGGGCATGAGTATCCGCCACCAGATCTTCGACTGGCCCATACCGAGCGCCTGGGCAGCCTCCGCTTGTCCACGGTCGATCGAGTTGAACCCGGCCCGGAAAATCTCTGTCAGGTAGGCGGACTCGTTGAATCCGAGACCCAAAATAGCGGCAAGGGCTGGCGTGAGGATGTACTTCGTCTCGACGGTGATAATCTGTGGGCCAAACGGTATCGTCAGGCTCAGAGTTGGAAACAAAACTGCAAAGAGGCCCCAAAAGAGCAACTGCGTATAGATAGGCGTTCCCCGAAAGAACCATACCCAGGCATAGGCAAGTCCGCGGAGAACTGGATTGTCGCGGTCACGCAGGATTACCAGAAGGCCGGCGACCGTGATTGCGACGCTCATTGCAACGACTGTCAGAAGCAAAGTCCAGCCAACGCCGCGGATGACCTGGGGTGCAAACAGATATGTTAAATAGATATCCCAATGAAAGTTGGGATTCGCAACGACTGCTTGCAACACCTGCAGGACAACGATCCCCAGGATCACGACAGCCAGAAAGCGACCGGGATGGCGGCGGGGGATCACGACATTGCGGGCAACCGGCGAATTTTCAATGAGGACCGGCGCTATGCCGGTCTCTACGCTCTTCGCAGACAAAGTCATGGGCTAGGACTTCACGTTCGGGTTGACCGAAGCTTTGTCGATCATTGTCGAACCTATGCCCCAGGTGTCGAGAATCGCCTTATAAGTACCGTCCGCGATCAGCGAGTTTATCGTGTCGGCGATGAGTTCGGCCAGCGCCATATCCGACTTGGCAACGGCTATTCCATTCGGTCCATGTTCGCTGAAGGGACCAGTACCTACTTTTATTGTTTCCAACACACCCTTCGATTGCTTGGCCCCATAACCAATACCGGCCTCACCTGAAACTGTAGCATCGACACCGCCGACAGCGACGCGTGTCAGGGTCTCGGGCTGGGTCGCGAACGGAATGATTTCAATCCCGGCTTTGCCTTCGGATTTGCATCGCTCGTTCTCTTTGCGAACGGCTTTCTCGTGGTAGGTCCCCGATTGGACCGCGATCTTGTGGCCACAAGGATTCGTCGGATCGAAATTTGTAGGGTTGCCCGATTTGATCGCCCACAAGTCACCCGTATCCGCGTAACTGACGAAGTTGACAGCCTTCATACGCTCCTTCGTGATTGAAAATGCCGAGACGCCCAGATCGAACTTTGTACCAAGAGCCGGCAGGATTGCTTCGAAGGCTGATGTCTGGAATTCGATCTTGATGCCAAGCTTCTTGCCGATCGCGTTTGCAATATCGACATCGATGCCTTCAGGCGTTTGACCGTCCTTTTCACTCAGGAACTCCCAGGGTGCGTAAGCGGTGTCCGATCCGATCGTCAGCGCACCAGCGGCCTTGATCTTTTCGGGAAGACGAGCGGCCAAGGCATCCTCCACCTTGATCACGGAAGTATCGAAACCCTGGGCGGAAACTGCGTATGTTGTAGCTGTTATGACAAGCGCTGCCATAAGCGGTAGGCGAATGAACGTTTCGAACATTTTATGTTCCCCATCTTTATGATTGCGACGTGTCGGGTTGGCTTTAAAACCGAGCCCTATTCGTCTCGTGTACTATGGGAGCTGCCGTCCACGTCGTCCAATAATAAGATTGGGACACTCTATTCGTGTAGGTTATTGATAGAGACCAGGCGCGGTTGCGCTTGCGCGCGCGTCATGTCTGCGCATCGACCGCCTTTCAATAAGTCTCAATTCCGGATGAATCTGGCTGTGAAGGGAATTTCGCCAGTTCATGGATAGCCATGCGTATTTGTGGCAGGGGTGTCGGCTGGGCGCCAATATAGGCAAGCACGACCGGCTCGACGGCGGCCTGATCACTGATGCGGGTTCGTGCCACGGGCTTACCATCGTAGCTCAGGGTACCGGTAGGCTTGGTATAGCTTAACCCTGTGCCTTCACCATTCGCTGCCAAACTGCGTAGCAATTCAATCGATGCCGCCCTGTGCCTCACGACCGGTGTCACACCAATTCTGTGAAACAGTCCTAGCATATGTTGCATTGAGAGATCCTGATCCGACAAGATCAGCGGCCGATCAGCGATTTCTGCGAGCGACACCGCAGGTCGCACGGCCAGGTCATCCTCAGGCGAAACCCAAATGCAGGGCGCAACAGACATGAGCAGGTCACGTTTGAAAGTTGAGTCGAGGCCCAGGTCATAAGTCAAACCGATGTCGATCTGCCCCGACAAAAGCGCCTCGGTAAGTTTTTTAAACGATAGCGATAGTACCCGGACGTCCGTGTCCTGAAATGCTGTTCTGAGGACAACGAGTATCGGCGCCAGCCAGCTCGGTGCCAATTCTTCCAGGATTCCCAAAGTGGCATGCGCCTGTCTTTTTTGAGACAGCGTTCCCGGACGCTCAAGCTGTTCGGCATCTGCGAGGAGGGACTCCGCATCAGTAAGGAACATACGCCCAAAGGGGGTGGGAGTAATTGCAACTCCCTTGCGACGTAAAAACAGGAGTTCTCCTACGCAATTTTCGACATGCGTGATTGCTACTGACAGCGCGGGTTGCGAGACATTTAATCGGACTGAAGCCGTCGACAAACTGCCCGCTTTTCCAACGGCAACAACATACTCTAGCTGGCGCAATGTGATATGAAGCATTTTCTTATAACTTGCTTTTGAAGATATTATTAGAAATTAACTGCAGTTCCCGTCAGCGTGCAAGTCTACTATAGCGGGAGGATCCCATGCCAAACTCAATTATCACCCAAGCTCACATCGACACCTTCCAGTCGGATGGTGTCGTTCTCATCAGAGGACTGTTCAAGGACCATGTTGAAACACTGCGTCGTGGAATTGAGGCCAATATGGCCCAACCTGGACCTTACGCCGCCGAAAATCTCAAGGCGGGCGACGGTGGGCGGTTTTTTGACGATTATTGCAATTGGCAGCGCATCCCGGAATTCAACGAAGTTATCCGACAGTCTCCCGCAGCCGAAGTCGCAGCAGATCTGATGGCTTCGAATACCGTTCAGTTGTTCCATGATCATGTTCTGGTCAAAGAGCCAGGCACATCAAAACCCACGCCATGGCATCAGGATGGCCCTTACTATTTTGTTGAAGGAAAACAGACGATAAGCTTCTGGTCGCCGCTTGATCCCGTCCGCAAGGCATCGCTAAGGTGCGTGGCTGGCTCACATTTGTGGGAAAAGCCGGTCTTGCCTACGCGATGGCTTTCAGAGGAGAACTTCTATCCTGACGACAATCTTTATATGCCGGTTCCCGACCCTGACGCTGAAGGAATGCCTATCCGCGAGTGGGAAATGGAGCCAGGTGATGCCGTTGCATTCAATTATTATGTTTTGCATGGTGCCCGTGGCAATGAAAGCACAATGCGACGTCGAGCTTTTTCGCTGCGGCTCATTGGTAATGACGTAAGATACATTGAGCGCCCAGGGCGAACTTCCCCGCCATTTCCCGGTCATGACATGAAAAATGGTGACCGTCTGAGGGAAGATTGGTTCCCGATCTTGTGGCCTCATGCCAGTTAATTGTCGAGAAATGTTCGAAAGTAGAGGCAGTTAACCGCAAGCGTCCTTGAGATCAATGATGCCCGGGGCCGTCACCACACTGCAAAATTCCGGACATCATCTCCAAAGGGTACTTTCAGAACTGGAGGTTTGGAGACAGGGAGCTTGCAGCTCGCACAAACTAGCGCGGAGTAAGCCGCAAGGCACTGCTGCCGGGAGGCCTGATCTTGTAAGCGCCATTGGCTCCTTGAACAGGATGTAGTTTGTGATTAATTTCCTTGAGTATCTTGCGGCATCGGCATCATCATGGGCATGAAGCGAAATTTCCTGCATTACATCGGCAACTATCCAGTTTTCGGCCGTCGGCTAACGGATCCAATCAGCAGGCGGGTTCTTTCTCTTTGAAGTTACCGATAACCGTTTCCTAATTCCAATTCGGCAAGCCGGACCAAATAGTCTCGCGCAGGTCACCTATGAATTCCTGGAGATGTCGCGAAGCCATCCTGTTCGGCGGCGTAATCAGAAGCGTGCGGAAATGCAATGCCGGTTCGAATGGTTTGAGCGTCAGACCGTGGCCGATATAAGGCTCGGCCGTCAGTGGATCGACAAGTCCGATCCCGATACCGGCTGCGACCATGGCACAGATCGTAGTGGAATACGGTGTCTCCATCACCGTACTTATCCTGACGCCCATGCTTTGAAAGGTTACCTCAGCTTCGCGGCGGGTTGTGTCTTCCGGTGCCAGGGCAATGAAGGGGTGATCTGCCAGATCTTGAGGGCGAACTGTCTCGTAATCCTCAAGGGCGTGTCCTTCCGGCACTGCAACGGCCACCCTGAATCGGGCGAACTCCTCCACTGTGACGCCTGTCCGATCGATCTCGTCGGCGACGATTCCGATATCGAACTGTCCTGACGCTACGAGGTCTCGCACCGTGGAGGACATGCGGGCTTGAAATGTGACCGCAATATTCGGGTTACGCGCCATGAATATTTTCAAGGCGCGTGGAAGCACATTCGTCGATAGCGCAGAAAGGCAGGCAATCTTGAGCTCGCCGGAGCCGAAATCACGAATGCGCGCCGCCGCGCCGCGCAGATGGGCCAAGCCGAGGAAAGCAAATTCGACTTCCCGAAAGAAAAGCTGACCTTCAGGTGTGGGATGCAATCGACCCTTAAGGCGGCGGAACAGCGCAAAGCCAAGCGAGCGCTCAAGCTCTTGGATCATCTTGCTAACCGCCGGCTGTGATACATGCAACACCTCGGCTGCTTTCGCGGTGGTTCCATTTGTCATAACTACGCGGAAGACTTCGACTTGCCTCAAATTCATCGCATCCTCCCCCACAAGATCATAATTTCGGGCATAGACGTGCCTCACTTGCAAAGCTACTGCAACTGAAATCTGGTTTGTGTCACTGCTTGTCGGAAGGTTGAAGCCTGAAAGCGAAGTCAATCATGTCATAAGGCGCAAACACAGGCCCCCACCCAAATCAACAGCCACCAGGTTGACGAGCGAAATTTGATTTGAAAGCGGTAAGACAGCTTTCAATCGGCTGGGCAAAGAGCAGCATCGGGTGTAGCAAAACTCCTCGCTATGCCACCAACATTTGCGCCCGACTTTTGGAAGAGAAACTCCCCTTTAGTTTCAATGGCAACCGATATGCCGTGAATTAAGAAATCATCCGACATCCGGCATCTCTTATTCAATGGTAACGACGATAAATGTTCCTACGAGGACCGGCACCTCATATCCGTCCGTCATGCTCTGCTTTCCTTCATTCGGCGGCCATGAAGTCAAAAGGTTTTGCCGGGACGAACTCGTTCGATGCCTCCCCGGCAAAGATACGGTTCATGTCCACTCCGAGATCCAGTTTGCGGACATGCACGCCTTCAGAGAAGTCGAGCTTCTTCAAGTCCACCCAGAAAACGTTGGGTGACGTTGCCGATTCGCCGTAGAAAACCATGCTCTTCTGATCCGCCACCACACGCCAGCGGGTCGTGGAAAGGTTCGGCGCTTCGGGAAGGCTTACGCCATAGGGTACCGAAGCGTTGCGGATAACACTGAACACAGCGGCAGCCGCGATCCGGGGATCGTCGCTCCGGGTCACCGCGTTGATGTAAAAGCCGGCGCGCACGAAACGGTCTTCGGATCGACCACTGCCGGGGAGGAAGTTGAGGGAATCGACCGCGCTCCAGTATTTTTGGTTGGCGAGCTGGTCGTTATAGGGTGGGTCGTTCGTCACTACCTGATACGTGCGGCCATGATGGATGCTCAGCTTTCCGCCGATCCACTCGAGGACAGCACTATCGCCGGTGGCATCGGAGAGCGTCAGATGCAACGGGGCCAGACTGCCGGGACGGCCGGGCACCTCACCGCTCACTACCTCCACGGGATGGCTGCGCGCGTATTCGACCGCCTCTGCGACTGTTGCGAACTGATCGAGGTAAAACTGCGCCCAGATCGAGAGCGACATGCGAGGCGTCATCCCGTCATCCTCGGCGAACTTTGTGGCGTTGAGCCATAGCAGGCTGGCGTTGAGGCCAGCTTCGTTCATGCCGTCTACCGTCGAGATGTCATAGCCGGAGACGGCCAGGCTGCCGAACTTCGATGTCCATTCCACCGACCGCGAACCGGCGGCTCCATTGCGCTTCATCCCACGAGGAAAGACCCAGAAGTTGCTCACCATAGGATCCTTGAAGTCCATATTGCGGCCTGTGAGGTTCCGCCCTTCAGGCCCCTGATAGACGACCCGTGTGCAGGCCTGGCCCTCGGCGGTCAGCAGGGCCGCGGCGGTAGTTAAGGCGGCGAAAATGCGTGTGAAGCGAGACATATTGAACACCAATCCATAAAAAACTGCGAGAAACCTTTGCCGATCAGAACCGATAGGTCACGCCGAGAACCGGGCCGCTGAGGCGCGTATCATAAACGTGACCGTTGTGTTTGTAATCGACGTCGAGCACCTTGTAGCCTACGGAGGCGGAAAGGCGATCGCTGAAGACGTAATTGACGGTAGCCATCGCTGACCATGTAAGATCAGAACCAGCACCGAAGCCACCGATATCGGCCTGCCCCTGAAGAGACAGCTGTTCCGTCAGTGGAAGGAAGGCGCGCAGGCCGACCAGCGGATCGACCCAGCCGAAGCTTTCGTCATAGCTGACAGACCCGCTCATACCGCCAAGGCTCCCGGTAAGCTTCACATTGTTGGAGACGTGCCAGACGCGCGCGCCGCCAAGGGCATCGAGGGTGAACTGCGGCCTGTCGATGACCCGGTAGCCGCCCATCAATGTCGCGGTGAACTGTTTTGTATCGACCTTCGCATCGATGTTGCCGCCCGGCGGTATCACACCGCTGCCGGGAATCGTGAATGCCGGCAGCGAGCCGGTACTATGGCTGTCCGTCGTATCGACGTACATGATGTCGCCCGAGAAGACGAAGCGGTCGTAACGTCCCCAGATGTTGATGAAGCCGCCTATGTTAAGGTTTTCCAGGACGTCCGGGAAAGATTTCTCGACGCCGATCGTCGGGCCGCGCCGGAACGGCGAAATATATCCGTCGAGGCTGGCCGCCCACATATAGGGTGTGACCTGCAAAGCCCAGTTTGGAGATTTCGCCGGGCCGTGCTCTTCGGGCATGTCAGGGGTAGCGTCCGCGCCATACGCGGAATGTGCGCCGCAGACGAGGAAGGATAAGACAATAAAAACGGCATACCAGGGCGACAGAACATCGCCGAGGCCGGTGACAATCGGCTTCCCCTGGCGGCTGTGGCAGGCGCGATCCCGACCCTGGATCGGCTCCTGGGAAATTTTGCCGGATCGAAATACCATGATGCGCCCCGCTCTCTGCATCCAGACTGCCAGTATTCGCCAGGAAATCGGCGATGTCGAGCCCCTTGCTCCTAAAGGTTTTGCAGAAATTCCCGCAACCTGCGACAGACAGGATCCGATCTGCAAGGTCTGCTTTAAGCGTCCTCGCCTCCTGTTGGCGGATCAACCGTGATTCAATGAAAGCCATAGGCTGTGCCGGCTGCATGATTGCCGGCCCAACTACTCAGTTTCCCAGGATTGAGCATCCGTATGACCGACAAAATGTGCGTTCCATCAGTCTCGAAAGATGTAACTGCATAGATACGACCATCAATTTTCCCGACTGCGCCAGCTCGACCATTAACGTTACCGACTCCAATGGAGAACTCCTGCGGCAGTTTCCCCAGGACGCCTTTCTCCAGACGCACAATACGTTTTGATCCGACAATCGGGCGCAACGCAGCCCACGCCTTTCCGCCGCTATCGCTAATGAAGACAGCATCCGGGCTGCGCAGAAAGGCTTACTGCACGGCGTCTTCGGCAGCGTGATTTCGTTTGGTTAACCCAGTCAGAGCGCGTGCTGACGTCAACCGGCATAGCGCTCTGACCTACGATCAGAGACGTCGGCTCGCGGGAAATCCGTGACGTCGGGCTGAAAATGCAATCACAGCCGTGAATGCGAGGAGCGGCACCACGGTCCATGGAAAGGCACTGACTCCGGCATTTTCAAGCAGTAGCCCTCCGAGTATCCCTCCACCGGCCATGGCGACATTCCACACAGTGACAATCATGGATTGCGCCACATCGGCGGCTTCCCCGGCAGCTTTGGCCGCGGCGGTCTGGACAAGTGTCGCCACGCCCCCCACGCAAGTCCCCACGCCACCACTGCAACGATGGCAGCTGTTGCGTCAGCGCCTCCAAACCCGAGGATCAGCACGGCGACGAGGAACAAGAATATGCTGGCCAGAAGCAGTTCCCGGAGCCAGCGATCAATCAGCACTCCCACCGCCCAGATGCTTGCCAATGCAACGACGCCGAAGATGAGGAGGATCAGGTCGATGCGTTCGCTAATCCCTGAGGGCACGAGGATCGGCGCGATGTAGGTGTAGAGGGGTGTTATGCGCGAGTACGAAGGTGAAGGTCACCAGCAAAACAGGTCGGATGCCGGATATCTTGAAAACACTGACAAGCGACAGACGCTGTTCGTTTGATTGCCCAGGGAAGTCGGGCATGCGCATCGCGACCCATATAAACAGCACCAGGGCCAAGAGACTCATGATGCCGAAGACAACTCGCCAGCCTGTCAGGGAAGCGAGAAAAGCAAAAGCGGGGATGCCGATCGAGAGCGCCAGCGGAATGCCCACCATTGCAATGGTCATGGAACGGCCTTTGAAGTGATCAGGAACCATACGAACGACATAGCCCGCAACCAGCGCCCAAAGAAGGCCAGCGAAGATTCCAGCGACGAAGCGAGCGCCGATAGTCAGGGCATAGCTGGTAGAAAACGCCGTAATCGTATTGACCACTGTGAAGCCTCCGATCGCAATCAGCAGCAGTGGCCGGCGCCGCCAACCTTGTGTTGCCGCCGTCAGTGGAATGGCGGTGGCGAGGGTTCCAATTGCATAGACGGTAACCAACTGACCGATCAGCGCTTCGGAAACGCCGAGGTCATGGCTCATCAAAGGCAGAATGCCTGCAGGTGAGGCTTCGGTCAGGACGGTAATGAAAGTCGCGAGAGCCAACGCGAGAAGGTTGGCCAGCGGTAGCCGGTCAGCCTGCCGCAACCTCTCGAATGACTGATGTAACGGTTGACCCGTATCGGCTTGGCCTGCCGTATTTGCAGAATTCATGAGCGTTTTGTCTCCAGGGAATGCCGTTTGTGTTGCAAGGCCGAGGTGACGGTCTTCGACTGTTCTGGCCCTGCTCACTCCCAAGATACCGAAGTGCCAAGTTTAGAAAATTGGGCTATAGTTCTAAACATATCGGAATTATATTCCGCATTGTGAGGTGAACTTGGACACGTTTGGAACACTGAAAATCTTTGTGCACGTCGCCGACGCCCGTAGTTTCACAGTTGCCGGGAGGCAGCTGGGCCTCTCCTCCTCCGCCGCGGGAAAAGCCCTTACCCGCCTGGAAGAGCATCTGGGTGTCCGGCTTCTGCATCGGTCCACCCGTTCCGTTACGTTGACCCCGGAAGGCAATTGTTTTCTGGAGCGCAGTCGGCGTATTCTTGGAGAGTTCGAGGCGGCTGAACGCGAGGTGGCGATCACCAGGCAGTCGCCAAGTGGCACGTTGCGTGTCAGCCTTCCGCTTGCCGGGATGCTTATGATGCCGGCGCTCAGCGCCTTCATGCTTGCGTATCCTGAAGTGGAACTTGATCTCGACTTCACGGATCGACTGGTTGACGTGATCGATGAGGGCCTTGATGTTGTAATCAGGGCCGGAGAGGTTCGCGACTCTCGATTGATGACGCGCACGCTAGGGCAATTCCGGCTGATGCTGGTCTGTTCGCCCCGGTATGTCGCGCGATCAGGTATGCCTCGACAGCCTGCCGATCTGAGGCACCATGCCTGCTTGCATCACCGATATGCGACAAGCGGAAAACTGGAGCCCTGGCCAATTAAATCCAGCCAGAATGCGATCGATCTCCCGCGAAGAGCCGTGGCCAACACTATCGAACCGCTCATCGATATGGCCGAACGCGGCCTGGGCATCGCTTGCCTGCCCGATTTTGCCATCAGGGACCAGCTAAGAACTGGCCTGCTAACGGCCGTCCTCGAGGATCATACCAGGCATGAAGGAACGTTCCGGCTCCTTTGGCCATCAAGCCGATACATGTCCCCGAAATTGCGGGTCTTCGTCGATTATATGAGCGAACATCTGATTGCCGGGTCGCAGTCTCCGTCGCGGACTGGTCCAATGGACAAGATGCCGTCAAGCAGTTCGAATTCCGGAGCGTTTCATGTTTTGACAAAAACATAGCCGGCATTGTTGAGATAGTTGGCGCATTCATGGGGCTGGATTGTTTCGACCAGTCTCCGATATGACGCCATGTGTCTTCGATGGTCCGCTTCTGTGCGTGCCGCATCCAATGCCTGATCTTCGAAAAGGCCGGCTCGATCGGATTGAGGTCGGGGTGAACAGGGTGGCAGAAACCAGAGCCGTGCGCCGGCAGCTTTGATCGTCTGGCGGATGGCGATTGACTTGTGGCTGCCGGGGTTGTCCATAATGACGATATCGCCTGGCTTGAGGACTGGACCCACTCCGAAAAAGACAGGCCTTTCTGCTGACGTTGTCGTTTCAACAGAGCTTGCAGCGTCTGCTCTGCTTCCACGATGAAGCGGGTAATTGGCAGGAAGGTCCCCATCCTGTTCTCCGTATGGCCAGGGTTTCGGTTTGTCGAGAAGCTCGCGGAGCGCGGAAGCAGGTATGCGTGTCCGCTCGGTCGCGCTACTGATGGCAAGGGTTTATTGCATCTCGAACAATTGGTTTCATAACCCGCATACTAAAACCGCTCGGTGAAAACCCCGTCAACTTTACAGTACGCCTGTATTGTCCATGGTACCGTGCCTGAGCGGCGCGCTGAACTCTATCAATATTTATTTTAATATTAAAATTAATTTACCCGTAGAATAGAATAACTCCTGCATACTATATTGGTTGAATCTCGATTTACTACCGGTTAAACCTGCTTGCTTTCAAATTCTGTTATTGTTTACTATAAATACCTGCTGGCAATTGGAGGATAAGGCATGACTGCGAGCTGGAATCATTTAAATTCGTCAGAAAACCAGAAAGAAATTTCTACTGTGACCGTTTCCGCGCGTGAGGATGTCGTGCTTTCCCTCGCGACAATCGATGGAACAGAAGGGGACGATGTTCTGGATGGTACTGGCGAAGACGATCGGATCAACGGGTATGGTGGGCACGATACCTTGTTCGGCCATGGCGGTGATGATGTCTTGAATGGAGGCGGAGGCGGCGATCATCTGGAGGGCGGCGATGGTGATGACTGGCTTAATACCGCTGTGGGCGACGTAGGCTGGGATGATCTGCTGGTTGGCGGAGCCGGCGACGATATCCTTACCTCCGGGTTTGGCAATGATCGTCTTCATGGCGGTGATGGTGATGACGTTTTAATCAGTGGCGGTGAAGGCAAGAGCTCGACCACCGGCGGCGACAGGGATGGTGACCAGCTTTACGGTGATGCCGGTAACGACACGCTCATTGGCAGCAGCATGAGCGACAGGCTTTACGGTGGAGATGGCGATGACGCTCTCTTTGGAGGGGACGAACAGGACATCCTCTACGGTGATGCCGGCGCTGACTTCATGGATGGCGGGCTTGGCGGAGACTATGTTGATTATCGTGCTGCCGATACCGGCGTAAGGGTCGATTTGCAGAACGGTCTCGGTCACGGCGGGATCGCGGAGGGTGATATTTACCGCAACATAGAAAACATACGGGGTAGCGATTTTTCCGACGTGTTGATCGGCAATGATGCAAACAATTTGCTTCTGGGATTTGATGGCAACGACGCCCTCTATGGCGGTGATGGCGACGACCGGTTGGAAGGTGGTGACGGCGACGACCTCCTGATGGGCGGAGCCGGTGATGACTATTTTGCCAACGAACCGGGAGCCGACCATTTCGATGGAGGAGAGGGGTCTGACACAATATCGCTGCGTTCGTATGATGGCGTTCCTGGCGCTGTAATTGTCAATCTTGCAGAGGGAACTGCTTCCGGAGGAGCACTCGACCCGGGAGATACGTTCACCAACATTGAAAATGTCATGGCCACGCAATTCCACGATACCCTCATCGGGGACGGCAACGACAATACCTTTACCGGCTATAAGGGTGCTGACTATATTGACGGCGGTGAGGGCTCGGATACCGTACAATACATTGGTCAGCCTTATGGCGGCGGCGGGCATTTCGGAATTGGTGTAAACATCAATCTCGCTACCGGCCGGGTCTATGGCGCCGATGCCAACGGTGACACACTTGTCAGTATCGAGAATGTCATCGGCTCAGGCTACAATGACGTTATCGCAGGCAGTGATGACGACAACCACCTGACCGGTGGTGGGGGGGCCGACGACATATCCGGCGGCGCAGGTGACGATGTTCTTGTCGATCACGACGGAGGAGATTTTCTTCAGGGCGGTGCGGGAGCGGATGTGTTTGTGTTCAATTATGGAACGGCCAGCCTCATCAGGGATTTTTCCTTTACCGAAGGCGACCGTATTGATCTCACCGAATTTTATGGACCCGACAACTGGATCACTCAACAGCCTGAGGACCTCTCATTTCTTGGATATCGTGACTTTACCGGCGAGGCCGGGCAGCTAAATCTTGTCCAGAATCTGGAATCAACGCTTGTCCAGATTGATCTCGACGGAGATCTCGCTACAGATTTTCAGATCACTCTGGAATCGGCAACCGGACCACTCACATCTGATGCATTCTATTTACTATAAATAGAGAAGGCTGACCGGATTGAGATATTCAGCCTTCCTTGCCAGGCTTGCTCGACAATAACCTGCAGCATCATTTTTCTGGCTCTGCGTTATAACCATAACCAAAAGCTCCCGAGCGCCTAGACCAGTTCCCAATCGCCATCGATCTCACTGGCCGCCGAACGCCATTCGTCAGCATAGTCTACATTCTGCCAATCTTTGAACCAAGGGCCGCCATTGGTAAAATGAACGGCGCTCGGATATCCGCTGGCAGGCTTTTCATTCCATCCCTCCAGCCAGTTCCATTCAAGTGGAATCTCGCCTATTTCATTGTCGTTGGCCCATTGCATGCGATGTAGATAGGCGCCACTTTCGCGGTTTATCACTTCCGGCGTCAACCTGCGGGTGGACGGATGACTGCAGTTAAACAACATAAAAGATGACCAGTTCTTCCGTGGATAATTTGTCTGGACTTTGCCATCCATTTTCGAGGCTGCCTTGGGTGTATAGTCATGTTTTACACAGACCACAGCTTTTGAATCATCCCTGTAGTCCCATAGCCCGGCGACGTCGGAAAAGAACAGGAAATCGCAATCACAAAAAAGCGCCCACCCCTTGAAGCCAGCGAGCCAGGGTGTATAAAAACGTGAATAGGTGAACTCTGTCGAGGCCAGCGGATCAACTTCGCGCGTGTAAACACCCTGCTCAACGAGATCAGCGAGTTTTATTGGCGTAACCCGCGCAGGGATTGATGCGTGTTTGAGCAAGGTGCTTTTGGCAACTTCATATGCGATTGGCTCACGCGAGTCCCACCCTATAAAAACATTAAGCGATCGATCCATAGTAAATTCCTTTATCTCGAAGTTCTTCGTGGATTGGACGCAGCTGATGTTTGGCTGCGGAGCTGTCGATCCCCGGGGTCTTGCAGACGTATCGTAGTGGTATGTCACAAAGCCAATGTGCTCAGCGTGAGTGTCCACCTTCTCCATAATGAAACGCCCTTTTTTGTCTGTTTGAAAATGGTCCGGTTCTTCGATCAAATGATGCCGCCCGACAAAAAATATCGGCCAATCGTCTTCTGGTCAGCAAAGGACACCGCGCGGTTTTGATGATGAAGTGCTGATTGTACTTCTTGAATGACACATCTACAGGCGGCATTGATATCATGTTGCCAGTATTTGCCGTGCAGAGGAGTAGTTGCCAGGACGGCTTCTGATCTCTGCGACCATGCTCAATGTACACGGCGTGACCGCATGAAGTACGTCATTCAAGTATACTGGTTTTCCCAGTCGCTATATTGCGTTCAACCCACTGCTTTTCAGCGTCCCAGCTGTGACGCTTCCAGCCTTCCCAACTGAAGCCGCATAGTTTTATATCCCACTCCGCGGGTGGAAACATTTGAAGGACATACCGGATACCGAAATAACCGGTGCTTGGAAAAATGGTATGCATTTCTGATTCCGACAATCCAAGTTCAGCACAACCGGCAAGATAAAATTGCGGCGGCATGATGCGTATTTCTTTTCCGGCACCTCCTACGATTTCTATGGTTTTTTCTGTCCAATCAGATCGTCTGCCCTTGAGTTGCGATAGAATGTTCGGTTTGGGATGATACTTTCGAATAATGCTTGGATGATAGGCAAGCATGACTTCCCTTGCTGCCTTGAACGTGGGGCTTTGCGTAAAGGAAAGATCATTCAACCGTCGTTGCATGGGTTTGCTCGAGGTTGCAAGGATCAGAAGGTCCGTGCGCGTGCCACTCAACCCCACCGACAATTTAGGCTCGTTGAATCGTACTATGAAATCTGCTGCATCGATGGTTTGCGAACGATCACCAGGCAACGTCCCGTTGCCAACCACGACAGCTGTCTTTCGCATTCATCAAGTCTTCCGTTCATTGCTGTTAGTCACCTAGCAAATTGTGATGAAGTCCTGATGAGGTGAAACTGAACTGAAACTGAAATGCTGGCAGGCGGATGAAAAGGGGCCATTATTGCTGCCTGAGCAAAATAACCGCGCTGGAGGACGGTGCACATCAACCTGTATGAGGGAGGTACACCGGCGCTCGCAATATTCAGCCAGTTAGGCGCGGGGCAGATGCACTTCCACCCAAAGACCTTGTCCAGACCGCGGTTCTTTCAGGATAATGCTGGCAGAAAATCGCCTGACGATATCGGCAACGATCGCCAATCCCAATCCGGCTCCCTCAGTCTCGAGCGTATCGCCTCGATGAAATCGTTGAAACACGGTTTCCTGCTGGTCAGAGGCGATACCCGGACCATTGTCAATAACCGAGAGGTGCCAGTTTGGACCATGAGAGGCAATCGTGACTTCGATCCGGCCCTCCACCGGTGTATATTTTACAGCGTTATCAATCAGATTGGTGACCATCAATTGTAAAAGAACGTCATCCGCAAGAACCTCGGCATTTTCGGAGCCTTGCAGGGACAGATCAAGTCGTTTTGCTGCTGCGTGATATCCCATTTCAGCCATAACCGCAGCAACGCTATTGTAGAGATTGATTGGTGAAAGAACCATCTGATAGTGATTGACTCTGCTGGTATGCAGCAACTGTTCAATCAGGCGCATTGCACGGTCATTGCTCCTGACAAGATCAAGAGCGATACTCCTGCGATCCTCTTCACTGTCCGCAGAGGCAAGCATTTGCAATAGTAGTTTTATACCAGCCTGTGGCGTCCTGAGTTGATGGGCGGCAAGGTCAGAAAACCGACGCTCTGATTGTAAAGAACGTTCAAGTGTATGCAGCAACTGATTGATCGATAAACCGAGAGGATGAAGGTCAGGTGGCAGATTGCCAAGAAAAAGCGGCGACATGGCGTCAGGTGTTCGGCTGCGTACTTCCTGGACCAATCCATAAATCGGACGCAGCCCTCGCTTGATGCCTATCCAAATTAGCAATGTGATCGTAGGAAAGAGAACGAGTAGCGGAAATACAAGGTTGAGCATAATCCTTGTAACAAGCGCTTGACGCAACGCCGTTTTCCCCCCCACCTCGACAACAATTGATGTTTGCGACACTGGTAATGAGTAAATACGCCACTCCTCGCCCTCATATTGAACATTCGTAAAGCCTGGCGGTTGTATGGGTATCTCGGCGGGAATGGCAGTGCTGGAGAAAAGCTGGATATGGCCATCTTTCCATAGGCGGAACATATGGGCGTAGGCATAGTCGTCTGCCTCGTCATTGATAGCGATCTGACTGGCCATATTCAAATCGATCCCCTTGATCTCTTCGGGCTGGCCGTCATCGTTCTGATCTACATTCTTCTGAAACAATGACCACAGAATATTCGTGTCGTTTATCAGTTGAGCATCGTAGACATGATTGATCTCCTTTGTGGCGCTCTTGAAAGCGAAGAAGCTGATCGCAGCTATGGCAATGAGCAGTATGGGCGCGGTTCGGAGGAAAAGCTGACGTGTAAGTGTTGAGCTTTTCATTTTTCCACCATGTACCCCACACCGCGCATAGAGTGGATGAAACTACTGCCTAACTTTTTGCGCAAGGAATAGATTATGACTTCAATTGTGTTGCTCTCGATAATTCGTGTAGCGTCATAGAGTGCATATTCGATGTCGCTCTTCGTCACATACTTCCCCGCTCGTTCCATTAAAAGCTTCAGCATCTTGAATTCTTGCGCCGTCATTGGAATCTGCGTACCCAATTTGTAGACAACCAAGGCTGCAGGATCCAGTTCAACATCATGACACTTGAGAGTACCGTCACTTCGTCCTTCACTTCTTCGTACAAGCGCTCGTACCCTTGCCAGCAGTTCATTGAGGTCAAATGGTTTGACGAGGTAGTCGTCGGCACCGCTGTCGAGGCCATCCACTTTATGTGGTGTCCCATCCAGAGCAGTCAAAAGTAGGACCGGGACCTTGTTGCCACCCTGCCGAGCGGTTTGCAAAATCTTCAATCCATTTATTTTGGGCAAATTGATATCAAGAACGACGACAGAAAAAACAAAAGTCTCCAGGGCGGCAAGACCTGCCTCGCCATCCCGATACCAGTCAACGCCATAGGCGTGCCTTTCAAAGGCACGTTTGAGGGAAGAACCCAGGATCGGATCGTCCTCTACAAGCAATAAGCGCATTACGATTTATTCTTCCATATTTCCGAACTGCCGCAGCGTTGCGCAATTGGAGCCAGAGGCGATCTCGGCCGATTGTTCAATTGCCGGCAGCTCACAGCGGGGTGTTTTTGTCGTCACTGCAGTTATACTGTGGGTGTAATGTCAGTAATAGAAATTTTTAGGATGCGTTTATAAGCGATGTCGGTGACCAGCATCGACGGGACTTCAGTTTTCCATTGCTTTGCCAGAGAAGTCTGGTCATCTGGAACTGAAATAAGTATCATTGTATAATCGCTTGTCGACAGGCAGGGGTTTAGTTGATGGCAGGCAGGTAAGCGGATTGGTCGTTTTGAGCGGAACAGGATCGGACTTTTGACCAGGTGCTGATGCTCGCCGACAGGCCGCAACAGGCAGGTTTCCTCGTGAGCCCGGCAAGCAGCCGGATGAGTATCCGCCAGCATAAACACGACCGAGCGCTTTTCGCTCACCATAAGCTATGCGCAGATCGCAGTGTTCGATCCCGATCTGGAGAACCCTTTTAATGGCTGGAACGGTCGTCAATACACGCAAGGGTTTTCACGGCGTGAAGGCTGTGTTTCCTTTGCTGTGCCAGACGGAAGCACGGCTTTTGTTGAGGTGCTTACCGAAAAAGACAACACTCAACTGCCGGGTCAGCCAACGCGGGTAATTTTGGTCACGTTCTACTTGCTGCAAGATCGCGTGGTTATCGGGTCGATCATGGATGAGCGGACGACGGTGCTCGGTGCCGGAAAATACCAGCTGACCTTTGAACTGCTGCAGGGAGCGGTCCAAGGTGGTCAGGCTTATGAAAAGTTTATAAGATTAGCGTTCGTTAAAAGTGAGGCGTCCGCGTTCGAGATCATGCTCGCGGATGCCGAGATGAATGTCGATCTGCCCCTTGGATAAGAACGCCGAACTGTTCCGTCCCCGCACTTAATTGCAGCACGGAATAAGGACACGTCATTGATGCGGCATGAAATGTGGTTGGACGCAAGGTGGGGAAAGAGCATTTGTTGGCAGATATTCATGCCACGGCCACCCGCTCCATCGGCCTTCCGGTTGATCCGGATTCAGACGCTATCGGCATATTCTGAACTAATTCAGTCTGCTCGATGCTGATACCATCAAGCAATCAATTGCCATTTTGATGGCTTATTTGTTCTGTGCTGTATGCGAACGAAAGGAGACTGTAATGGCAGAACCCCAACTATCTGTATGAAGTGCCCGCGCTCGCGGTCTCGCACACCGGCTGGCACGACACGAAAATCGATCAATTGCTGATATCGTGGAGCGTGCTCTTGATTTCTAGTCAAAAAGCCCTGGATTATCTGCCTCGATTTGCGGCAAATCATTCAAGATGCCGTTCAGATGCAATTGCATGGCATTCCCTGCGGTATCGGCATCTTTCATATCAATGGCGGTGACGATCATTTCATGCTGCAGTATCAGATTGCTCATAGAAGCTGGATTGCGCAGCTGCAGGTTGCAGACACGATCCATATGCGCCTTGATATCGGAAATCGCATTCCAGGCTAAGCCACAACCGGCACCTTCTGCAATAGCCATATGAAACTGCTCGTCTTCCCTTCGGAAGGCGTTGTGATCCCGTGCTTCCATGGCGGTTCTCTGCCTGTCGAGAATACCGTCAAGCTTTCGGCGGGTCCATGTGTCGAAGCTCTCGCTTGCGCGCCGTGCCACGGCAACCTCGATCGCCTCTCGCACAAAACGAGCTTCCATCATCTGCCGAGCCGAAATCTTGACAACAACCGTTCCTCGGTTAGGTCTGATTTCAACAAGCTTGGATTTACCGAGCGCGATCAGCGCTTCTCGTACCGGCTGCCGGGAAACCCCCATGCGATTGGCAATCTCCTGTTCGGAAAGCCGTGAGCCCGGTGAGAGATCGAGACAAATGATCGCCTCGCGCAAATCGCGTTCCACCTGTGCGGCAGTTGTTTCACCAGTGTCGATCTTCAAGGTTTCGAGGTTCATGCTTTTCGCCGTTGCGGTCTCGTTGACAATCATCAATAACCACCATACAGTACCATACAATTAAAAGGGAACACAAGCGCGGCGCAATGTACGCCGGGCGATATGGAGGAGCTGGGGCCAAAGCCCTGGTAGATAAATGACGATATACCCGAATTTTATAAGCCCGAATTCCAGTGATCCGCGATTACAGAGCAGATCGCGGTACCAGATGCTTGTTGATGGCAAGTCCGTCGATGCAGCTTCCGGAAAAACCATTGACCGGGTTAGTCCGGGTCATGCCGGAATTATAGTCGGCACGTGGCCCGATGCTTCTGCTGACGACGTCCGGGCAGCGATCGCCGCGGCTCGGCGCGCTTTCGACACGGGACCTTGGCCGACGATGTCTGGTGCCGAGCGTTCCCGTTTGATGTTCAAGACAGCTGAGCTCATTCTTGCCCACGTAGAAGAAATCGCGCTGATCGAGAGCCTTGAGGTTGGCAAGCCAATCGCGCAGGCGAGAGGCGAAATCACCTTTTGTGCTGATCTTTGGTCCTATGCGGCTGGCCAGGCGCGTGCGTTGGAGGGCCAAACTCACAACAACATCGGTGACAATCGGCTCGGTCTCGTGCTGCGGGAACCCGTAGGCGTCGTTGGTATTATCACACCTTGGAATTTCCCATTCATTATCGCGTCTGAACGGGTGCCATGGGCGATTGGCGGCGGTTGCACGGTGGTGCTTAAACCCTCCGAATTCACCTCCGGCACATCAATCCGAATGGCGGAGTTGGCACGCGAGGCCGGTATTCCAGAGGGCGTGTTCAACGTTGTCACGGGATATGGCGATCCGGCGGGTCAGGTTCTGGCTGAAGACCCGGGTACCGATATGATCGCCTTTACAGGTTCAGTCCGGGTTGGCACGAAGCTCGGTGAAATTGCTGCGCGAAGCGTTAAACGCGTTGGCCTCGAACTTGGCGGCAAAGGTCCGCAGATCGTTTTTGCCGATGCTGACCTGGAAGCCGCGGCCGACGGCATCGCCTACGGCGTTTATCACAATGCCGGCCAGTGCTGCATCTCCGGAAGCAGGTTGCTTGTGCAGGAAAATGTCCGCGATGAACTTCTGGAGCGTCTTCTCGATATTTCTCGCAAGGTGACCTTTGGTGATCCGCTGAACGAGCAATCCAAAATTGGTGCCATCATCTCGGAAGCGCATGCCGCCAAAGTGCATTCCTACGTCGAAGCAGGGCAAGCCGAAGGCGCGAAACTGCTGCTCGGGGGGGTGCGGGTCGGTGAAGATTCCGGTCTCTACTATGCACCTACGGTTTTTTCCGGTGTCACGGCCGATATGTCGATTGCGCGGGAAGAAATCTTTGGGCCTGTCCTTTCGACGCTGACATTCAAGACGGCAGATGAAGCTGTCGCTTTGGCAAATGCCTCGGAATATGGTCTGTCAGCGAGCGTGTGGTCGACCAATCTGGAGAATGCGCTGCAAAGTATCCGGCGCATCCGGGCCGGAAGGTGCTGGATTAACAGCATCATCGACGGAGCACCGGAACTGCCGATTGGCGGCTATAAAAAAAGCGGCCTGGGCCGTGAGCTTGGCCGTTACGGTTTTGATGAATATTCGCAGTTCAAGGGCATTCATGTGACCTTGGGCCGACCGGATCCTTGGTTCGGATAACACGGATTATCAAACTGAGGGGGAGGAGAACATCTTGACTGGCGCGATCTTTGGTCGGAGCTCGCCAGCCAAGATATGGGTCTTTCGACCCGATTGCACATCCATAGGGAGGATACGCAAATGACATTGACCAAAATGAAAACCGCAATGCTCGCAGCTTGCGCAGCTATGGCCTTCACATCTACCGCAGTAGCGGCGGATGTCAAGGCAACGATGATCATCTACCTCGATCCGAGTGTCCAGTTCTTTAATCCGGTGGTGAAAGGTGCACAGGATGCCGCGGCACAGTTCGGCGTGGATCTCGATGTGCAATACGCCAACAATGATCCTGTTCGTCAGAACGACCTGATCGAAAGCGCCACCGTCAGCGGCGTTGACGGCATCGCCGTTGCGATTTCCAGTTCAGATGCTTTTGATGCCAGTATTTGTGCTGCCGTCAAGGCGGGCATTATTGTTATTGGCTTCAACAATGACGATCTCGATGGCGCCAAGGGCAATTGTCGCCAGGCTTATGTGGGAATGGACGAATTCGCCTCGGGTTATGAGCTTGGCAATCGCATGATCGAGCAGTTCGGCCTGAAGGAAGGTGATGTCGTATTCAACCCGCGCGAAATTCCCGAGGCAAGCTTCGCGGTGGCGAGGGGTGGTGGCATCGAGAAGGCGATGACGGAAAAAGGCATCAAGGTCGAGACAGTTCGTTCAGGCCTCGATCCAGCTGAAGCGCAGAACATCATTGCTCAATTTCTGATTGCAAATCCCGGCGTCAAGGCGCTGTTCGGAACCGGCTCTGTCACCTCGACGGTCGGGGCAGGCGCAATTAAGGATGCCGGTGTGAACATCCCCTTCGGCGGGTTCGATCTTGCGGTGGAAATCGTCAACGCCGTAGAATCTGGTGCGATGTTCGCAACGATGGACCAGCAACCCTACTTGCAGGGCTACTATCCTATTGCCCAGATTGCGCTTGCGAAAAAATACGGTCTGACGCCGACAGATGTCGACACGGGTCAAGGTGCCTTTCTCGATAAATCGCGCATCAGTTCGGTCAAGCCGCTGATCGGCAGCTACCGATAGGGCGCCACGCCTGAAAGACCTTTCGGCTTTGCGCCGGAAGGTCTTCCGCCATCCCTGCAACAGAGTAACGACTGTGACCATCACCATGACCGACAGTGCCGTGCCGAAATCGCGCATCCGAAAACAATCGCTGCTCAAACAGATTATGACGATGCCGGCGGGCGCCATTCTGTTGGTTTTCGTCACTCTGCAGATCGCCTGCATCGTCGGTGCGCTCGCCTATCCCGACGACTTTCGTTATTTATCGCCCCAGAACCTGACGATCCTCATGAAAGCCATACCGGTGCTGGGCTGCCTGGCGCTTGGCGCAGGCATCCTGATGATCGCGGGCGAATTCGATCTGTCTATCGGTTCCGTATACACATTCACTGCAATCTTGATGGCAACGCTGGTCAATGCTGATGTGAGCGCTTTTATTGCCGCACCACTAGGAATTCTTACAGGCGTTTTGATCGGCTTGCTTAACGGGACGATCACACTGCGTTTCGGCCTGCCGTCATTCATCGTCACGTTGGGAGGCTTGCTGTTCTGGCGTGGTGCTGTGCTGCTTTATAATGGTGCCGTCCAGGTGCGGTTTGACCCAGAGCCAATCTTTACCAGCCTTTTTGCCGGTACGTTCCTGGGCGTGAACGCTGCCTTCATCTGGATTATCCTGTTCGTGGTGGGCTTTTATCTGCTGCTGCACCGCCACAAATTCGGCAACCACGTTTTTGCAACGGGAGGTAACAGGCCAGCGGCAACGGCTATCGGCATTAATACCGACCGTGTGAAGCTTGTTGCCTTCGCCATAGCTGGCGGCATGGCAGCCGTTGCGGGAATCATAGCGACTGCACGTGTCGGCAGCGTTCAGCCAGGGCAGGGAGCAGGGCTTGAGCTACAGGCGATTGCAGCCTGTGTTATCGGCGGACTTTCCTTAAGCGGCGGTCGCGGTTCGATCATTGGCATCTTTCTTGGTGTCATGCTGATCCACACCATCACCGATGTACTTCTCCTTTTGAGAGCGCCGGGCTTCTATCTCGACATGTTCATCGCCACCCTCATAGTGGTCGCTGCCGCCTTCAATCATCTCATCGAACGCCGGGGGGCTGCATGATGTCCTCGTCACACCTTCTGGAACTGCATAATATCTCCAAGAGTTACGGCGCTCTGACCGCGCTAAGTGACTTGAATTTCCACGTCGGCCACAGTGAGGTTGTTGGTCTCCTGGGCGACAACGGCGCCGGCAAATCGACTACGGTCAACCTCATTTCGGGGATACAGAAACCGACCACCGGTCACCTGACCATCGACGGTGAGAAAACAATGTTTACCTGCCGCTCCGACTCCGCCGATGCAGGTATTGAAACAATCTACCAGAACACTGCGCTCGTGGATTCTTTGTCGATCACGCGTAACATTTTTATGGGGCGAGAGCGTGTTAATGCGTTTGGATTCCTGAAACAGACCGAGATGCGTGAAATCGCTATGGAGGTGCTGGAGAAAGCCGTCCACATTTCCGGTATCGATTCACCCGACAAACTGGTGGGTGACCTTTCGGGCGGTCAGAAGCAAGCGGTCGCCATCGCCCGCGCCGTGTTCTTCAAGCGCCGCGTACTGCTACTCGACGAACCGACGTCGGCTTTGTCCGTGCGCGAAACAGAAGCACTGCTCGCGCAGGTGCTGAAGCTGAAGGCAGAGAACGTGTCGAGTGTCCTGGTGACCCATAATCTTTATCACGCTTACCAAGTCTGTGACCGTTTTGTGATCATGAGCCATGGGACCAAGGTTTTCGATGTGAAGAAGGCAGACACCACGATTAGTCAGCTGACCGAATACGTCGTCCTCACCTGACTTGCTATTAAAACATCAAGGGGCAAATGCCGTGACAATTTCTGTAAATGTTTACCAGGTTGTTGGCCCGGAAGATGCCGCAAGGCGCAATACGCAAGGATTGCGAGAAGGATTTCTCGCAGGAGGACTTTTTTCCAAAGGCAGCATCAATCTCACCTACAGCCATCTTGATCGGATGATCGTCGGTGGAATTGTTCCAACAAGCGAAACCCTGATAATCGATCATGTCAAGGAAACGGGGACCAGTCGGTTCCTCGAGCGCCGCGAAGCCGCTATTCTGAACATCGGGGAAGTGGGAAGGTCGTCATCAACGGTGTCGAATATCGACTTGGGTTTCAAGATTCACTTTATGTCGGCATGGGGCAGGGGGCACTGTTTTTTCAAAGTGACGACCAGGATAATCCCGCCGAATTTTATCTTCTAAGCACTCCGGCACACAGGGTCTGTCCGACCGTCCTCATTACACCCGATATGGCAAAAAAGGTGCGCATGGGCTCTGCTGAAGAGGCCAATGCGCGGACGATCAACCAATATCTACACCCGGATGTCTGTGAAAGCTGCCAGCTATTAGCGGGACTAACCATATTTGAGGCTGGTTCCGTCTGGAACACCATGCCGGCACATCTGCATGACAGGCGAATGGAGGTCTATCTCTATTTCGGGATGGAAGAGGCGACGCGCGTCTTTCACTTTATGGGAGAGCCTCACGAAACCCGGCATCTTGTGCTCAAAAACCATGATGCGGTTCTGTCTCCGGGCTGGTCAATCCATTCAGGTGCCGGTACCGGGCGATATTCCTTCATTTGGGCAATGGCAGGTGACAACATGAGCTTCACCGACATGGACAAGGTGCCAATGGACAGTCTGAAGTAACCGCTGTCCAGCACAATCGCGTGGATTGATCACCGGGGAATTTTGGCCAATGGTGAAATGATCTGCCATACCCAAAGGCAACTCAGGTTCGCATCCGAGATAAATCGGGACGCCAACAGCCAGCGCCAAGACAGGGCTGCCACTGCATTGCCGATTTATTCGTAGACTGTCACTATGAGGTTGGTGACGAGTATTAGGCCGATAGTTGTCAGAGACATAAAAGCGATTAGATCATTCATCGAAATGACCCTCCTGTAACCGGATATGTCCATTATACGCCTTCAGTCCGAGTATTTCGAGTGATTCTTCACGCCGGCTCGGAATGGTGGCAGCGCTAGTTGGACAGGCAATATTGCCACAATGGCTTTGTCCAGTCAGTCAAATCGATGTGGAAAGCCCCGCGTATATTGCCATTCCCGGGCGAAGTGCCTCCAATTATCGTAACCAGTCAAAGCCAAGCCAACCCTTCCGAACAATGTATAGAAGCGCACACTCCATTTGGTCTCATATACGTGTCTTGTTCATTTAAAGTGATATCGATACAACTCCATTGTTCAGGCTGTTAGTATAGTAAGTTGGCATCGCATATATTACTTGTTGTTTCACAAATGTTCCAAGGTCTGGTCTCTTGACAACAGATGAAATCTGCATTGAAAATTTTGAAGTTCAATCGGACGGCTCCGCGCGTTTTGATATCGTTCTGCCCTTGGTGGTTGTTTCTGGATGGACGTTGTACAAAAATTCGAACCAGCAATGGACCCTGTGTCCGCCACACACTCAACGGCGAGGTGCAATCCTGCTTGCTGATCATGTCTATCGTGCCATCAAGGCGGAGGCCATCAATCTGATATCCCCCGAGAGTATCTAATCACAGGTAACCGAAACTCTGTTGAGCTGCGCATGCAAGGTGAGCAGACGGCGACAAAAAGCATATGCAGGATGCAACGCATGGACCGGAACATAAGGTGCTGACTTTCGTTCATCTATAATGAAAGTCCTTCAGACGGTACAGAAACCATGATTGAATATGTGTGGGTGCTCGTCGTGCTTGCAGGCCCGGTGCTGTTGGGAATCGTCATTGCGGCAAAGCAATGGTTGGCTGTCCGTTCAGGCCCGAAGGGGTCGGGATACAAAAACGAACGGCCAAAACAGCGCGACAATACTTGATATAAGGCTCAGTGTTCAGGCCCATCCCGTGCGGATCGAGGCAAATCGGCCTTGATGCCAAATGGGGGGACACCTTCATTGCCTTCCGTCCGGTCACGATAGAGAGCGGCCCGCCCAAGCAGCATAAGTGTAATCGGTGTCGTTATGGTTATAAACAAGGCAATCAGTATCTCGTGTACGACAGGTCTTGACTGGAGGATGGTGAAGTAGATGACTGAAGCGATTAGAATGCCTCCAGTTCCACATGTCGTACCGAGAGTGGGTGCATGGATTCGCTCATAGAAGCTCTGCAGCCGCAGGAGGCCGATTGCTCCCAGAAGCGTCAGCCCTGATCCCACAAGAACGAAAAACGCCGTCAGCAAAGCGGCCCATATAGGGATGTCGCCATGGGTCATTCAATGACTTCCCCTCGCATGAGAAATTTGGCCAAAGCCACCGTGGAAACAAATCCCAGAAGCGCAATGACAAGGGCAGATTCGAAGTATATGGAGGTACCCGTACGAATGCCGAAGGTCAGAAGAAGAAGCATGGCACTGACGTAAAGCGTGTCGATACCCAGAACCCGATCCTGAGCGCGCGGCCCGATGACAAGACGAAGCACCGCGCAGGTCATGGCGAGGACAAGAAAACCCTGCGCGACCGTGAGGGACCAGAAAAGGATGGCGCTGCTCATGCAAATATCTCCATCAGAGGCTGCTCGTAACGCTGTTTGATAAGCTTTATCAATTGCCGTTCGTCCATCAGGTCGAGGACGTGAATCAGTAAACTGCTATTGGCGGACTGATACTCAATCCAGGCAGTGCCAGGGGTGCTGGTAATGATACAAGCCAGTACCGCCAGAGCATTGTGGTCGCGCAGTTCCAGAGGGACAGAGACGAAGCCTGACACCCGTGCCGTTCTTTTGCCGCGGAGCAGAATCCCCGTCAAAGCGATGTTGGACCGCAGAATATCAATCAGTACGTCGAGGAACAATCGTACGATCAGATCCAGACGGCTCAATCGGGGTTTTGCCGGTTGCAGCACCGCCATTGCCCGGGACGCACCAGAAGCGATGAGACTTCCAAGCACAAAATGGGCGACCGACAATCCATTGAGCATGATCCAGACAATGAGCAAGAACAATGTCAGGAATGGGTGAGGGAGCCAGCGGCTCATTGATCTGCTCCTTCAGGCGTGAGTGCTTTTGGCGCGGACATAACGGCACGAATATAGTTTTGGGGATCATACAGCGATCTGGCAGTAGCATCCATGTAGCCCATCGCCGGGCCAGCCTGTACCGCAAGCTGAAGGCAAAGCATGAGGAGGAGAACAATTGGCAATAGTTCCGAGATAAGGACCCTCGGAACTGTCCCTTCAATTGGAGCCCAGAATATCCGGATACCTGCGCGCGTCATAGCGATGAGCGCTGACAAGCCCGAGAGGATAAGCAATGTTACCAATACCCAGGTCATAGTTGAAATGGCGGCACCTGCACCAAGGCCGCCCGGATTGAACAGCGCGGTTAATAACGCGAATTTGGCAATGAATCCCGAAAGAGGCGGTAGCCCCGCAAGAAGAAGGCCGCAGGCGGCAAAACAAATACCCAAAATGACGAGCGTAGACGGAACGGCAATACCAACTTCTTCATCAACGGCTTCCTCCTCGTCACCGAATGCTTCCCGCGTAACTGCCAGAACATTTGCTGTGATGTCCTGCGCCCGGTCCACCAATTCTGTCAAAAGGAAGAACGCGCTGATCGCCAGCGTTGAGCTGACCATATAATATAAAGCGCCCGTCGTTACTGCGACATCTGCCATGCCGATGGCTGCAAGCAATGTGCCCGAGGATGCCAGGACGGTGAAACCGCCCAGCCGGCCCATGCTCTGGGATGCAAGCACACCGATCGCGCCAAAGCCCAGCGTAGCCATGCCGCCCAGCAACAGCCAGGAGGCGCCAAATCCGGAGGACACGCCGGCATCGGCGCCAAACAGCAGCAGCGACAGTCGCAAGATGACATAAATTCCGACTTTGCTCAGGATCGCGAACACAGCTGCAACTGGCGCTGCTGCTGCGGTATAGGCCGCAGGTAGCCAGAAACTTAGCGGCCACATGCCTGCCTTGGCCAGAAAAGCCACGCCAAGCAGCGCAGCACCAGCTTCCAGAAGCATTCGATCCCTTGCCGGAACCAAGGGGACGCGAACAGCCAGATCAGCCATGTTCAATGTCCCCGTTACGCCGTAAATCAGGCTCACCCCGATCAGGAACAGAGAGGCAGCAGCGAGATTGATAACGATGTAGTGCAATCCGGCCTTGACGCGCAGTTGCCCTGAACCATGTAAAATCAGGCCGTAGGAGGCTGCCAGCATGACCTCGAAGAATACAAAAAGGTTGAAGATATCCCCGGTAAGGAATGCGCCGTTAACGCCCATCAGAAGAAACTGGAACAATGTATGGAAATGCGGGCCGCCCTTGTGCCACCGGGCAAGCGAAAAAATCAGGGATGATGCCGCCAGCACTGCCGTTAACAGGAGCATCAAGGCTGAAAGCCGATCAAGGACAAGAACAATGCCGAATGGTGCCGGCCAGTTGCCGAGAAGGTAAACACCGTCGGCAGATGGGGCTGCTGCAGCTGCAGCATTCAGAAGCATAATAGCAATTATCAGCAGCGTCAGGGTCGAGAGAACACCCACGGTTGCCTTGAAAAAATGCCGCCGTTCATCAAACAACAGCAGGAATGCTCCCGTCGTCAATGGCAGTATTACCGGAAGGATCATGAGATGATCGGTCCACCGCATTAGTTTGGTTCCTTGCCATCGACATGATCACTTCCCGTCAACCCGCGCGAGACAAGCAGAACGACAAGAAACAGCGCTGTTGTTGCGAAACCTATAACAATTGCTGTCAAGACAAGCGCCTGCGGTAGAGGGTCGGTGTATTCCAGGGGATTGATACCCGCTCCGGACTTCAGAACGGGTGGCGCATTCATTCGAAGCCTTCCCATACTGAAGATGAAAAGATTGACGGCATAGGCAATCAGGGAAAGCCCGATGATGACCTGATAGGTGCGGGAGCGCAGAAGCAGCCAGACACCTGATCCTGCGAGGACGCCTATAGCAACTGCGAGGATAAATTCCATCAGGCTTTCTCCCCGGCTGCAGGCGTGGCGGCGCGGGCGGCTCGCAGACTGCGAATGGACTGATGGGCGAGAGCAATCAGCATCAATACTGTTGCACCAACAACGAGCGAGAACACACCGAGATCAAACAGCGTCGCACTTGCCGCAGGCACCTGACCCAGCAAGGGCAGGTCAACATAGAGCGAGCGCGACGTCAGGAAGGGATAGCCCAGTACCAGAGAGGCAACGCCAACAAACGCTGAAAAAAGCAGGCCGCAGCCAATCCAGACGACTGGCAGAACCTTCAGCCTGTCCTCGGCCAGCCGCGTACCCAGCGCCATATACTGCAGCAAAAAGCCAGCAGCCATGGCGATCCCGGCCGCGAAGCCCCCACCTGGAAGATCGTGACCACGAACGAAGAGATATGCGGAGAACACAATAATGACCGGAAACAACCATTGCATGATGACAGCAGGAATCATGAGGTAGTCGCTCACCGTATCGCCTGACTGGCGATCCGGCTGGGCTTCGTCGAATGCCAACTGTGTCTTTTGCTGTTCAGGAGATTCTACACTGTCAGCGGCAGGACGAAAGCGGCGCAACAGTGCAAAAACCGTTAACGCAACCACCCCAAGAACGGTGATCTCTCCAAAGGTATCAAATGCGCGAAAATCGACCAGGATGACGTTGACAACATTTTTACCTCCACCTTCGCTATATGCCCGTTCCAGGAAGTAATCTGCAATTGTTTCGGGCGAGGCGCGCATCATTACGCCATAGGCAACCATTGTCATTCCGGCACCCACGAAGAGGGCTAGAACCAGATCGGTGAAGCGGAAAAAGTTGAATCTTGTTTTTCCTGAATCAGCCATATCGTTCAACTGGCGCTTTGGCAGCCAGCGCAGGCCAAGCAGAATGAGCACCATGGTTACAATTTCGACCAGTAGTTGAGTGAGTGCAAGATCCGGCGCGGAAAGCCAGACGAAGGTTGCGGATGTAACCAGACCTGCACCGCCAAGAAGAATAAGTGCGGCCAGACGATGGAATTTTGCCTGATAGGCGGCGCCGATCGAACAGGCTATGCCTATCATCCACATGGCAAGAAAGATCGGGTCGGCTCCTGCCCATGTGAAGAGACCGGGGTCAAAGCCGAGGCTGTACAGCGGTCCCAAGGCGGCGACGAAGGCCACAACAACCAGCATACGGAGTTGCGGTTGCAAACGTCGTGTGCCGAGATGGCTTTCCAGATAACGCGCCCCGCGCCATGAAATCGTCACCAGTACCAGTTCAAAAATGCGCTGGCCCCTGATGTGACGGAATATGGGCGGACCGTCTTTGCACCGAGCCAGATAGTTCCGCAGAAGAATGTACAGGATAATGCCCGCTATAAGTGCAACACCGCTCATGACAAGGGGAAGCGTCAATCCATGCCAGATGGCCAGACTGTATTCGGGCGTCTGCGCGCCGAGGACCGAATTTACTGCAATGTGGAGAAAAGGGCCAACGGTCAAAGCGGGTAAAATACCGATAAGAAGGCAGGCTATGACGAGCAGCAGTATCGGAAACAGCATCCAGAATGGCGGTTCATGCGGCTGGCGTGGCAGATCTGCAGCAGGTGGTCCGAAGAATACCCCGTGAATAAAGCGAACCGAATAGGCGACAGCGAATGCGCTGGCCAGCACGGCAGCATAGGGCGCGGCGGTGTCAAGAATGGAATTGGCATGGGTTTCGATGGCTTCGGCAAAGAACATTTCCTTGGAAAGGAACCCGTTGAGGAGTGGCACCCCAGCCATTGATGCGCTTGCCACCATGGCAAGTGTCGCAGTAACGGGCATGAAGCGGAAAAGACCACTCAGACGCCGCATGTCGCGGGTACCGCTTTCATGGTCGATAATGCCCGCAGCCATAAAGAGAGAAGCCTTGAATATGGCATGATTCATCATATGGAAAATTGCAGCGACTGCCCCAAGCGAGCTGCCAAGGCTGAGGAGCAGGGTGATCAGGCCAAGGTGACTGATGGTCGAATATGCAAGCAACCCTTTTATATCCTGCTGAAAGATGGCGAAATATGCCCCCAGAACCAGCGACATCATCCCTGCCAGCCCGACGATCCAGAACCACTCATAAGAACCCGCGAGGACTGGCCAGAACCTTGCCATCAAAAATACGCCGGCCTTAACCAGCGTCGCCGAATGCAGATACGCGGAAACAGGCGTCGGAGCGGACATTGCGCTTGGCAACCAGAAATGGAAAGGAAACTGGGCGCTCTTTGTCAAAGCCCCCAGGAGGACGAAAACCAGGACGGGCAGATAGAGTTCATGAGAACGGATCATGTCTCCCGATGCCAGCACATGATCAAGATCATAACTACCGACGATATGCCCGATCAGTAACACGCCCACCAGCAGGCCAAGCCCTCCAATACCGGTAATGGTCAGTGCCATACGGGCACCAGTGCGCGCATTGGCGTTGTGGTGCCAGTAACCGATCAGCAGGAACGAAAATATGCCGGTCATTTCCCAGAAGACAACCAGAAGGATCAGGTTGCCTGAATTGACGATGCCAAGCATTGCTCCCATGAATGCCAGGAAGAACGCGTAGAACCGCGACACCGGATCGTCCGGCGACATGTAATAGCGGGTGTAAACCACAACAAGAAAGCCAATACCGCTCACCAGCATGGTGAACAGCCAGGCAAATCCGTCCATTCGCAGAGAAAAACTCAGTCCAAGTGCCGGAATCCACTCAGTTTGGCTGCGAACTGTCTCGCCAGCGGAAATGCCCGGATAAAAAGTGCATGTCAACGTTAATACCGCCAAAGCGACAATACCCGCCAGCCATACCTCGGCGTTGCGGGCATTCGAAGGCAGAACGGCAGCCAAAAGACTGCCCAGGAATGGCAGGCCGACTACAAGTATGAGTGACGCGGTATCGGTCATCGTGAGCAGCCACTTGAGTAGGAATTAAACATCATTGCTCGATGTCGCCATTACGGTTAACTTGCTGATTATTGGTTTTGCTTTTTTTGCGAACCAACGGGGGACCCGCTCTCTGTCGACTTCAATTTGTGACCAACCTCGACGATTGCATGGAGCGCTGGCACCAGTTCCTTTCCAAGTGACGTAAGCGCATATTCGACCGTAGGCGGAGAGGTGGGCTGTATCGCCCGGGTAAGAACTCCTCGAGCTTCCAATTCCTTAAGCCGTTGCGACAAGACCTTTGCCGATACCGGCATAATATCAACGCGCAGTTCACTGAACCGACGAGGACCGGCGCGCAGATTCCAGATTACGTTCGGCGCCCAGGCGCCTGCGATGATCGACAGGCACTCGGTTAGCGCATACGATTCCGGTGGCGGTGTGCTCCGGTTTTTTCGGATTTTGAGGCTCATTGGACGTCCCGGTTACCTGCGAGAAACCAGAATATGTGGTAACTTATGGAAACGAAGTTGGCAATGGTAACGAGCACTCATAAGTTTGTGTCATCAACCGAACCAATCGAGGTTTTCAATGCTACTCTGCTATGGGCTTGGCGCCTGTTCCCTTTTATCCGGATCATCCTGATAAAACTCGACCTGTCATTCAACGTTATCCAGGTCGATATGAAAGCAGGTACGACGAAAAAGGTTCTGACCACAATATGATCAGCTCGAGAGGTGATGCCCCGGTTCCCGGAACTGAATCCGGCGTAATGATCATCGAAAATCCGGACATCCTGCATCGCGCCGATCAGGTGCCCCGATATGAACTTGCACCTACCATGGCGCAGACGAAAAGAACAAGATGAGGCCCGGTCGCCGGTAGTGTCCCATCCGGGCCCAGCCGCCCCTTGTTGAATTCATCCAGTTCCGCCAGCCCTGCTGTCGGCTTTCGCCATGGCGAGTGAAGCGACACCAAAAAGCCCGGCATTGTCGCCGAGCTCTGCTGCGACGACTTCCACCTGCTTGAAGGGGCCCATTGCCTCTTTTTGAATTACAGCATGGATTTCGTCTTTGAGAAGATCGAAAGCCTGAGACACGCCTCCACCCATGATTACCCGCTCCGGGCTGAACAGATGGATGAGATTGGTAAAACCTACGCCCAGATACCATGCTTCGTCTTTGAGCAAGGCGATGCACTCCGGGTCCATTTCCCGCGCGCCGGCAACAACGTGGCGCGACTGGATTTTTTCCGTCAAAGCTTTTTTACCAAGAAAGCCTGCGGTATTGCCTAACGCTATTTCACTGGCCCGTTTACCGAGCGCAGTGCCTGCGGCAAATGCCTCAAAACAGCCGGTGCGTCCGCAGGAGCAAACCGGTCCGGCCGCAGCCATTCGAAAGTGGCCTACATGGGCTGCAAGCCCGCGGCGGCCATGCAAGAGGCGGCCATCCATGACAACCCCG
Source organism: Phyllobacterium sp. SB3 (assembly GCF_040009165.1). Lineage (NCBI taxonomy): Bacteria > Pseudomonadati > Pseudomonadota > Alphaproteobacteria > Hyphomicrobiales > Phyllobacteriaceae > Phyllobacterium > Phyllobacterium sp. SB3. The sequence goes on along the minus strand of NZ_JBDYKI010000002.1, from coordinate 617,770 downwards.
CCGCCGATGCCCGTGCTGACGGTAACGAAAACAAGATTATCAAGCCCGCGCCCGGCACCTTGCTTCCATTCGCCGTAAGCGGCGGCAATCCCGTCATTTTCAACAATGGCCGGAAGATTAAAGAGGTCGGACAAACGCTGCTTTAACGGGAATTGCTCCCAGCCGGGTAACGTCGGTATGTGATCCACGATACCCGATACAGTATCCAGTGGTCCGGGCGCAGCGATACCCACAGCCTTTATTGCTGTGAAGTCGATACCGGGAGCCACCTCTTTGGCCAGTTGCGAAAGCTGCAACACAACGCCTTCCGGGCCACCAGCGATATCGGTCGCTCCAGCTGCCCTCCTGATGATGGAATTTTTACCGGCGAGCGCGGCTCTGACCTGGGTTCCTCCAAGATCGAAACCAAGAGAGTAGCATTCTTCCATAATCTCAGCTCTTACCTTGCTGGGCGTGAACCCACGCGATGCGTGCTTCCAAATCATCGCTGTTGAAGGCCAGCGACCCCATGACGACGGTGTCGGCGCCGGCTTTGCGTAGATCCGGCACGGTCTCTTCCCGAATGCCTCCGTCCGCAGCGAGGAGAACGCGATGGGGCGGGTTTTGATTTGCGATAAGCTGTTTTGCTGCCTGCAATCGCGCCCCGGCCTGACTATCCAGGCTTTGGCCTTTCACACCGATCCGGGTTCCCAGCAATGTAACCATACTGATCTGGTTTATACAGGGAACAAATGCAGAGACAGACGTCTGTAGTTGCAGAACAAGCCCTGCTTTCAATCCCAAGTTTTCAATCAGTTGCAGAACGCTTTCAAGATTGCTGTTTTCGGCGTGAACACTGATGAGATCGGCACCTGAATCGGCAAATTGCCTGATTTGGTCCGGAAGTATGCTATCTGACACCATGAGATGAACATGCAAAGGTTTTACCGTACGTTTGCGGCATACTGATACAAGATCGGGAAAAAACAGCATGGCAGGTGAGAAGTGGCCGTCGGCAACGTCAATGTGATAGATATCGACGGCGCTGTCGACACGATCGATCTCTCCGGCCAATTGCCCGAGATCGGCGGACCACAGTGAAAACTCGGCAAGCAGCCGGTCAAAGGGCAGTGTTTCGGGCCAGTCTTGCCGGGGGGGCATTTCAAAGCCCTTTCAGAAACGAAGATAGTGCTGCCCGGAAGTCGTTACGATAGGCATCAGGGTTCGTAGCCTTGGGTGTGATTTCGACAAACTGTGCGTGCCCAATCAAGCTGGCCAGCTCTCTGCCGTAAGCGATCGGGTGGACCATGTCGCGTTCACAGGCAACGATCAATGTCGGGACCGTTATGGAGCGGATATCATTTTCCGTAATGCCGGGACCGCTGCCGGAAATCGACAGCAGCAGTCGGGAAGTTACAGAACCCGGTTCTCTCGAAAAGAAGCTCCGCAACGATGCAAGATTGTCCGGCGCATAACGGGACAGCTCGGCGGCGATGGATGATGTTTCAAAATGCCGGCGTGCTTCCTGGGCGGGATAGTCACGCAAAAGTTCACCAACATAGGCGTTGGGCGCCATATTTTGCGGAGCGGGATCGGTCAGCCAGGCGGGCCGGGCAAGAATCAGGGCGCTGACGAGATCCGGTCGCGTAACCGTAAGCCGAAGTGCCATCGCCGCCCCCATCGAGATGCCGCCAACGACGCACATCCCCAATCTCCTGTCCTCGATTGCAGTGGCGAGATCATCGGTGAATGCCGGTATCGAAAAAGCAGAAGGATTGCCAGCTTCAGATTGACCGTGGCCGCGGCATTCCAATGTCAGGCACTGATGTCCTTCGTCAAAGGGAAAGACCTGCGCCGGTTGCGCAGCATCCCCGCAAAGCCCGTGCTGTAATATGACAGGTCGGCCTTCACCCAAACGCGATAGGGCAAGCTTTGTGTTCAGGGCTCCCCGGACAGTGGTTATCATCGTCGTCAGCCACCTTTTGAAAGTGTGGTTTTCAGAAAAACGGCCACACCTTCCGCTTCACCTGACGCCAGTCCATGAGTGATCAGACTGCCTTCAAACCCGGCTTTTTCCAACGCTGCCAGATAATGCCCGTAGTCAAGAACGCCTTTTCCGGCAGTGGCAAAATTTCCATCGGCATTGCGGTCTTTGGCATGGGCTATTTCTATCCGGTCCTTCAAAAGGTCGATTGCATTTTCAACGATCAGCCGCCGTGTCGGGGCTTCCTCTGTTTCGAACAGGTTGGCAGGGTCGAATACAATCCGGATACGATCGCTTCCGGCCGTATCGATCAAAGTGCGGGCCCGCCGGGCCGAATTTACAACATTGCCAAGTTCAGGCTCGACCCCGACCAGGACATCAAATCGTTCCGCAATAACGAGCTGGGCCTGAAACTCGAGGAGCATGTCGGTCCAGGCGGATTCACCTTGATTGTCGGGATGATGCCGCCATTGGTCCAGCGGGTCACGGCTTCCGGTGCAGACGGTCAATAGTCGCGAGCCGATGGCGTTTGAAGCTGCGGCAATCGCCTCAAAGCTTCGGCGTCCCGCTTCACGCAACGCTACGTCAGGATGGATCATATTATAGGTGGCGGAAATTGCAGCGATCTCGACGCCGGTTTCCTCGGAGGCGCTTTTTATTGCTTGAACCACCTGCGGGCTCACGTGCTCCGGCAGGGCGCCGATGCCCGAACACGCCATATTATATTGCACCGAACTGTAACCCGCTTCCGCCGCTGCCCGCAAAACGTCCAATGGCGACGTGCCCGGAAAGGTCTTTGCAAAGATGCCCAGCTTCATCACACCATTCCCGTAACATCATTGAGTTTTACCGGCCTGCCGGTTCCCGCTGATTGCGCAATTGCGGCCATTCCACGAACCGATGCAATTCCGTCATCGATGCTCGATCCAGTCATGGGCGCATTTTTCAAAATGACATCGGAGAACGCTTCCAGCTGACGTCTGTAGAAGTGCCCGTCTGCACCCAGTACACGCGTGGTTTCACCGGTCGCCTCGTGAAAGATGTCGACTTCGCTCGATTTGTATAGCCACGGATTATAGGTTTTGCCCACTATGCTGCCATTTTCACCATAGATCTGGAAGCCTTCGTGCCAGTCCATGCGAACCGCAACCGTCAGGTCAAGATGGCCCATAACCCCGTTTGCAAATTCCACATCGATAAACCAGCAATAGGCTCCGAATTTATGGCGGAACCTTGCGTCGACTTCTACGATCTCTCCTGCAAAATAACGGGCGGTATCCAGAAGATGGCTGCCGTGCGCCAGCATGAAGTATCGTTCGAGATTGGCTTTCGGATTTCCGGAAGGTTTTTTGACTTCAGCACTTTTCACCATCAGCGGTTGAACGGCGTCTGTAACAGCATAGCGATGCGTAGAGTCACAGTACCAAGCCTTGAGCGCCAGCATTTCGCCCATTTCATTATCAATGAAAACTTTGGCGCTTTGCAGTCCGGCATCGAACCTTTTCATATGCCCGACCTGAAGAATCTTGCCGCTCTTTTCGACCGCGAATTTCAATGCCGTGACTTCCTCGACCGATATGCCCAGCGGCTTCTCGCACAGCACGTGTTTTCCCGCTTCAAGAGCTTTGATTGTCGCCGGCACATGAAAAGCATCCGATGTTGCGATAATGACGGCATCAACGTCCGGATCGGAAAGCATGTGTTCGTACTCTGCAAATGCTTTTTTGGGCACATGCGTCTGTTCCATCCGATCCCGAAGGTCATGAGCTACGTCGCAAATTGCGTAAAGCTCGGCATTGTACGCCTTGTTCGCGCTTTCAAAATGCGCTGCCTGTGAAATGGGACCGCATCCCAGAATGCCAACCCTAAGCTGCCTTGACCCATCGTTCATTCTGAAACCTTCCAATTCCTGTTTATCAAGCGTCGCTTTTGGGCCGATAGGCGAGGCGCATCACCAAAATACCCGAAAACAATCTTGCTTCTCCTCCTGGCGGGCCAACGTCCCGCCTCAAACGCAGCTTTTGTCTGTGCCAAGCGCTGCCGGCAATATATGTCACGCAACCTGAAGAGGTGCAATTAGTATCTTTATAAAAGAAATAATATTCAAGCTTGATTCCCAAGCTCGGCCGGTATGGCCGATGATCAAGGTGTCAGCTCGACATCCGCAAGGTCCAGCCGGGAAATGTCGAAGGCGTGGTGATGGGCAATTGTTGCAGCCCCGACAGCACATTCAAAAATGCCAAGTTCCGACAGGCGGACCTGGGGCGGCGGGACGCCGGGGATGATGCCCGCTCCTACAGCTTCCTGAATTTGTGCAAGGCAAGATTGTATGACGGGGCGCATGGTGCCTCCCAGCATAACGGTGGTGGGATTGAACTGATTGACCAGGGTCACGATCCCAAGCGCCATCCAGTGAGCAAAGCTGGCGACTGCAGCCATAGCTTTTTTGTCGCCGCGTTCTGCTGCTGCTACGATGTCTCCCGGCAATGCCGCATACTGGCTTTCACTAAGATCGTCATGCCCGGTATAGGCCCGTGCCAGGGCGCTCAGATTGACCCATGTTTCCAGGCATCCAGTTTGACCACAACTGCATTTTGCACCTTCACCGGATATTCGAATGTGACCAAACTCTCCTGCCGTACCATTTGCCCCACGCAAGAGACGCCCGTTTATAATGGCAGCACCACCGCATCCTTTGCCGAGTTTGAGGAATATCGTGCAAACGCTCGGCAATGCGGGTTGGGTATAAACCGAGCCAAAGGCTGCAGCATTGGCGTTGTTTTCAACATAGCACGGCAAGGTGATCACCTTACTGAGAATTGCAAGCAGGTCGACGGCTTTCCATCCAAGTATTGGCAAGTTAATGACGAAGCCCTCAGACGTGACGACACCCGGCACAGTTACTCCGATACTGTAAATCTTGCCTCCATACCGGATGTCACGCTCAAGAACTGCAAGATGCTCCCCAATGGCCTCTGCGGCATTGATCGGGCTGATATTTTTGCTGACGTGCAGTTCGGATGAAGCGGCAATCCCTGCGGACAGGTCAATGAGTGCGAAGCGCAATATGCCGATGCCGATTTCCACTCCAAGAAAATAAGCGCCCTTTGCATTGAGCGCAACACTGACACCGGGCCTTCCGGGCTCGCGTGACACTGTGTTTTCAAAAGGAGAAAGCTTCACATCATGAACGAGGCCGCGGTCTGACAGACTGTTGATCAGACGCGTAATTGTGGCGGGGGTGACAGATAGATTGCGTGCGATGTCCGCCCGGCTTGCGCCGCCGCGTATCCTGAGCATTGTGAGGATTTTTCGCTCATTTACGAACTTCGCAAGGGTCTGGTCAGCCATTGTTGAATGTTATCCAATGTGAGTGCTGAGGTTTATCGTATGATTTGCTCAAAGTCAGCAACGGGCATCAGTTTCCTTTCAAAAAAAACTAAATGGAATCCTACGCCCGGCTTCTTTTTTACTTTGTTCCGTGTACGATCCCGGTTCAACTTCCTTAAGATCACGCGCTCGAGATCGGCAAAACTAATTTCGGCCGATACGTTGACATCCTCATGTTAATCATATTTGTTTCTTTAAGAAATAAATATGATCCAAGCTTGGGAGGAGATTGGATGCACACGCTCGCCAGTCTCGAGGACATTGTCATGCAATTCGGTGCCATCAGGGCCCTGGATGGCGTCTCGATCGACATACACCGGGGCGAAGTACTCGGTTTGATGGGCGATAACGGTGCCGGAAAGTCGACTCTCGTAAGGACGATTGCGGGGAATTTCCAGCCAACCTCGGGTCGCTATGTTCTTGAGGGAGAGGATATTCAGCTATCCGGGCCAGCCGACGCCCGCCGCCATGGCATAGAGGCCGTCTATCAGGACCTTGCCCTGTGTAACAATTTGACAGCTGCAGCCAATGTTTTTCTCGGCCGGGAAATAACCCGCCGGATAGGTCCGCTTAAGGTCCTTGACCACCGTTCGATGAACAACAGGGCGGCGGAGCTTTTCAGGGAGTTGAAATCGGAAACCCGTCCCGCCGATCTGGTCGAACGGATGTCCGGCGGCCAAAGGCAAGCCGTTGCCATTGCCAGAACGCGCCTCGCCCAATCCAAGATAGTCCTGATGGATGAACCGACGGCTGCAATCAGCGTGAGGCAGGTGGCAGAAGTGCTTGCACTTATCCGGCGCATGAAAGATCAGGGACTATCGGTAATTCTCATAAGTCACCGCATGCCCGATGTTTTCGAGGTGTGCGATCGCGTCGTCGTTATGCGACGGGGCCGGAAGGTAGCTGACAAACAGATTGCAGATACCAGCCCGGAAGAAATCACAGGCCTGATTACAGGTGCAATCCATACCGCTTAGGGCGATAGATTCGGAGTATTCCATGTCTCAAACCAACGGGCCTGACATGAATATCGATCTGCTGAAAGGCAGCGATCGTTCCCTGTTGCAAAGAATGATGCTGACCCAGGAAATGTGGATTGCCATAGCAATTTTCTGTCTGGGCGTAATCGTCTCCCTGATATCAGCAAAATTTGCCACAACCGGAAACCTGCTGAATGTTCTCCAGAACGCCTGCTTCATCGGAATCATGGCTCTGGGCATGACGCCGGTACTCATCAGCGGCGGTATAGATATCTCGGTTGGATCGATATTGGGGCTTTGCGGCGTTACGCTCGGTATCCTGCTGAACGCCGGGGCACCTATTGGCGTCGGCATTGCAGGAGCCCTGCTGCTCGGCGCATTCTGTGGGGCAGTAAACGGATCGATCATAACTTTTGCCAAACTGCCGCCTTTCATCGTGACCTTGGCGACCTTGTCTATTGGACGAAGTCTTGCTCTCGTTGTTACCAACAATGAAGTTTTCTACGAGTTTGGCAGTGCCACCGACTCGATCATTGCACTGGGCGGCGGCTATACATTCGGCCTGCCGAACGTCGTTTATGCCCTCATCATCGGCATTCTTGTGCTGCATTTCCTGCTGAGAATGACACGGTGGGGCAGGTACATTTTTGCCATTGGTGGCAATGAAGATGCAGCGCGGCTGGCCGGTATTCCGGTCGACAGCATCAAGGTGTCGGCTTACGCCTTCAGCGGACTTATGGCGGCTGTCAGCGGTGTATTCCTTGTCGGCTGGCTCGGCGCGGTCACGAATGCCATCGGGACCGGCTACGAACTGCAAGTGATTGCTTCAACGGTGATCGGCGGAGCCTCATTGACTGGCGGGTTCGGTACGGCGTTGGGAGCCGGAATTGGCGCGATCCTTGTCGAGGTTATTCGCAATGCACTTCTGATTGCAGGGGTGAACCCATTCTGGCAGGGCACATTCGTTGGCGGGTTCATCCTGGCTGCAGTGCTTCTGGAGAGGATCCGTTCCTTGCGACGCTAGGCCGGAAACAAGAACAGCGAACAATGGAGGAGAAAATTATGTCGCTGCTTAAAACCCTGAAATACTCAGCTTTGCTGGCATGCGTGGCAGCATGTGCGGGCGCAACGACGGCGAATGCCGCAGAGCGCGAATTTGCCCTGGTCTTCAAAGTGCTCAACAACGCATTCAGTCCGCCCATCGACGCAGGGTGCAAGGCGGCAGCCAAAGAACTCGGCGACGTCAAATGCACATATATCGGACCAACGGAATATGACGAAGCCAAACAGGTCCAGCTGGCACAGGATATGATCACCCGCGGTGTAGACGGATTGGGAATATCCGCCGGAAATCCGAAGGCCATGGCCCGAATTCTGAAAATGGCGAACGACAAGGGTATTCCAGTCGTCACGTTTGATACCGATGTCCTGCCGGAGGACGCGAACCTTCGGGCAACCTATATCGGCACCGATAACTACGAATTCGGTGTGGAACTTGCCAAGAAAGTTCTCGAAAACAAGAAGAGCGGTGGCACGGTTTGCATACAATCTGGCGCACCGGCATCAGAAAATCTCAAGGCCAGAGTGCAAGGAATACGCGATACCCTTGCGGGCGTAGGTAAAGACGAGCCTGCCGGTGCTTTGAGCGGGCAGAATGGCTGGACAGAGCCTTCCGGCTGCCCCGTATACAACAATGACGATATCGCGTTGGCTGCCCAGCAGGTTCGCGATGTCATGACAAACAACCCCGATCTTGACGCCTTTGTTGCTGTTGGCGGTTGGGCACAATATGCCCCGCAAGCCTACAAGCAGGCCATGGAACCGCTTAAAAGCAAACTGGACAGCAAGGAACTGGTTGTCGTGTTCGGTGACAATTTCGGCCCGCAATTGCCTTTGCTTGCTGCCGGACTGAGTCATTACAATATCGGCCAGAGACCCTACGATATGGGCTTTCAGACAATCAAGGCTCTAGATGATCTGACCAAGGGCAAGAAGCTGGAGCCCTTTATTCAAACCGGTACCGAAACCTGTACGCCGGAAAACGCAATGACCACCTGCGGCAAGGTCGCTCAGTAGCGGCTTTTCACAAACTGACTACATGGCTGGCTCTTATGGTGCCAGCCATTCTTTTGTCTCCAGGAGTACCGCTGATGATCTCACGGCGTCTAAGACTTGGTATGGTCGGCGGGGGGAAGGGTGCCTTCTTCGGAGCTGTTCACCGGCAGGCTGCTGCAATGACACAACGCTATGAGTTCATTGCAGGGGCGCTTTCCAGCGATCCTGCACGGGCGGCCGAAAGTGGAAGGGAGCTGCTTCTGGCTCCCGAACGCAGCTATTCCGATTTCATGAAAATGGCCGACACCGAAACCTTGAGGGATGATGGGATCGATCTTGTGGCGGTTGTTACACCCAATCATCTTCATGCGGCTGCTTCAGGTGCGTTCCTGGCTGCCGGTATCAGCGTCATGTGCGACAAGCCCCTTACGGCAACGCTCGAAGAGGCGTTATCTCTGGAGAAAATTGCAAAAAACAGCGGAGCACTTTTGGGTGTCAGCTATACCAATGCCGGTTTCGAGATGGTGCGCGAAGCGCGATCAATCGTTGAAAGTGGAGCGCTTGGGAATATCCGCGTAATCAGGGCGGAGTTTCCACAGGAGTGGCTTGCAACGGCGGAGGAAACTGCAGGAAACAAGCAGGCAAAGTGGCGTACGGACCCTGCACAAAGTGGTGCCGGTAGTCTTGGTGACATTGGAACCCATGCGTTTCATCTGGCGGAGTTCGTTACCGGCCAGCGGTGTGTCTCCGTTTCAGCTGAGGTTGATACTTTTGTTGCCGGACGCCGCGTCGATGACAATGCCTCCGTTCAGCTCAGATTTTCAAATGGTGCAAAAGGAACGCTCTGGGCCAGTCAGATCGCCATAGGCCGGACAAACGGCTTGCGATTGGAGATTTATGGTGACAAGGCATCTCTTGGCTGGGGTGTCGAAGAAGCCAATATTCTGTACTTGTGCCCTTTGGGGAAACAACGGATTGTCATCGATCGTGCATCTCATGGTACTTCGGTAAAGGGTCATTTGCCATCCGGCCACGCACAGGGATTTGTTGAAGCGCTGGCCCGGCTTTACGTCGACATGGCGGAATGTCTCGAGGCATCGCTTTTGGGCAACCCTGCGCCGGCAAGCGCCAATCTTCTCCCCGGACTGGACGACGGAGTTCGTGGAATGAAGTTCATCAATGCTGTGCTGCGCTCCGGCCATGATGATGGCCGATGGACGGCTTTTTAATAGAGACAGACAAAGGTAGTGAAATGAGCCATCTGTTTAAAATATTCATCATGCCTCATCCAAGATCGCTCAACGATGTATTCGACGAACAGAACCTTCAGGCGCTGAGGGAACTGGGGGAGGTGATTATCCATGAGGGCCCGGAGCTGACGGAACAGGAGTTCAGTGAAGTTGTCATGGATGCCCATGTCATCATGGGAGTTTTCGACATGCCAGCCGAGCGCCTGGCCAGATGCAAAAATCTGCGCGCATTCATCAATAGTGAAGGTAATTTCCTGCCTAACATCGATTATGATTATTGTTTCAGACACGGCATCCGCGTTCTGTCAGCGAGCCATGTATTCGCGGAGCCAGTGGCAGAAATATCTCTTGCAATGGCCATCGATCTTGGCCGGGGCATCACCCGTTCAGACCGGTTGATGCGCCAAGGGATTGAAAGTTACGGGTTCGCCGCAAATAGCGAAGCCAGGGTTCTTTTCAATGCAGATGTAGGGCTGGTCGGGTTTGGCGATCTTGCCCGTTCGCTGCTGCCGCTGCTCAAGCCCTTCAATGTAAGAATCAAAGTCTATGACCCCTGGATTCCAAAAATGATAGTCGAGCAGGCAGGCTGTACCTCCGTGCCGCTGGACGAAGTTTTGCAAACGAGCACGTTTATCTTTATCCTCGCCGGGGTAACTGCCGACAATGAGGGTTTTCTGGGGGAGAAGCAGTTTGCATTGATGCAGCAGGGGACCATCTTTCTGCTCCTGAGCCGCGCAGCTGTCGTTGATTTTCCAGCCATGCTTGCTGCCGCAGCCAGCGGCCGTATCCGCGTTGCAACGGATGTGTTTCCCGTTGAACCCGTCCCGGCTGATGACCCGGTTCGCCAGCTTGAAAATACGCTGCTGTCACCACATCAGGCGGGCGCGCTTGAAGGCGTATTGAAACAGATGGGCCGATCTATCACGGCAGATATTGCTCTCATCTCCCGCGGGCTGCCTCCGATGATCTGTAAAGCAGCGCAGCCCGAAACCGCATCCAGATTCAGAAGTATGCCTGTCAGCAAGAGTTGATTCGTCCGCCATATCATTGCGCAACGGCAGCACCGGTGCGCATCAATATTGGGACCTGTTCTGTTTCTTGCCTCATCAGCTGCCGAGTTCGCTCACGCAGCAGCGAACATAAATGGCCGATTGCAGGCCTTTGCGTTCCTTGGGAGTCATTAAGCTGTTCGTCAACCGTGATCGATGCTTTTGACGAAACAGTCAGTGACCCTGCGAAATGGTAACCTAGCCGCAGGTGGCTCGCGTCACGATACCATGATCATCAACTTCTGTTGTCAGACGGTCCTGCCGATAATCCTGCGTAACCATATCGCCAGGTGATATTCGGCGTATCGTAACTGCTCCCGTCAATAGCTTCACCTCGTCTTCTGTCAGGGCCGACCGTCCGACAAGTGTCTTTGCAGCAACCGGATTACAGCGGGCGGCATGGCTGCTGCCGTTGCCGGTGTTCCGGTGGTCGGCGCAGGCAACGAGGCCGAGAGAAAAGAAAAAGGCCGCTGTCGTTGTCAGAAAACGATGCTCAATCATTTTGTCCATACCCATCCAAATTTCAGTTAAATCGAGAAATCCATCACCCGGCCAGAGTTATTCTATTGTAGAGTTGAGCACTGAACAGTCTGGACCACAACAGACTTAACCTGGACTTGTAGACATTTGGCTACAATCGAAAATGTCCCGAATTTGCCTATTATCGGCATTTTCAAAGGATGTTTAACCACTGTTCGTCACAGCATTATGGTGCCATTGCCCAAGGTTTAGCTGAAGTTCGCTCCGGCGAACTATCGATGTGATGCTATTTTGCAGTCAGGTCGTTTGTCATCCTATGCCGGCCAATTGGAAGCATTATCGGGCGCCCGGAGGTCGGGTCGTTGATGATACGGCATTCGAGGCCAAAGGCCCGCCGGACATTCTCTTCTGTCAGAACATCCTCCGGCGTTCCGGAGACATGCAGGCGGCCACCCGCTATTGCTATAAGGTGATCGGAATAGCGTGCCGCAAGATTAAGATCGTGCAGCACCATAACTATGGTGGTCTGCCGGGTTTCATTAAGGTCGGTAAGAAGGTCCAGCACTTCGATCTGATGGTTGATGTCAAGAAACGTTGTCGGCTCGTCCAGCAGTAATATCTCTGTTTGTTGCGCCAGCGCCATGGCGATCCAGACCCGCTGCCGCTGTCCACCGGAAAGCTCGTCCATCGGCCGGTCGGCCAGATCCATAGTTCCGGTAGCAGTCAGTGCGGCGGCCACGGCATCGTCGTCCTTACGGGTCCAGCGTGTAAACATACCCTGGTGGGGATGTCTCCCACGGCTCACCAGATCGGCGACGATGATACCTTCCGGCGTGACAGGAGCCTGGGGAAGCAGACCCAAGGTTCGTGCCAGTTCCCGGGAGGGGATTTGGTGTATTGACTTGCCATCGAGCAGTACACGGCCCTGACGAGGCGAAATGAGCCGGGACATCGTCCGTAAAAGCGTGGACTTGCCACACGCATTTGCACCGACGATCGCAGTGATCTTGCCGGGCGGCACAGCAAGCTCTAGCTCACTCAGAATATCTTTGCTTCCGTAGCCTGCCGAAAGCTGGCTGACGGCGAGAGAATGAATGCTCATAACGAGCCTCCGCTTCGATTAACGCGAATAATCAACAGAATGAGGTAAGGAGCACCCAAGGCGCCTGTAACAACTCCCACGGGATAGCGGGTTGGTAAAAAAAACTGGCCACAATAATCGCCGACCAACACGAGTAGTGCCCCGATCAGTGCTGAAGGTATCAGAAGAGAGCCATTATTCCCCACGAGGCGGGAAGCAATGGGGCCGGACAAAAATGCGACAAATGCAATCGGTCCTGCCACCGCCGTAGCGCAGGCAATCATGCCGACCGCTGCGACAATGATTATTACACGGACTTTGGCGACGGGAACGCCCAGAGCGGCGGCAGTATCGTCGCCCAGCCTTAGCGCCTCCAGATCGCGAGCGCGACCAAGCAACAGGCCCCCGAAGACGCTGAGTGCCAGTATAAGGGGTAAAGTCTGACCCAATTGCGCGCCGTTTACACTACCTGTCAGCCAGCGCATTGCTTCCTGAAGGGTCCAGGCGGGGGCATTGGAGAGAATATAGGCGATGAAGCTTTCCAGCATGGCCGAAACTCCGATGCCCACAAGGATAAGGCGCGTCCCGGCAACCCCGTTCCTGAAGGAAAGGACGTAGACAAGCAGAGCTATCCCCAAACCGGCAATCACGGCGAATATCGAAACTATCGGTCCGCTCAGCGACAGGACGACAATTGCAAAGACCGCCGCTGCACTGGCGCCGGAACTGATGCCAATTATGTCGGGGCTGGCGAGAGGATTGCGCAACATCAGCTGGAAAGAAACGCCGCCAAGCCCGAAGCTCAGCCCAGCGAGAACGGCAAGCATTGCTCTCGGCAGGCGCAGTTGACGGACGGTAAAAGTTGCGCCGGCGACATCCTCGCCCAGAAGCACACGTATTACGTCTCTGGGCGGTGTGAATGACTGACCCAACAACAAGGTCAGGGCAATCGTAACGGCGACCAGTATCAGAAGAACGGCTATTACGACATTACGCTTGCGCGCACGCCGACGACGGCCACCAATGATGGAATCAACGGTGAAAAAGGGAACAGTCACAGCTCGCGTACCCGCTGATGTCTTACGAGCCAGATGAAGAATGGTGCGCCGATCAGGGCAGTAACAATTCCAACATCCAGTTCGGCAGGTCTGGCCACAATGCGTCCGGCTATATCGGCAATAAGTAGCAGGCAGGCACCGGTCAAAGTGGAGAAGGGCAATAGCCAGCGATGATCGACACCGACCAGCAAACGGCACAAATGGGGCACGACCAGTCCCAGAAAACCTATAGGCCCGCAAATTGCGGTGATCGCTCCGCAAAGAAGAATCGCGCCAAAGGCCGCCATTGCACGGGCCGCGGCAACGTGCTCGCCGACACCGGCCGCCAGTTCGTCCCCCAGAGCCAGCACATTCAGTTTTCGAGCAGATAAAAGGCTTATAGCAAAACCTACGGCAAGGAATGGCAGTACGTGGGAAATGCGCTCGAATGTCACCCCGCCAACGCCGCCTATCTGCCACGCCCGTATACCCCCTGCGATATCACCGCGCGGAAGCACCACTGCAATGACCATTGAGGAAAACGCGACCGAGGTTGCTGCTCCTGCAAGTGCCAGTTTGAGCGGAGTCGCTCCTCCGCGCCCCAACGACCCTATGGTGTAAACAAAGACGGCTGCGGTGCCGGCCCCGAAAATGGCCGTCCAGATATAAGCATTGGCCGACGAGATCCCAAACCATGCGACTCCAATAACGACGGCGAGTGATGCGCCCATGTTGACGCCCAGAATGCCGGGGTCGGCGAGGGGGTTGCGCGTAACGCCCTGCATGATCGCTCCCGCCAGCCCAAGGGCGGCTCCCGCAAGCAAGGCAGCGAATGTGCGTGGAATTCGCAAGGCGATTGCCGCCTGGCCAATATTGTCTGCCTGACCGCGAAGGGCCGCAACAATGTCACCCCAATCCACATCGCGTGTGCCAACGGCTACAGAGGCAGCGCAAAGGCTGGCAAGAAGGAGGATAAGCACAGCCAGCCAAAAGCTGCGGAGATGATTTGACCGCCCGGGAAAAGCAGGACGTTCCGATGACTCTATACCTTTGACGTTCATTGTGATTTCGTGGCAGCCTCGGTAAGCAAGGCAATATAGTCTTTCAACACCCATGAGATTGAAAGAGGTGTCGGATTTGCGGCTGTACCAAGCGGGTCTCTGCCCAACATGACCGTAGCATTGTGGGCCACCGCAGGCATTTTGGACATAAGAGGGTCTGACGCAAGCGCGTCAATCAGTTGCTGGTCGCCATAGGTAACAACAATATCGACATCATCAAACGCATCAATTCGCTCCGCACTGATGGAGCCGGCAAAGCGTCCCGGTACTGAGGCTTCCACTACGCTTTTGGGTGATTTCAGTCCCAGATCAGCGAAGAATTTCACCCTGGTATCGTTAGTGGTATAGAAATTGACGGTGCTCAGATTTGTTGCATCGAGATGAGTGATGAACATTGCAGATTTGCCTCGAAGTTCGGGGTGCCCGGCGACCGTCTCGGCAATCTCGCTCTCGATCTTTGCAATCAAAGCTTCGCCCTCATCGGCCATTCCCAGCCCGGTGCTGTTGAGGTGGATCATTTCCCGCCAGTCTGTGGACCAGACAGCCTCAGGATAGGCAACAACCGGAGCGATCTGGCTAAGTGTGTCGTAGTCAGATTGGCTCAGGCCGGAGTAAGCGGCGAGGATGATATCGGGATTGGTGGCGGCAACTGCTTCAAAATCAATCCCGTCACCCTCATCAAAAAGCAAGGGTGCCTTGGCACCTAGTTTGGCCAGTGCTTCTTCCACCCACGGCAAGAGGCCATTACCATTGTCATCTCCAAAATTGGCGGCCGCAAAACCGACCGGCACAATCCCGAGCGCCAGGGGAACTTCATGATTGCCCCACGCCACTGTTGCCACCCGCACCGGTTTCTTGGTGATAGTGGTCGTGCCCAAAGCGTGCTTGATGACGACGGGATAGGTGGTTTCCGCCCAGGCATTGCTCGACATATTGCTCGACATGATGAGTGACAGGCATGTCACTGCCCATATCAGGGAAGATCGGAACCATGGCATTGGGCAAACTCTCCGCGTATTTAAGTTGACTTCCAGTTTCAGGTTAATCCAGTGACGTCAACTCTGTTGCGAAGGCTCGGTTGAATATCCGCAAAGTTTCCGTAGGTTTTTACAAAAATGGTGGAATCTACAATACATGACAAGTATGCTCAAGTTAGTAGGCGCTGTACGCTAATTCAAACCCATCATTCCGTGTCGTCGGCACTTCAAGAAGCGATCTCAATCCATTCAGTTTGTCGGGATTCTTCAGAAGATGATCTCCGGACAGTCCTTGGTAATGCCGGTTCTCTCTTGCCGACGGCCAGCAATAGCAACACCAACGTCCGGAATTTCACATGGCTTTCAACACAATGGGCAACAACATTAGACAAGCACATAGGCGCCAATGGCGCGTGGTGCTTGTGAGTTGTACAGCGCTTGTCGTCTTCGCTCCTGCCAAATCGCTGGCCCAGCAAGCTGAAAACACAGGTCCAGGGATAGTTCTTGATACAATCACGATTGACGGCAGGGACGATGATTCAAAGTCGATCGTTGCAACGAAAACGTCCAGTGGCAGCAAGATGGCGACGGATATTCTGGATACGCCAGCTTCCGTATCTGTCATCACCGCAAAGGAGATGCAGCAGCGTGGCGCACAAAGCGTTGAACAGGCTCTGCAGTATACAGCAGGTGTGAGTACGGATTTTTATGGTTCGGATGACCGGTTCGATTTCTTCAAGATTCGCGGCTTCGATGCCTATACCTATCGTGACGGGTTACCATTGGGGCGCCCTTTCGGCGGCCTGCGCGAGGAAGTTTATGCATATGACCGCGTCGAAGTGCTCAAAGGAGCCAACTCCACGATCTTCGGTGTTTCGGACCCGGGCGGGTCGGTTAATTACGTTACCAAGAAGCCGAAGAGCGAGAAGTTCGGCGAGGCTTACGTCACCGGTGGATCGTATAACCGCAAGGAAGTCGGTTTTGATTTCGGCGACAATCTGACGAAGGACAACACGCTGTCCTACCGGCTGACCGGTAAATTCAGGGATGCCGATGCAGAATATGACTATTCCCGTGATGACGAGAAATTCTTCATCGGCGGTCTGACATGGCGTCCCACCGATATGACCAGCCTGACCGTCGTGTTCGATCATCTCCACCGTAACGGCGTTCCCGGTAGTGGAGGGCATCCGGTCGGATCGGATTTCAGCCGCAGCCGGTTTTTTGGCGAACCGGACTACAACTACCGTGGTACGGACAGAAACACGGTCAGTGTCATGTTCGATCATGATTTCGGCAATGGTTTCAGCTTCAATTCAAATGCGCGCTATAGCGATGCCAAGACGGATTTCGGCTACGCCTATATTGCGTCAACGCCAAATGATGGCTCGACTATTGCAAGGCGCGACTTTTTCGGTAACGAGTCCTCAAACGAGAATTTCGTAATTGATGGGCGCCTGCAATATGAAGTGAATTTCAAGGACATTGAAAGCCGCACCCTTGTCGGTGTTGAGTACAATAAATCTTCCTCCAGCAATGGCACTTATTACGGACCAGCAGGTAGCATAGATTGGAACAATCCCGTTTATAGCGGCGGCCCGGCGAATCTTCCGCTGATCAGCAGCACCAGAACCAGGCAGAATACCAAGGCTGTCTACATCCAGCAGGACCTGACCTTTGCGGAGAAACTCATAGCGACGGTCGGGCTGCGCAACGACTGGCTGGATATCGAGGAAAGGAACAGGCTCAACCCGGAAGCCTCCGGCGAGGCCGACCTCAGTGAATTGACCAGCCGTTTTGGCCTTACATATAAACTGACCGACGAAATGTCGATCTATGCAAGCTATGCCGAATCCGTTGCCCCACCGACCGTTGGCCTCGACCCTGAGGAAGGGGAACAGTATGAGGTGGGCGTCAAGTATCAGCCCACGGCATTTCCGGCATTGTTCACGGCTTCCGTTTATGAGCTGACCAAGAACAATATCACCGTCACTGATCCTGTCACTTCCGTTCAATCGACCATTGGCGAAGTGCGGGTCCGCGGCCTGGATCTTGAGGCAAAGGCAGAAATCACGGATAGCCTTAGCCTGACGGCAGCCTATTCATACCTGGATTCCGAAATCGTCGAGAATGGAGGGCGGGGCGACGAAGGTAATCGCCCGTCCTTTGTATCCAAACATCAAGGTTCACTATGGGCAAACTACAAGATTGAAGGTAGCGGTCGTCGCGGAGACGTGATCTTCGGGCTTGGTAGCCGCTATACAGGGTCCTATTACTTCGACAATGGAAACACGACGAAGACAAAAGGCAATGTCGTCGTCGATGCCTCTTTCAGCTACGAGTTCCTTGATAAATCCACGCTTGACGTCAACGTAAGCAATCTCTTCGACAAGAAATACGTTGCCTATGGCGGATTTGGAGCGGACTTCTACAATCCGGGTCGGGAAATCGCGGTGAGCCTGCGTCGTACCTGGTAACACAACTGGCCCACCCGCAATCCTTTCGGGTGGGCCAGTTGTCAGTTCTTCCGGCGTATCCGGCGCCACGCTGCGGGTGTTTCACCCGCAATCTGCCTGAAGGCTTTTGTCAGATGAGCCTGATCGGAAAATCCGAGTTGTGCAGCAATGTCAGCGACGGTCAGGTCGCTTTCCAGAAACATCTTTTGGGCGAGCTCTATGCGCTTGCCCAGCTGCCATTGCAGGGGCGTCTTGCCCGTTGTCTGCCTGAACACATTGGCAAACCAACTTTCGGACAGGCCAACCGTTTCGGCCATTTCTGCCACACTCAACCGGCAATCACTGCGTTCATTAATGCGCGAAATCAGCTTTTTCATCTTGCCGTCTGTGAGCCTGCCATTGTGGGTGTCGCTGTTACTCTCAGGGATATCAAGAAGACCGGTTACAATACTACCGACAAGGCTTTCAGCAAAAATCGCATGCCTGGACGGATTTGACATTTCATTGACCAGCAGCATGGCCAGCGTTTCAATTGCTGCGACATCCTGAATTTCGACAGGTCGCCGCAATGCTGTCTGGGCAACGGATGCTCCCACGGAAGGAGATAATATCCTCAGCAGCCTGTCCTTGTGCAGATGGAGATCAAGATGCGAGAACCGGTGCGAAGACGTGAAGTTTGTCCATAAGGGAACCCCGGCTGGCACATAGATTGCCCTTACCATGGGGCGATGGAACTGTGCGAATCCTCCCTCCCGGTTGGACATGCTGATATGTGAGGATACATCGTTGAAAAAAATCACTATGCGTGGGTCAGGAGAAAGGTAATATGCCTTTGCACCGGATAGTCCTTCGGCGTCCCAGAAGACACTCATCATGCCGTCAAGACCACGCCATTTGACCGGAGCAGTGGGTCTTATGCCCTCTGTTTGGCAGATCATGGAATGTCTGTAGCTCAATGTTGGAAGCAGCCTGTGCTGAACATAAAAGTCATGTCATTTCCAATGATGTTTGCAAAGGCCGGATTCTTCGCAGTCCAGGCCTGCCTGCTGCAAAAAACTTATCATGACATTATTAGTCATATTTATTCGTGATGGCAACGTTTTAACGCGGGACGGGCAATCGCGGCATTCGGCAAAAATTCTACATATGTGAAAAGGTGAGCGCTATCTGCATAAAACGTCCAGGCGATGACAGTACCAAGAGCTACGGGCGCATTTGTGAACAAGTAGTTCCAAACCTCAAATATGCAGAAACTGCATGGTTGAACTCCGCCGGGGAATTTGCTGCGTCTGATCAATCGCTAATGATTGAGAGAGTATATGTTGTCAATCAGGAGTTTGCTATCGGCCACCAAGGCATCATCATAGTTTCTGCCACGGAACACGCTAACGCGACTCTGTCCCTCTTCACACGGTGAGTTTCCAATACAAGCCAGGGGTTAAGGGACGCGGTCCGGTGCAACGATGCCGCCTTCATTCTCAAGCACGGCGATACGTTTGGCTTCAGATTTTGTAAACTTCAGTCGCACGCCGATGCCACCACCATTGTCCGAAATGAAAACAGCGCCAGCCTCCTCCAGGGCCAGCTGTAACGCACTCGCGTCATTTCGCGTTGGTTCTTCAAGCTTGCGCTCAAAATGCGTGATAATGTCCACGCTAACGCCAGCCAATGTCGCAAGGCGATCGCGAGAGAGGTCCACAAGTGCCCGGGCCGCGCGACATTGAGAGCCAGTAATCATGATCCATCTCCATTTACATGCAGGATCGTTCAGGAACGAACTCATGCAATCGTTCAGTAGCTTAGAAAACAGTCGTGTTACATGCAAACTCAGTTTGTTCGTCCTTATCAAGAGTGTTCCGCGGTCAGGCAGCTGAAGGATCGGGTTCATCATCGCCATCATTGTCGTTCCTGGCATTTACCGGATCCTTGATATGAGAGGCGGGTTTCTTGAAGCGAAACAGCCTTGAATCCATCCTCTCGTTTTCTTCAATCATTTCCCTGCGTTCGTCTATGCGTCGCTCTTCCGCTTCAGGTTGATAAATCACTTTCTCAACCATTACAGTTTCCTGTACGCCGGGTGATTTTCCTATGATGGCACTTTGCCCTTCAGCCAAGCCAAGCAGCCCCAATCCTCGCGGATTGCTGATCGATATGACCGTCATTCCGACGACCCCGCGCATGGCATTGCTCGCGATAGTGCGGCTTTCCAGCAAACCGTTATCGACACGAAAGCTGATGCGGCTATTAAGGGTCGCGATTGTTGATGGGATGTCTTCAGGAAATGTCACAATGGCATTCGAGAGTTTTTCCCGGAGAATGCTCCGCATGAGTTCATCCTGCAGGAACATATCATCCAGCATGGATTGCAACGTATAGTAATCCTTCGTGGTGAGTTGGCAAAAGTCTGATTTGAACATGACAATCTCCTGCCGGAGACCCCCGGTTCCGGCTTACACTTCTAGAAACCCGATGAGAAAGCCCCCCTGATATGAGGTCACTCGAGAGCAACGGGCCATATCAGGGATGCTGCCGTGCAGGATTGATCACCGCACGACCCAATAAGTGTACGCTTGTCATGACGCTTTATCGCTCCACCCGTGCAGAACTTTTTCCTTCTTGTCCCGTGAAGAGCGGGATTGTTCTGAATATTGCACGATCAGAGGTGTGAGCTTGTGCAGCCGACCATCTCTCGTTGTCCATTCCATAGCCATCCCGGTTTTCAAGCCGACAAGAGCAGTCCCGATCGGGGTCAGGATGGATACCTTTCCCTCAGAAATGTCAGCATCCCCTGGATACACAAGCGTGATCGTTCGCTGATCGTCTGCGTCAGTCCTGTAGGTTACGACCGACCCCATACGCACCACATTCCCGGGCACCGAACCGTCGGCAACAACTCGCGCCCGATCAAGCTCAAAAGACAGGCTCTCGGATATTTCAGGAAAGCGATCAGCAGCAGCAGCGGCAATATTATTCAACCGCACGTGGTCAGTTTTTCCGATCACAATGGACGGTTTCTGCGAGTTCTTGATGTGTTGCATCTTTACAGCCTTTTTACCGAGCAATGGCACAGCTGCACAAGAGCAGATCAGTGCCGTTTGGCGGGCTCTTTTTACAAGAAGTATGGTATTCAGCGCGCCGCACAAATTATCACCCCCGCGACCCGGAGCGTCTGCAACCGAGTCCGGGGTCAGGCTCCCGCGACGGGACATATCCTGAAAATTACTTTTCTTGTATGTTCGAAACCTGTGAGCATCCAGAATGCCATGTCCGATTCTGTAAGAATAAATATTTCTTGTAACTTTAATATACTTGGTGCCTTCAGGTAAAAAGTCAAGGTGTACAATTGGGTATTATCACATAGAGTTCGTTCCAATCGTTCTGCGTCAGTTATTTCGAATGAACCAGACAGCCCTTACTTGCGACGGTTGGCGGAAATGGAATGCCGGAAGATTAACGCCAGTCCCAATCCGTTGCGGACGCTGCTCTACGGTCCGGTGAGCGCAATCAGCCGTGGATGTGCCATGCTTGAAACCGGGTCAGGATTAAGCAGCATAAATCTGAAATCTGTCGAAGAATTTCGATGTACATAGACTGGCAAACAGTACCTGAGTAAAGCCACAAACGCCGGTTATCCATCTTTGAAATGCGGCACAAGCATTGGTTGCCGCCGGAGTTTAATCAAGCCTGCATTTGTTGCATCCGCTCATGGCATTCCCGGGCTCTGGGAGGCTGCCTTTGCGAGTGCACGCGCCACAAAAATTGTAGACCCCTGTCCCTTGTCCCAGTCGTTTGTGAAGATTAGCAATTCGTCTGTGCCTGGCCGGATCACCATTGATGTAGAACGCAAATTATGGCCTTGATCTCGTTCCGGTAGCAAGTACTGCCCGACGGGAAAACCCTGGGGACTAAACACCATGATGCGCCCTTGGCCATACATGGCAACATAAACATTTCCCTCAGCGTCCACGCGAAGTGAATCCGGACCACCACCGACAAAATTGTAGACAACCGACGAACCGAACGGCGCTATGGTGGTCGGGTCAGATAGTGAGATACGATGAAGCAGACTGCCTGCAAGCTCGCTTACCCAGAGGGTTTTTCCATCCGGACTGAGGGCTAATCCGTTTGCAATCCTGAGATTGGGCACCACCAGGACAGGTTTGTCCCCGTTCGGCCCGATGTAGTAGACGCCTCCGGTGGCTACACTTGAACCGCCTTTGAAATCGGTAAAATAAAAGCCCCCCTTCGTATCAAACACAAGGTCATCGGGCAGAAAACCATCATCCCGCGATACCACTGTTTGAACATCCGTGCCATCTGCGGCCATTGCAATGACTGAACCTCGCGAGGCAAAGTCCCCGAGTTCGGCCATATAGATGCGGCCATCGGGATGAACGGCAAACCCGGCGGGGCGAAGTTGCGGGTCAGGTACGAAGCTTGACAGCCGTTTTTCGGGCGTCAGACGAAAGACAGTTCCGCCAAAGACCTCACAGAACACCAGATCGCCTCTGGCATCGAAAGTCGGGCATTCCAGTTGCAGGCCCTTGTCGGAGACTTTGAAGTACTTCTTCGCCTCCACCGATGGCAGATCGGCCTCCGCCATCGCCAGTGGAACAACACTTTTCAAAGACTGAGGTATTTCTAAAGCGGGAAGGGCGTTGCCATCTTCCGTTCCGTAAGCAACGCTGCTCGTAAAAATCACCCCCGCAGTCAAGATCAGGGTAGATATCAGCCTGTTCATGTTCTCCTCCCAGTTCTGCATCAAGACTTGGTCGTTCAGCCTATTAGCTTCATGATTGCGGGTACGCTGAGGATGGCGGCGTAATAGCCCATGAACTGCACACCGGTGTTCATACCGAGCACGCGATAAAGAAGGCCCCCCAAGAGGCCCACGGTCATGATAACCAGTAGTGCGAGAAAGCCGCCCTCCCAAAGACCAATCACGAGAATAAGGCCAACGAAGGTAGCTATAATGGCTTCATGGCTGATATACCTTGCCACAAAAGCCGCCGCACTGCGCGCATGGTTCATAGCGAATGGATAGGCGATGGCTGCGGCAATCACCACAGATATCAAGCCCCAGATCAGGAACTCAGAAACCGACATCATCGTGTGCAGGTTGTTGACTACTCCGGTCCCTGTGTCGACGGTAAAGCGCGGCGGTGCGTTGAACAGCGGCGCAGCCGGACCCGCAGCAACCGGGCTGAGCGGCAGGCCGAAAGCGATAAGCGGGATCAGAGCCTCGGCGATATAGGTGGATTCCGTAACACCGTTTCGCACCGCCAGTACGGAAGTCAGCCGATGATAAGCCTGCTTGATGCGCGCTCCGACAATTTCACCTGCGATAACGGTAACGGCAACGGGGCTGAACACGAATGTCGCGCTGGTGATCGCAGCGGCCGCCGCCGTTGTGGTGATCTGGCTCTTGTCGAGTACCCGGAACGGGTTCGGAAAGTATCCGCCCCAGCTTTTGACATCGGGCGCCAACGTTGTCTGACGCAGCTCACCGCGGTTCATACGTTTTTGCTCAAGCGGTGATATGGCCGAAAACAGTTCCGCAACAAGTGGACCAACTGCGATCCCAAGGAAATAGCTGACGCCGAGCTTGACGTCATGCACGGCTGTGAAACCTTGCAACGCGATAATCATCAGCGTGAAAGGGATCAATGCAATGACGGAAGCCCAGCGGCCGGCCGAGAAATAGGCGATGATGATTGCGGCTCCGATGAACAGCCATGGAGCAGATGCCGTGATGTATGTTCCGAAGGGTGCCAGGATAACGGCGAACAGCACCGCAAGCGGCACGGCGATAAAGGCTGATATGACAGAACCTGCCAGCATTTTTCGCAGTGCTACATGTGGCGCTCCGAGATTGCGCAACGCAGTCGCCTGCTGAAGAAGCGGCAGTGCCATTGTGTCGCCCGGAATTCCCAGAAGTGCGGTCGGTACCGCATGCGTCATATGTTTGGAAATAGCTGCACACATCCAGAAGGTGAACACCCCAGCCGGCGGCGCTCCCAGAAGGACGACCAAAAGCGTCACCGGCGCAATAGTTGTCGTCTCGTCAGTTCCCGAAATCAGGCCAATGGCGGAAAACAGAATTGCGCCAAGCAAGCCGAGAGACAGAGCGAGAACTATATCGTAAAGAAGTCCGTCCATATCACTCGCCCTGCCTTCCGGAGTTACGGCGCTCTTCATAACTTTTGAATAGATCGTAGAGCCCGACCTCACGCATTTCCTGTGCGACGGGGGGCGGAAGGTCTTCTACCCGACCGATGGGACCACCCTCCTGTTCAAGTTGTTCCAGAATCTCGGTCTGCCAAACGGTTCCTGTTTGAGCCTGCTCGACCACCATACGTTTCGGTGCAAACAGGCGAGCGCAAACCGCTCCGCTGGCAACGGACCCTAGAATACCGGCCAGCATGGCAATTGCCTTGCCGACAGCCGGGGTGGAAGCCAGCGGTGCAATCGTTTGAAGAGCAAGAAAATATATCGCGATGCTTGCCACGGCACCGATAATCATTGCCTTTCCGAGTTGGGGACGCGAGACAACGTCTCCCCAAATCTCGGCCAGCTGGCCATGCACGCCCACCGCGCGCACTGCACTTGAATCCATCATGTTGTCCTCCCATTACATTCAGGAACCGGGAAATCTCCTCGTTGACCGGCCCCAAATTTCGTTATTTGCGCAGTTCCGCCAATATTTCCTCGGCGCGGACGGAACGGACGTCGTGATCGGCCGCGAGCGTGCGGGCAACCGCATCGATCTCCTCGCCCAGGGCACCGGCGCCGATTGCAACGTTGCGCGCGTGCAGCGCCATATGGCCGCGTTGAATGCCCTCCGTGGCAAGTGCCCGAAGGGCTGCCATATTCTGGGCAAGTCCGACCGCAACAGTCACTTCCGCAAGCTCGGCCGCCGTTTCGACATTCAAGATTTGTAGCGCTGCCTGCGCTGCTGGATGGGTTCTGGTGGCGCCACCGACGAGACCGAGCGCCATCGGCATTTCGATGGTTCCGACGAGTGTTCCTTTAGCGCTGACCTCCCAGGTCGAAAGCGATATGTAACGTCCGGAGCGTGCGGCATAGGCGTGGGCCCCCGCTTCGATTGCTCGCCAGTCGTTCCCGGTCGCCACCACAACCGGATCGACGCCGTTCATGATCCCTTTGTTGTGCGTGGCAGCGCGGTAGGGATCGATCGCTGCCAATTCATAGGCATCGACAATGCCTTCGATCATTCGGCGTCCTGAAAATTCCTTTGTAGCCAGGGCTTCCTCGGTCACTTCAATGCGAGCCCTTGCCAACCGTAGATCCGCGAGGTTGGATAGAATTCGCAGCCGGACTTCACCACCGGTTATGCGTTCGACAATCGGCGAGACCGCTTCCGCCATTGTGTTTACGGTATTGGCACCCATCGCATCGCGCACATCGACCAGAAGGTGAAGGACCACCATCGGCCCCCGGGACGTCGAAGGGAAGATATGAACTTCAATGTCCCGGCATCCACCGCCGAACTTCACCAGAACTGCATCCCTGGCATTAGCGGCTGATATGATCTCGTCGCGGGCCCCCAGGATGGCCAGCCTTGCACCATAAGGATCGGACGTGCCAAGCACCTGCACTTGTGCACGCATGACGGGCGCTGTCGATGATGTCAGGAACCCGCCACAGCCGCGCACGACGCGGGCCATATAAGAGGCGGCAGCGACAACCGACGGCTCTTCCACAGCCATTGGCACCAGATAATCCTGACCGTTGATCAGAAAGTTCGTTGCTATACCGAGCGGAAGCTGGAAGGTGCCTATGACATTTTCGATCATACCATTGGCGCGCTCGACGGGTAAAGCGTCCGGCGCGGCAAGGACAGATCGCGATTGCTCATCCAGTTGCGCAGCTTGCGCGACCTGCTCCAAACGTTTGGCAGGAGACAGATTTCGCATATTCTCAATACGCGACGTGGCGGTCCTTTTATTCAATGGCTCACTCCCAAACCAGATATTTCCAAGCTTGCGTCACGGCCAAATTGTCCTAGAATATGGCCCTTAGGCAAGGGACAGTTAGCCGGTTTATTGCAGGCACTGTCCCGCTGCAGCTTTGGGACGATTAATGAAGGTAGTTGACAATATCGTCGCCCAAATCAGTGGGCAGATCGCGTCGGGCCTGTACCGATCCGGTCAGAGACTGCCGTCTGTCAGAGGAGGGGCCGGGCAGTTCGGTGTCTCTAAAAACACGATGGCAGAAGCTTATGACCGACTGGTTGCACGCGGGCTCCTCATTGCGCGGCAGGGGTCAGGCTACTTCGTTTCGGAAAACCGTCCGGCGCCATTACCGCACGTAAAGCCGGATGTCACCGAAGCCACGGGCATCATGTCCTTGCTTCGCGAGCAACTTGATCAGAACTATCTGACACGGCCCGGTGACGGTCGCCCACCGGCAAGCTGGACCGAAGATGCGGACATGCGCCGAATCTTGCGTACGAGCCGCAGTGCTACCGCAGAGGTGGATTTCGGATACGGGAGCTCCTGGGGCCTGAGCGGACTGCGGGAATGGCTTCGGCTTTCGCTCGCCGAACGTTCGATCACCACCGAGCCCGATGGATTGATGCTGACGAGCGGGGTCAACCACGGTCTGGACCTGATTATTCGCCATTTTCTGGAACCAGGCGATACGGTCTTCGTCGACAGCCCGGGATACTATCCCCTTTATGCGAAACTTCGGCTGGCGAAGGCGAATGTTGTCTCCATTCGCAGGCTGCAGGACGGCCCCGACCTCGATGACCTGCGCCGGGAGTTGGTCATCCATCGTCCAAAGCTGTTTTTCACACAGAGTCAGGCGCACAACCCGACCGGAGGCACTTTGTCTCCCGCCCACGCATTTACGCTTCTGCAGATAGCGGAAGTTCATGATTTTCGCTTGGTTGAAGACGACATCTTCGCGGACCTTATCGCCCCGACTCTGCCGCGGCTTGCAGCTTTCGGCCAACAACAGCGCGTTCTCTATGTCGGTTCATTCTCCAAAACGCTATCCGCGAGCCTGCGCTGCGGCTACATTGCCGGGGCGTCTGACACGATCCGTAGCCTCGTCGATTTGAAGATGATCACGATGGTCGCAACGTCACTGCATGTAGAGCGTGTTGTTCTGGAGATGATCGAAAGCGGGCAGTATCTCAAGAACCTGAGACGCCTGCGTGGTTGGATCGAAGACGGTACCAAGGCGACCGGGCAAGCCCTTTCGGACGTGGGGCTCGACGTAAAACTTCCGAAGGTGCAGGGTTTTTATATTTGGATCCCGCTTCCGCCATCTCTGGACGAGACCGCGTTCTGCCGTCGAGCGGCCCAGAATAATATTTTTATCGCGCCTGGAAGTGTCTTTTATGTAGACCGGCAGATCTCGGTCCAACCGGCCATGAGAGTAAACGTAGCTTATGGCGCCGACCCGCGCTTTTGTGCCTTTCTGCGCGAAGAAATAAGAAACAGCAAGAAAAGTTG
Source organism: Phyllobacterium sp. SB3 (assembly GCF_040009165.1). Classification (NCBI taxonomy): domain Bacteria; kingdom Pseudomonadati; phylum Pseudomonadota; class Alphaproteobacteria; order Hyphomicrobiales; family Phyllobacteriaceae; genus Phyllobacterium; species Phyllobacterium sp. SB3. The sequence goes on along the minus strand of NZ_JBDYKI010000002.1, from coordinate 590,506 downwards.
AGGACCCAATGAATAACATTCGGCTCGTTGAGGTCGGACCGCGTGACGGACTGCAGAATGAGGCTCGCCCGCTCGGCGTCGCTGACCGCGTGCAGATGATCGAAGGTTTGATCAACGCGGGCCTTCGAACAATAGAAGCGGGTAGCTTTGTCTCGCCGAAATGGGTTCCCCAGATGGCGGGCTCCGCGGAAGTCTTGAGGGTGATCGGGCGACGTGAGGGCGTCAGTTTCCCCATGCTTGTCCCAAATTTGAAGGGATTCGAAGCCGCTCGGGAGGTCGGCGCGGAGGAGATCGCGATCTTTGCGTCAGCATCGGAGAGTTTTTCGCAGAGGAACATCAACTGCTCGATTGATGAAAGCTTCGAGCGCTTTCTACCGGTTCTGGAGGGTGCTCGCGACATCGGTATGCGTGTACGGGGCTACGTGTCTTGCGTATTAGGCTGTCCATATGAAGGAAGCGTCCCGCTCTCATCGGTGGTCAGTGTCGCTCGCCGTCTGCATAATATGGGGTGTTACGAAATATCGCTGGGCGATACGATCGGTATCGGTACGCCGAGAGCCGCGGCAGCCATGGTAAAAGCCGTTGCCACGGAGGTGCCTATGACCGAGGTTGCACTTCACGAGCACAATACCTACGGCCAGGCGCTGGCAAACATTCTTGCCTGTCTGGAAGAGGGGGTGACGGTGTTCGACGCATCGGTGGGCGGGCTCGGCGGCTGTCCATATGCGAAGGGAGCAACCGGCAACGTTGCGACGGAAGAGGTAGTGTTCATGCTCGAGGGTATGGGTGTCCGTACCGGTGTCGATTTGCCAAAACTCTGCAATGTGGCGGTACGGACCGCCACGCAACTCGGTCGAGATCCTGTTTCGCCGATCTCGAAACTTCTGGCTGATCCGACGGAGGCGGCGATATTCTGATGTTCCGCGGCGGGCCATTCAACCGGAATTGTGGCTTTCACGCGCCAATCAAAAACGACTCTTGTCGGCCGTATTCAATGGAAGGTTTCCGTCGGCCATAAAAGCATTGCAGGCCCTATAGACTTTGAGGTTCCCGAGCCCGATCCTGAAGGCTATCTGCTGACAGGCAACCCATCGGCAGTACCGGCCATTAACAGCATTCTTGAAATATTGCCGGATGAAGCACAGATTGTCGTTGTTGTTGTTAAGGCAGTTTCCTCAGGTGACGAGAAAATTCCGATCAGGTTTTTGGCCGAAGGTCTCATTCAAAGCGAGATGACAATGAGCATTGTATTTGAGAATACCTGCCCGGTTCTGCGTGACTATTTCGACGCCCTTTATTTTTGCGACGTCAAAAAACTGGAGCGAGTTTTCCATCCCGCGGTCATCGATGCTACAAGAGATGAAGCGTCTTGCCTTCATCGCATAATGACAGAATATGTTCCGATTGTCGCCATGCGACAATCCCGTGCTTCTCGAAACGAGGCTGGGTACGACTGTATCGATTCCATCGATCAGTTTGCTGTATCGGTGCTGTCTCGAAGGTTGATCCGGTGCACTTCAGGCTGGCTGCGAGGAAGTCCGTTGATCGGCCAAGGGAGCAGCACCTTTGCAAGTCAGTCCGGTGGCTTGGATATCACCGCCAATGGTGTAAAAATCTTGCCCTGAGGTCAAAGAAGACCGGCATGATGGACAGCATCAACAATATGGCCGCAAGAACCAGGGTAAAGGTGAAGCCAACCTGCTTGAAGCCAATCGCCCCGATGACGCCGCCGGCAAAGAATAACGCAATGAGTGACCCCAGCAACTTCAGCTTGCGACGATCGGCAATGACAGGCGGGTGCACGACATTTGTGTTTTTGCCATTGCGGTAAAGCAACTTGCCAATTTCGATGCCTGCGTCGGTCACCAGACCAGTGACGTGGGTAGTGCGGATTCTTGCTCCCGACAACTTTGTAATGATGGCGTTCTGCAATCCCATGATAAAGCAAAGCAACATCACTGTGGCAGGAGCGAATAGCCAATGGTGCTGTTCAAGGTTGCTGCCCAGCAGGCCAAAGAAAACAAGAAGCAGGGCCTCAAACATGAGAGGAAGCGCATATTCGCTCTCAAGGCTGTGTCTCCGGCCCCAATTGACCAGCACAGCAGAGCATGCTGCCCCCGACAAAAAGGAGAAAAGGGCTACGATACCCCCCACAAACAGTTCCATCTCTCCAAGCATCAGATTATCGGCCATGGCGGAAACAATTCCGGACATGTGTGAGGTGTACTGGTGAACTGCAAGAAAGCCTCCGGCATTGGCGGCCCCTGCCACGAATGTCAGATACCGCGCCAGATGTCTGTCGCTCCGATTGCTGCGCTCCTTACCAGCAAGCACGCGCAGATATAGGATCATTGTTCGCTCAGCATGAAAAGCCGTGCCATTGCATGCACAGGCATACAGGCCTTTGGTAAATTTGCCGTTGGTATCATGTTCTGCCGATATACTCGGTCATACCAGTTCCTGTCGTATGAATCCTCCAGCGTGATAAATGTGCTGAGCTCGTCATCGTCGGCAGTAACGCGCAACAGGAATTGTTTAAATCCTTCTTTGGCGAACCGCTGTTCTGGCGCCGGTGACAGAACTCTTCGAACCCAAGATGACGTCATGCCCGTAGAAGATTCTCCAAAGTCAGCCGGGCCTGGACGATGCCGGTTGCCGCAACCGCACGCCACGCCCGCCGCTATCGCTGCGGGCTTGTTCGCCAATCAGTTCAACGCCGGCATGGTCAAGTGCGTTGATCACCTTCATCAGGCTGTCGACGATGCCGCGGACATCCCCGGTGCTGGCTTCCATTCGTTGAATGGTCGGAACCGAAACTCCGGCCATGTCTGCCAAGGTTTTCTGATCGATCCCAAGAAGGGCACGGGCGGCGCGCAACTGATTGGCTGTGATCACGTTTGAATCCACGTTTGCATATGATTAGTCATGGTGTAAACTGTATCAATGATGTATAAAGCATCAACATGCAACGATAAAAAATAGGTATGCCTCTTGGCAATCCCAATGTCCGTTGTTAATATATATCCCATGAACGAGCGATACAAACTCCAGCAAGAAACTCCCGAAACCTGGATGGTTATTGACACAAGAACAGACCGGGCTGCCGAAATGGGTAGCCGTACTGTTGTTGGCATGAACCGCCAGGATGCCGAAGAACTCGCTGAACTTCTTAACAGGCTTGAAGGCCAGCGATTGGCAGGAAGGTCCGGGCAAGAAGCATAAACATCACTTGCTTCCAACTCTGTATATAAGCCGCAGGGATAATGATGAAGCCACAGAATAGACCGTTTATTACTGAAATAAAAAACGCCGCCGCAACCGGAAGAACAATCCAGGTCCGGTATGAGCAAATTCGCCTCCGAAAGCTTCCCGGCCGGTCGACAACGGAGGAAGGTCTCCGACAGTTAAAGAAATCGCCAACTGCTTCTGTTTGGCGGCTTGGCGTCCAGCCATCAGTCCATTTAGCCCCGCATCATTTGTGATATCACATTACCAAGGTTGATTGATGAATCAGGACCGAGCCCTTTATCCGCCCGTTGATCCGCTCAGAGCAGGGATCAGGGCATACTGCCCTCGCTGCGGACAGGGGAAACTATTTAATGGCTATCTGGCACCCGCACGGCGTTGCACGAATTGTGGTCTCGACTATTCCTTTATCGACACGGGGGAAGGTCCGGCTGTTCTGGTCATGCTGCTGATCGGTTTCATCGTGGTGGGTCTTGCCCTTTGGATGGAGGTCAACCTTGATCCCCCACTATGGCTTCATTTCGTTCTTTGGATACCGTTGGCACTGGTGTTGTGTCTGACAGCATTGCGCTGGATGAAGGGGATTCTTATTGCTCTCCAGTATCGACACAAGGCGGTCGAGGGGCAAATCGACAAGGTATCCGAATGAAGTCTGGAAGGCGGCACTGCAGGTTTGATTTTCCGGGACGGCCCGTGCCTCACGGGAGCATGCAGCTGGAAAGCGGAGGTGACTGGGTGAGATGAGCGACAGCGGTTCCCTCGACATCGAGGTGTCACCAATCAGCGGCAGATTTGCCCGTAGCGGAATAGCGGTCAATGTTCGTATCTACCGCCACAAAAACTCGAATAGTACCGAGTTCTGGAATCTTGAGGTAACGGGCGAAGAAGGGAGCTCCAGCTTTTCGGAGTACGGCTTTACCACGGATCAGGATGCCTTCAAGGCATTCTATCATATGATTGAAGAGAATGGGATTGCTGCAATCCTTGACTGGAAGACACCTGTTGGCAAGTCAAGGGCAGGTTCGTCGTGAGCAAGCGCAAGAGAAGTCCAACGCCTCCGCCCATAGGAGAAAAACCGGACATCAAACCAAATGCATGGGATGCAAGGCTGTATCAAACGTCTGATCTGGCTATGCGCACTATTGAGAACGAGCAAGCCGACATCCGCGAAAAAACCAGACGGCTTCGGGAGGCGCGGCTTAAGGCCGAACGAACAGAAGCTGATAATCTGTCGGCTGCACCAACACCCGATAAAATCGCTCCGGTTCTCCCTCGTATGAAACCCAATGCGAAATGAAGGAAAGTAAAATTGCCCGATATGACGGGACAGCGTTCGCAGACACACCGGCATCGCGGAATGAAAGCCTGGTGAGCAGTCTGAAGCGCATTTTCTTCAATCGCAGTTACAGAAAATCATCGGACGAATAATGACTCTCCTCAACCTGAGTGATGAAGAACGCTCGAGCAAGCACCTTAGAGCTGTCCTGTCAGTCGATGATCAGGGCAGGGAAATACTCTACGGCCTCAGCAGGGCTCAATCCGAATGGATGATTGACTATCAGCGGCTTTATCCTGTTCCATTGCGCAAGCAGCACCCCTCAACCGAGGAAAGACAGATCTATGTCAGGCTCTATGAAAAACACAATCTGGCGCGATTATATAGATAGTCCGCTTTGTCAAAGAATTGATGGCATAGGGAGAGCTGCAACACTTCCGGCAATCAAAATATCCTCATTCCATACGGTTAGGATCGACAATGAGCACATAGGGGCCGCCAGTTCGTCGCTGGAAGTCTATGGCCAAAGGACCAGTCTTCAAAGACTGTCGCAGAAAGAAGAGAACTAAGGGTGGAAACCATTTCGACAGCATTACTCCTCCTGCTGGCAGTTGTCGTCAGTGGCTCCCTGGGGCGGATCATTCCGTTTGCGCTTCCTCTGCCCTTGGTCCAGATCGCTCTAGGCGCTGCAATTGCCTCTGTAGCGACACTCCGCGTCGAACTCAGTCCAGAGATTTTTTTCCTTTTGTTTTTGCCACCCCTGCTTTTTCTCGACGGATGGCGTATCCCCAAAGAAGGCCTGCTACGGGACAAGGGAACCATCCTGGAACTTGCTCTGGGTCTTGTGGTCTTTACTGTCATTGGTGTCGGGTTTCTTATCCACTGGATGATTCCGGCAATGCCACTTGCTGTTGCCTTCGCTCTTGCCGCGATCGTTTCGCCGACTGACCCGATAGCGGTGTCTGCCATTGCTGCCCGCGTGCCAATTCCCAAACGTCTCATGCATATCCTCGAGGGAGAATCCCTGCTGAATGATGCATCGGGGCTCGTTTGCATGCGATTTGCCGTCGCGGCTGCACTCACCGGAACATTCTCCCTTACCGACGCGGTCGGAACATTCGTATGGGTTGCTGTGGGCGGCATCGCCATTGGCGTAAGCGTTACGTGGAGCGTAACGACTGTCAAGAACTGGCTCTCCCGACAATTCGGGGAGGAGACCGGGTCACAGATTCTGATCAGCCTTCTCATCCCTTTTGCAGCCTATCTTCTGGCCGAGCATTTGCATTGTTCCGGCATTCTGGCAGCTGTCGCCGCAGGTATGATGATGAGTTATGCAGAACAGACCGGCCAGGCGCTCGCAGTCACTCGCGTACGGCGCAGCGCTGTCTGGGACACGGTACAATTTGCCGCCAATGGCATTATATTTGTGCTGCTGGGAGAGCAACTGCCGCAGATCGTTGCCGGTGCTGCATTGGTTGTGCGCGAGACCGGACATCATGACCCGGTCTGGTTGGTGTTTTATGTGATTGCTATCAATCTTTCATTGGCACTATTGCGGCTCGTCTGGGTATGGACGTCACTTCGGTTCACGCTGTTCCGTCAGGCACGCCAAGGTGAAACCGCCGTTGTTCCAGGCTGGCGTTTGATCGTTGCAACATCGCTTGCAGGTGTCCGTGGCACGATCACACTGGCGGGTATCCTGACCCTGCCACTTGTCATGAATGACGGCTCGCCGTTTCCGGCAAGAGATCTTGCCATTTTCCTGGCAGCAGGTGTCATTATTGTCTCGTTGGTAGCGGCCAGTATCGGTCTGCCTTTTCTCCTCCATAATCTAGAGCTTCCTCCCGAACCCTCTCACCAGGAAGAGGAGGACCGTGTAAGGATCGCTGCCTCGCAAGCCGCCATCAAGGCAGTGGAGCGAGCGCAGCACGATATGGGGAAGGGTAAGAGTGATACAGACCTTTATGCCGATGCCGGTGCCCGTATTATGGAATTGTATCGGCGGCGCATTGATGGTCGCTCCAAGACAGGAGAGGAAGGAAAGCTGGTCCGCAAGATAGAGGAGATCGAACGTCTGCTTCGACTTGCAGGCCTGCGCGCCGAGCGAGAGGAGGTTTACCGCAATGCTCGCTCCCATCAACTGACAGATGAACTGACACAGAAACTCGTCCGCGAGGTTGATCTGATGGAAGCGCGCTTTGCCGCGAACACATAGCCTTCGCAATTCGTGCTTCACCGGTACCGGAAAACAAGTTCCCAGATCCTCGTTTATCTTGTGCCGGCTTAACTTGGATTGGGCACAGGATGAGACCGGTCAAGGTGCGATTGACACTGCGATTTCGCGCCATATGTTCATAGCGGTGTTTCTTAACTTTCGGTATTCGGCAGTCGTCATCCTCTTGCCTTGAAAATGAATAAGGTTGTTTATCGGGCCATGATGGAGACGAAGAACCTCGTCTTCTTCATCGAACTCTCCTCAGCCCTGACTGGGCGCGGTTCAATTACTTGAAAATTCCAGTTGAGTAGAATGGATCAGTTTGGCGGGAGCAGGTCAGGCAAGGTCAGCCTAGTCTCTGCCCCGGTAGATAAACCAAACGAGGCTTATCACGCCCAGTACAGCAACGGCATAAATCAAGATTTCATCGGTCAAACACTATCTCCAGTCCGGGCTAGCGGGACAGTTTATCATATAAGAATGGACTTGGGTGATACACAAGCGTCTTTCGGCCACTGGAAGTTGGCATCGACATGCTGTTAAACGAAGCAATCAAAAAGACTCAGCTTATGAGCCGACACAATCGCCAGTCTCAACCTGGAACCTGTGGCGTCCACGCGGTTTCCGATAGTCAAGCGCCAATATTCCTAGGCTTTAAATGTTGAAGGATATTTCATGACAATAATTCTGGATACCGTTTTCGATTTAACTGACGATATATTGCACTCTATAACATTATGTGATTGATGGGAGATCACACAATCAATTTTGCCGATTAAGCGATTTAGGAGCATTGTTGAGGATTGCTACCTCCAATTGAACTACCAATCGATGCAGTAATAGCCTGGGTGGATGGATCTGACCCAAAGCATTTCGCAAAGATGCAAGAGCACTTGGACGGACATATGCTCGGGAAGTCGACCCGATATGCTAACAATGGCGAAATCTATTACTGCATTGCCTCAATTATAAAGTTTGCTCCGTTCATCCGGCGAATCTGGATAGTCTCGGACGGACAAACGCCAAAATTCATTGACGCGTTCGCGAATGCGGGCCTCTGCGACCGGGATTTCATCCGAGTTGTTGATCACAAAATGCTGTTCGCGGGATACGAGGACATGCTGCCAACGTTCAACGCCAGAACGATCGAAGCTATGCTGTGGCGCATCCCAGACCTGAGTGAGCACTACATTTATTTCAACGACGACTTTTTCGTTAATAAACCTCTGACTCCCGATTTCTTTTTCCAGAACGGTCTGCCTGTGATCTTTGGAAAGTGGGTTCCACCGCAGCGTCTACGCCTTAAAACATTCCTTCGCAGGGCGTTTAAATCTAACGCTGCTACCTTTCCAAACCAGCGCCCCACATATAGGCGAGCGCACGAACTTGGTGCCCGGATTGCTGGCTTCGAGGGTAGGTTCCTTCTGGTGGATCACCTTCCTCATCCCTTGCGTAAATCACTACAACAGGCTTTTTACCAAAGAGAATCAGAGATTCTGCGTAGCCAGATAAAATTCCGTTCGCGAAGTATTGAGCAATATTCCCCCGTTGCCCTGGTCAATCATCTGGAAATTTTAGCCGGAAGCGCACACATCAGAAACCCGGCCAAACTGGCTTATGTGACACCCCACGCCCTCTCTTTATCTACCGCTTTGCCCATCAGGTTCGGAGTCCTCGCCGGCCATTTGGCTGTATCCAGAGTCTGGATGGATTCTCGAACTCTGCCCTGCGTCTCGTACGAAAGGTTATGAAGCGCAAGCTTGGACACTTTTTACCCGAAACCATCATTTTTGACGATTAGCGTGGTAACGCATCATTCAGACAGTCTCGCCGCTCTATCCAGATGGGGCGGCGTTTTTACTTTAAACGCCCTTCCATCAATGCCAAGCTTACCGATATCTAAAAATAAACTAATATTTCACCTGTCGAATGAGTGCGGATCGAACGTTTATCTAAAGCTATTTGCGGGACAGGACACTAGGACCGAGCTGACTAACGCCCATTTGTTAAGCGGCGGCGGCCGGAAGCCTCGCCATTGTCAATTCAAATAACCTACATTAAGGTAATCTTGATTAAGGTAATTGGGATTAAGGTAATTAACTTTACCTTAAAGGAGGTGCTGTGGAGTATCTAGGCCGTCAACGCGAACTCACGCTATTCAGAAATGAATTAGACACGGCAAGGCCGTCTCTTATCATTCTGTTTGGCCGACGTCGTATTGGCAAGTCACGGTTCCTGCGCGAACTTGCTAAAGGCCGCACCGAGATTTATTTTCAGGCCACGAGGGTGTCATCACTATTAAATCTTGAGCAGTTCAAAGCTGAGGTTGCAAAAATAGTCGGCTCCAGGCCGCAACTGAATGCTCTGTCCAATTGGGAAGGAGTATTCCACTATGTTGCGGAGCACACGGCTGAACATCCTGGTCTGATCGTTACTATCGATGAATTTCCCTACCTACTTGATGACGAACCCGCACTAGCCTCTATTCTGCAAAAATTCTGGGACTCTGATGCGCTTGGCCAAGGAGCCATGAAGTTGATCCTTTGCGGTTCTGCCATTTCCCAGATGGAAGAATTATTGGCTGAGAGGAATCCCCTCTATGGCCGCAAGACCTTATCGCTGGACATGAAGCAACTGACCTTGACCGACGTCGCCAAGTTCTTCCCGGAATACGCTGCCGAAGAAATCATCAAGGCTTATGCGATTTTCGGCGGCATTCCCTATTATCTTCAGCTCTGCAATTCGCAGGTCTCCCTGAGGCAGAACGTCGTCAATCTATTGCTGACCGAGACGGGTACGCTGATTGACGAACCCAACACGTTGCTTCAGACCGAGTTACGGGAACCAACATTTTATTCCAGCATCCTGGCTGCTGTTTCCGATGGCTGTAACAGCAAATCGGAAATCGCAAATCGATTAGGGGTTAAAGCAGACAACATCGGTCCATATATGGCAAAATTGCTGGCCCTTGATCTCATAAGCAATCCTAAATCGTTAGATGCCGATGAAAAAGGCCGAAATCGCCGCTATCGGGTCGCGGACAGCCTGATTTCGTTTTGGCATCGCTTCGTTCGTCCGAACTTGACGGCGATCAGCAGTGGTTTTGGCGAAGATGTTTATGATCACGTCATAGAGCCTCAGTTTTCAGAGTACATGGGTATCAAATTCGAAGGAATTGCGCTTGAATATGCCAAACTCCACATTCAAGCGATACTCGGAGTGCCGGCCCAAGAAGTAGGACAAATCTGGGGTCACGCCGATTTCGATATTGATGTCGCTGGAAGACTGCTGAACGGCGCATTCTTCTTCGGGGAGTGTAAGTGGAAAAGGAGCGCTATCGACCTTGGCCACGTGCGGTTGTTACGCGAGCGATCAGAAAAAACAACCTACGGCAAAGGTGAAATTGACAAGCATTTTATATTCTTCAGCAGAATTGGTTTCTCAAGCGAAGTTTTGGATTTGGCAAAAGAAGAAAGGCAGCTTCATCTACTTACTCCTGAAAATTTGGTGAAGCCACGCGGATAGCCCCACTTGCTCGTGTCCGGAAACGGCGACTTCATCATCTTGTGGCACTTGTTCCGTAAGGCCGCAATAACGAGGTAACAGGCATGGTGTGTATTCCTCGTAAAGCGAACTCTTTGGGGCTATTTAGATTGAACTCCCGGGAAACGCCCGTTATGTCCTGTTTTATTCTGTTAGCTGCTGCGAGCAGGCGCTTTGCGAATGATGCCGCCTTTCGAGATTAGCTGCGAGGGATGGCATGAGTTACGAGACATCTTCGAGCGCGAATGAAATAATTTTTGGTCCTTTTGTTCTGGCTGCAGGCAAACGGCTTTTGTCGAAAGATGGAGCTGCGGTTCAGCTTGGTGCCCGCGCGCTCGATATTCTGATCGCTTTAACGTCCTGCCCTAATCAAATCATAAGCAAGAGAGACCTGCTGGCCCATGCATGGCCCGATGCTACTGTGGAGGAAGGCAGCCTACGGTTTCATATGGCCAACCTGCGTAAGGCATTGGGTGACGGTAGGGAAGGGGCGCGTTATATCGCAACCCTGCCAGGACGCGGCTACTGTTTCGTGGGACCAATTTCAACTGCTAACGGGCCAAGCGCACAGCACGGCAAAAATCCCGCTGAGATTACCCATGCCAACCTGCCATCTCGACTGATCCGAATGGTGGGACGGGACAATGAGACACGTAGTCTTTCAACCAAACTGATTGCAAAGCGTTTTGTGACAATAGCTGGCGCCGGAGGCATCGGCAAAACAACCATTGCGATAGCCTTGGGCCATGATCTGTATGAATCTTTTGCTGGTGCTGTCTACTTCATTGATCTTGGCGCACTCACTGACCCGGGTCTGGTGGCAACGACGATAGCTTCCATTTTGGGGTTATCAGTGCAGTCCGATGACGCCACATCCGGATTAATTGCCTATCTTGCCGACAAGCGGATTCTGCTTATCCTCGATACCTGCGAACACGTTATAGAAGCATCAGCGGAATTAGCCTCGCGCATTTATGCAGATGCGCCAGACGCCCACATTCTGGCAACCAGTCGCGAAGCTCTGAGAGTGGAGGGGGAACATGTTCACATATTGAAGTCACTTGCTTGTCCGCCGGACGATCGGCAGCAACTCCCCGCAGCGATTTCGAGGACATTCCCTGCAACCCAGTTGTTTGTGGAGAGGGCCAGTTCCAGCGGTGCACAGTTCAACCTTCGTGACACCGAGGCAGCAATTATAGCAGCTATCTGTCGAAAGCTCGATGGAGTACCCCTTGCAATCGAATTGGCGGCCGCGAGGGTAGTGGGTCTCGGCCTTGAAAGAACTGCAGCGCTTCTCGATAATCGCCTGGCATTATCATGGCCAGGGCAGCGGTCCGCACCTAAGCGCCATCAAACCTTGCAAGCTACTCTGGACTGGAGCTACCAGCTCCTTTCCCCCCTGGAACGCAAGACACTTAACCGCCTTGCGGTGTTCGTCGGAGATTTTACGATAGAGGCCGCCATGGCCATCGTGACAAGTCCGGCAATCGATGAAAACCTTGTATTCAGCCTTATCGATAGCCTTGTGGCCAAATTCATGGTCGCGACTGCACCATCCGGTGCAACAATGCGGTACCGGCTCCTTGACACAACAAGAGCCTATGCCCTCAGCGCAAACAACGACGAGGACGAAAAGCGCGAGTTGGTGATGCGTCACGCCACCTATTATCTAGGCTGGTTGGAGGAAACCGGGACCGAGTGGCCGACTTTACGTACTGCAGCTCAACGAACACTGTATCTGGCAGGGCTTTCCAATGTACGAGCGGCCCTCGAGAGCTGTTTTGGTACAAGTAGCACTGCTGAAGTCGGAATCCGGCTTACCGTCGCGGCGGCCCCGGTCTTCCTGTCGATGTCCCTGCTGACTGAATGTCATCGCTGGACAGAGCGAGCTCTTCTTTGCCTGGAGTTTGTTGGCAGCGAACGGGACAGGATGCACCTGCATGCGGCCTCCGGTGTCTCCTTGATGTTCACTCGGGGAGGGCAGGACGCAGCGCGTGTAGCTCTGAACCGCAGCTTCGCGATCGCCGAGCAGTTCGGCACGCCACTTGATCAACTGCAAGTGCTGGGGCCGCTCCAGATGTTTCACTTGCGCACCGGAGCATTCAAAACCGCTCTTGGCTATGCCAAACATTGCTCGAACTTAGCCGGGACGCTTGATGATCAGGTCTCCATTTCACTTGCTCATTCCCTGATGGGCATTTCCCTTCACCTCGGTGGACATCTTGATGACGCACGCATCGAGCTTGAGGCTGCATTGCAGCCTAGATCGCGCGATTCACACTCTACCATCATTTATCTTGGTTTCGACGGTCGAATTCTGGCAGGCGCTATCCTCGCAAGGAACCTGTGGCTACAGGGCTTTGGCGATCAGGCGCTGGAACGGCTCCGATTGACCATCGCTGAAGCCGCCGATAAAGACCATCCGCTAACGCTTTCTATAGCCCTGATATGGGCCGCATCCTTGTTGTTGTGGACGGGCGACCTCAAGGGTGCCGATCACTACATAGATTGGCTACTCTCCCGCGCGGAATCCCACGCACTCGGACCATATCTCGCAGTTGCGCGCGGTTTCCAAGGCGAATTGGCAATTCGACTTGGCCACGCGGAAATCGGTGTTGAGAGCCTGCAGGAAGCGTTGGAGAAACTGCATGCGGCGCCTTATGAACTTCTCACCACCCCCCTTAACATCGCACTCGTTCAGGGGTTTGCTGCCGCGAACCGATTTACTGAAGCCTTTTCGCTAGTTGACGCAACCCTCAGACTGGTCGAGTCACGCGGCGATCTTTGCTACATGCCTGAATTGTTGCGCATGAAAGGCAATCTTCATCTCACCGCCCCGCAGGTAAGAGTGGACAAAGCGAAGCTCTGCTTGCAGTCATCGCTCAAGCTCAGTCAACGTCAGGGTGCATACGCATGGGAACTGCGTGCGGGAACCGACCTGGCTCGTCTGTATCTTGGACGCGGGGACACCGGCGACGCACTGATGTTATTGCAGCCATTATGCGAGCGAGTTGTCGAAGGTCTCACGACTACTGATGTCAGAGCAGCGACTGGCTTGTTGGCAACGTTGCAAAAAAACAATCAAAGTTGATGTGTCTGCAAGTTGGGGAAAAAATTTGCGATGATGCCGAAGCACCGCCACTTTGCCTTATTTCCTGACCTTGTATGAGACCTGAATGCCAGCAGTACCTCCGGTTTCGATGAACAAGTCGGTGAACACGGGAATTGTCGCGCAGCGAAACAAGTCACGCTGCAGCTTGCAGCAAAGTTGAGCCATGCTGATCATCTTTCCGCCTACCTGCGTGAGGATCTCGGGGCGGTTGGTAAGTCACGGCGGCAAATGCTCGTTCTCGCCCGGAGTCATCGTTGTGATGGTGAGGGTTACGTGATTGCTGCAAAGTTTGCCGAGAAGCTAGATGCAGTCAGTCAAGAAGAGAATTTAACATCGGTCGCAAACCTGCAATGTTGTAATCAACTGTCAAACGCTACTCGCCATGGTCGTATGACCCTTCCACAGAGCCTAGCTTCCAGTAATTGAGGATATATGCCCGCGATGCAGGTAGACCGTACTCCTTGCGCACATAATTGCGCACTTTCCGAGCAATGGACGCTTCAGCACCTAGCCAAACATAGCTTTCGGTAATGAGTCCTCTTCCAACGTTGTGTACTGCGCCAGGCAGCTTGCTTTTTTCGCTTGGGCTTGTGAGATTGGAATAGAACCATTGAAGTTTCATCCCGACTGGCAGGCGTAATGGCTGTTGTTCCGAAAGGTCTGGCACTTCGATAAAGACGTCACCAACCGCTTTATCCGGTATGTTGTCGAGAATATACCCTATCGCTGGTAACGCGGTGTGATCTCCGGCGATGATGTAACGGCCCGGTTCATTTTCCAACACACGAGCATGTGGTCGCCAAAGCCCGATTTCATCTCCTGGAGAAGCGTTTCGAGCCCATCTTGATGCGACACCTTCATCTCCGTGCAGTACAAAATCAATGTCCATACTGTTGGTTGTATAGTTGAACTGACGGACGCTATAGGTTCGCACAGCCGGACGGCGCTCGGGAGGCGGATAGATTGCATGGCCATTTTCGCCAGCGATCGGCCATTCTTGTTCCAACATGTCTTCACGCGGAATTAGTGCATGAACGTGTGGGCCCATTGCGCGGGGAGGGCAATCAAAGGCTGATAGATCATCGACCTCAACGGTAACCCGCCTCATCAGTGGCGTGATATTGCGGGCAGCGACAACCCTGCCGATGCGAAAGGATTCAGGTCTGCGAAGTAATGCCGGGCTCATGGAAGCTATGCCTTCTGCCGGAGTTGAAGAAACAGAAAGAGGGGGCCTGCCAGAAAAGTCGAGAAAAGACCCGCCGGGATTTGGTAAGGAAAGATCGCTATACGACCAAGCCAGTCGGCGGCGATCATTAGGGCAATGCCCAAAAGAATGCTTGACGTCAGGTGCTGGCCGGCCCGGCTAAATCCTCCCAGCCTTGAAAGGTGAGGAGCAAGCAATCCCACAAATGTTAGTGGCCCGACGGCGAGTGTTGCGAGGCCGGTAAGACTTGCGCTCAATAGCAGAAGAAGCAGTCGTGCCTTATCGGGCGGCAACCCGAGTGAGCGGGCGACGCTTTCTCCGAGAGGCAATATCTCCAGGCCTCGCATTGCATAAGGAATGGGCAGGAGCAACGCTACTCCGCAGATCGCAGTTGCCACTGCACCTGTCTCGGTTGCCCGATATGTCGAACCGGCCATCCAGCCAAGCAGGATAGTCATTCTGGGATCTCCACTCGACATCAATACAGCAGCTAGTGCGCTGAACGTTGTGCCCACAGCAATGCCGACCAAGAGAAGGCGGTGGGGTCCCAAACCACCTTGCCGCCCTGCGATGACGATTGAGAGGAACGTGAGTGATGCACCGGCAACGGTCGCAAGGAATTGCCACTGGGGGGCAGGGGCAGTCACAATGAAAAGCAATACTATGAGACCGAGTGCAGCGCCCGAAGAAATGCCTAGAATTTCCGGACTGGCCAAAGGGTTGCCGGTCATCCGCTGCATGATAACCCCTGCAGCTGCCAGCATTGCACCTGCGGTACCTGCAGTAACGATACGCGGCCAGCGCCATTGTAGCATGCTGCTGAAATCATCGCCGGAGAGCCAATCCCATCCTGTTGATGTCGGCCCGAAAGCAAGAGCCAACCAGATCAGGCCAAAGATAAAAATGCCTCCCAGCAAGAAGTATCTGTAAGGGTAACGGTTTCGCATGAGTATCGTGGAGGCGTCATTTGAAGAAACCGTGGTCGCCTTGAGGCGCGGTAACAGCCAAAGCAGCAAGGGACCACCCAACAGAGCTGTTGCCGCGCCCGTGGGAATTTCCCGGGCAAAAGGTGCAAGCTGCACTAACTGATCGGTCGAGCAAAGAAGTGCCGCTCCTATCAGGGGAGCTGCAAGATACTGCGCTTGCACACTGCGTGCGCCGCCCGCGCGGGCAATTGCAGGAGCGGCCAGACCGATGAAGGCAATCATACCGACCTTACTGACAATACTTGCTGAAAGCGCAACCGCCAGCCCTATCGTCCCCACTCGGATGGCTGTTAAATTACCTCCAAGGCCTCTTACATTTTCGTCACCGACCGACAGCAATGAGAGCTGTCTTAACAGCAGCAGTGAAACAAACGCTGCAAGTGCCATACGGATGGACAGTGTGACAGCTGCGTCCCAGCCGTTCTGCACCAGTGATCCCGAACTCCATAGAAAGACGCCAGTAAGATAATTCTGATTGAACAGGACGAGTACGCCGGAAGCTGCTCCGCAATAAAGACTAATGAATATACCGACTACAATCACGCGGGCAGGAGAGAGATTGGCACTCCAGCCTATCGCCAGAATGAGAAGAATAGCGATTGTCGCACCGAGCGAGGCAACGCCTTCAGCGCTCAACGAACCGGCAAGTTCGGGTCGAAAGAGCGTCATCGTGACCAAAGCCAGCTGAGCGCCGGCAGATATGCCCAGTGTTGCGGGTTCTGCCAGCGGATTACGCAGAACGCTTTGAAAGAGGACGCCTGCCAGCGCCAATCCAGCGCCTGCTATGAGGCTGATGATTACACGTGGTAGAAAACTCTCGAAAAAAATGATCGACGCAACGCTGTCCGACCTCTCGGGATTCATCAGCGTGCTCCATTGGTCCGGAGGCAACAATCTTGTTAACGACAGGCAGCAGAGCGCGGCTGCGAGAATAAGAAGAATTCCCGAAATCACCTGGTTGATCGATAAGCTTTGACCTATTGTCCCGACGTTAGGCTCAGCTTTCATCAAGTAAACCCGTGCTGACAACGGCAGAGATTGCCTGCGCAAAGCGCTGGGCGGTTGGTAGAGCGCCGTACATCTCGACATAAGGTATTGGAGCCAGCCGTCCGGCCCGGACAAACGGAATACGTTGCCAGAGTGCTGTTGATTTGAGTGCATGCAAAGCAGCATTCGTTATCGGACTTTCGATGTACACAAAGCCAGCATCCGGATTGGCGATCAGACTTTCTATCCCGATGTTCGCGATACCCCAGGGGCTTGTGGGTCCATGGTAGGCGTTGCTCAAGCCGAGACGGCGCATGACGCCATCGAAAAGACTGTTCGTGCCATAGACGATCATGTGCCGCCCATCCAGCAACGGTGTAGCGAGATAAAAGGGGCGCATGCGTCGCGGACCAAGTTCTGATCTGAGCGACGACAAAGTTTTGTTGTGAAGACGCAGGAATGCATCCGCTTGCCTGTTTTCACCAATAGACTCGCCAATTCGCAGCAAGGCATCGGCTGCAGAATCATAAACTGGCCTGCCAGCGCCATAGATGGGCACCGACAGAACTGGCGCGATGCGTTCAAGTATCGCATTGTCGGTCCCAACGCCGAAGGAACTTATTATAAGTTGAGGCGCAAGCGAGTGCAGCAGCTCCAGGTTAGGTTCATAGTAGAAACCTACATCCATTGCCTTGCTCAGTTCAGGTACGTCTCCTTCCGCAGCCAAATATCCCGTCAATCCAGCCACGCCGATCGGTTCCACACCAAGTTTGACAAGCATCTCGGTAGAGGGAGCATCAAGAGAGATGATGCGCTTCGGCGATGGTGTTCGCGCAAACGCAGAATTGAGGGACACAAGCGAAAATCCGATTGTCCCAGCCATCGAAAGCACGTGACGCCGAGAATGGCGACCCGTCGCTAAGTCCCTCAGACCGGCTGGCGCTACCATCGATACTTCATTGTTGCGTTGATTGTACGCCCTTGACCGTAATAGCAAAGCAAAGGTCCTTGGCAGTAGCTGACATATTCCTTGTTCAGAAGATTGGTGCCAGTGACACGGAGATCAAGGCCGTCCAATTTTTTGTTCAATTGTCCAAAATCAATGCTCAATGCGGCATCGACGAATACATGACCATCAACTTCGAACTCATTGGCTGCGTCGCCGAAAGATTTGCCCTGGTAACGCAAGCCACCCCCTATACCAAGCCCCGCGAGAGCTCCGCTGTCTGCCTTATGATCAAGCCAGATCGATGCCTGATGTCTTGGAACCATGACGAGATTTTTACCGAGTAGATTCCTTGTGCTTTCATTGACCCGGGTCACCTCCGAGTCCACGTATGCATAAGAGCCAATCAGATTAAGGCTAGCCGTGATCTCTGCCTTTACTTCGAGTTCCAACCCGCGGGCTCGGGCTTCACCAGCCTGCAGTTGGCCGGTGCCACCGGGCGTAGGATTGGGAGCTGCTACGTTCTGCTGGTTGATCTGAAATGCGGATAAAGTAGCGTAGAGAGTTCTGTCCTGAGATTGATATTTTAATCCGGCTTCTATCTGGTCGCCCTTCATTGATTTCAGCGGTCCGCCGGAGGGGCTCACGCCATCGACTGGGTCAAACGAGGTGGAATACGAGATATAGGGCGCGAAACCGTTGTCGAAAAGGTAGGTCAGGCCAACGCGACCTGTCAGCGCGGAGTCATCGGAAGAAAAGGTGGATGACGAGAGTGCCTCGACAGAATCAGATTGCACCCAGTCATTGCGAAGCCCTGCTGTCAGGATCCAGTTCTGCCACTTTATCTGGTCCTGGACGTAAACTCCCAGCTGCCGGCGCTTCATATGATAGTCGATGCGAGGGAAAAGCGCTGGGACCGGTGCACCATAAACCGGATTATAAAGATCAAACCTTCCGCTATAGAGACCGGAAGAAAAGCGATACTTATCGTCAAGTTTCAGGTAATCGATACCGCCAAGAACCGTATGCTGTAGAGATCCTGTGCCGATTTTTCCTTCAATACTCGTATCAACGGTGAAGCTATCGGCTGCCGCTTCGCCTCTTGTTGCCACCCGGTTGATATACCGTTCGGTAGGATCCAGCATGTAGGCTGGGCTCGCAGTCGTATCGACTTCAACGTGGTTAAGCTGAAGATTCTGCCGCAGTGTCCAATCTTCATTGAATTCGTGTTTAAAATTATAGCCTAGGGAGTATTGCTCGCGTTTGTAGCCGTCAAAACCAGGTTCTCCGGCATAACGGTTCACAGGAAACCTGCCGTTGGGATTGGAGCGGAGCGTTCCCGCCGCCGGCAGGCTGGCATAATCGGAGATGGTGTCGTCCTTCTGATAGTGGCTAAAGAACATCAGGGAGGTGGCGTCACTTGGCTTCCACGTGATGGAAGGCGCAATAAACTGTCGCTTATCGTAGCCAAAGTCGACACTGCCATCTGCATCCCGAGCCAAGCCAGTGAGCCGATAGAGAAACTTGCCCTCAGGATCGACGGGTCCGGAAAAATCAAACATTCCCTGCACCCGGTCATGGTTGCCGCCTTGCAAGACAACTTCGCGCAGTGGCGTTTCCGTTGGCGTCTTGCTGCTGAGATTGATCAATCCACCAGGCAGGTTTTGACCATAAAGGACGGATGCCGGTCCTTTCAGAATGTCGATGCGTTCAAGGCCGTAGGGCTCAATCCTCAACATGGCTATGCTGTAGGCACCATAGGGTAGCCGGGAACCGTTCAGATTATAGCGCACATTGAACCCGCGCGTCGACAGAACGTCGTTGCGGCTATCATTGCCACCCCAGGTAGCGACAACACCTGGCGAATAGCGGGTTGCTTCCGTTACATTCTGTGCGCCCTGCGCTTCAATCTGGTCGCGGGTCACGACGTTGACGGTCTGCGGTACCTCGATCAACGGGGTGTCTGTTTTGGTAGCAGTTGCATCATGTGTAGCAATATAGCCCTCGGTCTGGCCAAAGGCGCTATCAACGCGTGAGTTTATGGTAATCGGGTCGAGCAGAATGCTGCCATCCGTGCTCACTGCGCTGGTCTGAGCATCTGCATCAAGAACCGTGACGGTGTTTGCACTGCTGAAGCTGTAACGCAGATTGGAGCCGGAGAGTAATCTGGTCAATCCTTCTTCGGGGCTCATTGTGCCCTTGACAGCGGGGGCCATCTCGCCGTCGGCGACAGCGGTCCGATAGGCAATCTGTAATCCGGATTGTGACGCGAATTCACGAAGCGCGGTCTTCAGTGGCTGTCGGGAAATATTGATTTTTCGAGCAGTTGTCCGGGACCAAGCGGCTGAAACTGCATAATCCTGGAGGATTATGAAAGAACCTAGCGCTATGCTGATGGCTAACGTTAATGACAACCGGCGATGCCCGGATCGCGTAACCGACCTGTTTAAAGTTCTACACTTCATCAAAATCCCATGCCCTTTTTCAGGAACGCAAGTTCCTTATTATGGATGGGCGTGGGTAGCTAATTGCCTGGCCCTTCATACGCTTGACGCGCGAAAACTCCCAATGCCTAAAGAAAAAAAGCCGTTCTCCAAATTTTTTCCGATCAGGAGATTAGAATGACGAGGCCGGGAACGCGACGTACCGAAAGGCCTTGGGTTTTTGCGAGCGCTTGAATTGCAGCGAATGCCTGGCGCGCGGAGAACACGGCGCTGACCGGATCGTTGCTCTCAACAGATGGTCCAAGGACAATTCTTTCCGGAAGGTATCTGCCGATTTCCATGATGGCTGCAGCCAGCGGTCGCGCATCGAATATAATCTGGCCTTTGCGCCAGGCAAAAACCTCTTCGGAATCTATCGAGACGCCGGGACCAGGGATAGTGCCCAGCGCGTAGGTTGTTTGCTGATTTTCTTGCAGAAACACATGGCTTCCAGACGCATCGGCCATATCGTCTGGGGATGCAGGGCCAGTTACCTGGATATTGCCCCGGGATACCGTCACTGAAGCGACATCATCGATTGCTTTAACAGAGAAGTCGGCATCTTTGCCATCACTATTTCCGCCAAGCGCGGCCACCCGAAACAATCCTGCATCATCCGGATTGACGCGAAACTCTGCCTCACCTTTCAAAAGTTCCACAAGACGCAAATTGGGACGGAATTTGACCGCAACCGCACTATCAGTATTGAGAGCAGCAGTTGAACCGTCCGGTAGAGTAAACTCGGCCTGCTCACCAATGCCTGTCGCAAAGCTGGTGTTCCACCATATTCTGAATTGCGGAGCCGCTATTATACCTGCTGTTGCCGTTGCTCCACCGATGATGAAAGCGCGGCGGCCCCAAGATATCTTTTTTGCGGATTGAGCCGATTGGGCCGCCCGCAGCTTTGCCGTATCGTGATCACCAAGCTCCTGCAACTGCTGCCAAAAGAAACGTTCACGATCAAATGCGATGCGATGCTTGTCCGATCTCGCACGCCATTCCCTGAATTTTTCAAGATGACGTTCGTCTACGTCGCCGGATGTGAGACGCACAAGCCAATCGCGAGCTTCCTGGTCAAGCCGCAGATTGATGTCGTCATGGTCGTTGGGCTTGTCCATCTGGCGATACGATCGGAGTTCCGTGAGGCGTTTAAGTCAAACACCTTCATCTTATAGACGTTCGAACACGTTCTTTGCCTAAAGAACTCGGATAATCAATCGGCAATGTCGTCGCGCAGATGAGCCAACCGCTCCAAGGCTCTTCTAATGTGATAATACACCGCTTCGTCAGAGATACCGAGCTTCATCGCAATCTTGCGGTGCGAAATTCCGTCCAAACGATTCATGAGGAATATACTGCGGGTCTTTTCGGGCAGTTCCGCCAGCGTGGAACGGACCGCTTCAAGTTTTTCCTGTCCAAGCACAATCCGCTCAGGCGATGCCAAGTCTTCTGTCTCCCAGAGGAGACCTGTGACCTCGGCATCAATTTTTGATCTCCGTGCTTCCTTGCGGAGATGATCTGCAACGATGTTCATCGCAACGCGCGTAATAAAACCAGCCGGATTCTGCAATTCTTGACCTGAACTTCGCTCAAGTTTCAGCCAAGTATCTTGAACCAGATCCTCCGCAGCTTCTCGGGAACGAGTGCGCGCATGGGCAACACGCTCGAGCCGCGGACGGATTGCTGCAAAAGTAGCAGCGAGATTGGCAAGGTAAACTTTAGTCACAATCGTTCTTAGTAATGAGTGTTGCGGTCGCGATGGTTTAACCAGGGATGAAAGCAGCTTCAACAACAATGATTTAGAGCTCTTCTAGACTCATTGCTACAAAGTCGCACTTCATCCTTGAACCCACCCGGCTACACCTAATGTTGCAACCAAGTAGAAATGTCGCGTGTTCTGCAAAGTAGAAATGTCATCCTGACAGGCGCCGAGGCGCGTCGCCGGG
This sequence comes from Phyllobacterium sp. SB3, assembly GCF_040009165.1. Lineage (NCBI taxonomy): Bacteria > Pseudomonadati > Pseudomonadota > Alphaproteobacteria > Hyphomicrobiales > Phyllobacteriaceae > Phyllobacterium > Phyllobacterium sp. SB3. The sequence continues at coordinate 568,562 of NZ_JBDYKI010000002.1, read as the reverse complement.
CAGGGCGGAGACCTTACTATCGCAGCCCGGAGCGGCGGCGTTTGATGGAGCGCCAGAGGCCCGTTCAGCGGCTTGTCGCTCGACCATCTGATCGACCCAGCCCTTTCGTCCGGGCGGTTTGCGTCCACGTTTTTGATAGCCGATAACCTCGCTGTTGGTCTTCACTCTTGGCGGCGGCAGCTGATCCTGCCGTTCCCTGATGAAGGCCAGCACATCGTTCAACCGCTTGCTTTCGGTAATGGCCGCATGGGTCACGCGCTGCTCCTTGTCGAAGATCGTGTGGGGCAGGGTCATTCCTTTCCAGCGGACGTCGAAACGGCCGTCGGCAAAGGCATAGACGTCGACATATTTGCCGACGAGCCCACGGCTGACCCCATTCGCCTCCAGGATCACCCGCTGCCGCTCGTAGGAAAAAGCCAGTTGCCGCCCGACATAACGCTGTTCACGTTTGCACAGCACATCGCGCAGCCGGTGAACGTCGATGTTCAGGGGACGATGCAGATCGTCGGCTCGGGCAGGTGATGTGGCAAATCTGGCATTGTAACGCTCGGTAAAACCGTCAAGAAACCGGTTGCCGGCCGCCATGTCCGAGATCCCCGCCAGCCGCAGCTCCTTGACCAAACGATCCTGCAGCGTGCGGTTCGCCCGTTCGACCCGGCCTTTGGCCTGGCTCGAATTGGCGCAGAGAATCTCGATGCTGAGTTCAGACAGCGCCCGGCCGAATTGCGTCATGCCCTGACCACCCTCTGGATCTTTCTTCGCCACCCGGAACACCGAATGCTTGTCGGAATAAAACGCAACAGGCCGGCCATGACGGGTCAAATACTGTTCGAGTGCATCGAAATAGCTGAACGCGCTTTCCGAGGCGACGAACAGCAGTTGCTGCAGGCGGCTGGTGGCATCGTCGATGAACACCAGCAGCGTGCACGGCGGACCGCGGTCCTCGAACCAGCGATGCTCGCTGCCGTCGATCTGGATCAGCTCGCCATAACACTCGCGCCGCAGCCGCGGCGGATGGAACTGCAGACGACGCTTCTTGCGTGATGACCAGATGCCGGCGTCCGTCATCCACTGGCGCAGCGTCTCGCGCGAAACCGTAAATCCGTGCTCAGCCAGCTTCTCGGCGGCCAGCGTCGGGCCAAAGTCCGCGTAGCGTTCGCGCACCAGCTGCAGCGCCAGTTCACGCACGCCGTCATGGATGCGGTTGTTCGACCGGCGGCCACGGCTGCGATGACGCAGCGCAGGCGCACCTTCGACACAGAATGTCCGAACGATCCTTTGCACCTGGCGAACACTCAGCGACAGCACAATCGCCGCCGAGGCAAGTGTGCGGCGACGCTCAACAACTTCCGACAAAACTTCAATGCGATGCAGCTCGCGCTCGCTCATTAAAATCCATCCCAAAATCTGCTTCCCGAATCTCGTTGCGATGAACGAGAAGGTGACACAGCGACATTTCTACTTTGCAGAAACAGGACATTTTAACTTTGCGCTTACAGGGTTCTATTTCAAATGCTCACATAAGATAGCTTATGGAACTCGTGGAAATATGTATCGAAGACTTGTTCTCAGCTGAGAACAAGCTACCAGCTGAGCACAACCTTACCTGAGCTGCCGGAGCGCATTGCATCGAAGCCGGTTTGAAAATCGTCAATTGACAACCGATGCGTGATGACTGGTGTCAGGTCCAATCCGCCTTGGACAAATGCAATCATCTTGTACCAGGTTTCAAACATTTCACGCCCGTAAATTCCTTTAAGATTGAGCATCTTGAAGATCACTTTGTTCCAGTCAATCTCAAAACCGGTTGGCGCTATGCCGAGAATGGCGATCTTGCCACCATTGTTCATTTTATCGATCATGTCGCGGAACGCAGGCGCCGCGCCGGACATTTCAAGACCAACGTCAAAGCCTTCCGTCATGCCAATTTCCCGCATTACGTCTGCAAGGTTTTGCTTCGATGCATCAACGACATAATCAATGCCAAGCTTGCTGGCGAGTGCCAGCCGTGCAGGGTTGATATCCGTAATGACAACTTTGCGGGCACCAGAGCGCTTGGCGACGAGTGCGCCCATAATTCCTATCGGACCGGCACCTGTTACGAGCACGTCTTCGCCGACAAGATCAAAGCTCAAGGCCGTATGTACGGCGTTGCCGAAAGGATCAAAGATGGCGGCAATTTCATCAGGCACATCATCGGGGATCGGCACAACATTGTCTTCGGGAATACAAACATACTCGCCAAAAGAGCCCGGGCGATGGACGCCGACGCCAAGTGTATTACGGCACAGATGACCACGTCCAGCGCGGCAGTTGCGGCAGACGCCACAAACAATATGCCCTTCGCCAGATACGCGCTGCCCAACCATATACTTTGTTACTGCGGAGCCAATTTCTGCAATCTCGCCGCAGAATTCGTGACCTACCACCATAGGAACCGGAATGGTTGCCTGAGCCCATTGATCCCAATTGTAAATATGCACGTCGGTGCCGCAAATGGCAGACTTCTTGACCTTGATCAGGACATCATTGGGTCCCGGCTCTGGCACAGGCACCCGCTCCATCCAGATACCAGGCTCGGCTTTGGCCTTCACCAGTGCTTTCATCATGTTGGACATGGTTATTTTGCTCCAATGACGCCGAGTTCTCGACCGACTTCTGCAAACACTTCTATAACGCGCGCGACGTCTTCGGTTGTATGGACCGCAGACATTTGTGTTCGGATACGAGCCTGTCCTTTCGGGACAACCGGGAATGCAAAGCTGACAACATATACTCCTTTTTCCAGCATGCGCGCGGCCATTTCCTGTGCCAATGTGGCCTCACCGAGCATGACGGGAATGATTGCATGGTCTGCACCAGCCAGCGTGAAGCCAAGCTTGCTCATATCGCGCCGGAAATGTTCGGAGTTTGCCTTGAGGCGGGCTCGCAGATCACTGCCTTGTTCGATCAGATCAAAAACCTTTAACGAGGCCGCCGCAATAACGGGCGCAAGTGTGTTGGAAAAGAGATATGGGCGGGAGCGCTGACGCAGCCAATCGATCACTTCTCTTTTGCCGGATGTATAACCACCGGATGCGCCGCCGAGAGCTTTTCCGAGAGTGCCAGTGATAATATCGACACGACCTTCGACACCACAGTGTTCAGCCGAGCCACGGCCATTATTGCCGACAAATCCGACAGCATGACTATCGTCAACCATGACCATTGCGCCGTACTTTTCAGCAAGGTCGCAGACACCCTGCAGATTGGCGATAATGCCATCCATAGAGAAGACGCCATCTGTGGCTATCATCTTGAAGCGGCTGCCTTCTGCTTTCTTCAGTTCTTCTTCAAGTGCGGCCATGTCATTATTGGCGTAACGGAAGCGCTTGGCTTTTGATAAACGAACGCCGTCGATAATCGAGGCATGATTGAGGGCATCGGAAATGATCGCATCATCCTCACCCAGCAACGTTTCAAACAAGCCGCCATTGGCGTCGAAACAGCTAGAGTACAGAATAGTATCTTCCAGTCCGAGGAAACTTGAGATGCGGGCTTCAAGTTGCTTGTGTTCTTCCTGCGTCCCGCAGATAAATCGTACGGAAGCCATGCCATAGCCATAACGGTCCAATGCCGCTTTACCCGCTTCAGCCAATTCATCATTATTGGCCAATCCGAGATAGTTGTTCGCGCAGAAGTTGAGTACCTTTGCCCCAGACGCCACCTCTATCTGGCCCGCCTGTTTGGAGGTTATAACGCGTTCTGACTTGTATAGTCCGGACGTCTTAAGTCCTTCGAGTTCGGCGATAAGGTGATCGATAAATGGCTTGGTCATGACGGATCCTGCTCTGGCCTGATGCAGTCAGTGTCATCTCACGATCAGACGAATGTCTCAAGCCCTCCGATGAAAGCCGCTAAAAACCGCACGAGAACGAACAGTTCTGTTTATCTGTCAGCAATAATTCTTATAAAACGCTGCCATACTCGGCAATTTTCAGAATTTTCTATGCAACCTGCACGACATGTCCCGCAGAAACTTCGGTGTATTGCCGCAACGGAACCACAAAATCCGGTGTCCTAACAGGGCTTTTAATCTCATCATTGGAGACTGGTCGTTTGACCCCTCTCCGCGAAGGATCCGGAACTGGAACTGCGGATATGAGCTTCTTCGTATAGGGATGTTGCGGATTTTCGAAGATTGCTGCGCGTGGTCCAATCTCGACTATTTCGCCAAGATACATCACAGCAATACGGTGACTGACTCTCTCCACAACGGCTATGTCGTGCGAGATAAACAGGTAAGCAAGATTGAGGCTTGCCTGCAGATCCAGCAGAAGATTGATCACCTGCGCCTTGATGGATACGTCCAATGCAGAAACAGACTCATCCGCCACGATGATCTTCGGATCGAGTGCAAGGGCTCGCGCAATGCAGACCCGTTGCCGCTGGCCTCCAGAGAATTCATGCGGATAACGACCGGCCATATCCGCAGTGAGCCCTACCCGCTCCAAAAGATCGGCAACTCGGTCTTTTGCTTGCGCGCGCGTTCCCAGCCTATGTTCAAGATATGGCTCCGCAATGGCTGAACCGACAGTCATGCGGGGATTAAGGCTGGCGAATGGATCCTGGAATATCATCTGCATGGTGCGCCGCATATCACGCAGTTGCTTTGGCTCCATTGTCAGAACGTCTTTGCCGTTGAGCAACACCTCGCCCGATTGCGGTTGTACGAGCCGCATGATTGAACGGCCGGTTGTCGATTTGCCGCAGCCAGACTCTCCTACCAAAGACAATGTTTCTCCGGGTTGTAAGCTGAAAGAAAGGTTCTCTACAGCATGCACCCTACCCTCCAATTGGCCGAACATGCCGGAGTGAATGTTAAACCGTGTTGTAAGATTGCGGACTTCCAGCAGCGGTGGTTTTCCACTTTGAACCGTGTCTGCTGCCTCCACTGGTATATCTGATGTACCCGTTTTTCGATCTACAACTGGAAAACGTAGAGGGCGGCTTCGCCCCTTCATAGAACCAAGGATTGGTACGGCCGACAGTAGCGAGCGCGTGTAGGGGTGTTGCGGCTTGACAAAGATGTCTTCTGTGGGGCCTGTTTCAACAGCTTCGCCATTGTACATGACAACAGTTCGATCTGCGATTTCAGCAACAACACCCATGTCATGCGTAATGAAAAGGACGGAAGCCCCCTCCTCATCCTGCAAAAGCTTTATTAGGTCGAGGATTTGGCCCTGGATTGTAACATCAAGTGCCGTCGTTGGTTCATCTGCAATCAATAGCTTTGGTTTGCTGGCCAGCGCCATGGCAATCATGACTCGTTGCCGCATGCCGCCAGAGAAACGATGTGGATATTCGTCGAAACGTGACTTTGCTGCGGGAATGCGAACTTTTTCCAATAACCGGATCGTCTCGGCGCGTGCATCAGCCCGCGAGATATCGTGATGGCACAGCAAGGCCTCACTAATCTGTTGACCGATGGTGAAGAGCGGATTGAGACTGGTCATTGGCTCCTGAAAGATCATTGCAACGTCATTCCCACGTACCGAGCGCATTTGGCTTTCAGGCAAACTCAGGATGTCTTTGCCGTCGAGGAGTATCGTGCCTTCGATGCGGCTCTTGTCTTTTTGAAGAAGGCGCATGATCGACAATGATGTAACGCTCTTGCCGGAACCGGACTCGCCAACAATGGCGACAGTTTCGCCGGGAGCAACGTCGAACGACACGTTGCGTACTACAGGCCGCCATTGGCCGTCAGCCAGAAAGGATGTTGTCAGATTAGACACCGACAACACAGGGGAAACAGGTTTTTCCATAAGTTCTATCCTTTCAAGCCGTATCGTATGATTAGTCGGGCCAGCGCATCAAAGCATCAATGCGGGCCTGATAACGATCTTCGTAGGGTGAGGAGATGATTTGATTTGAGGCACTGGCCTTGGCGAGTTCCTCCTTCAAACGACTTGCCACGATTGTTTCTTCGCCGGGATGCAGATTGCATGGGTCCAAATAAAAGTACCCATGCTCTGCCTCATGATCGCGCACGATGACAGGGCGTGATCCGGAAGCGAGCGCATCAGCAAGATCCCAAGCTGCGATATGGGTTTCCTGCGGGTTGATCGTCACCCGAAGACGGTCAAGAGGATTATGCGTCGGATCGGCTTCAATCTCGGCAGTAACGCCCGGCTTGTCACTCAAGGTCTGTTTCCAGAGATTTAAGTAGCCGGTTTCCCGCTCGCGAATACCGGCGTGATCACGCTTTTCCCAAGCCTCAAGTGCGGCGATAGTACCAAGAATGCTTTCCTTGCCGATTTTCATACCGCGGCCAATGCCACGATTTTGCAGAAAGGCATCGCGGACAAGCTGCTTTTTACCGGCGACAATGCCGGCCGTTGGACCACCAAGGAACTTGTGTGATGAATAGAGCACGATGTCGGCGCCATGCTCCAGAAATATTTTGAGATCATATTCAGAGGCAGCGTCTACGATGACAGGTACGCCGCGCGCATGGCAAACCTCGGCAAACTGCTTCAAGGCAATCAGGCCATATTGCACTGTATGGTGTGACACGACAAAAACAGCTGCGGCAGTGCGTTCGTTAATCGCACCATCGAGATGATAGGGATAGCAGGATGTTGCCTGACCGATAAGGACAGCTTTGGCCCCAGCCAAGCGAATGCCCTGATCGACCGGCGCACCATAACTGACCACATGGCCAGTTTGAATAATAACTTCGTCTTTGAGGCCGGTGGCATCGGGAAGACGTTCAATTGCGGCCAAATCATTTCCCGTCATGGCTGCGGCTACAGCAAGAGTAATGCCTGCGGAACAGGACGCTGTAACAAAGCCAGCCTCCCCTCCCGTAAGACGTGCAATTACCGGGCTGGCAATCTTATGCAGGTCGTTGATTTCTACGAATTCCGGCAGTATGGCAGTCATCGCGGCAACTGCTTCAGGAACAACGATTGAAGCGCCAAGCGCGGTCATCGTTCCAGAAACGTTGATTACCGGCCGCAGCCCTCGCGATGCGCGAATATCAGTCATGCTATTCTCCTTGCAGTGCATTCCATTTGCTTGGCATGTATGCCGTTATAATGTAATAAAGATTTTGATAGACCGGATAGACTCAGCAGGAGCCATGACGTGAACGCCAAAATATCAGACATCGATCCACCTGGCGGTTACGAGAAAGCCGGTTCGGCAAAACGTTCGCGTGTAAGCGGTATGGACCGAGCGCTGCAAGTACTCGACTATCTCTATGAGACGGGTTCGCCGGTTGGTATTTACGCCATTGCAAAAGCGATCGGTGCGCCGCTCTCTACTGTCTATGTGATAATCGACGATCTGGTCGAAAAGAACATGCTTTCGCGCAACAGCGATAGCACTGTATGGCTTGGGGCTCGCCTTTACCATTATGGCCTTGCTTATGCCCGCTCTCTGGATTTTCTCAACGTGGCTAACCACGAGATGCACAGCCTGAGCCGCGTTTCCGGAGAGACTGTTCAGGTATGTGGCCGCGATGGCGACCACATGATGGTGCTTGCAATGGCTGATGGCCCGGGACATTTTCAGGTAACCTCGCGCGTGGGCACTCGTGTCCCTCTCAACTGGACGGCATCGGGCCGGTTGCTGGTCGGCCATCTTCCTGAAAAAGAGCGACTGGACCTGTTTGAGCATTGTGCCAAGTCCTCGCCGACCGGGCGCGCTGTCATTGATCCGGCGGCCTTGTCGATTGCGGCGGGTGAAGCTTTGAAATCTCGCATATCCATTCAGGCCGGTGAATCGGATTATGCGGTTGCGTGCATTGCCTCGCCGATCTGCGATGAAAAGGGTGCTTGCATAGCAACGATCTCCATTGTTCTTGCTGAGCAGAAGATTGCCGATAACCCGGATCGCTATTCTGCCGAGGTCAAAGCTTCGGCGGAACGTATTGAAACAATCATGGGTTGGCGCAGCCATTCTTGAATCCTAATCCTTCAAGGCGATAATGGCCTCGATCTCCACAGTAATGTTACCTGGAAGAGAACCGAAGCCGACAGCTGAGCGAGCGTGATTGCCGGCTTCACCAAAGACATCGATCAACAAATCGGAACAGCCATTGATGACGAGTGGATGGTCGCCAAAATCGGGCACAGCATTCACCATTCCTAGCAGTTTCACCACCCGCTTAACCTTGTTCAAATCGCCCAGCGCCGATTGCATCACAGCGAGAAGATTGATTGCTGTGAGCCGTGCATGCTTGTAGGCATCATCAACAGAAACATTGCCGCCCACCTTGCCGGTGTGCATGAAGCCATCGTTTTCGCGGGGTCCCTGCCCCGACAAATAGAGCAAATTGCCTTCCTGTATATGCGTTACAAAGTTTGCAATGGGACTTGGCGCCGGCGGCAATGTAATGCCGAGCGCCTTCAGCCGGTCGTAAGGCGATGTTTCAGCTTGTATCGCTGTACTGGTGCTATGGCTCAAGATGAGATCCTAACGGTATGAATAAGGTGCGATGGCGCCGGATTTTTCCGGCGCTACTGGCTGATAGCGACTTGCAGCAATTGTCTCAGCACCAAGAACAACCATACGTGGTTCGAACAGCTTGCTGAGTTTGGCCTCGTAACCCATCGAGTCGATGACCTGAAGGTCTGAATCAGCAAGGTCAAAGATCGTGAAGTCAGCTCGTTTGCCGACGGAGAGAAGGTCTTCTGTCGGTAGGCCAATGGCGGACGCTGGCGAAAGGGTAACAGCCTCGACCACCTTGTCGAAAGGCATCCCCACGCTCAGGAGTTTGGACATGGTTGTGCCGAGATCCCAGACTGAGAAGTTAAGGCTGCGGAGGTGGATATCTGTCGAGATGGAAAACGGCAAAAGCCCACGTTGGATGGCTACTTCCGCGACGCGGAAAGAGAAGGATGCGCCACCATGGCCGATGTCAAGACGTATCCCCTCGCCAGCGCAACGCTCCGCCAGTTCAAACAGATCGTCGTCTTCGATAATGCTGCTTCCGACCTTGCCATTAAAGCAATGGGTGATGATATCGCCCGGGCCCAGTATCTCCAGAACTTCCTCATACAAAGCCGGAGGTTCGCCGACGTGAACCATCATCGGAATCTTGAGAATCTTGGCAATCTTCTTGCCGAGTTTCACTGGAGTAACTCCCCAAGAGCCAGTAATGACGTGGCTTGCCCGGACTTTTAGTCCCACAATGTGGTCGCGGTTTTCGTTCACACAGGCTACGGTCCGGTCGATATCAATGGATCGAATATCGCTCAGTTCACTAACGCGGTTGCAAGCCACGAGGCCGATAGAGCCAAGATTGAGAAATGCCTTGATGCGTTCTTTCGCGGGATCAATGATATACTCGCGAAACCCATGGAAATTAGCCTCACCCGCCGAACCGGCATCTACAATAGTTGTAACACCGCGCTCTACTCCGCATACTTGCGGGCGAACGGAAATATCAGTTCCGCCATGCCAGACATGCGCGTGCAGATCGACCCATCCGGGGGAAATCCACGATCCTTTGGCGTCAACACGTTGCACATCCCCTGCGACATTCAAGGAAGGACCGAACTCAGTGATGTTACCGCTGGCATCAATCAGAATGTCGATTTTCGTGGACGGAGTATTGGGGCCGAATGCTACCGGATTTACGTTCGTCAGCAGCAAGCGCCCTTTCTTGGGAGAAGAAGCAGCGGTTGCGGAAGTGGCAGGCATGATCAGAGATCCTTTCTGAGGCGGGGGTCTAGAAGGTCGCGGAAGCCATCGCCAACCATCTGCAGGGAAAGAACGGCAAGCACGATTGCGATGCCGGGAAACAATGTCATCCAGTCCGCGGTGCCAATGTACTGGCGTCCCGATGCGATCATCGTCCCCCAGGTTGGAACTTCAGGGCTCACACCAAGACCAAGGAATGAGAGCCCGGCTTCGGCCAGCATTGCATTCGCAAAAAGGAAGGTCCCCTGGACAAGTATTGGAGACAGGAGGTTACGCAGGATGTGCCTCGTCATGATGTGCCATTTGGAGATGCCTAGCGATGTGGCAGCTTCCACGTAAGGTAGTTCGCGGATGACAAGGGTGGATGCGCGCACCACGCGCGCCAATCTCGGTGCGTAAACAATGCTGAGCGCTACAATAACCGTAGTCAGAGATGGGCCAAGTGCCGCAACGAGGGCAATGGCAAGCAGGATATCCGGAAATGCCATCATGGCATCGATCAAACGCGTTATTGGTGCGTCAAGTCTTTGAAAGAATCCGGCAAGGATACCCAGGGTGACACCAATCACCGATGCGAGGATCACAACGGCAAAACCAACCAGCAGCGATAGTCTTGCCGAAAAGATCGTACGGGAAAAGACATCACGGCCAAATTCATCGGTGCCGAAAAACCATTTTGCGTCTGGTGGTTTTAGCCTGTTGACGATTGAAAGCTTGTTGGGCGCGTATGGCGTAATCAGTGGCGCAAAAACCGCAAGCGTCACAAAAATCGCGAGGACAATCAGGCCGAAAAGCACAGTCTTACGCTTAATCAGCACCTTGAAGAATTTTGAGCGCTCGCTCTGAGGTGTTGTTGATACGATCTCGGTCATCAGTAACGCACTCTCGGATCAACGACGAGGTAAAGCATGTCGATAGCAAAGTTGATGAGCACGTAGAGTGCGGCGATGATGAGCAATGCGCCTTGGATAACAGGATAGTCGCGACGCAAAACGGCCGATACGACAAGGCTGCCGACACCAGGAAGCCCGAAGACTGTCTCCGTAACCACAGCACCCGAAATGAGAACTGCAGCAGTCAGGCCAATGACTGTAAGGATGGGAATGAGCGCGTTTTTGAAAGCATGCTTTAGTACAACCCGGCGCTCGTCAACACCCTTGGCGCGCGCAGTCCGGATATAATCATCGCCAAGAACGTCAAGCATGGATGCTCTTGTGAACCGCATAATCAAAGCAGAAGAGACAATGCCGAGAGCAAAGGCCGGCAATACGAGATAACCAAGGCGCTCTATGAGGGATGTGCCGGGGCCGCCATAGCCTGAGACAGGAAAAAGCCCGTACCGCACAGCAAAAATCTGCATCAGTATCAAGCCAAGCCAGAAGCTTGGAATGCTTGCTGCAAGCATGGCTATTGCAGTTGCAGCCTGATCGAACACTGAACCACGACGGTAGGCCGCGTAAATTCCAATTGGAATAGCGATGACACTGGCGATCAATAGCGAGAAGATTGTCAGGAAGAATGTAGGTTCAGCACGTTGAGCGAGGGCTTGCAACACAGGCTGATTCAGAAAGATCGACTGCCCAAGGTCACCCTTCAAAAGATTGCCGATGAAGTAGAGATATTGGAGTGGGATGGATTGATCGAGACCCAACTGTTGTCGCAAGGTCGCGACGTCTGCAGCCGTAGCTTCAGGCCCAAGCATAACAGCTGCGGGATCACCGGGCGTCACGCGGACGATGACGAACACGATCGTCACCACGAGAAACATCACGATGATCATGCCGATAAAGCGTTGAATTATATAACGAAGCATCTGGCGTCCTGCTGCAAGGGCAGTTCTTGAGGAGTTGCGGAGCTGGCTCACTCCGCAACCGGTTTGAAAGTCTTATTGCTTAAGCGAGACATTCCAGAAATAAGGCCATGGAGCCGGTGTGAAGCCTTCAAGCTTCGGAGACTTTGCCGAAAGTGCATTGAAATCACCAATCTTGATGATAGGCACTTCGGCATAAATTACCTTTTGCACCTCTGCCCATAGCGCTACGCGCTTTGCAGGATCGACTTCAGAGTTGAAGGCGTCGACCGCAACCTTGCGTGCCGGAGTATCCCAATTACCCGGAGCGCTGGTCGACATAGAGCCGATTAGTGCTGGTTCCGGCAGGAACGGGCTGTGACTGATATAAATGTCCCATAGCTTCGGGTCTGCCCGTCTTTGCGTAAGAGTGGCCCAGTCTACGACCTGCATATCAACCGTGAAGCCTGCAGCCTTCAGATATTCGGCGGCTACTTGTGCCATTTTGTAATGGAATTCGTATTGGCGACTGGTGAGAATGCGAATTGGCTCACCATTATATCCAGCCTTCTTCATCAGTTCTGCGGCCTTTTCCGGATCGGCGACATTATATGCGCCTTCCGTTCCAGCGTCGGTTTTCCAGCTATAGCCATCGGGATAAAGCGAAGCGTCCAGAGAATAGAAATCAGTACTCCCAAATGCCGCTGCCAACATGTCTTCCATGCTTAGAGAGTCGCGGATTGCCAGACGGATATCCTGATTTTTGGTGATACCGGCGCTGGTATTCATAACGAAGACGGGCCAGCCAAAAGGCTTCAACAGAACAGCCTCGGTTGTCTTTTGGTCTTTCAAACGGCCATAGGCCTCTACGGGCAGGCTGTCGACATAATCAAACTGACCCGCTACCGCACCTTCGACACGTGTATTGGCATCAGGTACAGGCACGAAGCGTATCTCGTCCAGATATTGGTGACGTGCGCCGCCATATCCCGTCTCCTCGCCTTCTGGTGATTTGTATTCATCGAAGCGCGAGAGCTGGATATATTGATCCGCTTTCCGTTCCTTAAGCTTGTAAGGCCCAGTGCCGACAGGCTCAGTCATCGGGTTTTGCTGCTTTTCGCTTGGGAGGATGATTGCAGCTGCGTTGTTGAACGCCAACAGAGAAAGCAAGGGGGCGTGCGGTGCATTGAGCGTGATCGTCACGGTTGCCGGATCGACAGCCTCAATCGAAGTGATCAAAGATGCAACCTGCTTGCCGCGGGAGGCGATCTCCGTCCAGCGTTTCAAAGAGGCGACTACGTCGGTCGCATCCATGTCCGAACCGTCGTGGAATTTGATGCCAGTGCGTAGCTTGATTGTGTAGATTTTGCCGTCCGATGATACTTCAGGCAGGCTAGCCGCAAGCAAAGGCGTCACGTTCCAGCTTTTGTCGAACGTATAAAGCGTTTCAAAAATGTGCTGTGAAACGATGCCAACCAGATCGGCAGTTGATGCCATAGCATCCAGTGTTGGCGGCTCGCCAATTGTAGCGACATTGATCACGCCGCCCTTGTTCTGGGCAAAAGCAGTTGGGTTCAACGCAATCAGGGCTGAACCGAGAAGCAAAGCAAGTTTTAGTGTTTTCATAGTCGTTCCCTTTGTTATTCTATTATTATGGATTATAATTCCTTATAGTAGAATAAGAACAAATGTGTGATCGACTGTCAATTCAAAAAATAAGGGCAGCGCTTGGAAGGCGCTGCCCTTGGTCTTCTGCAAAGCGGTAATGGATTAGATTATCCCGCCACCTCCCGCAGCACTTGCAGGACGTTCTTTCCCGATTTTTTGCCGGTACTGGCTATTACGATAAGTGGCGATTGGGTCAATTGAACCACCAGCCCGAATGCGCGCCTCAGCTAGAATGGGCTCTACATCGGTCCTGTAAGCCTGCTTCAAAGTGTTTGAAGCCATGAGCGCATCATTCTCGTCCTGATATGCTGCAAGTAACTTGCGATCAACGAGTAAAGCCTGCGCATAGGCGCGGCGGATTTCATTAGCGCTTGAGATTAAACTCTCTATCGGATCGGTGACGTTATGTGACTGATCGATCATATGTGCCGGATGGAAATCCTGCACGCCGCGGTCCTCTGCATCAGCCAGTTCATTAAAGACAAGAAACAGGCGATATGGATCTACCGAACCTGCATCGAGGTCGTCATCTCCATACTTGGAATCATTGAAATGGAACCCGCCAAGCTTCTTGAACTGAATGAGCCGTGAAACGATCATCTCGATATTGGTGTTCGGTGCATGATGCCCGAGATCAACAAGGCAAAATGCTTTCGGGCCCAAAGTTTGCGCAATGAGATAATTGGTACCCCAGTCCTGCACCACGGTAGAATAGAAAGCAGGCTCATACATTTTATGTTCGGAAAATATGCGCCAATCATCAGGAAGCGATTTATACACCTGAGCCATTGAATCGAGATAACGTTCGAAGGATTTGGCAAAGTTACTCTGACCGGGGAAATTTGAGCCATCTCCTATCCAAACGGTCAGTGCCTTGGACCCGATGGAGGCTCCGATTTCAATACATTCAATATTATGCTCGATAGCCTGCTTACGTGTAGCCTGATCTACATGGCTGAGCGAACCATGCTTATAGGAATATTTTTGATCCGGAGCATCGGAGAACGTGTTGGAGTTCATAGCGTCAAAGCCGAGACCAAGCGCCTCGGCATGAGCCCTTAGTTGCTTCGGATCAGCCTTGTCCCAAGGGATATGCAGTGAAACATTTGGCGTCGTTCGTGTCAGTTGTTGTATTACGGCACAATCATCAAGCTTGTCGAAAATGCCTCGAGGTTCGCCAATGCCCGGGAAGCGCGCGAACCGTGTACCACCGGTACCCACTCCCCATGATGGCACGGCAACGAAGAACTCCGCGACCTTTCTGGTAATGGAATCGATGTCGATTCCGCGACGGTCAAGATGGGCTCCAAGTGCTTCATAGTCGCTCTTGTGTGCGGTCAGCAGTCTATTGTTTTCGCTTGCTATCAACTCGCTGGAAATACGTAGCTCAACCATGATGTGTCCTTCCCAAATCGGCTAGCGGGTAAAGCTCTGTGCATTACCTGCATCGACATTGATGATATTGCCTGTCGACTTGGCTGACGCGTCCGAAGCAAGGAAATAAATTGCTTCGGCAATGTCCTCTGGAAATACATTCAGTTTCAGCATTGATCGTTTGCGATAGTGCTCCTCAAGCTCATCAACCTGTAGATTTGACGAAGCTGCACGCTGTTCCCGCCATTCACCATTCCAGATTTTCGAACCACGCAATACTGCATCGGGATTGACAGTATTGACTCGAATCCCCGCGTCCGCTCCTTCCAGTGCCAGACAACGTGCAAGGTGGATTTCAGCAGCCTTGGCAGCACAATAAGCGCTCGCATTCGGTGATGCCGCAAGGCCATTCTTGGAGGCAACAAACACGACGTTACCGCCAATCTTCTGTCGCCGGAACAGTCTGAATGCTTCCCGCGAAACAAGAAAATAGCCCGTTGCGAGAATGTCTATATTCCGCGTCCACATGGAGAGTTCTGTTGTCTCAATGGGAGCCGATGAAGCAATGCCGGCATTCGAGACGAGAATGTCGATCCCTCCGAATTCGGCCGATGCATCAGCGTAGCTGGCAATGACACCGACCTCGTCGGTCACATTCAGCCGCACGCTGCGCACTGAATCTGGTGTGTAGCGTTTAGCAAAATCATCGTAGGTGGATTTGAGTGCTTCCGCGTCAATGTCGGCGAGCACAACGCATGCGCCTTCTCCGAGCAACCGTTCTGCGGTCGCGCGACCAATGCCACCGGCGCCACCGGTAACGAATGCCACTCGTCCAGCCAGTGATTTTGGCTTGGGCATGCGTTGCAGTTTGGCCTCTTCAAGCAGCCAATACTCAATGTCAAAAGCCTCTTGTTCCGGAAGTCCCTGATATTCCGATACCGACGAGGCACCACGCATCACATTGATTGCATTGACGTAGAATTCGGCGGCGATGCGTGCCGTGGCTTTGTCCTTGGCGAATGAAAGCATGCCGACGCGCGGGATGAGAAAAATCACCGGGTTTGGATCGCGCATTGCCGGTGAATTGTCGTGCTTACAATCATTGTAGTAGCGCGCATAATCCACACGATAAGCCTCCAGCGCGTGATCAAGTGTGTCCGCTACTGCGTCGGCATCTGGTTTCGACGGGTCGAAATCAAGGACAAGTGGCCGGATTTTCGTGCGCAGGAAATGATCAGGGCAACTGGTGCCAAGCGCCGCCAGCGGCCTCAGATCATTCGAATTGACAAATTCAAGTACGGCTGGCTGATCGTCGAAATGTCCAAGCTTACGCTCGGCAACGCCAATTTTCCCTCGAATTTCAGGCATCAGCTTTGCTGCTATGGCGCGGCGCTCGGCAGCATCAAGGCTTTTCGCCGCCGCCCCACCAAAAGCAGTCTTTCCTGCGGTCTGTTGATCGAACCAGCCAATCGCTTTATTGATGATTTCCAACGTTAGCTCATAGCAATCCTTGGCATCATCCGCCCAAGTGAAAAGGCCGTGACTTTCCAACACCACGCCTTTGGAACTTGGATGAGCGTTGACATAGGCGCCAAGGTCGAGGCCCAGCTGGAATCCCGGCCGCCGCCATGGCAGCCAGCCAATATCATCACCGAATATTTGCTTCGTCAGTTCTCGGGAATTCTTTGATGCCGCAATTGCTATAATGGCGTCAGGATGCATGTGATCGACGTGCTTGAACGGCACGAAGCCATGAAGTGGCGTATCAATGGATGCAGCGCGGCTATTCAAGTTAAAGGTACAATGTGGAAGGAAACCCACCATACGGTCTTCATCCTCGACGCCCGTGTAGATAGACTTCAGAGAATTAAGCTTTTCCATGTACAACGTGGCAAAACCGTCAAGTTTGATGGTTCCTACGTCGCCGCCGGAGCCTTTGACCCACAACACTTCAACAGGCTGACCTGTTAGCGGATCAGTTTCAGATACTTTCGCCGACGTATTGCCACCACCATAGTTGGTGATGCGTTTATCGGCACCCAGCAGGTTGGAGCGGTAAAGCAGTTTTCCGGGTTCATCCAGGCTGGCTGCTTTTTTATCGTCCCAACGATTATCCAGAAGCTGGATCGTATCTGCCATGGTGGCCTCCCGTATATTCAGTAACGGCCTTCTAAGGCCTTTTGCTGCCGTAGCTATGCGGCAGGTTAAGCTTTCCTGTCAATCATTAACAGTCATATTCAATCATAAAGTTCCATTGTGCAATGCAATATGAAACTATTTGATTGAAGTTGATTGACACAAGGATGAAACTTGCGCAATAGATTGCAACAGGAGGGAATCCTTATATGCACGAGCGTGAGCGTCACCGTATCATTCTGAGCGCTGTTCAGGAAAAGCCGGTCATCACTATTCAGGACATTGCGGAACTGACGGAAGCGTCGGAAGCGACAATCCGTCGTGACATTGCATCACTGCATGTTCAGGGCAAGTTGAGACGGGTACGCGGTGGTGCTGAAGCCGTTCACCCGGCCCAATTGGCGCCACTTGCCGGTCGGCACTTCCATGTTTCGGAATCCGAGAACGCTGACAAGAAGCGCGCTATTGCGCGCGAAGCCGTTGCGCTTTGCGAAGAAGGTGATGCCATCATCATAAATGGCGGAACGACAACGTTTCAGATGGTGCATTTTCTCGCATTGCGTCGCCTTCAGGTTATGACAAATTCATTCGCAATTGCCGAGCATCTGGTGAAGAACTCCAAGAGTTCGGTAACCGTTCCCGGTGGGGCGATCTACCGGGAACAAAGCATCATTCTCTCGCCATTTGATAACGACGTGACCCGCAACTTTTATGGCAAGCGTATGTTTATGGGATCGCAGGGGGTGGGGCCATTCGGCGTCATGGAGTCGGATGCATTGATCATCCAAGGCGAACAGAAGCTGATCAATCAGGCTGACGAGCTTGTCCTGCTGGTGGACTCAACCAAATTTGCGCGACGGTCCAGCCTTATCCTATGTCCGCTTAGCCGGGTTTCGACGATCATTACTGATGATGGGGTATCAGACGCGGACCGGAGCATGGTGGAGGCGGCGGGAGTTCAGCTCATCGTTGCGAAGGTGCAGGAAAAATCAAGAAGTTCTGCGTCAGTCGCCTAACGACTGAAGCGGTGATCAGAATACAGTTTTTAATCTCTGGGAGGATGGAACAATGAAGCTACTGAAGAAAATCGCACTGGGATCGGCGCTCGTCGTTGCCATGTTTGCATCACATGCTCAG
The DNA here is from genome assembly GCF_040009165.1 of Phyllobacterium sp. SB3. Classification (NCBI taxonomy): domain Bacteria; kingdom Pseudomonadati; phylum Pseudomonadota; class Alphaproteobacteria; order Hyphomicrobiales; family Phyllobacteriaceae; genus Phyllobacterium; species Phyllobacterium sp. SB3. The sequence goes on along the minus strand of NZ_JBDYKI010000002.1, from coordinate 550,768 downwards.
GCTGCCGATACGATCAAAATCGGTCTTGTGGCGAAATCTCTGGGCAACGGTTTCTTCGAAGCCGCCAATAAGGGTGCGCAGGAAGCCGCAAAGGAACTGGGCGGTGTCGAGGTTATTTATACCGGTCCTACCTCTACTACTGCTGAGGGCCAGATAGAGGTAATAAATTCGCTGATTGCACAGAACGTCAACGCGATTGCTATTTCCGCCAATGACCCGGATGCCGTTGTTCCTGCTCTGAAGAAAGCTATGGCACGCGGGATCAAGGTTATTTCCTGGGATTCCGCAGTGGGTAAGGAAGGCCGCATTGTCCACTTAAATCCCTCCTCCAATGAGTTGATTGGCAAGATGTGCCTGCAGTTGGCGGCAGATCATTTGAAAGATGGCAAGGGCGACTTCGCAATTCTATCCGCTACAACGACGTCGACCAACCAGAATACCTGGATCGAAGAGATGAAGAAGCAATTGCCAAATTTTGCAGGCCTCAATCTCGTAACGACAGTTTATGGCGACGATCTTGCCGACAAGAGCTATCGTGAGGCGCAAGGCCTCTTGACGTCTCAGCCCAATGTGAAGGTGATAGTCGCCCCTACGACAGTTGGCGTACTGGCAGCCTCGCAGGCTGTTGCCGATGCCAAGAAGATAGGCGAAGTTTACGTGACTGGTCTCGGTTTGCCTTCCGAAATGGCAGGTGCGATCAAATCCGGAGCAACCAAGGAATTTGCGATCTGGAACCCAATCGACCTGGGTTATTCCGCAACGCAGATAGCCTACCGTCTCGTAAAAGAAGAAACAGATGGCGCTCCCGGCAGCGAAATCGAAGCTGGTCGCATGGGCAAGATCAAGATCGGTGAAAATGGCGAGGCAGCGATGGCTGATCCGTTCATCTACGATGCAAAGAATATAGACGAGTTTTCCAAGATTTTCTGAGTAAGACTCCATCTACCCAGCCCGGCAGCCATTCTGCCGGGCAATTTTTCACCGGAAAAATTAATGAACCAAGCTGTTGCGTTAAAGCCATCGCCTGAGATGCCTCTTCTTGAAATGCGGGGTATCTCCAAGTCATTTCCTGGCGTTAAAGCTCTCAACGACGTGAATATTGCTCTATATCCGGGCAAGGTCACTGCCCTGATAGGCGAGAATGGTGCTGGTAAATCTACGCTCGTTAAAATACTCACAGGTATCTACTCTTGCGACGAGGGTGAAGTTCTCGTCGATGGTACGCCGGTCATATTCGCCAATGCACAAAACGCGATAGACGCTGGTGTAACCGCCATCCATCAGGAAACAGTGCTTTTCGATGAATTGTCGGTCGCTGAGAATATCTTCTTAGGTCATGCTCCGAAAACACGATTAGGGCTGGTCAACTGGAAGGCCGTCAATGCGCGGGCGCTTGCTCTGCTGCACTCATTGGAAAGCAATATCGATCCGCGTGTCCGTCTCAAAGACTTGTCGATTGCCCAGCGCCATCTCGTTGCTATTGCCCGGGCGCTCTCTGTCGACGCGCGTATTGTCATCATGGACGAGCCAACGGCCGCTCTGTCACGCAAGGAAGTTGATGATCTGTTCCAGATCGTCAAGCGGTTGAAGGCGCAGGGAAAGGCTATCCTTTTCATTAGTCACAAATTTGACGAGGTCTATGAGATCGCCGACCACTATGCGGTGTTTCGTGACGGCAAGGCTGTAGGCAGCGGTGAACTCGCTGAGGTCAAACAGGACGAAATCGTCAAGCTTATGGTTGGACGCTCTGTCGAACACGCTTTCCCCAAGGTGGATATTATATTGGGAGTAACGGTTTTTGCCGTTGAAAACTATACGCACCCCACCGAATTCAGAGGCATATCATTTGAACTGAGAAAGGGCGAGATTCTCGGCGTTTATGGCCTTGTAGGCGCTGGTCGCTCCGAACTTTGCCAGTCGTTGTTCGGGATAACCAAGCCATCGAGCGGTAAGCTGAAACTGGATGGGAAAGAAGTATTCATCCGCTCGCCCGGCGAAGCAATCAATGCTGGCATTGTCTATGTTCCGGAAGAAAGGGGACGTCATGGTGCGGTACTGCAACTGCCAATCTACCAGAACATCTCTCTCCCCTCTTTGCTGCGCACGTCCCGCTCCGGGTTTCTGCGTTCCGCAGAAGAATTTGCCTTGGCTCGCAAATATGCGGAACGCTTTGATCTACGTGCTGCGGCGCTTTCGGTTCCGGTTGGAACATTGTCCGGGGGAAATCAACAGAAAGTTGTCATAGGCAAATGGTTGGCGACACAACCTAAGATACTTATCCTCGATGAGCCGACAAAGGGCATTGATATAGGATCAAAAGCGGCAGTTCATGCCTTTATCAGTGAGTTGGCTGGGGAAGGCCTCAGTATCATCATGGTCTCCTCTGAATTGCCCGAAATCATGGGCATGTCAGATCGTGTGCTTGTTATGCGCGAAGGTCTTTCCGCAGGTATTTATGAGCGCGAAACTCTAAGTGCGGAAACGCTGGTTCGGGCGGCAACCGGCAATGTGAGCATGTGATGATCAAACTAATCTTTAGATACCGGGAAATGCTGCTGGTAATTATCATCGCAATCCTTCTCACGGCCTTTTCGACGCGAGCCCCGGGATTTGCAAAGCCGGGTAATCTCGCAAACATTTTCAATGACAGCTCCATCCTGATCATTTTGGCGTTGGGTCAGATGACGGTTATCCTGACGAAATCCATTGATTTGTCAGTCGCAGCGAATGTTGCCTTTACGGGCATGGCTGTGGGTATGTTGAACGCGACCTATCCAGATCTGCCCTTGGTACTTATTATCTTGGTCGCACTTGGTATTGGCGCCCTGCTGGGGGCGTTGAATGGACTGTTTGTCTGGAAGTTAAACATCCCATCCATTGTCGTCACACTCGGTACTTTGACCATTTTTCGCGGCATGGCATTTGTGCTGTCTGGTGGAGCTTGGGTCAATGCTCATCAGATGACCACGCCCTTTCTGCAAACGCCACGCCAATTGTTTCTAGGCCTCCCAATACTTGGCTGGATTGCCATTGTCATTGTTGCGCTCATGTATCTAGTGATGTCGCGCACATTCCTGGGGCGGGCCATTTATGCTTCTGGCGGAAATCCCACGGCCGCGGTTTATGCCGGTATCGATGTAGGACGGACACGCTTCTTCGCTTTTGTAATTTCCGGCACACTCGCTGGCTTGTGCGGTTATCTGTGGGTTTCGCGTTATGCGGTTGCCTACGTGGATATTGCTGCAGGCTTCGAACTTGACAGTGTTGCAGCCTGCGTAATTGGCGGGATCTCAACACTCGGCGGTATAGGCTCCGTTGCGGGTGCGGTGCTGGGTGCATTATTTCTTGGCGTCATCAAGAATGCTTTGCCGGTTATCAATATTTCGCCCTTCTCGCAGATGGCAATTTCCGGAGCTGTTATTATTGCGGCGGTTATTTTCAACGCACGACAAGAACGCCGGCGCGGGCGGATCATCCTGCGGGATCGCGGCGCATCGGAACAGATCGAGGTAGTGGTATGAGCGCTGTATCAGAAAAGCGGCACATTCCAGATCAACTAGGCACATCCACTTCGCGCCTGTTTGCAAGCTGGGAAGCACTCCTCCTCTGCGTTGCTGTCCTGATCTTTATTGCCAACAGCCTCGCATCGCCTTACTTCCTCAATGCCTGGAACTTATCGGACGCAACATTCAATTTCACAGAAAAAGCGTTGATAGCATTTGCTATGGCACTTTTGATTATCGCCGGTGAAATAGACCTGTCTGTTGCTGCGATTATTGCGCTTGCATCAACTGCCATGGGAGCTGCCGCTCAAGTGGGCATCGGTACATTTGGCATCGTCGCGATCGGCATAGGTGTTGGTCTTGGATGCGGTTTAATCAATGGCTTTCTTGTTGCGGGCCTGCGCCTTCCTTCGATCGTTGTTACGATTGGTACGATGAGTCTGTTCCGGGGCATTGCCTACATTGTTCTCGGCGACAAAGCGTATGGTGGCTATCCTGCGTCCTTTGCCTATTTCGGTCAGGGTTACGTTTTCTGGGTAATCTCATTTGAGCTTGTACTGTTTGCAGGATTGGCGATCGTCTTCGCAATCCTGCTGCATGCAACAAATTTTGGCCGTCGCATCTATGCAATTGGCAATAATGAATTTGCTGCACGTTTTTCCGGCATTCGTGTTGAACGCATCAAGTTCATATTGTTCCTGCTTACCGGTCTGATGTCGGGTATTGCTGCTGTTTGCCTGACGTCCCGTCTAGGCTCCACCCGTCCCTCCATTGCCCAAGGCTGGGAGCTTGAAGTCGTGACTATGGTTGTGCTTGGTGGTGTTTCGATACTTGGTGGATCAGGTCGTATTGGCGGCGTGGTTATTGCGGCCTTTGTAATGGGATTGGTTACATTCGGCCTCGGCTTGCTGAATGTGCCGGGCATAGTCATGTCAATTTTCATTGGGCTTCTGTTGATAACAACGATCACTTTGCCGATCATCATCCGTCAGTTCAGGCATAGAAGCACAGCATGATTGCCACTGAAAAATATGCGTTCACTATGACGCTTAATCCCGGCATGGAGACAGAATACCAGCGTCGCCACAATGAAATATGGCCTGAACTAGTGACCTTGCTCTGTGGTGCAGGTATCAGTGATTACTCAATCCATCTTGATCGCTCGAGCAATACTTTGTTTGGTGTTTTAAGCCGCCGTGCAAACCATGGAATGCAAGCGCTTCCGGAACATCCCGTCATGAAAAAATGGTGGGCCTATATGGCAGATATCATGGTAACCAATCCGGACAATTCGCCTGTGCAAACCGAACTCGCCTGCCTGTTCAAACTGCCATGAGACATGTAGCAGTTCTGGACATAGGCAAGACGAATGCCAAGGTAGTCGTAGTCGATGCGGCCACCGGTATGGAAATTGCCGCGCGTAATACGCCAAATCGGGTGCTGTCGGAAGGCATTTATCCCCATTACGACGTAGATGCAATCTGGGAATTTTGTATCGAGGCATTAAGGAAATTCGCTTCTTCACCCGGCTTTGACGCGATCTCTGTTACTGCGCATGGGGCCGCGGCAGTCTTGATAGGCGAGCAAGGGTTGGCGCTGCCTGCAATCGACTATGAATACATCTATCCGGATGATGTGCGTGCAGCTTATACCGCAATACGTCCGGATTTTGCCGAAACATTCTCACCATTGCAGTCAGGTGGTTTGAACGTGGGAGCGCAAATCCATTATCAGAAAACGCAATTTCCGGCTGAATTTGCCAAGGTCAAAACAATCCTGACCTACGCGCAGTATTGGGTATGGCGGCTGACCGGAATCGCCAGAAATGAAGTTACATCTCTCGGCTGTCATACTGACTTGTGGAACCCTCAAACAGGTGACTATTCCAGTCTTGTCGATAGGCTTGAACTGCGGCCTTTGCTTGCTCCGATAGCTTCGGCATTTGACAAGATCGCTGATCTGCAGCCCGTTCTGGCTGACCAGATCGGCGTTGGAAAAGCAATTCCAGTCTTTTGTGGCATCCACGATTCCAATGCTTCCCTCCTCCCGCATTTGATGGCCCGGACGGTTCCCTTTTCGGTGATCTCTACCGGCACATGGGTAGTGTCCTTTGCTGTTGGTGGCTCGCTTGATCAGCTGGATTCGGCGCGCGATACGCTTGCCAATGTCGATGCTTATGGCAAGGCAGTGCCATCTGCGCGGTTCATGGGAGGACGAGAATTTGATCAACTGACCCTAGGCAGTGTTCTGGAGCCGGATGCCGAAACGCTTTCCCGGATTATTGCCGATCAGATCATGATCCTCCCAAGTGTCGCTCAGGGTTCGGGTCCTTTCCCGGATCGCAAGCCGAACTGGATCAATGGCGAGCTGAAACTTCTGTCGGAACGTTATGCAGCAGCGTGTCTTTATGCAGCCATGATGACAGCAACGAGTCTTCAATTGATTGGCGCTTCCGGTTCGACGATCGTCGAAGGCCCGTTCTCGCGCAACCCGATATATCTTTCTGCTTTGCGGTCCCTGACATCGCGCGAGGTTATCGCAACCTCTGGCTCAACAGGTACCAGCCTTGGCGCTGCATTGCTTGCAGGTGCAACGCTTCCCACCGAGTCCAGCGGCGAAGCGATAATGCCCCTCGCCCCAAATTTCGATCTTTATGCGCAGCGGTGGCGGGACAGTATTATCTGATCCGAAGCGCTTGCCGTAGCAGAAGAGATGTGCTCATGCAAAGCACCGCAGCAAAAGCTGAAATTGTGACGACAGATGACCATCCGAAGGCTTGAATAAAACTACCCACAACGATAGGTCCGATCACCTGACCGAGATTGCTACCCTGCATGATCAAGCCGATGGTGAATGGCGTTAGACGAGGTTTCGATGAAAGCACCGGAGCCGTCGCTATTAGCGTGGCCGGGATTAGCCCACCGGCAGCAGAAAAAAGCATGCAGAGCAACAAGACGATTGGATTGGGCAAAATCGGCAGCAATATACCAAAGCTGCATAATCCCATGACGAGAGTTGCAGCGGCTACGAGGACCCAGCGTTGCGCTCCTTTTCCGATAAGCATTCCTGCTGCAAGGTTGCCCAGAATGTTCATTGCCGTTGCTATAGCACTTAGCGTTCCCGCGGCTTGAAGAGAGACATTCATCCGCTCGGTTAGCAACACTGGCAAAAAGCTGAAAATGGTGAAGAACTGCAGGCTGTAAAGAGCAAAGGTGATCGCCAGAATGATCGGGCCGCTTGACCCGAATGTCGCTCTTGTATTCGAGCGCAGTTCTTTCCAGGAAAATGGCGAACCTCTTCTGGACGATGGCAGCACAATCATGGAAATCGCAAAGGCTATAGCTGCCACTATTGAGCTGGCCCACCAAACAGCCTGCCAACTGGAGAAAAGCGGGCCGCACAGCATGGAAAGTGCGATCCCCGCTGGCATAAAACAGCTCCACAGTCCGAATGCCATTGGCCGGGTTTTTTCGGGAGCAAGTCGCGTGATGAGAGCGGGACCAGCGACAATCACCAAAGTGAAACCGATGCCTTCGAGAACACGTGTCGCAAGAAGTAATTCGAAACTCGTTGAAACTGCGCCGGAGGCTGCCGCCAATGCGATGGCAAAAAGGCCCCACAACAACATTCGGCGGTCGCCCCAAGCTGTTACAAAAGCTCCAGCAGGAATACCGCCGAACATTCCCAAGAGTGCAAAAATTGAAATTAGCCAACCAACAGAAGGCAAATCAATACCTAGAGAGCTTTTCAACAGAGGGGCAGCAATGGAAGGCTTGATCACCTGCATGGCGGCAATAATACCGGCAGCAACGATGATGAAGACATGCACCCAGTTTTGCCGCGCGGCGGCTCGCTTTTCCATAAATATCTCTTTGAACAATTCTCACTTGCTCAAAGAATGCAGCAAATAATAGATCGATGAAACTGACATAATCTGCATCAGTTTCATCGATGAAATCGATCACTGAGGGTAATTTACTACCCTCTTTGATTAAGATTATTCAGGCTTTTTCGACAGTTTGCCGAAGTCATTATCCAGGCGCTCAAGGGCTGTGTTTATTACCTTCTGCTTATCGTCCACCCAAGCGGCTTGGGTTGCGACTTTATCCTTGGCGGCCTTTATCATGCGAACCATTTCCACTGGCTGCGGCCCGCCGACAGTGGCACGATTCTTGACGATGGCGACTGGATCGAGGGTTGCACGAAACTCCTCCTCGCTCATTGGCAAATCACTCGTAAACGTAGTTCCCTTGACGGCATCAGTGTAGATTTTCTTTGCCTCTGCATATGGAAAATCAAGCGGCTTGATGTTGTGTGATTTAGCAAAGTCCACAACTTCGGAAGCAAAATGATGCCCGACCCGGAAAGGCAGTTTGTATTTACGCATCAAAACATCGGCCAACTCTTGTGAGGCAGTCCAGTCACTATTCAGCTCTTCGAGCGAGCGGTCCGGGTCGATCACGAGCGAACCCAGGATTTTTTCCCAGCCCTTCAATGCTTTTATTGCGCTTTCAACAACTTCTGTGTTGGCATCCACGTCTTTTGGGTCAGACATGCCGGGTGTGATGTTGTGGGCTTGAATGATGGGACCTAGAGCTAAAGTGACAGCTGTTGAGGCATCCTGTCTTGTGGAGTTCAGAATTCCAGGATTGCGCTTTTGGGGCATTGCACTGGATACGTAAGTGTTGTTTCCACCTTCTTGCAGCAGTATCCAGGGACGTGGCTGCGCGTACTGTGTCATGATATCCTCAATGAACTGGCCAGTATGCAGAGCAATGCTTGTAACAATCGCTCCAACTTCGACCGGTTCATCGACCGACGATATTTGTGATGCATCGTAGGCGTTATCGACAATACCGCTAAAGCCAAGATAATCTGCCATCCGCGCGCGGTTAAGTGGCCAGCTTGTGCCGTTCAGCACGGTTGTCCCCATGGGGCTTCTGTCAATTCGGGCGTAAGTTTCCCTGATACGTTGAGCGTCGCGTTCAAGTCCTGCAGCGTGACCAAGCAGATAATGACCGAAACTATTCGGCTGGGCAGCCACGCCATTGGTGTAGTTGGGAACAATCGTATCAACATGACGCTCTGCCAGATCGACCATCACACTCGTTGTCTTGTCCAACTGAGTTGCAAGTCTCAGGAGATCATCGCGCAGGATAGCTGCCCTGTATGTCGCGTGCATGTCCTGACTGGAGCGCCCGGCATGAATTAACGTAACCTCCGGGCCAGCTGCATCAATGAGTAAAGGTTCGAACGAGATTACGGTTGACGGCCGCTTTGCTCCGGGTTCATTACCGTCCTTAATAACTTTTTCAAGTCCCGCAGCGATCTTCGGCGTAAGCTCTTTGTCTAGCAATCCTTCCTCGGAATTGATGACGATCGTTGCCTTGTTGATCATTCCCAACCAGAAGAATTCGTCTCTGGGCGATTTTTCTGCGGCAATTGCAACACCAGTGTGGACAGTTGCAGCCAGCGTCAGTGCATAAAGAATAGGTTTCATAAATACCTCCCGATGCCTGCGGTAGCACTTCAAGGGTGCCCCGCAGAACTCTCTTATTAGATTGGACGAATCTGAACGATCAGCTCGCCAATGCTAAGGCGTCCTCATCTGCGAAATCGCCATTCAGCGCTTGAGCCAGCTTATCCTTGTCAAGCTCGCCTTCCCAACGCGCCACGACAATTGTTGCCACCGCATTACCAACAAGATTGGTCAACGCACGGCATTCTGACATAAAACGGTCGATGCCGAGAATTAGCGCCATACCTGCAACCGGAACTGCCGGTACAACAGATAGCGTTGCTGCAAGGGTGATGAAGCCAGCACCCGTGATACCCGCTGCGCCCTTGGAACTTAGCATTGCTACGAGCAGGAGCAGAATTTGATCAGACAGACTGAGATCAATATTCGTTGCTTGCGCAATGAATAGAGCTGCCAGCGTCATATAAATGTTTGTACCGTCGAGATTGAACGAATAGCCGGTTGGAATAACAAGACCCACGACGGATTTCTTGCAGCCTGCCTTTTCCATTTTTGCCATTAGGGTGGGCAAGGCCGCCTCTGATGAACTCGTACCAAGAACGAGCAATAGCTCTTCCTTGATATAGCGGATCAGCGCCAGGATAGAAAAGCCGTTATACCAAGCGACTGCACCAAGAACGATGAGAACAAACAGTAGGGAAGTTAGATAAAAAGTACCGATCAGCATGATCAAATTTGCGACCGAACCGATACCATACTTTCCGATAGTGAAAGCCATAGCTCCGAATGCGCCTATTGGTGCGGCTTTCATCAATATGGCGACGAGTTTAAAGATTGGAGCAGAAAGCATCAGGAGGAAGTTGGTCACCGGTTCTGCTTTTTCACCGACCATAGCCAGTGAAAGACCAAACAGCACGGAGAAGAACAGTACCTGCAGAATATCACCCGATGCGAAAGCACCGACAATCGTGGTCGGGATGATATTGTTGAGGAATCCTATGATGCTTTGCTCGTGAGCCTGCTGTGTATAAGTTGCCACTGCCTTGGGATCGAGCGATGCGGGATCAATGTTCATGCCAGCGCCCGGCTGAACCACATTGGCAACTATCAGCCCAACGATCAAAGCGAGTGTAGAAAATGTCAGGAAGTAGATCATTGCCTTACCGGCCACACGACCAACTTTCTTAAGATCGCTCATTCCAGCAATGCCAGTAGATACTGTGAGAAAAATAACTGGCGCGATGATCATTTTCACGAGCTTAATAAAGGCATCGCCAAGCGGCTTCATGGCCGTGCCAATGTCGGGATAGTAATGCCCAAGCGCGATACCAATTGCTATGGCAACGAGTACCTGAAAATATAGATGGCTGTAGATTGGGGTCTTCTTTGATGGCTGCGGGCTGGCACTGCTCGCGTTGATTGTCACCGGACTCATGACTTCCTCCATGATGTGAGCCTCGTCTGACAGGGTCAACCTGCTAGCCTCCCAGGCTCAGTTAAAAGGGCGGGCCTACCGTCCTCTTCTCATGTGTTTGCAAGCTGTGTGCCAGTTTCTCAATATTTTGATATCTATTTGAAAATACTGATATTTATATTCTTTGACAACGTTCGCACGTTTTGGGTTGTGCGATTTACCGCTCGGTTCAGTTGAGTCTTGTGCGGATTTATGCACAAGTAAGTGCATGGAGGAAGCAATACAGTCCGAAACTTCATATCCCGCCAGTCTCTCTGGCTGGGTAACCAAAGCCGTACTGGGCGTGACAGCGGCGCTAATAGTCATAGCGTCACTATTCGTTGCAGCCGATTATGGTCGCGAACGCGGGTATCAAATCGTAACTGAGCGTGCCCAAAATACCGCTGAATTGAATGCCGTCCTTTTGCGTACCGTACTCGAGAAACAGCGGTCGATTCCCTTTGTACTGTCGCAGGATAGGGATGTTGTCAGTGCGCTCTCGACGCGAAGTGAAAGCGTTTTGCAACTTCTCAATCGTAAGCTGGAAAGTCTCATCGGAGGCACTGGTTCAGCTGTTATTTATCTGCTTGATGCCGACGGATTGGCTATTGCCGCGAGCAATTGGAATGAGCCGATCAGTTTCGTCGGGACCAATTACAGTTTTCGGCCCTATTATACGCGCGCTGTCAAGAATGGCAGTGCAGAACATTATGCTCTTGGAACCGTAAGCAAGCGGCCAGGCCTTTACATTTCAAAGCGGATTGATGGGCCAGCAGGATTGCTTGGTGTCCTCGTCGTTAAACTGGAGTTCGATGAAATTGAAGCGGATTGGCGCCGAAACAGCGACCCAACATTGGTAGTGGATCAACGTGGCATAGTATTGGTCACAAGCTTTCCCGATTGGCGCTTCATGACAGAAGGTGTAATTCCTGCGGATCGCATGGGCCCACTTCGCGAAAGCCTGCAATTTGGTGGTGCTCCATTGGTGCCGCTGGATATTTCTCCTGCCCTACCCGAAGCTGAGCCGGATATCGTCAGAGCGAGAATGCCGGGGGCCCCTTTTAGAAGGGAGTTTGTGCGGGTTCAAACACAGGTTCCGACTACAAGCTGGAAACTCCAATCATTGACGCCTGTTGCCCCAACGGTAACCGAGTCGGTTCGAACGGCGCAATTGATAGCACTACTCTTCCTCACTCCCCTTCTTGGTCTTACCGCATTTTTTCTCCGTCGCCGTGGATTGGCATTACGGCGCGCGCACGAACAAGAGGTGGCACGAGTTGAGCTAGAGCGCCGTGTTGCTGCCCGAACTGCTGATTTGAGTGCGGCACATGCCGAGTTGGTCATGCAGGCCGAAGAGCGCCAGAAAACCGAAACAAAGCTTCAATCCGTACAACTGGAGCTTGTGCAGGCGAACCGTTTGGCAATTTTGGGTCAAGTTACCGCAGGTGTTGCACATGAAATCAATCAACCGGTGGCTGCAATAAGATCCTATGCTGATAATGCGGCAACGTTTTTGGGGCGGAACCAGGTTGATTCAGCGAAAGATAACCTGAAGGCAATCGCTGGTCTCACGGAGCGCATTGGCAGTATTACCGATGAGCTTCGAACTTTTTCCCGCAAAGGCACTAGAGAATCCGGGCCAATCAGCGTCGGCAATATAATTGAGGGCGCTATGTTGCTCCTTGGGAGCAGATTTCGTCAGCGAGCCGGGCAAATCCTGACCGCAATGCCGCCGCCTGAAGTGAAGGTTCACGGAAACCGCATTCGGCTCGAACAAGTTTTGATCAACCTTATGCAAAACGCGCTGGAGGCAACCGAAGGAGGGCCGGAAAGCAAGATCAGTGTGCGCTACATAGTCGATAATGAAGAAGTACGATTGATTGTTGCCGATAACGGTCCCGGTATACCCGATGCCATCATGCAGATGCTATTCACGCCCTTTAACACATCAAAGGATCGAGGATTAGGGCTTGGACTGGTTATCTGTCATGACATCGTTGCTGAATATGGCGGACGCATTGAGGTCGAAAGCAGCTCCGATGGTACCGAATTCACTGTCCATTTGAAAAGGGTCATCTGATGGTGGATTTGAATCATGTTGCTTTTGTCGAGGATGACAATGACCTTCGTATTGCTAACTGCCAAACGCTTGAGTTGGCAGGCTTCAAGGTGCAGCCATTTTCAGATGCCATGGCTGCATTGCAATCATTGACGCCGGATTTTCCGGGAGTGGTGATTACCGATGTCAGAATGCCCCACATTGATGGGCTCGAATTGTTTCGCCGTTTGCGTGAAATGGATTCAGATCTGCCAGTTATCCTTATTACCGGACATGGTGATATCGATATGGCTGTAGAGGCGATCCACAAAGGCGCTTATGACTTCATTGCCAAGCCCTATCCCGCTGATCGCTTGGTACAAAGCATAATGCGGGCGCTGGAAAAGCGCAGGCTGGTCATGGAAAACCGTGCATTGCGTTTGGCGGTAGAAAACTCAAACGAAACATTGATCGGTCAAACACCGGTTATGCAAAACCTTCGAAAAACCCTGCGCCATGTCGCAGGTGCTGATGTAGACGTGTTGATTGCTGGCGAAACAGGCACCGGAAAGGAAGTTGTCGCTGGACTTTTGCATGAATGGAGTAGGCGAAAACAGGGCAACTTCGTTGCTCTCAATTGTGGGGCGTTGCCGGAAACAGTTATTGAGAGTGAGCTTTTTGGACATGAGGCCGGAGCTTTTACCGGTGCTCAGAAAAAGCGCGTCGGTCGTATCGAACATGCAAGTGGCGGGACCTTGTTTCTCGACGAAATTGAGAGCATGCCACTTTCGACACAGGTAAAACTTTTGCGGGTTCTGGAAACGCGGGAGATTACTCCTCTCGGTACCAACGAACATCGACCTGTCGATTTGCGCGTGGTCGCGGCGGCTAAAGTTGACTTGGGGAGTGCAGAGCAACGCGCTAATTTTCGTGAAGACTTATTCTATCGGCTCAATGTCGTGACAGTTTCAATTCCGCCACTTCGTGAGCGCCGTGATGATATCATGCTTCTGTTCACTCATTTTCTGCAGCGTGCGTCCTTGCGATTCAAGACGGAACCGCCCGAAATTACAGCTTCCACGCGCTCGTATCTTATTGAGCATGATTGGCCCGGGAACGTGCGTGAGCTGGTGCACTTTGCAGAACGGGCTGCCCTCGGCCTTGATACTATTGAGACGGCAAAACCAGAGACTGACAGCAATGGTTCGAGTTTGCCGCAAGCTGTGGAACTGTATGAGGAAAAGCTAATCCGGCAGGCTCTGGTACTACACAACGGAGATGTGCGCTCGACCATCGAAGCCTTGGGTATCCCAAGGAAGACCTTTTACGACAAATTGCAGCGCCACGGAATCGATCGGTCAGATTACGTTGCAGGCAAATAAAAGGTTAGCCAAAGAGGGCGATCGGCTTGGCACAGGCGCTCACGGAGAGCCGTTCTACCAGCGGACACTCCAGCTTGGTAACAGGATAACGATTGTTGGCCAAATTCAATGGAGTTTCCAACTGTTCGATAGCCCAGCGCCCCATAGCACGATGCGGTAGAACGGAAGTTGTCAATTGTGGGTGTAGATGCCGGGAGATTTCTTCATCGTCATAGCCGATCACCGAAATGTCTTCCGGAATACGCATGCCGGCTTCTTTCAACGCTTCGTAGCAGCCTATCGCGGTGCGGTCATTCTGGCAGAAAATGGCCGTTGGCCTGTCTTGCAGCATTAATAATTTTTTTGTCGCCTCATAACCAGCACTTGCCGACCAGTCACCTTCAATGACGAGCGCTGGATCGAATGGAATATCGGCGGTTGCCAATGCGCGGCGATAACCTTTGAGCCGGTCTTTTGCGGCTTCCATCCACGGTTCGCCGGTAATCGTTCCGATGCGACGATGGCCATGCTGAATCAGGTGGCGCGTTGAATGTTGCCCTCCAGCAATCTCGCTCGGAACAACTGCTGGAAATGCATAATCCAAGCTGTAACAATTTAACAGAATAACCGGCACATCAAGATCATAAACTGCTTGGGGCAGTGTTACTTCACGCGTGAAAATCGCCATATAGATCAGCGCCGATATGCCTTGGTCGCCAAGTGCTCGGAGTGTGCGGGGTTCCATCTCAGGATCATTGAGTGTCTGAGCGACAAGAATGATATTTCCGGCATTCCATGAGGCCTGACGGGCACCTTCAATTGCAACCACAGCTTCAGGGCTTGTTGCCAGTTGATCCACTACAAAACCGATTTTTCCGTCAGTTGCCGGTGCTGCTGCGTTGACCATATCGAGATGAGCGAAATTGGGTGCGGCATAGCCCAGCGATCTTGCTGCTTCGATTACCCGTTCGCGCATTTCTGTGGCAAGTTTGATACCGGGCGTCTTGTTTAAAACGAAAGAAACGGTCGCTTGAGAACACCCGGCAACGCGAGCAATATCGGTCATCGTCACACGCTTGCTAATACGCTTACGCCTTGGCGCAACGGATGAACGCTTCGGTTTTGCAGTGGTCTTTTTTTCCACTGTGTCGGTCATCTGAAGTGTCGCCCCTGACTTGAAAATGTTCAAACGTGTTTGCGCCGATAGTAGGAGAAGATTGTTCGACTAATCAACATAAATAATTATTGACTAATTATTATAAATGGAGATGATCGCCGTAGTGGGATCGCCACGAGCTTAGAACTTGCTCTAAATTTCTGGGAGGAAATTTCAATGAACATTACCCGTCGCACGCTATTCTTGACATCGGCAATTGGACTTGCAGCAACGATGGTTGCAGGCAGCGCTTTTGCTGCGTCACCTCCACTTAAGAAGAAAGACACCTATAAAGTCGGTTTCGCGCAGACAGAAAGCAATAATCCGTGGCGTTTGGCTCAGACAGCCAGCATGCAGGAAGAAGCCAAGAAGCGCGGTTGGCAGCTTGTTTACACTGATGCTGCCAGCTCCGCTGCCAAGCAGGTTGCGGATGTCAATTCGATGATCGCTCAAGGCGTAGACCTGATTTTCCTGGCTCCCCGCGAAGAAAAGCCACTAATCCCGGCAATCAAGGCTGCAAAGAATGCCGGTATTCCGGTTATCCTGCTTGACCGTAGCGTTGATCCGACACTCGCCAAGGCCGGTGAGGATTATGTCACGTTCATCGGTTCGGATTTCATTGAGGAAGGTCAGCGCGTTGCGGAGTGGCTTGTTGCCAATGCCAATGGCAAAACAAAGATTATCGAGCTTGAAGGCAGCACCGGTGCATCACCTGCCAACGACCGGAAGAAAGGCTTTGATGATGTGATTGCCAAGCATTCGGACTTCAAGATTTTGGCCTCGCAGACAGGCGACTTTGCTCGCGACAAAGGTCGCCAGGTTGCCGAAACGCTCCTTCAGGCACATCCGGATGCCGATGTGATTTACGCTCACAACGACGAGATGGCTATTGGAGCGATTTCCGCGATCGAGGCTGCGGGAAAAGTACCGGGCAAGGATATTATCGTCCTTTCGATTGATGGCGGTAAAGAAGCTGTGCAAGGCGTTGT
Source organism: Phyllobacterium sp. SB3 (assembly GCF_040009165.1). Lineage (NCBI taxonomy): Bacteria > Pseudomonadati > Pseudomonadota > Alphaproteobacteria > Hyphomicrobiales > Phyllobacteriaceae > Phyllobacterium > Phyllobacterium sp. SB3. The sequence continues at coordinate 534,789 of NZ_JBDYKI010000002.1, read as the reverse complement.
CGATGGAAAGATCGCAGCTGTTGTTGAATGCAATCCACGTTTTGGACCAAAGGCATTTGATACGGCAGTGGCCTACGCAAATGGCGACCAAATTCCGGAAAAGATTATTAATCCGGATCAGTTCTACGACGCCAAGAACGCAAAAGAACTACTCAGCACCGCCTATTGATATTGCGGTTTGGCCAGCGCTCCAGGAGGAGCGCTGGCTTTCCTTTGCGCTTGGGAGATCATTTCACATGACTGTCCTGCTGTCGATGATCGGCATCGAGAAACGTTTCGCTGGAATTCCTGCGCTCTCCGGTGCGAGTTTCTCGGTGAACCACGGTGAAGTTCATGCTCTGATCGGGCAAAATGGTGCCGGAAAATCGACGCTTATCAAAGTGCTCACCGGCTATCATAAACGTGATTCAGGCGACGTCATGTTTGAAGGAAAGCCCTTTGAGGTTTTCTCGCCGCAACAGGCGCAGGCCAGCGGAATCAGCACGATCTATCAGGAAATCAATCTTGTTCCCTATAGATCCGTCACGGAGAACATCTGCCTTGGTCGTGAGGCTCGTCGCTATGGATTGCTAGACTGGAAGCGAATGCACAGGGAAGCCGAAGCACTGCTGCAAAGGTTCAATGTGCGTATGGACGTGCGGCGCCCATTGATGGAGTTTAACACTGCCACTCAGCAGATGGTGGCCATCGCCCGTGCGATCGGCTTTTCAGCCAAACTTGTTATCATGGATGAGCCGACTTCTTCGCTGGATGAACGAGAAGTTGCCGTGCTCTTCAACGTTATCCGCCAATTGAAAAATGAAGGCGTGTCGGTTGTATTTGTTAGCCACAAACTTGATGAACTCTACGCGGTCTGTGATCGCGTTACCATTATGCGCGATGGCAGGACGATCACAACCGCGGCCATGAGCGAAATCGACAAAATTGGCCTTGTTTCCTCAATGCTCGGGCGATCCATCGAAAAGACAGATGGACACGCGACAGCTTTTGGCAAAAGAGACAAAAAGAACATCGGAAAAGTCCTGCTTGCTGCCGACAATCTCGCTGTGAACCAATCCGTTCAAGACGTTACATTCAATGTTCGCAGTGGAGAGATTGCCGGTTTTGCCGGTTTGCTGGGTGCTGGTCGCACGGAAACTGCGCGTATGGTTTTCGGCATTGATCGCCCGCGAGCCGGATCGATGCAATTCGATGGCAAAGCCTATGATCCCAAGAAGCCTGCGGATGCAATTGCCGCCGGAATGGGTTTTTGTACCGAAGACAGAAAAAGCGAAGGCATCGTACCGGAGATGAGCGTTGCAGAAAATATGATGCTGGCGCTCATGCCAAAGCTCGCTAAGTCCGGCATCATCGATGAGAAGGCCCAACGGCAGATTGTTGAACGATTCATCAAGCAGTTGGGTATAAAATGTTCTGGTCCGGACCAGAAGGTTCGTGAACTTTCCGGAGGCAATCAGCAAAAAGTTTTGCTGGCGCGCTGGCTTGCAATGAACCCGCGCCTGCTCATTCTGGATGAGCCCACGCGCGGGATTGATGTTGGAGCTAAGGGGGAAATCCAGTCGCTGGTGAAATCGCTGGCCGATCAGGGCCTTGCGGTGTTGATGATCTCTTCGGAACTGGAAGAAGTTACCGAGGGAGCTGATCGCGTTTTTGTCCTGCGCGAAGGTGTCAGTGTAGCCGAGTTTGATAGGGATGAGGCCACGGAGAACGTCTTGATGGCCGCCATGGCGGAAGGCAGCGCGCCTCGCATCGAGGGGGCATCATCGTGACCGACACCACAAACCAAGCCCGTATTTTTGACCCGTTTGATTTTCTGGCGCGCTACGGCACGCTGATTGCACTGGCCTTATTGATCGTTTTCAACCTGGCATTTACGCGCAACTTTGCGTCGATGCAGACTGTGAACGTTAATCTCACACAGGTCTGCACGATTGTGATTGTCGCTGTTGGAATGACGCTGGTCATAGGTACCGGCGGCATTGATTTGTCTGTGGGTTCGCTCATGGCCATTTCAGGTGCTTTGGCGCCCATGATATTTCTGGGCAAGATCGTTCCCATCGAAAACGTCTACCTAGCGGTTGCTGCCGCGATGATAATCTCGGTTCTGGTTGCAGGTGCCTTCGGCTTATTCAATGGCTGGCTCATTGCGCGGTTTAGAATCCAACCGATTGTCGCAACTCTGGTTTTGTTTATTGCTGGACGCGGAATCGCTCAGGTTATGACCAATGGCAATCTCCAGACATTTCGCGTTCCGGAGTTTCAGCTCATAGGGCTTGGCCGGGTTTTCGGCATTCCCGTGCAGGTCATATTGATGGCGATTATGGTCATCGTGGCGGCATGGGTTTTAAAGCGCACGGTCTTCGGTCGCCAGATCATCGCGATTGGTGGCAATGAGCGCGCGGCGGAATTGTCAGGCATTGCCGTTTCGAAGGTCAAACTGGTTGTTTACGGGATCAGCGGGCTTTGCGCGGGGATCGCTGGCCTGGTGGTCATAGCAATCAATTCATCCAGCGATGCCAATCTTGTCGGCCTTGGCATGGAACTTGACGCCATTGCTGCGGTGGCGGTTGGTGGAACGTTGCTGAGTGGTGGCAAAGCGACAATTGTCGGCACATTGCTGGGAGCCATGACAATTCAGCTGGTGCGCTACACCCTGCTTTCAAATGGAGTGCCTGATGCTGCCGCGCTGGTTGTGAAAGCTGGCATCATCGTTCTTGCCGTGTGGATACAACAACAGGGCAGACACGCATGACTCAGGTAAAACTTATCAAGATGCTTGGAAGTTATGGAGTCGTTCTCGCACTGCTTTTGCTGATCCTGTTTGGCTGGGCGCGCTATGATTACTTTCTGGGCTTGTTCAATATCACCAGCGTGTTGCGCTACAACTCGATGTTCGCTTTGGTTGCTCTCGGTATGTGCTTTGTCATCATGACCGGCGGTATTGATCTCTCTGTAGGCTCGACAGCGGCACTTGGTAGTGTGGTCGCTGCTCTCGCTAGCCCGCATGGAGCATGGATTGGTTTGGGTGCTGGAGTGGGCGCAGGCCTTTGTGTCGGAGTCATCAATGCGCTTTTGGTTACACGATTGCGGATTATGCCGTTTGTCGCGACGTTGGCGATGATGTTGGCTGCAAGTGGCACAGCGCTGCTTCTGGCTGACAACCAATCAGTATCGGTCTCTTATGAAAGCGGGTTTACAACCATTGGACAGGAAAATTTCCTTGGTTTCCCCATTCCCGCCTGGATCGCGCTTGCAGCCTATATTGCAGGCTGGGTCATTCTGAATTTCACCAGTACTGGACGCGGCGTTCTCGCCGTGGGCGGCAATGAAGATGCTACACGGTTGATGGGGCTGCCTGCTGACCGGATCAAGTTTCTTGTTTATCTCGCCAGTGGTGGCCTTGCAGGATTGGCAGGTGTCATTCTTGCGTCCCAGTTCGGCGCGGGGCAGCCTATTGAAGGCGTTGGCTGGGAGCTTTTTGCAATTGCTGCGGTTGTTGTTGGCGGTACTTTGCTGACGGGCGGAGTCGGTTCGGTTGGTGCGACCCTCGCCGGTGTGCTTTTGCTCGGTATTCTCTTCAATGTGCTGAACTTCGAAAACGGCAAAGGCTGGATATCTCTTTCAGCCTATTGGCAGTCAGTCATTCGCGGCTTGTTCCTTTTGGTGGTGGTCATCTTACAGGCAAAACTTGCGTCGCGTAGCAGTGCCGCCGTCAAGGATCATTGAGTTGCGTGCCATAGCTAGCCCTCAGCCTTTCGGCATGTTCGAAGGCCAACCAGTCTTTCAAACGACCATATTTTCTCCGGCGGGAGCTGTGGCGAACATCCTGAATTGGGGAGCCATTATCAGGGATTTGCAAATTCCGCTCAAAGAAGGAGCTTTACAGCGGGTGGTGCTCGGTTTTGATGATTTTGACTCGTATCTGAACAGGTCCCCTTATTTCGGCGCTCTTGTCGGTCGCTATGCCAACCGGATTGCCAATGGTCAGTTCAAACTGAATGGCAGAGTCATAGAATTGGACCGAAATGAAAACGGAAAACAAACGCTCCATGGCGGGAGCGGTGGCGTTTCCCAGCGGCTTTGGGAAATAACTAACTGGACTACCTCATCGGTGACCCTTGGCATAAAACTGCCGGATGGCGATCAAGGATTTCCCGGCAATATGGAGGTGCGGTGCACATACGCCTTCGTGGCAGACACAACCTTAAGGCTATCAGTAGAAGCGGTGAGTGACGCCGCGACCGTCGCAAATTTCGCTCAGCACTCATATTTCAACATGGATGGTTCCACCGATGTTCGTGAGCATCGCCTGCGCATTTATTCGGATGCTTATACACCCGTTGATGCAAATCTAATACCCAAGGGTAATATCGCTGCTGTTGCTGCTACGGCTTTCGACTTCCGCAGGGAGCGCAAAATAGGCAATGTGGACGGGGACACATATGATCATAATTTTGTTTTGTCCGAGGCATTGGAGAACGGTTTACGTCCGGCTGCCTCGCTAACCGGTTGCAATGGTCTTTCGATGCAAGTCTTCACAAGTGAACCAGGTCTCCAGTTTTATGATGGGGCAATGATCCCTACCCTCACAGGTCTGGGTGGCGTGCGCTACACACCTCATGCGGGGGTCTGCTTGGAAGCCCAGAATTTCCCCGACAGCCCGAACCAGCCCAGCTTTCCAAGCACATTGCTTAATGCAGGCGAAACATACCGGCAAACGACGGAATTCCGCTTCAAAAACATGTAGTCAGTTGCCAACTACGCGTTCTCGTCTTATTCCAGTTGTCAGAACACTGGAGGAATTATGAGCACAAATGTTGCATTGACGGGTTTGGCGCGTGATATGCAGGCGCGCGCTGAAACGGGTCGCCCAATTCGTATCGGTCTGATTGGTTCGGGCGAAATGGGAACGGATATTGTTACGCGCGTTGCCCACATGCCGGGCATCGAAATCGGTGCTATTTCCGAATTGAACACATCCAATGCGCTTAAGGCGGTTGACATCGCCTATCGGGAAGAAGGGCATTCACGAGAGGTGTCCAATGCATCAACGCTCACAGAAGCAATGGAAGCCGGAAAGATCGCCGTCACAAATGATGCTAACCTCATACTTGAGAACGGTCTCATAGACGTTGTTATCGATGCGACAGGCGTACCAGCCGTGGGCGCGGAAATTGGCCTGCGGGCTATGGAGCATGGCAAGCATCTCGTCATGATGAATGTTGAGGCGGACGTGACTATCGGCGCCTATCTGAAAAGCGAAGCAGACCGTCTCGGTGTTACTTACTCTTTGGGCGCGGGTGACGAGCCTTCCTCTTGCATGGAGTTGATTGAGTTCGTCTCGGCAATGGGTCATCCAATTGTTGCTGCCGGTAAAGGCAAGAACAATCCGTTGAATATCGATGCAATTCCTGATGATTATGAGGAAGAAGCAGCGCGCCGCCATATGAATGTTCGTATGCTTGTCGAGTTTGTTGATGGCTCCAAGACCATGGTGGAAATGGCAGCCATCGCCAATGCCACAGGGCTTGTACCAGATAAACCCGGTATGCACGGTCCGGCGGCAACCCTCGACCAGCTTTCAAAAACGCTTATACCGGAAAAAGATGGTGGTCTCCTGTCCCGCGTGGGTGTCGTCGACTACTCAATCGGCAAGGGCGTTGCTCCGGGCGTGTTTGTCATTGCCGATATGTCTCACCCGCGCATATCGGAGCGCATGGAAGATTTGAAAATGGGCAAAGGTCCTTATTTCACCTTCCATCGCCCGTATCATCTGACGTCTCTTGAAGTACCCTTGACCTGTGCACGTGTCGTTCTTTATGGCAAGGCCGACATGGTACCTCTGGACAAGCCTGTCGCGGAAGTTTGCGCGGTAGCCAAGAAGGATTTGAAGCCCGGCGACAAGCTCGATGCAATTGGGGAATATTGCTATCGCGCCTGGATAATGACGGCTCCGGAAGCTCGTTCAGCTGGAGCAATTCCTTGCGGATTGTTGCAGGGCGGCACAGTGACGAGCCAGATTAAAAAGGGTGAGTTGATTACCAATGCCAATGCGGCTCCGGTTCCGGGATCAAAGATTGTGGAGCTACGGGCTCGGCAAGACAAGTTGGTCTACGGAGTTTAGATCAAGTTTTATTTCGTTCTCGTAACGAGTGAAATTTGTATATTTCAAACAGTGAGTTAGGCGGAGAAAAGTTCTTTCGCCTGATTTGCATTCAGTGTGTATAAATCAGGCCGTAATCTTGCAAAAAGCGTGTCAAGTACCAATATTAATAATTGGTTAACGACTGAGTCTTTGATGCAGGAGCGTGCCGTGCCAGCCTATCAAGTAAAGTTTGCTTATCTGACAAAGTACAAACAGTCCCGCCATCTGTTCCACCAACTGGTGATTGCGGATGATGAAGCCAGTGCGCTGGCCCAAGGTCGCCAGCTTATGAGTAAGCGCTCGCCCCAAGCCAGGATTGTACACGAAGCTTGTACGCTGCGTCCTGACAGCTCCGAAGTGGAGAGTGCAACTGCGCGTGGCTGGACACTGAATGATAATTGGTGGTCGCGTCCGATCAAACCGGATGATGATCTGGTGGCCATAGCAAAGCACGGGTTCACTCACAGCAACCATATCCATGCCAAGTCGGCGATGGACTGTGTAGCGATCGATAAATATGCGGCCTGACTAGAGGTCAGTCCGCACAGCCCATAACTCTGGAAATAACACGACATCGAGCATTTTGCGCAGATAGTTGACGCCGGAAGTGCCACCCGTCCCGGTTTTGAAACCAATAATGCGTTCTACTGTCGTCACGTGGTTGAAGCGCCAACGCCGGAAGTAGTCCTCGAAGTCAACCAGCTTTTCGGCAAGCTCGTAAAGTGGCCAATAGCCCTCCGGATCGCGATATACGGTCAACCAGGCAGCTCGGACGCTTTCGTTTGATGCGTAAGGCAATGAGCAATCACGCTCCAATATGGACGTATCGATATAAAACCCTTTTCGGGCCAGAAGACGGATGGACTGATCGTAGATACTGGGCGCATGCAGAATCTGTTCAAGCCACGCATGAATGTCAGTCTTGTGCGCATGTGGGCGCATCATTGCAGCGTTCTTGTTACCTGCCAAAAATTCAATTGCCCGGTATTGAAATGACTGGAATCCGGAAGACATCCCAAGTGCTTCACGAAATGTCGTGTACTCGCTGGGTGTCATTGTCCTCAATACGTCCCAGGCGGAATTCAACTGGTCGAGTATCCGGGAAACTCTCGCAAGCATTTTGAATGAGGGCGCCAGATCGTCCTTGGCAATATGATCGCAGACCGATGTCAACTCGTGAATGACCAGACGCATCCAGATTTCAGATGCCTGATGCTGTACGATGAACAGCATCTCATCATGTGCATCGGACAGGGGAGCTTGCGCTGTCAGTATCGTGTCGAGTCGCAGATAATCGCCGTATGACATCCGACCGTCGAATGACATTTGCGCACCTTCGCCTGAGGGATCGTAAGGCGTGCGGGTCATGTCACCGCTCCGAGAACGCGATATTCTTCCGCATCCCAGCTACGAGTTTTCAGAATATCTTTGAGAATTGTCACAGCCTTTTCTACATCGGCAAAGCTAAGATAGAGAGGGGTGAATCCAAAGCGGATGATATCGGGTGCCCGGAAATCACCGATCACTCCGCGGGCGATCAGTGCCTGCATAATGGCGTAACCATTCTCGCAGGAATAAGAAACCTGACTGCCCCGCATATCGGCTTCGCGCGGCGTTACCAGCGTTAGGCCGTACTCTGCCGCGAATGCGTCAATGCCTTCGATGAAATAGTCGCACAGTGCTATCGACTTGGTGCGGAGGGCCTCCATATCGACATTGTCCCAAAGGGATAGAGCTTCATCCAGAGCTACCATTCCGAGGACTTGTGGTGTTCCGCAGAGATATTGTTCTATGCCAGTGGACGGAGCATATGCGGTCTCGAAGTTGAAGGGTGCCCGATGTCCAAACCAACCGGACAGTGGCTGATTGAAAGCTCCCTGATGACGCGGGTTGACGTACAGAAATGCCGGAGCGCCCGGTCCACCGTTCAGATATTTATATCCGCATCCAATGGCGAAATCTGCGTCTGCGCTTGTTAAGTCAACCGGCATTGCGCCGGCTGAATGGGCAAGATCCCAGATGACGAGAACACCTTTATCGTGCGCTGCCTGCGTTATTGCCGCCATATCATGGCGATAGCCTGTGCGATAATTGACATGGGTGAGCATAAGAACAGCAACGTCGCGATCCAGCATGTTCGCAATGTCGTCTGGTGTATCGGCCAGAACCAGTTGATGACCCTTGCCAATCTGCCTGGCAACGCCCTCTGCAATATAAAGGTCTGTCGGAAAGTTCTCTTTTTCGGAGATGATCTTGCTGCGTTCTGTATTGAGGTCAAGAGCAGCTGACAGGACTTTAAAGAGGTTGATGGATGTACTGTCAGCGGCGACCACAGTGTTTTCCGCTGCGCCGATCAATCGGCCAATCTTGTTTCCCACCCGTTGAGGCAGATGTATCCAGTCGGCGCTGTTCCAACTGCGGATGAGTTGTTCTCCCCACTCCTCACTGATCGTTCTTGCAACCCGTTGTTTTACACTTTTTGGCAGTGCGCCAAGCGAATTGCCATCAAGATAAATCACGTTTGCGGGCAGTTCGAATCCGTCCCGAAATGATTTTAACGGATCGGATTGGTCGGCCAATATGGCTTTGGTATTTTTCATGGGTTCATTGTTCCATTAGGTTTCTGTGTCAACGGTGGTTATTCCGCTGGCGCGTGCGAGTTTCAAAAATGCCTCTTTGGCGAGGCGTACATGATCGATCATCAAAGCCTCAGCCTTCGCTTTGTCGCGTGCGAGTGCGGCTTCCAGAAGGGCTGTATGCGCATCGATACCCAATGCCTCCCGTGAAAGGACAGCTTCTTCGTCTCCCCGCCCCTCTGCGGTGCGATTGAGATGATCTATTCGCAAGATAATATGACGGCGATATCGCTGGAGTTGTGCCGTAGTCTGTTGTGCAAAATTCATGAGCCATTTCGACGACGTTCCGGCGATCAGCGCCAGATGAAATTCCGCATGTGCCAAGTCCCATGCGTCGATGGCTTCGGATTGGGAAAACGAATTCGGCGTGACACAAGTAGTCAGGCGATAGTGCGCGCTGACCAGATTTGCTTCCCAATCACGATTACCCTCGTCGATTGAGCGCGTCAGCAATTGAGTCTCGATAACAGACCGGGCAGTCTCGAGATCTTCGAGTTCCTCCAAGGTCATTGTCGCGACGCGGAAGCCCTTATTGGCTTCCGCCGTTACAAAGTTTTCAGCATGAAGGCGGTTCAGTGCCTCGCGCATGGGCGTAGCACTGGCCCCGAGTTCCTGTGCTATGGTCCGCAAACGCAGCGACTGGCCGGGACGCAGTTCCCCATTGAGTATGCGCGATCGCAATACTGTATAGAGTCCATCAGATTTGACGCTATCGGCCATTGCTTCCCTTTGTTATCCGTGGACCTTAATTCCGTATTGTATATCATTTCACGTTTGTTATACTATTTTCAAGCCACAGAGCGGAACACAAAAAAGGATAAGTTGTATGATTTCGGCAAACAAATTGACTGGCTTGGTGATCGGCACGGCATTGGGTCTAGCCTTTGGATTAAGTGCTGCAGCGGCGGAGACGAGAATTGGCATCGCTCAGTTCGGCAAACACCCGCAGTTGGATGAAACGGTTACTGCTTTCAAAGCCGAGTTGACCAAGCTGGGTGTAATCGATGCGGTTTATGATGAACTGCAGGTAAACTTCGATGCAACATTGATCCCGCAGATGGTGACCAAGCTCGCATCCAACAGCCCTAAACTTATTCTCGCTGTCACGACACCAGTTGCACAAGGTGCACGCCAGATCGTTGGCAATACCAATACACCCGTCGTTTTTGCTGCCGTTACTGATCCGGTTGCCGCCAAGCTGACACCCTCGTGGGAAGCTGGTGACAAGGCAATGACCGGCGCATCCGATTTGCAGGATGTGGCTTCCGTTATTACCTTTATCAAGAAGCTTCTGCCCGACGCAAAGCGCGTCGCCTATCTTTATAATCCCGGCGAAGACAATGACGTGGCTGTTCTCAAGCTGATGCAGGAAATCACGAAGGCGCAGGGTATGGAATTGGTTGAAGTCGGTCTCGACAACACCAATGATATTCCTATTCGCGTTGGTTCATTGGCTGGCAAGGCAGATGTAATCTACGTGCCGGGTTCCAATCTTGTTCAGCCAGCAGTACCGGCAGTCGCCGCCGCTGCCCTTAGCATCAACATTCCGGTTGTAAATGCATCTGCACAAGCCGTCCGTGATGGTCTTGTCGCAGCCGCCTTCGAGGTTTCCTATACCAAGGTTGGTCAGAATGCTGCAAAACTCGCGTCCGAGATTCTTGCCGGTAAATCAACAGAGAGCCTGGCTCCAATCAAGCCAGCCTACGAGGATCATGCAGCGGCAATAAATGAAGCCGTTTTGGCAAAAACCGGGCAAAAAGTTCCGGATAGCCTCAAGGATTGCGGTTGTTTCGTTAAATAAGCCTTCTCTTGCAAGCCATAAGCATATAGTTCCCGCCTCATAGCGCGGGAACTTTCATATTTATAGCGGCTCAGCGTCAAGGGGCTCACATGACCGATATGCTCTCCGTCAAGGGCGGCACAAAAATCTTCTACCGTGGTACGCAGGATGAACGGCGTGCTCTCGACGGATTGGATGTGACACTTAAATCCGGTGACTTTTGCATTGTCATTGGCAGTAATGGTGCGGGGAAATCGAGTTTCCTCAATGCTGTTTCCGGCAAGCTGCCACTGGACTCCGGCAAAATATCCATTGATGGTCAGGACGTCACAAGGCTGAATGCCCATCGGCGCGCACAGTTCATAGCGAGAGTCTTTCAGGATCCGATGATAGGTACGGCTCCTACTATGACAATCGGTGAAAATATGCTCCTCGCAGAGTTGCGGGGAAAACCGCGCGGGTTTTCTTATGGGCTTACAGCGGCCCGCCGCGCGCGATACAGCGAGCAACTGGCCGAACTGAACCTTGGGCTTGAGAATCGTCTCGATATGCAAGTCGGGCTGCTCTCCGGCGGGCAACGGCAGTCGCTTTCACTGGTTATGGCCGTTTCGACACATCCTAAATTATTGCTGCTGGATGAACACACAGCTGCTCTTGATCCACGTACCGCAAAGCTCGTCATGGATACAACCGTGCGTGCGGTCGACCAATTGAAACTCACGACAATGATGGTCACGCACAACATGGAGCACGCCATCAACTATGGTAACAGGATCATCATGATGGATGCCGGCAAGGTGCTTGTCGATATAGGTCCGGAGGAAAAGCGCGGTATCACCGTTCCAGACCTGATTGACCGGTTCCATACAAAGTCTGACGCAATCGCGTTGCAGGGGGCCTGAGATGCTGGATGTTTTCAACAGTTTCTATGGTCTTATCCCGGTTACAATTGCGCAGAGCCTTATCGTTTCCTTTGTCGTCCTTGGCGTTATGCTGCCGTTTCGTATCCTGAATTTTCCCGATCTTACATCTGAAGGTGCGTTCCCGCTCGGCGGTTGTGTTTGCGGTACATTGATTGCAGCCGGAGTGAACCCATTCCTTGCCGTTTTCGTCGCTTTGCTTTGCGGGTTTGCCGCCGGCTGTACGACCGCATTCATTCACTTGCGCTTCAAGATCAATACGCTCCTCGCCGGTATTCTGGTGATGACGATGCTGTACAGCATCAATTTGCGCATTATGGGCCGTACCAACATTCCCCTTTTCACTTATGACACAACATTCACGCTGCTGGCTGGTCCGGCCGCTAATTTTGCGTGGGTCAAGATAGCTATTGTAGGTACGCTGATTGCGCTCGTGGTTGCGGCAATGTTGTATTTCTTCATGTCGGAAAAGGGCACGTCGATGCGTGCTGTTGGCGCCAGCCCGGATATGGCTGAGGCGCAAGGCATCAATGTCAGCACCGCGACTATTATCGGCGTTGGTGCGGCGAGTGCCCTCTCTGCGACAGGTGGAAGTATTATGGTGCAGACCCAAGGGTTTGCTGACGTCAATATGGGCTTTGGCATCCTTATCAATGGCCTTGCCGCGCTGATTATCGGTGAAGCAATCACTGGCCGCCAGACAATCCTGCGGCAGGTTCTCGCTCCCGTTGTCGGATCGCTGATATACTATCAGTTAATCTCGTTCTGCTTAACACTCGGGCTTGCGCCAGCCGACCTTAAATTCGCTACAGGTGCATTTGTGCTCCTGATGCTTGCCCTGCCAAACCTGCGTAAATCCGGTGGCGGAAGCCAGATACGTGAAAAGATCAGGGAGTAATCCGCAAATCGGGGGGACGATCATGACGGATGCTATCGACTGGGATGATGCTTACTCTAATTTTGCCTATATTCCGGATGGCGCCAGCTATCCGGATAAATGGCGCACGGAAGCCGCTGATTTCCGGGCGGAAATGGATAGTAAAGGCCTGCTGAGGGCAGATATTTCCTATGGGCCTGATCCTCGCAACCGGCTCGACCTCTTCATGCCTTGGGGCGATCTCAAGGGACTTATGATTTTTATCCATGGGGGGTACTGGAAAGAAGACTTCGACAAAAGTGTGTGGTCGCATCTGGCAAAGGGTGCGCACGCTCATGGTTTTGCAGTTGCAGTTCCTTCTTATTTGCTTTGCCCGCAAGTTCGTATCAGTGACATTACCGTTCAGGTCGGCCTCGCCATTGCGAGAGCAGCTGGAGAAGTTGCGGGACCGATTCATTTGACGGGGCATTCGGCCGGAGGTCATCTCGTAGCACGGATGGTTACAGCAACCTCTCCTCTACCCCAGGCTATTCGTCACCGTATTCGCAAGACGGTTCCTATCTCGCCGCTCACCGATCTTCGGCCGCTGATGAAAACAAGAATGAATGAGACACTCCATCTTGACGCGATAGAGGCGCGATTGGAGAGCCCTGCGCTTCTTGAGCCTCAAGAAGGTATTGATCTGACCACTTGGGTGGGTGCTGCAGAACGCCCGGAGTTCGTTCGGCAGAATGCGTTGCTGGCCAACATCTGGTCTGGCTTCGATTGCCGCATTGCTTCCGTTGAAGAGGCGGAAAAACACCACGCCAACATTATTGAAGGGCTAACAACCGCGGATCATCCGCTGACGCGCACGCTGCTGTGCCTGTAACAAAAAGGCTGCCAGGATTGGGATATCACCCTGGCAGCCTTTTTACCGATTTATTGTTATCGAAGGATCAAGCGCTAAGACGCTTTGAATCCTCAATGATCATTGCATTACTCGGCAAGCCGAGCGCGTGAGCAATACGTTCAAGCTTGCTCGGATCGGAGTTTTGACCACTTTCAATGGTTTCGATTTCAAGAGACGTCAAACCGCACGAAACGGCCAGATCTTCAATTGAATACCCGAATTGTTCGCGAAATGCCCTGACAATATTAATACCATTGGCTAATGCCGTCGTAATCGTTTCTGGCAATGAATAGTTATCGATGGTTTTGTTCATCGCTTTGCTCCTAACGTGAATGGTTTGGTTAACAAATCGGAAGGCAGAACTTATACGTCCATCGCTCCGGATCAACCCTTTTATGTCTGTTCACATAAAACGTGATCGAAAAACTATGTTGAACGCTTGCCTTAAAGTAGCACCAAATCTCAGTAAGATGACAGGTAGGCCGATCGTTGACTTGACCAATTGCTGAAGAATATCAGTGGATTGTAACGCCGCTGTGTCACTTGCAGCTCGATATATATAGGTAAGACACAATGGAAAAGAAGGCTTCCCGCCGGATTTATTTCACAGGTCTCATTCTGGGTTTTGTAACATTGGTCTCCGGTTGCGCTCAAGTCTACTACGGTTCATTTCGCTATGAGGCTGATTGTTTTGATCGCCCATCCCACAATGACACCGTCTGCACCGTCGAGAAGACGAAATAGCCTGAGCATGTCAGGCTATTTCGGTTCGGCTTTAGACAGCTACATCGAACGTAGCTTGTGTTTTTGCTTTGATTTCATCCACCGTCACGCCCGGTGCAACTTCAATCAAAGTCATTCTCGGCTCACCGCGGCGTTCAATCGTGAATACGCCGAGATCGGTAATAACGAGGTCTGTCACGCGTTGGCCGGTTAGCGGCAACGTGCACTCTTCGAGCAGCTTGGCTTCGCCTTTTGCCTCGTGCTCCATAACGACGACGACTTTTTTGACGCCTGCAACCAGATCCATGGCGCCGCCCATGCCTTTGACCATCTTGCCCGGCACCATCCAATTGGCCAGATCGCCGTTTCGGGCAACCTGCATTGCGCCGAGGATGGAAAGGTCAATATGGCCGCCACGGATCATCCCGAAGCTGTCGGCACCGTTGAAATAGCTCGTTGTCGGCAATTGAGTGATTGTTTGCTTTCCGGCATTTATGAGATCGGCATCCTCCTCGCCCTCATAAGGGAACGGTCCCATGCCAAGCATACCGTTCTCGCTCTGGAGCTGTACACTCATGCCAGTCGGAATGTAGTTGGCAACTAACGTGGGAATTCCAATCCCGAGGTTGACGTAGAAGCCATCCTGAAGCTCTTGCGCAGCTCGCTCAGCCATCTGATCGCGTGTCCAGGCCATCTCAGTTCACCTCGCTTGCAGCGACGAGCCGAGGGCGGGTCGTCCGTTGTTCAATGTGTTTGGTTGGATTTGGCACATGCACGATACGTTTTACGAAAATGCCGGGCGTATGGATATGGTCGCCATCGATTGTGCCTGCATCGACGAGATGCTCGACTTCCGCCACAGTGAACTTCGAAGCAGTTGCCATGATCGGATTGAAGTTGCGCGCTGTTTTACGATAGACGAGATTTCCCTCGGTATCGCCCTTATAAGCATGCACGATGGAAAGATCTGCAAAGAGCCCGCGCTCCATTACATACGACTCACTGTCGAATTCACGCACGTCCTTCCCCTCAGCGATAATCGTACCCACGCCTGTCTTGGTGAAGAAGGCTGGAATGCCAGCGCCTCCTGCCCGAATACGTTCGGCCAGTGTCCCCTGCGGGTTGAATTCCAGCTCGAGTTCACCTGAAAGATATTGTTGCGCAAAGAGTTTGTTCTCGCCCACATAAGACGAGATCATTTTCCGGATTTGCTTGGTTTCCAGCAATACCCCAAGGCCAATACCGTCGACACCGGCATTATTGGATATCACGGTGAGGTCTTTGACACCGGAATCGCGGATCGCATAAATCAGCGCTTCCGGAATGCCGCAGAGGCCGAAGCCACCGGCCATGATCGTCATACCGTCGAACAGCACACCGTTTAGTGCGTCGCCCACATTTGATTGAACTTTTTTCAAGAATAGTCTCCCATTTCTCTACTCCTCTGGATCAACGGTAGGGCTTGTAACGCCATCACAGATAGTCGTATTAATACGGTATGACAGCACCGGAGTTTTCCAGTCCCGACATCGTGAATGCTGCGAGCGGCAAACGCTTTCAGTTAACGGACCTGCCTGTTCCCATGGTCTATGCGACACACCGTATCATAAGGGATTGCAATTCTGAATTCGCTGACGCCTTCGGATATGAGCGGTCAGAGCTGATAGATCAGAGTTTCAGCCGGCTTTATCCCAAGATAAGAGATTTTGTGCGCACCGGTGAGATGTGGCGGGGTAATCTTGGCGGCGGAAAAGTCTATTACGACGAACGCCTGATGCGTCGACGGGATGGAAGCAGTTTTTGGTGCCGCGTTCGGGGGCGTAGCCGTAACCAGACCGATCCATTTGCTGAAGCACTCTATTGTTTCGAGCCGACAAACCGTGCCGTTACAGGTGATATCAATCTTGTCTCCGACCGGCAGAAGCAAGTTCTTACCTTGGTGTCTCAAGGTAAAACCAATGCACAGATAGCGCTTGAAATCGGTTTGTCGAGACGCACCGTCGAAGCGCATAGAGCGCGCCTCATGCGTGCTCATTCCTTGCGCAATAGCGCAGAGCTTATTGCATGGTTTTCCAGCCTGCGCTGATCAGAAAGAAGCAGCACTCTTCGGTCTCCAGACAAGTAGACGGTTTTCAACCAGCGTTACCAGCCAGTCAACGAGGATGACAAAGAAAGTCAGCACAAACATGCCGGCAAAAACGCCAGTCACATCGAAGACGCTCTCTGCCTCATGGATCAGATAGCCAAGTCCGGCGGCTGAGCCCAAATATTCGCCAACAACTGCGCCGACCACAGCAAAACCGACTGATGTGTGCAACGATGAGAACATCCAGGACAATGCAGAAGGCATGTAAACATGACGCAGGAGTTGCCGTCCGTTCATGCCAAGCATGCGTGCGTTGGAAAGCACAGCAGGGCTTACTTCCTTGACGCCTTGGTAGACATTGAAGAACACGATGAAGAAAACCAGGGTCACGCCGAGCGCCACTTTGGACCAAATGCCGAGACCGAGCCAAAGCGCAAATATTGGTGCAAGGACAACACGCGGCAAAGCGTTGGCTGCTTTCACATACGGATCGAACACAGCAGCAAGCAAAGGTTTACGCGCGAACCAGAAGCCGATGATCACACCGCCGAGCGAACCGATGACGAATGCCAGCGCGGCCTCGGTCAGCGTGATGCCAAGATGATACCAGATCGATCCATCGACGAACCAGTCGATAATGCGGCTACCCACAGCCAGCGGTTCGGCGAAGAAAAAGCTTATCGTCTTCGGATTGCCAATGAGCGTGGTCGTCGAAGCAATGTGCCAGACAACAAGAACGACGACGGCAACGAGAATTTGCAGGAGAAGCAGAAGGCCCCGGTTCATGATGTTTTTTCCGTCTGCCGGTAACCCTTGAGCACTTCTTCCTTAAGTGCGTTCCAGATTTCCCGGTGCACTTCATGGAACTGCGGCTCGGACTTGATATCAGCCATATTACGCGGGCGAGCCAGCGGAATTGCATAGTCCCCGATAATTCGCGATGATGGCCCTGCCGACATGATCACAACGCGGTCCGCGAGCCCGATTGCCTCATCAAGGTCGTGCGTAACAAACATCACGGCCTTGCGATCTGCGGTCCACAAGTCGAGCAGCAGATCGCCCATGATGAGACGCGTCTGTGCATCCAGAGGACCGAAAGGTTCATCCATCAGTATGATTTTGGGATCGCGAATAAGTACCTGTGCCAACCCCACACGTTTGCGTTGTCCACCGGAGAGCACATGCGGATAGCGGTCACAAAATGCGGAAAGCCCGACCTTTCCCAGCCATGTGCGAGCGCGCTCCAAGGCTTCACGCCGCGACACGCCTGCTACCTCGAGCCCGATTGCAACATTGTCGAGGGATGTCTTCCAGGGCATGAGCGAGTCCTGCTGGAAGAGATATCCGGCATGCCTGTTGATCCCGTTATGTGTCTTGCCGAATATTTTGATCTGGCCACGCGCCGGTTTGAGCAGCCCGGCCGTCGCGTTCAACAAGGTGGATTTGCCGCAACCGGTCGGGCCAACGATGGCGACAAACTCACGATCGCGAACGCTTAGTTGCGTCTCGCCTACCGCCTCATAAGTCGCTCCATTGGCCACAGGAAAAGCAATTGTAATGCCTTGCAGCTCAACAGCGTCTGCGCGGCTGCCTGTCTCAGATTTCAGTTCGGTCATCGGCTCTGTGCTTATCCTTTGATGAAGCGGTCATCGAAGGTCGCAGCAAGATCGATATCTGCTTTGGCAAATTCCGGGTCCAGCACTTTCAATGTGTTGAGAACCGACTGCATACCCTCCATCGTCAGAACACCATTAAGCGAATAGGTGGGAAGCGAATTGGCAATTGCCTTCAGGTAAAGCGGTTTGTCGCCCAGCTGATATTCTGCCGGGACGGCGTCCGCAATCTCCTCCGCGGAAGCACTGTGCAACCATTTCAGAGATTTTACGAAGGCATTGACCAGAGCTTTCGACGTGTTGGGATTGGCGTCGGCAAATTCCTTTTTGACGTAAAGAACTGCCGCCGGGTTTGATCCGCCAAACAGTGCCCGCGTTCCCTCCTCGGTCCGTGTATCGATGATGACGGTGATGTCACCATCCGATTCAAGCTTTGCGATCACAGGGTCCAGATGTGAAATTACATCGACCTGGCCCTGCTTGATCGCAGCTACGGCACTGGCGCCGCCTCCGATGCCGATCAGAGGAGCGGCGTTGGCTTTGAGCCCTGCCTTGACCATCGCATATTGCGCGGTCAATGCGGTCGATGATCCGGGTGCTGTAACGCCGATCTTCAATCCTGTGAAATCCGCTGGAGACTTGACCTTTTCTGCAAGCTCCTTGCGTACAGCGATGACAATGGCAGGAAACCGGCCGAGTTCGCACAGCGCCCTGATATCCTGTCCTTTGGCCTGCATGCGGATCGTGTGTTCATAAGCACCGGTAACAACATCGACGGAGCCTCCGACCAGTGCCTGGAGTGATTTTGCACCCCCACCGAAATCATTGACGGTAACGTCGAGACCTTCCTCTTTGAAGAAACCTTTGCGTTCAGCGATCGTCAGCGGGAGATAATAAAGAAGAGGTTTGCCACCAACACCCAGTGTAAGGCTGGTTTTTTCCAAAGCGCCAGCCGTTTGAGCGAAAGCTTTGACATTGGAAGTACCGATTAAAGAAAGTGCTGCTGCACCAACAAGAAATTGACGGCGTTCCATAATCTTCCTCCCTGATATGGATTGCACAACCGAGCTACATGCTGACGACGTCAGCGCAGCTGTGCATTTGTTTTCTCATTATGAAAAAAGTTAGCATCAGGATTCCGGCAAGACAAGCAATTACGGGAAAGGTAACGATGGGTACGAACAGAAAGAGGTTTTACACCAGACGCGCCTGATTGAAATAATACCGTGTGTGGCGACGCTCCCCTGTCTTGTGTAGCGCTCCTTTTTCTACAAGGTCCTGCAGGTCTCTGGTTGCAGTCGCGCGCGATGTTTTTGTGATGCTGATATAATTCTCGGCGCTTAATCCACCTTTGAAACCGTCAATACCCTCAAGGAACATCCGGGCAATGACCTTCTCCTGCCGGGGATTGAATTGCCCACGGAGTTGATCGTAGAATTTTGCCTTGATGATATAGAATTCCACACGTTTTAACGTCGTGCGCTGTGCCTCTAATATGGTCTTCGCGAAATAGATCAGCCAGTCTGTAATCTCATTGGTTTTGTTGCTGATTTCCAGCATGTCATAATATGCTTTGCGCGCTCTCTGGATTGTATAAGCGAGTGCAATAAGGCTTGGCTGTCCCAGATTTTGCGCGAGAGATTTTTCCGATATTGCGCGGCCGATACGACCATTTCCGTCTTCAAAAGGATGGATGCTGACAAAATAAATATGCGCCAGACCAGCGCGGGCCAACGCAGGCAATTGCCTTGCCCCGTCCGGAGCTGTCTCGTTGAACCATTGCGAAAACAAATCCATTTCCCGCTTCATTTGTGAGGATGGAGGTGCTTCGAAATGAATTGTTGGCTTTTCAACCCGCCCGGATACGACGCGCATTGGCTCACTATGCGTTCGGTATCCGCCGACGACCTGAATATGGTCTGTATTGCCTGACATCAGCATCTTGTGCCACGTGAATAGTGTTTCGTGCTCAAGAGGGGCTGCAAAAGAGTGATAGAGATCGACCATCATTTCAGAGATGCCACGTTCGGCAGCCGGAACTGTTTGATTGTCGTACGCCAACCCGAACTGTTGCCGAAGCGATGTTTGCAGACTGTCGCGGTTGAGGAACTCGCCTTCAATCTCCGAAGTCTTTAATGCCTCATCGCTGATCAACTCGATCCGCAACATGTCCCGGTCGTTGTCATTGACATGTCGGAATGCCCCAAAGAACTCGCCGGAATGCAAAAGAAATTCGCGTTCCAGCGGTTCCAGTAGCGTTTTGTCGTAGATAAAGTCGGGCCAATCAGGCTGCTGCCAATTCCATGTCATGAGCTATAGAATACCTTTCTATAGCTCAGTATCATACGATGTATGAGTTATAGCAAGCGTTTCTATAACTCATGCATTCTTGAGGATTGCAGAAAATCGTGGATCGAAGGCCCGGGCGATAGGTTCAGCTGCCGCCCCTAAAGCTGCAGACCAGGGGTCAGCAAGCCCAGCTTGCAGTCGCGGCTGAGAACGGCTTGCCCGCTCAGCAATTGAAGGCAGCAACGGTTCGATTTTTTCTACGAGCTTATCTATCAGGACACGAGGAGCCCCACCGCATAAAATTACTGTCTGGGGGTCGAAGACGAGTTCGAGCATCTGGACTGCACGGCGCAATCGTTCTGCAACGTCATCCATCCACTGTTCAAGTTTTGATCCGCCGAGTAACACCGCATCCGTAACCATTGCAAAGAGATCGGGCGCGGATGGATCAAGTTCCAGTAGTTTGCATAGCGCGGCCATCGACGCGTAATGCTCCAATGGCTCGACGTCCGCACCGTCTCCCGGCACCAAAGTCAGCATCATGCCAATCTCACCGGCATTGGAATAGGCTCCGCCATAGAGTTCGCCATTGAGGATCAGACCTGTACCCAAGCCATAACCGAAATAGATGCAAATGGCGTGGTCAAGTCCATGTGCTGCGCCAAGCAATCGCTCTGCAGTAGCCGCCGCCGAAGCATCGTTTTGCAGAGCAACCTCAAGCCCCGTACCTTCGGCAATACGCTCTACAAGGGGAAAGCTCTGCCAAGCCGTCATCATCCATGGATCATCGTAGAGTGTGTTGATGCCAAAAGGTCCGGGCATGGCGATCCCAAGCCCGACAAGACGCTCTTCCGCTCCTGAAACCTTCTCGGATAACATTGTCCGAACTCGTGCCACCAGATCAAGCACAACGACTACCCCCGTCTCCGGTCCACCCGGCGGTAGAATTGCTTCGATTTGCACCAGCACATCGCCAACAAGATTGACGATAACAGTACGGGTCACGTGACGATCAATCTGCAGGCCGATGGCAAAAGCACCTTCGGGTACCAGTTGATACGGCGTAGCCGGCTGGCCCCTGCCCTTTCGGACACTTGCCTGCGAGCGCACGAGGCCTTCTCCGGCAAGCTCTTCGATGATGTTGGATACTGTCTGAGGTGTCAGGCCGGTGGCTCTCGCCAAGTCAGCACGAGACAAAGCGCCATTCACCCGCAACGCATCAATCATGATGCGGCGGTTGTGCGCGCTGGCCCCACCAAGGTTGGTGCCGCTTTTCGCCCTTATCAACGGTCTGTCATCCATGCGCGAGCCCTCTTGACAGCAGAAGAATATTGATCGACTAATAAGTCAAGAGAATTGATTTAATAGTCGGCCGATAGAGTCGTCGAACAATCGTCTCCAGGGGAACGTGAGCAAAAGCTCTCGATCTGTAACGATCACCGAGCTCTGTCCATAACGGTCAGCGTTCAGAACTGCCAGAGCTAAATAGGAGGTAAGAATGTTGAAATCCGTCACGACCGCGCTTCTCGGCGCAACACTTCTGGCGGCAGCGCTATCTGCGCCTGCTCACGCCGAAACCAAGATCAATGCATTGTTCATGGCACAGGCCGCCTATAGCGAAGCCGATGTGCGCGCCATGACAGAATCCTTTACGAAGGCGAACCCGGATGTAACGGTAAATCTTGAGTTCGTGCCTTATGAGGGCTTGCACGACAAGACGGTGCTCGCGCAAGGATCGGGCGGGGGCTATGACGTTGTGCTGTTCGACGTGATCTGGCCCGCTGAATATGCATCGAACAAGGTATTGCTCGATGTTTCGGACAAGATCACTCCCGAGATGAAATCAGGCGTTCTTCCCGGTGCATGGACCACGGTTGAGTACGAGAGCAAACGCTATGGCCTGCCATGGATTCTCGACACCAAATATCTGTTCTATAACAAGGAAATTCTCGAAAAAGCCGGAATCAAGAATCCTCCCAAGACCTGGGCCGAACTTTCCGAGCAAGCCAAGACCATCAAGGACAAAGGTCTTCTCGCAACGCCTATAGCTTGGAGCTGGTCACAGGCTGAGGCGGCGATTTGCGATTATACCACGCTGGTCAGCGCCTATGGCGGTAGCTTTATCAAAGATGGCAAGCCGGTTTTCCAGACAGGCGGTGGCCTGGATGCGCTGAATTACATGGTTGAAAGCTACAAGTCAGGTCTGACCAATCCCAATTCAAAAGAGTTTCTCGAAGAGGATGTACGCCGGGTATTCCAGAATGGTGAAGCTGCGTTCGCTCTGAACTGGACCTACATGTACAACATGGCCAACGACCCGAAAGACAGTAAGGTTGCTGGCAAGGTCGGCGTGGTTCCAGCTCCTGGCATTGAAGGAAAAAGCACGGTTTCGGCGGTTAACGGCTCCATGGGGCTTGGGATCACCTCAACCAGCAAACATCCTGACGAAGCATGGAAATACATTGCCTTCATGACTTCGCAGGCAACACAGAACCAGTACGCCAAGCTCAGTCTACCAATCTGGACATCGTCCTATGATGACCCGGCTGTTTCGAAAGGTCAGGAAGAGTTGATCGCGGCGGCCAAGGTCGGTCTCGCTGCCATGTACCCGCGCCCGACAACACCAAAATATCAGGAACTGTCGACAGCATTGCAGCAAGCAGTTCAGGAATCGCTATTGGGTCAGGAAGAGCCGGAAGCCGCATTGAAGACAGCGGCTGAAAACAGCGGACTATGATTTATCGGAAAGGCGGCCGCGTTGTCTGCCGCCTTTCCTTCATTATAGTTGTATGATTGTTAGTATAACGGGCAATATTTCATGACGAACAATTGGATTACGACCCGGGCATGGCTGCTCATGTTGCCGCTGCTGATTGTCATGATCGCGATTATCGGCTGGCCGCTGATTGATACTGTACGGCTGTCATTTACCGACGCCAAGCTCGTCGGAACTCAGGGAAATTTCGTCGGGTTCGACAACTATGCGAAGATCCTTTCCGGCTCCAATTTCCAGCGTTCACTCATAACTACTTTCTGGTTCGCTGTTCTCTCAGTTTCAGCGGAAATGGTTATCGGCGTTCTGGCGGCACTGCTTCTCAATCAGCCATTCTACGGTCGTTCAGTTTTGCGAGCCTTGATGATCCTGCCTTGGGCACTGCCAACAGTGGTTAATGCCACCTTATGGCGGCTGATATACAACCCTGAATATGGCGCTTTGAATGCACTCCTCGTGCAGATTGGCATGCTGGATTCCTATCGGTCCTGGCTCGGTGAACCCGGTACCGCGCTCGCTTCATTGATCCTTGCGGATTGCTGGAAAAACTTCCCGCTGGTTGCTCTTATTGCCCTCGCTGCTCTGCAGGCGGTACCACGGGATATTATTGCTGCTTCCATGGTGGATGGTGCGGGTGTCTGGTCACGCTTTCGCTTTGTCACCCTGCCTTATCTGGCAGGTCCCTTGATGGTTGCGCTCGTCTTGCGGACAATCGAAGCGTTCAAGGTCTTTGACATTATCTGGGTGATGACCCGTGGTGGTCCTGCAAACAGTACACGCACCCTTTCAATTCTCGTCTATCAGGAAGCATTCTCCTTTCAGCGCGCTGGATCTGGCGCATCGCTGGCACTGATTGTTACCCTGCTCGTGACAGTGCTTGCCGTTGCATATGCTGCACTTATCCGCAAAACAGCAGGAGCGTCATAATGGAACGTCGTAGCCTGACCGCAGCCATATTCGTTCACATCGCGGCGCTGCTCTTGGCAATTGTCATTCTTGCTCCGGTCGCGTGGCTGTTCGTCATGAGCATTTCTTCGACAACAGATCTGATAGCAAAGCCACTACATTGGTGGCCGGATACGGTCGATTTTTCGCGATATGGTGTGCTGCTCTCGTCGGTTGCCAACAGCGCAGGCGAAGCTTTTGTCGCCTCTCTTTTCAACAGCCTGAAGGTTGCTGGCATGGCCACGATTGCCGCCATAGCAGTTGCCATTCCTTCTGCATGGGCCGTGTCACGGACGCCATCGGTTGGCTGGTCACTTTATGCGGTGATCGCCACCTATATGCTGCCACCGGTGGCTTTGGCTGTCCCGCTTTACATGGCGCTTGCATGGTTGGGATTGCTCAACAATGTTTTCGGCCTTGCACTCGTTTATCTTACAATTCTGGCACCCTTCACCACGTGGCTGTTGAAGTCTGGTTTTGATTCTATCCCGCGCGAGATCGAAAGTGCTGCCGTCATGGACGGGGCGCGACTGGATCAGATACTGCGGCTCATTACCCTGCCGCTTGCCGCCCCTGTTGTGGCGACCGCTGCCCTGTTTGCATTCCTGCTTGCGTGGGATGAATTCTTTTATGCGCTGCTGTTCACCTCAGATCAGCGCGCAAAGACATTGACTGTGGCTATTGCCGATCTGGCTGGTGGACGTGTCTCGGATTATGGATTGATCGCCACTGCGGGTGTGCTGGCTGCCCTCCCCCCGCTGTTGATCGGTCTCTTTATGCAGCGTGCCCTGATTTCGGGCCTGACAAGTGGTGGCGTTAAAGGATGAACATGTCTTCTGAAACCAGCAAACCTGCAGGCCTTGTTGCTATTGAAAAGGAAATGGCGCGGCAGAATGCAGATGCGATTGCGTCGTTTGAAAATGCATCGGCCCTTGCGGCAACCATTGCGCAGTCATTGCGGAAAACCGGTCAATTGCTGCTGCTCGGTATGGGTGGCTCACATGCCGTTGGTCGTGCGGTGGAACCGTTCTATCGCAGCCTTGGCATTGATGCGATTGCAGTGCCGTTATCCGAGCAGTTGGGGCAACCCTTGTCGTTAGCGGGCAGAACAATTCTCGTCACATCGCAATCAGGCGAAAGTGCCGAGGTTCTGCGCTGGTTTGATGAAGCAGGCGTTCCTGCCGATACGTTCGGTCTCACGCTGGAAGAAGGATCAACGCTGTCACGTACAGTTCCATCGCTTGTCGGTGCGGGCGGAACTGAAAAGGCCTTCGCGGCAACGCGAAGCCTGACGATCAGCTTTGCCTTGCACCTTGCGATAATAGGTGCGTTGGGCGGAGACACCGCGGATGCCTTGCGCATTTTGAGATCGTCCGGCAGCGCGCAGGCCAATGCAGCAGTTTCTGCCCTGTCTAATGTGAAGGCTGTGATTACATCCGGACGGCGAATGCAGGGTGTCGCCGAAGCCATTGCACTTGGCCTTACAGAATTATCGCGCGTTCCCTGCTTCTCATTGGAGGGCGGACAATTGCGGCACGGGCCGATGGAGATGCTCGGCCCTAATGTGGGTGTGGTCTTATTTCGCGCCAATGATGGAACGTCAGAATTCGTCAATCGCATGGCCGTCTCCGCGTTGGAGGCCGGGTCGCCAGTTGTCATTTTTGATGCGTCCGGTGAACAACCAATCGAGGGAGCGGTAATGGTCAATGCTGAAACAGCCAGCGATATAGCCGCTGTTTTTGCTCTTTTGCCCGCCGCGCAACATTTCATGCTCGGTTTCGCCGGCGCGCGTGTGGCGGACCTCGGTACACCTGTCCGCTCAACCAAGATCACACGGAGCGAATAAGATGACGCTTCGGCCTCTAGCCGTTATTGGTAATGTCAATGTCGATCTTATCCTCGGCCCCGCGGATCCGTGGCCGACGCCGGGAACCGAGATTATGGTCGATCATGACGAACTTCGGGTGGGTGGCTCGGCGGGTAATGCTGCTTTGACCTTGTTGGGGTTGGGTCTCGATTTCCAGATCGCAGCCAATGTCGGCAATGATCAGTTTGGTGAGTGGCTGCGGCAGGGCTTTGGTTCTCATGCCATCCATTGGTCGGTGGAACAAATGGGTACGACCCTTTCTGTTGGCATTACTCACCCGAATGGTGAGCGTACATTCTTTACAACGCGGGGGCACATTGCCCATCTGTCGTGGCCGGAAGTGCGAACAATGCTTGATGCGGAGCGACTTAAAGGGGGCACGGCGATCCTTTGTGGAGCGTTCCTTACCGACGTGCTTGTCAGTGATTATGATGCTCTGTTCGATTGGGCTGATACACATGATATCGAGATCGCGCTCGATACCGGATGGCCTATTGACGGTTGGACAGAAGAAAATCGCACCCGCACAAGGCATTGGCTGAGCCGCTGCCATATAGCCTTGTTTAACGAGGTGGAGACGACACGCCTCACGCATACGACTGATCCAATCGAAGCGGCCCACAAGCTCAAGTCCTTGATGCCCGAAGGCGCGATCGTTGTCGTTAAACGTGGCCCGGAAGGTGCGCTGGCAGTAGGCCCCGACAATGTTGTGGCATCGGCTGCGGCTCCGTTGGTTGCTGTGGTTGATACTATTGGGGCCGGGGATGTTTTCAACGCAGCTTTTGTTGCCGCGCAAGCCAGCGGCCAGAGCATTGAAGAAAGCCTGCGTGCCGGAGTGCGTATTGCATCCATGGCGATATCTACCGTGCCGCGCCGGTATGATGGCGAAGATTTTACAGTTGTGTCGGAGAAAGCGTCATGAGCGCTCTTGAGCTTGTCGATATCCGCAAACGCTACGGCAGTATTGAAACGCTGAAAGGGATTGACCTGTCGCTTGCCGATGGCGAGTTCCTTGTGCTGCTAGGTTCTTCCGGTTGTGGCAAGTCCACGCTTTTGAACATCATCGCGGGACTGGCCGAGGCGACGGGTGGCGATGTGCGTATAGGGGATCGTTCAGTTATCGGCATTCATCCCAAGAATCGCGATATTGCAATGGTCTTCCAGTCCTATGCGCTTTATCCGAATATGACAGTGGCGCGTAATATCGGTTTCGGCCTCGAAATGCGCAAAGTCGCTGAAGCAGAACGCAATATTGCCGTGCAGAAGACCGCGAAAATACTGCAGATCGAAAACCTTCTGGCGCGCAAACCATCAGAGCTTTCCGGTGGCCAGCGCCAGCGCGTTGCCATTGGCCGGGCCCTTGTCCGCGATCCGCAAATATTCCTTTTTGATGAGCCGCTTTCAAATCTGGATGCGAAGTTGCGCATGGAGATGCGAACCGAGTTAAAGCGGTTGCATCAGATGCTGGGAACCACGATTGTCTATGTGACGCACGACCAGATAGAGGCAATGACGTTGGCAACGCGTATTGCTGTCATGCGGGACGGCCAGATAGAACAGCTGGCCACGCCGGACGAGATTTATAACCGGCCAGCCACGCGCTATGTCGCCAGTTTCGTAGGCTCCCCACCGATGAATATGCTGGATGCCACCTTTGCGGACGGGATTGCTCATATTGATGGAACATTAAGCGGTATTCCACTGCTCCCGGAATTGCATCAGGCTGCGACTGCCGCTCGCGAGATCACAGTTGGAATTCGCCCTGAGAGCTTGATGCTTGCCAATGCGGAAGAAACGGGATTCGGCATCGATGCCAAGATCGAAGTGGTTGAGTTGACGGGCCCGGAACTCGTTGTCACCGCTACAGTCGGTAATCAACGCCTCACTGCAAGCTTGCCACCGCGAACGCAAGTAATGGTCGGAACCACGCGACGCTTTTCTATCGACGCCGGCGCTTTACACGTCTTTGACAAGGCAACAGAAAAGCGAATTTAAACGCTGGGCCGACTAAGTACATAAGTTGCACTGGCGATAAAAAATATGGCGACGAACCCGGCCAGCAGCGGCGATGGCCGGGCGAAATAATAAAACGATGCGTAGCCGAAGGCCATGCCTCCACAAGCAATCCATTTGATCCGGATTGGAATAGCGCCATGCTCGCGCCATTTGACCAAAGTCGGCCCGAACAATGGGTGTTCGAGAAGCCATTTTTCAAAACGCGGCGAGGAGCGGCCAAAGCACCACGCGGCAAGAATGAGAAAGATAGTTGTGGGCATTACTGGAAGAAGCGCACCAATAAAGCCGAGCGCAACCATAATCCAACCGAGCACGAAATAAATCGTCCGCTTCGTCTTGTTCATAACGCTTGCTTTCCGGCCCACTATTTATAGTTGGGAACGGTCTACATGTTTTTGCGCGTGATGTCAGCGGATTTGCAGCGCTAACTCAAGTCGGAAGCAGTGCCTGCTGCCCTCCCCTTCTGGATAGAACTGTGTCGACCAATCCCCAATCTTTAGCCTCCTCGGCAGTCATGAAGTGATCACGGTCCAAGGTGCGTTCCACATCCTCGAAAGAGCGCCCGCAGTGCTCGGCATAAAGCCTTATCATCCGGTGTTTGGTTTGCCGCATTTCTTCGGCGTGAATGAAAATATCGGACGCTTGACCCTGAAAGCCGCCAAGCGGCTGATGCACATGGAGGCTGGAATTTACCAATGCGGTTCGATGACCCGGCTCTCCAGCCATCAGCAGAAATGAACCCATTGATCGCGCCGTACCCATGCACAGTGTTGCGACGGGACATGTGATGAATTGCATTGTGTCATATATGGCCAAGCCGCTGGTAATGACGCCGCCCGGTGAATTAATGTACATGGAGACCGGTTTGGTGGGACTCTCGGATTCAAGGAATAGCAACTGTGCGCAGATCAAAGCTGCCATTCCATCTTCCACCTGCCCGTTGAGAAAGACGATGCGTTCACGCAGCAGCCGGGAGTATATATCGAAAGACCGCTCTCCCCGGCTGGATTGCTCCACTACCATAGGGACAAGTTGCATCATGTCGCGCATAGGCGAGTTCCTCTCTGTCATGTCTTAAGTATTGATCAGGCCGCTTGGCGGAGAACCGGTAAGTTGCCGTTGGCTGCGATCATTGCCTGCTCATGTACGATACGAAATGTGGTGCCGCCATTTCCGTTTGCATCGATCTGAAATGTCACCGTGCTTACCGCTTCATCATCTTTGATGCTGTATCGAACACGGGTATCCGGTTCTGCCGATATGAGCCGTAGCTCAAAGTTATTTTCTCGTGGCCCATCGTCATTATTAGAATCGACAGGGTTGCCCAGCCATTGCGAAACGTATTCGGGGACGGTCAAGGCGCGCCATACTTTCGTCGGGGCAGCATCAAGTTCGTAGGTCAGACTGATGCGCGTTTCTGGATTGCGTGTCATTGATCCATCTCCTTGAGAAGTCTTTTCAGCTCGTCGACGCGTTTCGGCCAGAACGCATGATACCGGCTCAACCATTGGTGTATTTGCGCAACCCCATCAGGGTTGATCCGATAGATTACGTTGCGTCCAAGCTTTTGTTCAGCGATCAGGCCTGCACTACGCAGTACCGCAAGATGTTGCGACATGGCGGGCTGAGACATCTCAAAACCCTGACGCAACTCCGTGGCGTTCATTTCGCCGTCAGCGAGACGTTCGAAAACCTCTCGTCGTGTCGGGTCTGCAAGTGCTTTGAAAAACTCTGTTTCGCTCATGCTCAATACATAAGCATACACTTATGTGATTCGCAAGCGCCATCGAAATCCTTTGATAGATGGGTGCTGTATTGCGGCTATAACAGATAGTCGGCTTGCCCGTAATCTTGTCCAATTCTTGATCTAAGTTATCAGCCAGCAAATCAAAACCACATGCGTTATGTATGGATTGATCATTCTTACGGAGATTCTATTTGTCTAATATTCTAAAATTTGGCCTGCCTCTTCTTCTGGCAGCAACCTTGTCGACCGGGGCTGTTGCGCAGATACAGGAAATAGCGGGGACTTATATCAATCAGTCCGGAGGCACCAAGGTTGAACTCGCTCCTTGTGGAGCCAGCCTTTGTGGAACCGTTGTATGGATGAAGACGCCGGTAAATGACGTGAACAATCCGGATGTTTCCAAAAGAAGCCGTTCTGTTATTGGTATTCAGGCTGTTAGCCTGAAGTCGACCGGTGCAGACACCTACGCTGGATCGCTTTACGACACCGAGAGCGGCAAAACTTATTCAGGTAAAGCAAAGTTTTCCGATAAGGATGTTGAATTGTCGGGATGTATTCTTGGCGGACTTCTTTGCAAGACGTCAATCTGGCAGCGTGTTGAATAGCCAAGGTTGTTCCATCGACCTATAAGGTAACCAATAGCCAAAGTCAGCGACGGTTTCACTGAAGGTCATTCACCTTAGGAAGTCTCCGGTAGCATTGGACGATGCTACCGGGTTGTCTGTAGGTAATGCCAGTATGGCTTACTCTGATTTCAGACGCGTATTACAAGCACTCCAATATTGAGGCCATGTCTTGCCACCTGTACGATTGCTGGCCTTGGCTTGTTGCCATTGATCACCGCATTCGCTGATGCGTGCACGGAATGCAATCTGGGCGGGTGACAATGGTTTACCATTAGCCGATGTCTGGGTTGATGCTGTCTGTGTTTTTGCGGGTTTGCTGGCAGTGGTTTTCTTGGGCGCTGCCACTGGTTCATCAGGGGTCACATCGTCCGAATTGTCGGCTTTCAGGCTGGCGCTGCACTCGGAAAGAAACTGCGGCCACTTTTGACCATTCAGAGTGCCAGCTTCTTTAGCGGCTTGATATTGCGAACTACATTCTTTGGTTACAGCTTTGCCGGATATGCCGGTCTTGGATGCTGCTGCGGTTTCTGTTTTCTTCGCCTTGGTCGTTGTTTCCTTTGCTTCCTTTTTTGTGGCTTTCTTGGCTGGCGCTGCGGCCTCTGAATCGTCATCGCCTTTCAGCTTTGCACTGCATTCAGAAAGAAATTGCGGCCACTTCTGCCCATTGAGAGTGCCAGCTTCTTTCGCAGCCTGATATTGCGTGCTGCACTGTTTTGTTGTGGATTGCGCTTCCGCAGTTGTCATGGTGACCGGCAATGTAAGAAATGCCAGTCCTGCGCCAGCGACCAGCGCCGCGGCAAAGCTATTGAAACGAAACTGGTTCATCGTCCTGTTCCTTGACATATGTGTTGGGATTCTTCCGGCATGCACCATGCGTCGCCAGATTGCACTGCCATATCGGGATCGTTGTTGGAGATTAAATGCAGAGACCGGCTTGCTGCCATTATGGCATCTCGGATCAATTTAAAGTTGGATCGTTTTTCAAGCATCGAATGGGCCCGTTCTGCGATCAATGGCATTGCGAGGCGAGCATGGCGCTTTCATCTACTGATTGCAAGTAAGCGAATGTTACACGCAAAAGTCTCCGTGATCAGATGATCTGGAGAATCATAGACGGCGCAGACGCAACAAAACGAGCCGAAACGAGAAATTGCGCTGTAATAGTCAAGTCGTTGAGAAATAATTAACCATGTTGAATAGCAGCAGTTAAAGACAAGTTAGTTTCTGCTGCTGTGCAAGTGTTGTCGCGGCCCGTCTGGCGATACTCAAAGATAGTCCTGGTGTGCTGGGGTTGGTAATCCAGATTCGCACCATTATGGCGCAAGTCAAGATCACGTTTCCGTAGGGCACGGATTAGCGCAATGGACTACAGCGTAGCTTAAAGCAAAAAGTTCTCAGCTGAGAACTTTTTGCTTGGATGGGATGCCACTCAGAAAGTCTGAAAGTTCTCAGCTGAGAACTTTCAATTGCTGTGCAATATATGAGCAGCTTTTACCGCAGCTGTGGCGCGGTTCTCAACGCCCATCTTTACATAAACCTGTTCAAGATGCTTATTCACAGTTCTGGCACTCAATCCCAGAATTTCACCGATGTCGCGGTTCGATTTCCCCTTGGCAATCCACAGGAGCACTTCTGCCTCCCGTCCCGTCAACCCAAAGTGCTGGCGAAGCAACTCATCGTCGCTGGCCTGATTTGCGAGCGTTAGTCGAAACAAATGCTCGTCCGAGTTCAACGCGCCAAGGAAACTTAACTGTAGCCCACCCTGCCCTCCCGGAATCACCACGGCGCTCTTGTCGTTGTGAACTTGCCGCTGAGCAATCCATTCAGCCACATGTGCGGCAAGGGCCCGGTGCCCTTCTTCCGTGGAACCCATGGTTATTTCGATCAAGTGGTTTGCTTGGGGTGTCGACCAGCGCAATCGCCCATCCTTGCCAATAGCGAGAAGGTGCCTGCCTGCCGCGTCGAGGGCTACACGCGCATTTTGAGCTGCACGCGCATTAGCCAGGTGAACCTTGATGCGGGCCCGTAACTCATCGATGTTGATGGGCTTTGTCAGGTAGTCGACACCGCCGGATTCGAGTGCGTGCACGATGTGCTCGGTTTCTGACAGGCCGGTCATGAAGATAACCGGGACCTGGGCAATTGATGCAGTGGATTTGATACGCGTACACGTTTCAAATCCATCCATCTCGGGCATTACCGCATCCATCAGGACGATATCAGGAGTAATGCGCTGGACGACGTTGAGAGCGGCGTGTCCTGACGTTGCGATCAGCACGGAAAATCCCGATTGCTCAAGTGCGTCAGTCAGGAAACCGAGTGTTTGCGGCGAGTCGTCAACGATCAGAACGATATCGCGGGGACTGGTCGCTTCACTCGCCACTGGCCGCCTCCTTTTTGTTTTCGAACTTACGAAGGAAGCGATCATAGCCAGTCAGGTCGAATGCTTGAACGAGTTGACTTAGTGCGTTGGCGAACGCACGGTTATCTTCAACTTTGGCTATTTCTGCGATCTTTGTTTCGATGCCGCGGACGTAGCCAATTTCGCCAAGACTGATCAGTTCGCGTATGTGCGCTTCACCGGGACTTATGATTTCACCCGGCCGGGCAGATACTGGCAAAGGTGTCTCATCATCATAAATCCAGCTTAACCCTAGAAGCTGTGCGATTTTGTTCTGAAGTTGTCGTATGTCAAAGGGCTTCGCCAATGTGTCGTTATGGCCGGCTGGTCCACCCGTGGGAGCAGCGTCGCCTATATTGGCAGAAAGCATAATGATTGGGGAAAGCTCTCCAGTCTCCCGAAGCCGCGTTACCAATTGCCATCCATCCATTTGCGGCATGGAAATATCGATCAGAAAAAGGTCGGGTATAACGCCTTCAATGAGAGTAAGGCACTCAGGCCCGCTGGCGGCGGTCAGTACCACGAAATCGAGCGGGACCAGCACTTCCCGCACCAACTCACGATGATCTTCATTGTCATCAACAACTACGATAGTACGGCGCTGCCCAGCATAGCTATGGATTTTTCGTGGCAGTGATTGTTGTATATAAGGACGCGTTACGGCAGAAAGCATCAGCCGGACCCGAAATGTAGACCCCTCCCCGTGGACACTCGAAACCAGGATTTCGCCACCTAACGTCTCTGTCAGGAGGCGGGTAATCGTCAGGCCCAGTCCAAGGCCCGGCATTGGGCGAATGCTTTCCGCCTCGCCTCGTTGAAAGGGTTCGAAAATGCGCGAAAGATCCGCTTCCGGGATGCCCCGGCCAGTATCCGTAATGGTGAATGTTGCGACCTGACTACGATAGGTCACGTCGAACAATACGCTGCCGCTTGTTGTGAATTTGATCGCGTTGGACAAGAGGTTCACGAGAATTTGCCGAAGACGCTTCTCATCTGTACGGACATAGTTTGGAACGTTCTCCGATCGCGCATGCTTGAACGTTAGCTGCTTGGCATCCGCTTGCGGCTGAAACATCTGCACAATCTGATCCAGAAAGTCGCTCAGATTAATCTCATCTGAAAAGACTTGAAGACGGCCGGCTTCGATGCGTGAAATATCGAGTAGGCCGTCAATAAGTCCGGAGAGGTGGTCAGCACTGCGTTTAATCACACGAATTGCAGATTGGCGCGGGGCGGGGATCGTCTCGTCACGTTCCAGAATTTGAGCATAACCAAGGACGGCATTTAATGGCGTACGCAGTTCGTGACTCAAGCCAACCACATAACGGCTTTTGGCGCGGTTAGCGGCTTCTGCTGTTTCCTTTGCTTCCTGAAGCGCCGCATCTGTCTTCCTGTGTGCTGCAATTTCCTTAAGCAACAAGGTGTTCTGACGCGAGGATTCCTCTTCAGCGACGACACGGCTGTCGTGCGCCAGCACATAAAACCAGCAGGCAATTCCTGTTACAACAGCAAATACAAAGAAGACGATCAGCAGTGTCCGGTCTACGACGCCAGACGTTTCGGGAGGGCCACCAGCCTGATAGGCGATCATTGCGAGGATGATGCCGATTGCTGTCAAGGCAATCGCCACCGAAGTTCCATAGCGACCTAGCCGCGATGTTAGTATCTGGATCGCACGTTGCGGCAGCAAGGAACGCGCTACAGCTGCTACTTGTGCATTAAGGTTGGCATTGGGTTTGCACATGTCGTGGCAACGACTATCGAGCGAACAGCAAAGCGAGCAAATCGGAGCGCTATAAGCCGGACACCACGCCATATCTTCCGGTTCAAAATCATGCTCGCAAATCGAACATTTAAGCGTTGGCAATGTTTTCCATGTTTGGCGTGGTTTGCGAACGAGATAGTATTTCCCCTTGGTTTGCCAGGCGAGCAACGGCGAGATGATGAATGCCACGATCAGAGCTATAAATGGGGCGAGCGCCGAGGCCATCTCACCAAGAAATCCGAAATGTGCGATCAACGAAACCAGAG
Source organism: Phyllobacterium sp. SB3 (assembly GCF_040009165.1). Lineage (NCBI taxonomy): Bacteria > Pseudomonadati > Pseudomonadota > Alphaproteobacteria > Hyphomicrobiales > Phyllobacteriaceae > Phyllobacterium > Phyllobacterium sp. SB3. Next base: position 500,422 of record NZ_JBDYKI010000002.1, on the reverse strand, counting down.
TCGCCATTGCCATCGTTCCAATGCCCACCGGATTGATGTCGTAAAGATGGGCGCGTTTGAACTCTATGCCGGGCGGTGCCAGCCCAAGCCGTTTGTTGACAAAAAGATCCGCAGAGATAGCACAGAGCCACGCCATGGCGATAAGCGAAAAAATACCCAAAGTTTCTTCAAGCAGCCGATATATGCCCAGTTCCATCAGCAAAAGAGCAATGGCGACATTGAACAACAGCCAGACAACGCGTCCGGGGTGGCTGTGGGTGAGACGGGAAAAGAAATTCGACCAGGCCAATGAGCCCGCATAGGCATTCATCACATTGATTTTAAGCTGTGATACCACAACAAATGCAACCATCAGCATCAACGCCCAGCTCTGCGATGGGGTGACATATCCAAATGCAGTCAAATACATTTGCGAAGGGTCTGACGCTCGATCCACCGAGACACCACTGCTAAGTGTAAGCACAACAAGAAATGAGCCTGCGAGCAGTTTCGGAGCGCCGACAAGCACCCAGCCGGAGCCTGCGAGAAACACTGCAATACGATGTCGCAGTTTGCGCTGTCCCTGTGGCGGCAAAAATCGCAGAAAGTCCACTTGTTCGCCGATCTGAGCCATCAGGGCCAAGATAACTGCGCTGGCAGCACCAAACTGCGCTAACACGAAAGGTGCAGTGGTTCCGGGAGTTGCAGCCGGCGCATGAATACCTGCAAAAGCCCGCCAAAGATCGAACTTTTCCCAATCGACGAAGGCAATTACGACGAAGGGAAGAACGTTCAATATGATCCAGAAGGGCTGTGTAATCAGCTGGAACTTGCTGATCATCCGGACACCATAAGTGACGAGCGGAACCACGACGACGGCACTGATGATGTAACCAATCCAGAGGGGAATTCCGAAAGCCAGCTCCAACGCACCGGACATGATCGAAGCTTCTATTGCGAAAAGCAAAAACGTGAACGTTGCATATATCAACGAGGTAATAGTTGATCCGATATAGCCAAAGCTTGCTCCCCGGGTCAAAAGGTCAATGTCCACACCGTGGCGGATGGCATAACGGCTTATCGGTAGCCCGACACATAGCATGACAAGGCACGCGACAATTGTAGCGGCGATTGCGTTGGTGGTGCCGTAAGACAAGGTAATTGCGCCGCCAATGGCTTCCAGTGCGAGGAATGATATTGCCCCGATTGCAGTCTGCGCGATTCGCTGTGATGAGTAGCGTCGCGCGCTCTTCGCCGTGAAGCGAAGGGCGTAATCCTCCAATGTCTGATCCGCTACCCAGCGATTATAGTCGCGTCTGATAGGAACGATGCGTTGACGGGCAACCATTCGTCCTGTTTTCCCTTGGCAATGATCCGCGCTCCAAGTGAGGGCACTGACCGGATTGTCTTTTTCTTACTTAAACACTGGATGCACTGTGGAAGAAAGCACCGATGTGACAACTTTGGTCATGGCACCTACGTCGTTTAACGTATGTGGGATCGCCGGTCACTGACGGATAGTCCTCAAACGCAGCGGATTTGCTCTGCTGCATCTGGATAACAAGGCGCAATTAGCGTCGGTTCAAAACAGTGGGGATCACGATAATGAATATCAAAGCACGAATCACAGGTGCTCTGTTGGCCGGCATGCTATCGGCCACAGCGCTGCAAGGCGCATTTGCCGCCGAAGACACAATCAAGGTTGGTATCCTGCATTCACTTTCAGGAACCATGGCTATTTCTGAAACCACCCTCAAAGACGCCATGTTGATGCTTATCGATGAGCAGAACAAGAAGGGTGGCATCCTGGGTAAGAAGATCGAAGCCGTGGTAGTCGATCCGGCCTCCGATTGGCCGCTTTTTGCGGAGAAGGCCCGCGATCTCATCGAGAAGGACAAGGTTGCGGCGGTGTTCGGTTGCTGGACTTCGGTTTCCCGTAAGTCAGTCCTGCCGGTGTTCAAGGAACTCGACAATCTACTCTTCTACCCTGTCCAGTATGAGGGCGAAGAAAGCGAGCGCAATGTGTTCTACACTGGTGCTGCGCCGAACCAGCAGGCAATCCCAGCCGTTGATTATCTTGCTGAAAATGAAGGTGTGGAACGCTGGGTTTTGGCAGGCACAGACTATGTTTATCCCCGTACGACAAACAAGATTCTTGAAGCCTATCTGAAAGCCAAGGGCGTAGCCGCCGAAGATATCATGGTGAACTATACTCCATTTGGCCATAAGGACTGGCAGACCATTGTTTCTGATATCAAGAAGTTCGGCTCAGCTGGCAAAAAGACAGCAGTTGTCTCGACGATCAATGGCGATGCCAACGTTCCATTTTATAAGGAACTCGGCAATCAAGGGATCAAGGCCGAAGACATCCCCGTTGTAGCATTCTCCGTTGGTGAGGAAGAACTTGCCGGCTTGGATACCAAGCCACTCGTCGGCCATCTGGCAGCCTGGAATTACTTCCAGTCAGTAGACACTCCGGCCAATGCTGAATTCATCAAGACATGGAAAGCCTACACCAAGAACGACAAACGTGTGACCAATGACCCAATGGAAGCGCACTATATCGGGTTCAACATGTGGGTGAAAGCTGTTGAGGCTGCGGGCACAACCGAGCCGGACAAAGTGATAGACTCTATCGTTGGTGTCTCTGTCCCGAACCTTTCGGGCGGATACTCAACGATGATGCCGAACCATCACATCACCAAGCCGGTTTTGATTGGTGAAATCCAGTCAGACGGTCAATTCGAAACAGTGTTTGAAACACCGGGATTGGTGGTCGGCGATGAGTGGTCAGATTATTTGCCAGACTCCAAAGAGCTAATATCTGATTGGCGCAAGCCTATGTCGTGCGGCAACTTCAATGTGGCTACCGGCAAGTGCGGTGGCAAAGGTTCCTGATCAATCAGCAAGCCACGGGCGATCCTGCCCGTGGCCTTCCTTTGCTCGACAAGAGGACGGGGCATCACGCCTTTCAAAACCCATGTATCGCGCAGTTAAAATACTAACGCTTCTTGCCTGTTTAATATTGGCGCTCCCGGTTTCAAAGGGTGAAGCTCAGCAAGATATTCGTCTAGGTATAAATTCCTTGGGCAAAGGTGGCTTCTCGCAGGTGGCTACCAAGGTCGCTGAACTGTCCCGCACTGGCGACATCAAACTTGTGCCAGTCTTCGAGGCACTTGCGGCAGGCAATCTGTACGCGAGAAAAGCTGACGATGTTGTATTCATAGCCAAAGAAGATGGCAGCGTTTTGCATTTGACTGATGCTGTCACCGGGAACCCGGACGGGGAGGGGGCCAAGGCAGACTTCGAGCGCATAAAGGTTAACAATAGCTTGCGGCGCGCGGTCAGAACCGCCATTGGCGCTCTCACACTACTTAGCCCTGATAGAGACGTTCGCCTTCGTGCTGCAAATTCGGTGTTTTCATCACCAAGCGAAGATGCGCTCGAACTCATAGAGACAGCTATAGCAAGTGAAAAGGACGCATCCATCAAATCCGTTATGGAGCAGGCGAGGGCTGCCGCCGTTCTGAAATCAGATCGCTCGATTGGTGATAAGCGCTTAGCCATAAAGACAATTACGGAGCGCGGCGACAGGGATGCCCTCAGCATCCTGAGCGCAGCTCAGGAAGACGCGAACGTCGATCTCCGTACCGATATAGATAAGGCCATTGAGGGCCTACAGTCGGCGCAAGCACTCTGGAATGCTGGGCAGAACGTTTGGTATGGATTGTCTCTCGGATCGGTGCTCTTGTTGGCTGCGATTGGCCTTGCCATAACGTTTGGCGTGATGGGCATCATCAATATGGCACACGGCGAGATGGTAATGCTCGGTGCTTACACGACGTTTATCGTGCAGGAGGTCATTCGATCTTCTTATCCGGGTCTCTTCGACTGGTCGTTGATGATCGCGCTTCCAATTGCGTTTGGTATTACGGGTTTGATCGGCCTTGTCATTGAACGAGGTATTATCCGCTTCCTCTACGGGCGTCCGCTCGAAACATTGCTGGCGACATGGGGCGTATCGCTTATCCTGCAACAGGGCGTGCGTTCCATTTTCGGGCCAAGCAATCGGGAAGTCGGAAATCCATCCTGGATGTCGGGAGGCTTCGAACTTGGTGGCCTGACGCTCACCTATAACCGCATGTGGATTGTTGTATTTTCTGCGGGCGTGTTCCTTACACTGCTGTTCGTACTCAAGCGCTCCAGATTTGGCCTGCAGATGCGTGCTGTTACCCAGAACCGGCGCATGGCTTCTTCAATGGGTATCAAGACGCCTTGGGTTGATGCTTTTACATTTGCTTTGGGTTCAGGCATTGCGGGGATTGCCGGCGTTGCTCTTTCACAAATCGACAATGTTTCGCCCAATCTTGGTCAGAGCTATATTATAGACAGTTTCATGGTTGTGGTTTTCGGTGGAGTCGGAAACCTTTGGGGTACGCTCGTCGGCGCACTTTCACTGGGCATCGTCAACAAGTTGCTCGAGCCATATACCGGTGCGGTACTTGGTAAAATTCTCATCCTGATTCTCATCATCCTCTTCATTCAAAGACGGCCACGCGGGCTCTTTGCACTCAAAGGAAGGGCGGTGGAAGCATGATAAGCATGTTCCTTTTCAAGTCGCTCGACAGGAACATATCGATCTGTATTGCGATCCTTTTGGCCATCGCATGCATCGTGCCCGCACTTAATCTCTTAGTGCCTGCCGATAACGTGTTTCATGTACCGACCTATGCGGTATCGTTATTTGGCAAATACCTAACCTACGCCTTGCTGGCATTGGCACTTGATCTCGTCTGGGGTTTTTGCGGGATTTTGTCTCTGGGACACGCGGCATTCTTCGCCCTTGGCGGATATGCGATGGGTATGTATCTGGTTCGTCAGATAGGGTCGCGCGGCGTCTACGGTAATCCGCTGCTGCCAGACTTTATGGTCTTCCTGAATTGGAAGGAAATGCCTTGGTATTGGTATGGCTTCGATCATTTCTGGTTCGCTGCCCTCATGGTGCTCGCCGTTCCCGGGCTTCTTGCTTTTGTCTTCGGCTGGCTGGCATTCCGGTCACGTGTAACGGGCGTTTATCTGTCCATCATTACACAGGCTATGACATACGCTCTTCTGCTCGCCTTCTTCCGCAATGAAATGGGTTTTGGCGGCAATAATGGGCTGACTGATTTCAAAGACTTGCTCGGATTCAATATTCAATCACAGGGTATGCGGACATCGCTGTTTGCCGTCTCGGCAATTGCGCTGGCAGTCGCATTGCTCATCAGCTCCGCCATTGTCAGATCAAAGTTTGGCAAGGTTCTCGTTGGCTTGCGCGATGCCGAGGGCAGGACACGTTTTCTAGGCTATCGCCCGGAAAACTATAAGCTGGTGACCTTTACCGTTTCGGCAATGATGGCAGGTGTTGCTGGTGCGCTTTATGTACCGCAAGTCGGGATTATCAATCCCGGCGAGTTTGCACCGGCGAACTCCATTGAGGTCGTGATCTGGACCGCCGTTGGAGGGCGGGGAACGCTTATTGGGCCTATCATTGGGGCTACACTTGTGAATTTTGGCAAGAGTATTTTTACTGCCCAGTTCCCGGAAATCTGGCTGTTCGCGTTAGGTGCACTGTTCGTGGCAACGACCCTTTTCTTGCCAAAGGGCATTGTCGGGACTGTTCAACAAGTTTGGAGATCCAACAAAGACCGGAAGAGGGCAGGGGCCCTTGAACGTCTGCGTGCCGCCAAAGATGCCGAAAAAGGTGCCAAGCTTGCCACTGAACCCTTGGCAGCGGAGTAGGCGATGTCTGAAGTCAAACCAAAGAGCCTGCTATATCTGGACAACGTGTCGGTGTCGTTCGATGGTTTCAAGGCATTGAACGCGCTGTCCTTCGTTATCGCACCGGGGGAGCTGAGAGCCATCATCGGACCGAATGGCGCCGGCAAGACGACGATGATGGATATCATCACCGGAAAAACGCGGCCTAATGAAGGCCAGGTATTTTTTGAAGACAGTATCGATCTGACGACGAAGGATGAGGCCGACATTGCCCGGCTCGGCATCGGCCGGAAGTTTCAGAAGCCCACGGTCTTCGAAAGCCATACCGTCTGGGATAATCTTGAATTGGCCCTCAATCGCAAGCGTGGAACATTTGCAACGCTCTTCTATAGCCTATCAAAGGGAGATAGTGCCCGTATTGAGGAAATCCTCGAAACGGTGCGACTGACAGCACGCAAAGACGAACTCGCCGCCAATCTGAGTCATGGCCAAAAACAATGGCTTGAGATCGGTATGCTTTTGGCACAGGAACCCAAGTTGCTGCTGGTCGATGAGCCTGTTGCTGGAATGACCGATGCTGAAACGGTCGAAACGGCAGTTCTGCTCAAAGAAATTGCCAAGTCCAGAGCAGTTGTTGTTGTCGAACACGACATGGGATTCATTCGCGATCTGGGTGTGAGGGTTACGTGTCTTGCTGAAGGCTCTGTGCTTGCGGAAGGTTCACTGGACTTTGTCAGCAACGATCCCCGGGTCATTGAAAACTATTTGGGTAGATGAATATGCTGACAGTTGAAAAGATCAATCTGCACTATGGCGCTGCGCAAGCATTGCGTGGTGTTTCGTTGCAGGCAGAGACAGGGAAGATCACCTGTGTGCTCGGTCGAAACGGCGTTGGTAAAACCAGCCTGCTCCGGGCTATTACCGGTCAGCATAGTGTCAGCACGGGTAAGGTCGCATTCGACGGCACCGAGTTGAATGGCATGGCGCCATACACGCGTGCAAAACATGGCATTGGCTATGTGCCGCAAGGCAGGGAGATATTCCCGCTGCTGAGCGTCAAGGAAAATCTCGAAACCGGATATGCACAGCTACCTCGTTCAGAACGTAATATACCCTCCGATGTATTCGATCTGTTTCCGGTGTTGAGTTCGATGCTGTCGCGTCGCGGCGGCGACCTTTCGGGGGGACAGCAGCAGCAACTTGCAATCGGGCGTGCACTGGTTATGCGCCCCAAAATTCTGGTGCTTGACGAGCCCACAGAAGGAATCCAGCCATCCATCATCAAGGATATTGGCCGCGCCATTGTCTACCTGCGGGATTCCTTTGGAATGGCTATACTTCTAGTCGAACAATATCTCGACTTTTGCCGCGAACTCGCTGACCATGTCTACATCATGGATCGAGGTGAGATTGTGACTGACGGTGCCGCCGAAATACTCGACACGACCGAAGCACGGCGTCACCTGACGGTCTGAACATTGGGGATACGGCTTGGATATACTCGACTACCCGTTGGTTGTTCAGAGCCGGGCGCAACGCGCGTCTGGAGCAGGACGTTTGTCAGTTCGGCAGGTAGAAGAGAAAACACGGATTTCGACATTGTTTCAGGAGGGGTGTGCGAAGCTGCGTTTCCCGATTGTTCCCGGTAATCATCTCGAGGCAGTGATGATCAATAGCGCAGGCGGCCTTACCGGCGGTGATGCAATGCATTGGGATTTCGCCCTTGGCGAGGAATGTTCGGCTCAAATAACCACACAGGCTTGTGAGAAAATCTACAAGGCTGTTCCAGGGACGGTTGCTACAGTTTCAACTCATATTGACGCGGGACGAGATTCGTATGTCGCATGGCTGCCGCAGGAAACCATCCTGTTTGAAAACGCTGATCTGAAACGTTCCCTCAATGTAAATCTGGCTGCGGGTGCACGAGCATTGATCGTTGAATCGACCATATTCGGGCGGAAGGCATTTGGGGAAACAATCGGGACTGCCCGTTTTTCTGATCAGTGGCGCGTTCGACAAAAGGGTCGACTGCTCCATGCTGAAAATTTTTTAATTGGCCCCCATGCGGCTTCGTCGTCGAACCGGCCTGCACTGCTGGGCGGTAATCGTGCCGTCGCAACGGTGCTTCTTGTCTCCGAGAATTGCGAGCGGTTGCTTGAACCGGCCCGTCTTATCATCGGCGAGCAGGGAGGGGCATCGGCATGGATGGGTAAGCTGGTGGCGCGTCTGGTAGACCTTGACGCCTATCACTTACGTAAACGCCTGATACCTTTGCTCGGTCTCCTGAATGGTGGAGTTGAGCTGCCACGAATATGGTCAACATAAAAGGGAAACTGAACGATGAATTTGCTGCCGCGCGAGAAGGACAAGCTGCTGATTTCCATGGCAGCCATGGTCGCAAGGCGTCGTCTGGAACGTGGTGTGAAACTCAACCATCCCGAAGCCATTGCCTTGATTACAGACTTTGTCGTTGAAGGCGCACGCGATGGCCGTTCCGTCGCGGAACTCATGGAAGCGGGTGCACATGTCATCACCCGCAGTCAGGTGATGGAGGGTATCGCCGAGATGATTCACGATGTGCAGGTCGAGGCAACTTTCCCTGATGGCACCAAACTTGTCACCGTCCACGAACCAATTCGTTAGTTAGTTTGAAAGAGAACCCATGAAGAAGACATTGTTCTTGACGTTGCCTCTGGCCTTGACTGCAACCACGCCAGCTTTTGCTCACCTCAATCCCGCAGAACACGGCTCGTTTGCGGCAGGTTTCTCCCACCCGATGTTCGGAGCGGATCATATTCTGGCGATGGTAGCAGTCGGCCTTTGGGCAGTGTTGCTGGGCGGCCGTGCTCTCTGGATGGTTCCGGCAGCATTTGTCGGCACTATGATGGCAGGCTTCTTGTTGGCTATAGCTGGCGCACCTTTGCCGTTTGTTGAACCTACAATTCTTGCCTCGGTTGTCGCCATCGGTTTGTTTGCCGCAATGGCGATCAGAGTTCCTACACCGTTGGCAATGCTTATGGTTGGCTTCTTTGCCTTGTTTCACGGCCATGCTCATGGCGGTGAAATGGGAGCTGCGACAGCAGCGAGCTATCTTCTGGGCTTTGCAGTTGCCACGGCCCTTCTTCATGCTATCGGCTTGGCTCTTGGCATGCTGTTGGGCGCTGGTCGTGGGCGCTTGATTATTCGGGCAGCAGGCGCCGGCACGGCATTTGCCGGTCTCTGGCTGGCATTTGGAGCGTGAGCAATATGATCCCCGGAGAAATCATCACTGTTGCAGGGGAAATCGTGCTCAATGCAGGAGCTCCAACAACTATCCTGAAGGTCGCCAATACTGGCGACCGTCCAATACAGGTTGGCTCCCACTATCATTTCTACGAGACGAATGAAGGGCTGGTTTTTGACAGGGAACAGGCACGCGGTAAGCGGTTGGATATTGCCGCAGGTACGGCAGTGCGGTTCGAACCTGGCCAGGAACGTGATGTCACGCTCATTCCTTTTGGCGGCGATAGGACTGTTTACGGGTTCCAACAAAAAATCATGGGGAAGCTGTAAGATGCCAGCCACAATCAAACGTTCTGCCTATGCCCAGATGTTCGGCCCGACTGTTGGCGACAAGGTTCGTTTAGCGGATACAGAACTTTTCATCGAGGTAGAAAAGGATTTCACCATCTATGGAGAAGAGGTGAAATTTGGTGGTGGCAAAGTCATTCGTGACGGCATGGGCCAGAGCCAGGTTACGCGCGCAGAGGGTGCAGTAGACACTGTTATTACCAACGCGCTTGTTGTTGACGTAACCGGTATATTCAAGGCTGATATAGGCCTGCGTGATGGACGAATTTTCAGCATAGGCAAAGCCGGCAATCCGGATACGCAACCGGGTGTTACGGTGATCGTCGGACCGGGAACCGAAGTCATTGCGGGGGAAGGCAAAATACTGACGGCAGGCGGCATGGACGCTCACATCCATTTTATCTGTCCTCAACAGATCGATGAAGCTCTCATGTCGGGGATAACCACCATGTTTGGCGGGGGGACAGGACCAGCTCACGGAACGCTTGCTACAACGTGCACGCCGGGGCCATGGCATATCGGACGAATGATCCGCTCCTTCGACGCTATACCGATGAACATCGGGCTGTCAGGTAAAGGTAACGCGTCGCGTCCGGCAGCGCTGGAAGAAATGATCCTTGGAGGTGCCTGCTCGCTGAAGCTGCACGAAGATTGGGGGACTACTCCCGCAGCCATCGACAATTGTTTGACTGTGGCTGATCAATATGACGTGCAGGTCATGATCCATACCGACACTTTGAATGAAAGCGGGTTTGTCGAGGATACGGTTTCTGCGTTCAAAGGGCGGACTATTCACGCCTTTCATACCGAAGGCGCGGGCGGCGGACACGCGCCGGATATCATCAAGATTTGCGGATTGCCCAACGTTATCCCATCTTCCACCAATCCCACGCGACCCTATACGAGAAATACCATCGCCGAGCACTTGGACATGCTTATGGTCTGCCATCACCTGTCGCCATCCATTCCGGAAGACGTGGCTTTCGCAGAGAGTCGTATCCGCAAGGAGACTATTGCTGCCGAGGATATCCTGCATGACATCGGTGCGTTTTCGATTATCTCATCAGACAGTCAGGCTATGGGCCGTGTTGGTGAAGTCCTGATCCGAACCTGGCAGACGGCAGACAAGATGAAGCGCCAGCGCGGAAGCCTGCCGCAGGAGCAGGGCGATAACGATAATTTCCGCGTGAAGCGTTACATCGCCAAATATACGATCAATCCGGCAATTGCGCAGGGCGTGTCGCGACATATCGGTTCAATCGAAGTCGGTAAGCGTGCCGACCTTGTTCTATGGAACCCGGCATTCTTCGCCGTCAAACCAGACCTTGTGCTGCTCGGCGGTTCTATTGTTGCTGCACCAATGGGCGATCCGAACGCTTCGATCCCGACGCCGCAGCCTGTGCATTATCGTCCCATGTTTGGTGCATTGGGCAAGAATGTCACCGCATCTTCTGTGACTTTTGTGAGCAAGGCTGCCGTCGAGAACGGCCTTCGGGCAAGTCTTGAAGTCGAAAAGGAGCTAATTCCAGTTGAGAACACGCGGGGTGGTATTTCCAAGGCCTCGATGGTGCATAATGCGGCTACTCCGCATGTGGAGGTCGACCCGGAAACTTACGAAGTTCGAGCTGACGGTGAGCTGCTTACATGCGAACCCGCAACTACTCTGCCGATGACGCAGCGCTACTTCCTATTTTGAGTACAAGTAAATGAAGCAACATTTCTTGAGACTGGCCCGTTACAATCAATGGGCGAACAAACAGATTTATGACGCAGCAGGCGTGCTAGACAGAGAAGATTATTTTGCGGATCGTCGGGCCTACTTCAAATCGATGCATGGCACGTTGAACCATTTGCTGGCGGTCGATAAACTATGGTTTGGCCGGTTCACGGGTGATCTTTACGCATTGCCGTCATACGACGTAATCTTGCACGATGACTACGATGCGCTACGGGCCGCCCGCGTTGTCTTTGATGAACACATCATCGCTGTGGTGGAAGGCATGAGTGAAGCGGATATCGTTGCGCCTTTCAACTGGATCATGATGAATGGCAAGCCTTATGCATCTACACTTGATCGCTGCCTTACCCAGATTTTCAATCACCAGACGCACCATCGTGGCCAAGCTCATACACTCTTGTCCCAGCTTACCGGCGGTGCACCGGCGCTGGATTTCTTCTTTCGCATGAATGACGACTTCAATGAGGTTGGGGCATGAGGCGCGTTATCGGGCACGATCATTTCGGCCATTACCATGGCACTCCGTTTGACAGGATTGTGCTCGCCCATGATGAACGGCATTTGCGCCGCAAGGTTTTAACCCTGCAGCAAGGAGAGCAGATATTGGTGGACCTCCCCGAACCTGTCCTCTTCGGCCATGGAGATGTGCTGGTCCTTGAAGATGGAAGTTTGGCGGAGATTATCGCGGCGGAAGAAGCTCTCTACGAGGTGCTGCCGCGAAGCCGTCAGCATTTGACAGAGCTGGCTTGGCATCTGGGAAATCGTCATCTGCCTGCACAGTTGGAGGAGACCAGAATCTTGATCCTTAAAGATCATGTGATCAAAGCAATGCTGGAAGGACTGGGCGCAAGGGTGAGTGAGATTATGGCTCCGTTCCAACCCCTGCGTGGTGCCTATCACAGTGGTCATGGCCACGATGATCATTCCCACGGGTCGCATCATCACCATGATTGAAAATATGGCTTTGCTGCGTTTGATGACCTGGCTTTCTCCTGCTTTTCCGGTAGGGGCATTCTCGTACAGTCACGGTATTGAGCAGGCGATCCAATTGGGTTTGATCCACAACAGGCAAAGCTTGGAAGATTGGCTTGTCGATATTCTGCATGAGGGCTCGGGATGGAACGACGCAGTGCTTTTTGCAGAGAGCCATCGCATTGCCAGAGCAAAAGCCGACTTCTCAAATGTTGCCGACCTTGCCGAAGCACTCGCTGGTTCGCGCGAACGTCATATGGAAACCATGTTGCAAGGGGAGGCCTTCTTGTCTGCAGCTCAAGCTTGGCCGAATCCGGTTTTTGATAGACTGCCTGTCCAGATTGCCAGTCCTGTTGCTGTGGGTGCGATAGCCGGGGCTCATGGCATTGAGCTTGAGGCGGCCCTTTGCGCTTTTCTGCATGCTTTCATTTCCAATCTGGTGCAAGGCGCTGTTCGGCTTGTGCCATTGGGACAGCGCGACGGCGTCTCAATACTGGCGAGTATGGAAGCAGATATACGGTCCTGTTCCGAGAGAGCTGCGGAGGCGTCCCTTGATGAACTTGGCAGCTGTGCGATCATCTCAGACATCATGGCGATGCGCCATGAAACACAATATTCCAGGGTTTTCAGATCATGATTTCCAAGAACGGTCCACTTCGGGTTGGCATTGGCGGGCCTGTTGGTTCAGGCAAGACAACCGTCACCGAAATGCTCTGCAAAGCTATGCGCGAGCGCTATTCGCTGGCCGTGGTCACCAACGATATCTACACCAAGGAAGATGCGCTGATCCTGAACAGACTGCAGGCGCTGCCGGAAGACCGGATCATGGGTGTCGAGACGGGTGGTTGTCCGCATACTGCGATCCGCGAAGATGCGACGATCAATTTGCAGGCGATTGCGGCAATGAACAGACTGCACCCCGATCTGGATATCGTATTCATAGAGTCGGGTGGAGACAATCTTGCCGCTACATTTTCGCCGGACCTCGCGGATTTAACGCTCTATGTCATATCGGTTTGCCAAGGGGAAAAAATACCGCGTAAGGGTGGACCGGGTATTACGCGCTCTGATCTGTTAATCGTGAATAAGAAAGATTTGGCTCCCTATGTAGGTGCTGATCTTGATATCATGGCCAGTGATACCAGAAGTCAACGCGGGGCAAAACCTTTCGTATTTACTGACATGCTAAGGCGCGATGGGCTTCAGGAAGTTGTCTCATTCATCGAGAATGCCGGAGGATTGCGTCAGTAATTTTGCCAGTCGAGTTCCTTGTAAAAGTCCATGTGTGGCGGCGAAAATTGAAATCGCTTGACGACTCAGCCAGACTCAGGTGAATTTACGCTTTAATCTCATAAATTGGATTTAAAGCGTGTATGTTGTCTCCAACTGAAAAAGACCCGAGCCACCGTACCGGCAAGAAGGTTCGTTCGCTGACACGGCTGGTGGAGGCGGACGCTGACCTTCTCAGCGCGCAGTTGCAGGAATTGCGTTCACGCGCCTTTCCACCAACGGCAGAAAAGGAATTGAGAAAGTTTACCTCTGGTGAGGCTGCTCGTTTAATTGGTATCACAGATGCTTACATAAGGCATCTGTCATTGGCCGGCGAGGGACCGGAAGCGGAAAAAACTTCCGGCGGCCGCAGACTGTATTCTCTCGAACAAGTTCATGAGATACGGCGTTATTTGGCTAAATCCAAGAAAAGCTACCTGCCTTTGCGTCAGGGCAATGAGCATATGCAAGTCATCGCGGTAACCAATTTCAAAGGTGGCTCAGGCAAAACCACGACTGCCGCTCATGTTGCACAGTATTTTGCAATGCGCGGATATCGCACGTTGGCTATCGATCTCGATCCGCAGGCTTCTTTGTCTGCGTTGTTCGGCATTCAGCCGGAATTTGATCTCGAAGATAACGACACGATTTATGGCGCGATCCGCTATGACGATCAGCAGCGGCCGCTTACAGATATCATTCGCAAGACCTATTTCGCCGGTCTGGATATTATTCCGGGTAATCTGGAACTACAGGAATTCGAACACGATACGCCGCGGATACTTGCCGAGAAGCGTCGGGGCACGGAAAGGCTTTTCTTCTCCCGGATAGCCAATGCACTGGCAACGGTAGACGATCGGTACGACGTGGTGGTTTTGGATTGCCCACCGTCGCTCGGCTTTCTTACGTTGTCAGCTCTCTGTGCAGCGCGAAGCGTGCTTGTAACCATTCATCCGCAAATGCTTGACGTGGCGTCGATGTCTCAATTTCTCCACATGACAGCAGGGTTACTCGATGTCGTTGAGCAGGCCGGCGGCGATGCCGACTATGATTTCTTCCGCTATGTGGTGACACGATACGAACCTAGCGATGGTCCGCAAGGACAGATCGTCGGCTTGTTGAAAAGCCTTTTTGGAGAGCGTGTTTTAACGAACGCCTTGCTCAAATCGACAGCGATCTCGGATGCTGGTCTGACAAAGCAGACATTGTATGAAGTGGGTCGGGAGTATTTTACACGTGCAACCTATGATCGGGCAATTGAAGCACTGGATGCGGTGAACCTCGAAATAGAAGAACTTGTACGCGATGCGTGGGGGAGGACTCCATGAACAAACGAAGAGACGCTCTCAAAGCCATGATGACGCCAATCAATGACGGGTCACATACAGAACACAGGCACGCCAAGCCTGCCCAAAAGTCTGGTTCTCTGAAAGCTATGGGACTGTCACTACAAAGCCTCTCGGACGATGCCGACGAAGCACAGGCTTTGCGCGAGCAGATAGCCGCCGGAGAGCATATTGTTCATATTGAGCCGGATCTTATTGACGCGTCGTTCATCCGTGACCGGCTTGACGATATAAATACCGATGATTTCAGTGACTTTAAGGTCAGCATCGAAGAACACGGCCAGCAGGTTCCGATTCTCGTGCGACCGAATCCGAACGATGACCGCCGCTATCAGGTAGCTTACGGGCACAGAAGGCTTGCAGCGCTCCGGGCGATTGGCAGGCCTGTCAAAGCCATCGTGCGCAATCTCTCCGATGAGGATTTGATCGTCGCCCAAGGTAAAGAGAACCTGGAGCGTAAGGATCTTTCATTCATTGAACGGGCGTTGTTTGCGGCGAAGCTTGAGGCCCATGGTATCGAGCGCAATGCGCTGATGGCTGCACTGGCCGTTCATAAGGGCAATCTTTCGACAATGATTGCGGTGGCCAATTCGCTGCCGGAAGACTTGATTCAGGTAATCGGTCCTGCACCAAAGGTTGGCCGGCCACGATGGGAACAACTCTCTCAGTTGGTGCAGGAGGATGAGATTCCATGGAGAGAAAGAGTTGATCTGGAAAAGTTGCTCCGGATCGATAGCGATGCCCGTTTCGCGCTGATCCTCAAGAGCCTATCACCCAGACCATCCGGGCCGTATGTTTATCCGCTCAAATCCAAAGAAGGGCTTTCTTACGCCCAGATTGAACAGGCGAATGGCAAGACCAAGGTGACCGTTGATGAAGCCCTGACACCAGAGTTCGGGCATTATCTGATAACGCACCTTCCCGAAATCTACGCTGCATATCTTCGCGGCGAGAAGAGTGAACCGCGTATTAGAAAACTCTAACTGGAGAGAGATCACAAAAGAAAAGGCCCCCGAAACCGACGTCCCGGAAGCCCTCTCAAAGTCTAAGCAGCTTGAGAATCGCATTTCCGAGAATCACTGTCAAGCGTTTAGCGTCGTTTCGGCGAGCAGATTTCTTTTGCCTGATTGAGGGTGAAAGCAATGAATAGGGAAATGATGACGACGCCCTTTGGGCGGCGGCCGATGTCGTATGCCATGCTGGATGCGCAGACGGAGGCCCGAAAGAGCGAACGAGAACAGGTTGCCGACAAATGGAAACTCTTCCGGGTGATTACGGAAGCCAGACCTCTGCTTGGCGTCTCTGATCGAGCGTTAGCGGTGTTGCATGCGCTGCTCAGTTTTCATAAGCCGAACGAACTGGACAGCACGACGAATCTGATCGTTTTCCCCTCAAATCGTGAACTATCACTTCGTTGCCACGGTATGGCACCGGTTACGTTGCGCAGGCATCTGGGCTCTTTAGTAGAAGCGGGAATGATCATTCGACGCGATAGTCCGAATGGGAAACGTTATGTTCGTCGTGATCAAGAGGGGGAATTGAAGACCGCATTCGGTTTCGACTTGATACCGTTGGTTGTTAAAGCCGCTGAGTATGAAGAACTTGCTGCAAATATCCGTGCTGAAGACTTGTCGAAGCGCATCTTGCGGGAGCGCATCAGCCTTGATCGCCGCGACATAGCAAAGATGATCATTTTTGCTGAAGAACAAGCTCTTGATGGTCCGTGGGCTGCACTCAGCGAGCGGTTCATGCCGTTGGCACGACCACTTCTAAGGGGCTTCGACCGCATTGGATTGGAGACTTTGGCGGATAGTTTGGACGATTTACGTGCTGACGTAGAGAAGTTGCTGCAATTACACAATAATTCGACAAAAACAAACGCCAGTGACGTTCAAAATGAACGGCATATACAGAATCAAAACCCAGACTCTTATACTGAATTTGAACCCGGCTTTAGAAAAAACCAGGGGGCAAATGTCAGCGTTAATCTGGACAGGAACAGTGAACCTGTTGAGGATGTAAGTCGGCGACAGCCAAGAAATACACCAAAGTCACCCAAAGCTTTTCCGCTTGGACTTGTCTTGAAGGCTTGCCCGGACATAATCGATTATGCGCTCGACGGGATCGACAGTTGGCCGGATCTCGTACAGACCGCAAATCTCGTTCGCGTAACTCTTGGAGTAAGCCCGGACGCATGGAGCCAAGCTGTAGAGGTCTTTGGATTAAACGAAGCGGCTATTGTTGTTTCCGCGATCCTTCAGAAAGGTGAGAATATTTTGAGCCCTGGAGGATATTTGCGGGCTTTGACCGATAAAGCTCGAGATGGTTCATTTTCATCCGGCCCCTTGCTGATGTCACTACTCAAGTCTAACCAGATCAAACATGATGCCGAGGCGGGTTAAGCTATGGAGTATAGCGCACTCTTTTGTGACCGATTGATGATCGACGCATCTGGCATCTGCGTGTTATGCCACGCTTGCAGTGATTTACAGGCAGTAGAATATTTATGAGCAGGCTTGACAGTTTTATTCGCCGGATGATGGCACAGCGCGATATTCTCGATCATATTTGTGACAGTGTGAAGGAATTGGAGGGACCAGTAATCGAGCTCGGGCTTGGTAACGGCCGCACATATGATCATCTTCGCGAGCGATTTCCAGAGCGGCGGATTATTGCTTTTGATCGCGCCGTAGGCTCGTATAAAAGCTCTACACCACACCCGGAGAATCTCGTCATTGGTGAAATTCGCGATACAACCCAGAGATTTCTCGGTATAAATGCTGCCCTTGTTCATGCTGACATCGGCACCGGGTACGATGAAAAAGATGCCGTGACATTGACGTGGCTGCCGGACCTTGCAGCTGCGCTGTTAGCCCCGCACGGTATTGTGGCCAGTGGTCTCGAACTCAATCATCCCTTGCTGGAGCAGTTGCCGCTTCCGGCAAGCGTGAAACCCGGCCGCTACTTTTTATATCGCCGGGTCGAATAACGGAATATCGAATTGGGCTTCATCGAGTGGCAGCTCCGTACCGCGTATAAAGAAACGTGAGACAACACCATATTTTCATCTATTGAAACTGCCTGCCCATTTACTTTCATGTGAAGTGGGCGCTCATTTCCTGAGTAACAACATAGATTCTAAGTGGCTCAGCCCTGCCTCGGATAGCTATTTCTCGGCTCTCAAGGTGCTTGGTTTCAGAGCCAGCCTTCATGATGGTCGGTTCTGAAACCACGAGCACTACATCAAGTTCTTTGGCAATCGTTTCAAGACGGCTTGCAACATTCACTGTGTCACCTATTGCCGTAAGGCTTTTTACTCTGCCATAACCCATGGCTCCTACAATTGCTGGTCCGGAGTGCACACCTATTGCTACTCGTAAAGGCATTGCCAAGTCAGTTGCAAGCTCTTGGCTCAGCCGGTCTATTTCACTCACGATCATTGCGGAGGCCCTGAGCGCTTGCCGGCACCCATCTTCTGGTGATCCTTGCAACCCAAACAAGGCCATCGCGCCATCGCCGATAAACTTGTCCAAGCGTCCGCCTGCCCGTTCGACGGCTTGGCCCACAATGGCAAAATAACGGTTGAGGAGGAATACAACGTCATAGGGCAATTGCGCCTCGGTCAGAGCGGTGAAGTTGCGAATGTCGCAAAAAAGGATGACGATCTCCTGTTCGCGCCCGGGATTGACCTGTTGGCTATTGGCCGGCAGGTTGCCTTCCAATGTTGGGACAAGCAAAGGTACAATACTGATGTTGTTTAACGGGCGCAGCTGACAGGCGAGCCGTACATCCGGATCGGCGTTGATCCGGTTCAACGTTGCCTGCTCCGTAGTATCAGGCTTCACGAGAGTGTCTGCGCCCTCGATTATCTGGACGCGGCAAGTGGAGCAGCGTCCTTTGCCACCACACACAGCGTAGTGAGGAACGCCGCCAATTCGGCTTGCTTCAAGCACGCTGAAACCTCGCGGCACGCGAACAACCTGACCTTCAGGATATCGAATCTCGATCTGATTTGAACGTTCGCGCCAACTCCGCAACATGCGAAGAGTAACCACACTTAGAAGACTGGTGGCGAAGACTCCATAGAGCATGAACTTTACAACGGCTAACTGTTGCAACGCCTCTGCGCTGATGAAGGTGTTTCCGTGGGCGATGCCACTTCCATAGCTGGACTGGATAGGCTCACTTGCAAGTATACGTCCGGTATAAGCGAAACCGAGAAGGCTGAGGACTGGCAGGAGAATAGCTAAAGTCAGGAAGAATGGAGCTGCCCGAGAATACCAATCACGATATCGTAACCAGAAATGTATGCCGATGCATCCGTGCGCCCACACGACGAGGAGTGCCAGTGTTTGCCTGATAGCACTGCCGGGTGACTCTACCCATAGACTTCTGATAACAAACTCATACGTGTCATTAAGTCCCGCGATTTCGTATCGGATACGCGTACCAATGATATGCTCGATCAGAAGGATGGGAATCAATAATCCAAGTATGATCTGGCTGGCTTCGCGCAATGGCATGACCAGTGTCCGGCGGAGATAAAGTGATCTTATAATAAGCGCCACATGCACGATTGCGGCCCCATAGAAAAGGACCGTACCGACAGGATTTCGCCAAATGGCAAGAAACCAGTGCCGGCCTTCTTCCGCTGCTTTAAGTGATATGAGATTCAACGAATGATTGGCCAAATGGAGCATGACGAAAACAAGCATGATCAGACCTGAGATCAAGCGTAGCCTGCGCAATGACCGTTCAGAACTGACGTTACTAGCAACAAATGCTGTCATGAAATCCGGAGCAATTTCTATTGGGTTAACTTAATTGAACCAGTGTGATTTGGCGAGTGGACAATACGCTCGCTTTACCCACCAAAAAGGTACGAAAAAAGCTCTGACGATCACACATTTGTTAGATATCTTTCCGTTTTGCCGAGAAGACTGTACTGCTTCGCAATGCACATTGCTTTTTACGCACCGTTGAAATCCCCATGTCATCCTGTACCGTCCGGTGATCGCGAGATGGCACGGCTTTTGATCCGGGCATTGGAAAATGCCGGGCACAAGGTAGAACTCGTTTCTGAACTCAGAAGCTTTGCAAAAGTACTCGATCAAGTCGCTCAAACGGTGATTTATACCAGTGCCGAGCAGGAACGAAAGCGTCTCATCCAGCACTGGCAAACCGGGTATACCCCTGATCTTTGGTTTACTTACCACCCTTATTACAAAGCGCCGGACTTGCTTGGACCCAATTTGGCAAGAATGTTCGACCTCCCATACATCACGTGTGAGGCATCATATTCAAAGCGTCGCGACGAAGGAGGTTGGCGTAACCAGCAAACACTCGTTGTCCAAGGTGTTGGACAGGCCGCATTAAATATCTGTTTCACGGGGAGGGATGAGCTTGGACTTCAGCACATTGTTCCCAAGGATCGCCTGCAGAGACTACCTCCATTTATCGATACTGCCGCCTTTGCGACCGAACCTGTTCAGCAAGATTCTCACCAGTTGGTGACGGTCGCAATGATGAGACCGGGAGACAAAATGGAAAGTTATAAGATGCTTGCGGCGTCGCTTGCTCTCTTGAACCACGTTCCATGGAAATTGAAAGTGGTGGGTGACGGTCCCGACATGGCAGCAGTGCAAGAGTGTTTTACCCGTATCGAGAAAGATCGTATTGAATGGGTCGGGCAAAAGGAGTCTCAAGAGGTTGTGAGCATACTTTACAATTCGGGACTTTATGTCTGGCCGGGGTTTGGCGAAGCTTATGGAATTGCTTATCTGGAAGCGCAGGCAGCAGGGCTACCTGTTGTTGCGCAGGCAGTGGCTGGTGTCCCTGAGGTCGTAAGGAATGGCATAACCGGAATTCTTACTCCAGTAAACGATGTGGCCACCTTCAGTAGAGCAATAGAACAATTGTGCGTGAACGAAGATCAACGCAGCGAAATGGGGCTCGCCGCAAGGCAGTTTGTTCTGGAGGAGCGCTCACTTGAACTGGCATCGCAGCGGCTGGACTTGTTGCTGAAACCATTTGCGAGGCAAGATCAATGACTGAGAATGTTGTTTGGCAGCCTTTACGCGACGAGTTATCCCGCTGGATCAATGCCAATCGCAGTATACGGTTTTGGCTCCGCGATGACGATGCCGTAGAGCCTACCGATGCTTTAGAGCGATTACTGGCGCTGAGCAATAAGTATGAGGTTCCAGCGTTGTTGGCTGTGATACCTTCGTTGACTGGTATGCCTCTGGCCGGAAGGTTGAAATCAGAGCGCCTAACCAGGGTTGCCGTTCATGGCTGGTCGCACGTAAATCATGCCAGGACTGGCGAAAAGAAGCAGGAACTCGGGGCGCATCGTGCGCTAAAAACAGTGCTTGCCGAGCTTGCCCAAGGATGGGAGCGGGCACGGGAGTTATTTCCCAAGCAGGTCTTGCCTATACTTGTACCGCCATGGAATCGCATCGACATTGCGCTACTGCCGCACTTGAATAGTTTGGGATTCGCCGCACTTTCAGTATTTGGAGCGCCAAAAAATAATCAGACCACTCATATTCCTGTCGTAAATACTCATATCGATTTGATGGATTGGCACGGTACGCGTGGCTGCCGCGTTCATGGCGAGCTGGTGAACGAAATAGTTGGGGAGATGCGCAATCGTTTTGATGGCGAAGACAGCACAATTGGCGTTCTCGCTCATCATCTTGTGCATGACGAATCTGCATGGATATTTTTACAAACACTTTTCGAGATCACGGCTGAAACGGGAGGATGCCGATGGGTATCCGCCCGGGAGCTGATCTAAAGGTCTATAACCTGAAAATCGCGTGCAGCGAATGTTCCCTCGAAACGCATTTTCGCAAGCCGCTCAAACTCATCGATCTCATCGTCTGTCCGCGAGGGAGCATGATGGAACAAAGCCAGCTTACCAATTTTTGCAGCCTCGGCTAGCTTGACTCCGTGTTGCCATGTCGAGTGACCGTAACCAAAACGCCTTGGCATCTCGTCTTCGGTATAGGTGCAATCATAGACAACGAGGTCTGCATCTTTGATGAGGCCGAGAACGGCGGGATCCAATTCACCGCTGACATGTTCTGTGTCGAAAATCAACGCAAGAACGCGCCCTGCCCATTCAATCCTGTAGCCGACGCATCCACCTGGATGATTGAGTTTATCCGTACGGATCACTACGTTCTCAAACGGGGTGAGAATATCTCCAGTTCGGAAATCCTGAAAGTTGAGGCAGGCCTGGCAAATATCTGATTCTATTGGAAACCAGGGCGGGCGCATAAACTGCTTCACCATTTGGCCAGTTGTCATCTGCCCGGCCAGATGGCCTGACCAAAGGCGTACATTCATCATCGGGTTATAAAGAGGTGTAAAATAAGGTAGGCCGATAATATGATCGTAGTGACAATGAGTATAAATAATATCGAGTTGCTCAACGCCTTCCCGTGACAAAGCCTCACCTGCCTGCCGTACCCCAGAGCCAGTATCAAAAATCAGCCGTCGGCTTCCACACTGAACCTCGATGCAGGCGGTATTTCCGCCATACCGTATGAATTCTGGTCCGGAAACCGAAACACTGCCTCGAGTTCCCCAGAATTTCACCCGAAATACTTGGTCGTTCATTATGCTCTTTACACCTGGTTCCCCATTTTGGGGATATCGTAGTCAAACTGCGACGGTTATGCGAGGCTTGTATTCCTTTTTATTGGCAAGCTACGCATTAAAAATTCGCTTCTGTTGATATGTAGGAAATAGCAACTTGCTTTTTAAGGTTTATGACAATTAACCAGTACGAGTAGATTAGTATCACCAGAACGGCTGAGTCATGTCTTCTTCGAAGTTTCCCCGTATTGCCGTTATTGCAGACGCTCATTTTCACGATCTTTATGGTGACTACGATTTCGAGGGTGTGGAAGTTGACGGTGGTCGTATGGTTGCCCGGAGATTGACAGATACGCTTCGCTCTACCCGGGTATTCAACGAGAGCTATTACGCGCTGAGAGGTGCTCTCGATGATGTCGTTGCACGCGATATTAAACTTGTAGTCCTGCTTGGTGATTATTCAGATGACGGCCAAATCAGCACGCTTTCGGCGCTGAAGCAGCTTCTTGACAGATATAGCTGCGATCATGGATTGGTTTTTATTGGAACGACAGGAAATCACGATATTGTGGGCCCATCTGGGCGTCATCATGCAAAACGTTTCCTGAACGCAGACGGTACCTATACCACCGTGGCAAGTGACAGTGAGTTTGTCGACGAAGACGCTGAAGCGATGGTCTTTACCGATAAAATGTACTGTCTGGGCTATCCCGAAGGTTTGGGTGTGCTTCCAGACCTTGGGTTCTTTTCAAGGACGGATGCGATCTATTGGGAAACACCGTTTGGAACGAACAGCGAGGCGGAATCTCGCCTTTATACGGTTTGTTCTGCGGATGGCCTTAATGAGTACCAACTGATGGATGCATCCTATCTGGTTGAGCCAGTCCCAAACCTTTGGTTGCTCATGATAGATGCCAACGTATTTGAGCCTCGCAATGGCGATGTTCCGCGGGACAGTTCAGCAGCATTTATCGATAGTACAAATGCTGGCTGGAATGCCATGCTTGTCCACAAGCCGTTCATTCTGGAGTGGATGAAAGACGTTTCTGCGAGAGCGAAGCTTGAGGGTAAGACGCTTCTCACTTTTTCCCATTATCCTATGATCGACATGATGGATGGGACGACCACAGATGAGCAGGCTTTGCTTGGTAATACGAGTTCCGTTGCGCGAACACCTTCCGTGAACGTTGCGGCTGCAGTGATAAAAGCTGGCATATCAGTACATTTCAGTGGCCACTTGCATGTCAATGATACGGCCAGCACTACAAATGACGACGGGACGCTGACCAATATCGGGGTGCCGTCACTTGTAGCGTTTCCTCCGGCGTTCAAGATTCTGACAATCGAGAATGAACGATTGGATGTTGCGACCATATCGCTGGACTATCTCCCGATAGATGCTGAGATCAACAGGCAGTACCGAACAGAGATTGCAGTGACAAAGAAGCATGTTGGCTCCATGCTGGACGCCAGAAACTATGGCGAGTTCCTTTCCGGGCATGTGGATCAACTGCTCGTGCATCGATACCTCAAGCGTGAATGGCCGGCAAATCTCGTGCAAGCAGTTAAACTGCTGAATCTTGGGGATCTGTTTCGATTGGCACGTTCCGAGAAAACCCTAACGATCGAAGACGTCGTTCTGACGACGAAAACAGAACATGCGAATGCGATGAATGCCAACTTGGAGGCGTTGGATTCCATTTCAGCTCTGGATTTGCTTGGTGACTGGTATCGCTTGCGAATGGGCAGTGAGATGGCGATGGATTGGATATCGCCTGACAGGCTGGCAATGTATCGCCTGTTGATCGACGCCTATGCGGTTGCACCGGCGAGTGGGGCGGGTGAAGCCAGACAGATATTCGCCACCATTTTTCGAATGATGGCTTCGTATATGGCTGGTTTACCGTCTCGTAATTTCACGGTTTCTCTTGAAACAGGTAAGTTGACGGGTCAGCAAAACTGATAGATTTACTTTGCAGCGTGCTGTTTTTGCTTACTGCGGGCTTCGCTGAGTTCGGTTGTCGTGTGACTCAAGCGGTCGGCAAGAACGCGCATGATTTCGATTGTCATTTCCGGGTAATCGCTCAAGAGCTTGATAAAATGGTCTTTGCTTATGCGCAGGGCCTCAAGTGGTGAATTCGCCTTAACTGTAGCAGTACGAGAAACGTCACACAGGATTGCAATTTCTCCAACGATTGAATCGTGTTCAATTTCGGCAACCTTGATTTCCCCGCTAGGGCTGTCAGCGAGAATATCCGCCCCACCGGATAATATTACATAGGCTGCATCGGCGGGGTCACCTTGATGGAACAGTACTTGCCCGGACTTGTAGCTCACGCGTTCCGAAGTGAATGCGAGCAGCTTTAGCTTTGCGGGAGCGACTCCCGAAAACAATGGCACCCGTCGCAACATTTCCACTTCGTCTTTGAGCAGCATAGGTAGCATCCCCTGTGGCATCATTGGATTTATGAAGCCAGTTGTTTAAATACACCGTTTTTCTGCAGAAGAGTAGCATGTGTTCCGTCTTCTACCAGAGCCCCATTGTCAAATACTACGACTCTGTCGAACAATTTGGCGAGGCTGGTATTGGAAATTACCCAAATTATCGATGGTGAATGACCTTCTTCATGAAGGTTTTCCATGATGTTGCGAGTAATTCTGTCCTGAATGCGTTGGTCGAGTGCGGGGAAGGGGCGGTTGAAAATCAGATAGTCAGATCGCTTGAGCAATGCCCGTGCGACGTTTAACTTTTGACGTTGAACATTTGTCAGACGCTTGCCACCCGCGCCCACGTCGAAATCAAGGCCAATGGAAAGCACGCTTTCGAAGAGATCAAGCTTGTTGAAGATATCACGCATGATATCCCGAAGCTTGTCGGAGCCGTCAGCTTGGGCGAACCCGATTCTGCCAAAAAGAACATTATCCAATAGTGTTGCGGACGAGATAAACTTTTTCGGGTCGTACCGTTCGATGACTTCCTTGAGATCGTCAGGCAGGTTTTGATGAAAACGAGCACGCGCGTCTACGATCTTTGCCATGAGTTCGTCATTGAGCAGACCAAAACGATGCCTTGGCTCAATATAGGAGAAGCTCAACCGGATGATGTTTGAACGCTCCTCCGGCGATGCTGCTTCAATTCCACGGCCTTGCAGCTTTTGCAAAAGAACCTGATAAGCGGGGATATCGTCAGCAGTCATGAATGTGAGCTGCTGAAAGAACGGATGGTCTGGCGGCAGGTCTTCAAAGAGTTCGACAGCGTTTGATGCAATTTCCAAACCCATCGAGTAAAGATCGATATAGAGGTCTTTCTCCCGCAAAACCGATCGGAAATAAGGATGAGCTGCCAGTTTCCGGTTGGTCATCATCGGGCGTTTCATTGTCCCGAACAGCAGGTTCTCGCCGATAGTCGCTTGCGGATTGTATTCTTTGAGCTTGAATGGAACGACGAGATCTTCGAGGTCTTCCTTCTTCAGCCGCTTGCGAAGAGCCTCGCGAAGCTCCACGATCCTGTCGGTAAGATCACTGTGGTTTGTGGTATTGACCAACGAACGCAGTGCCATATCCTGAATATCCTGCGAGATCATCACAGCATCGAGAACAGGACGAACGACTTTGAAGAGATCTTCGGGACCAGTTACACCGGCTGAGGCGTAGTCTACCCAATCGCTATTGAGATCAAGTTCCGGGTTACCGGCGCGACGCGCCTCATTCAAGTTCCATTTATACTTGATTGCCTGCTTTCCCTCATACTCTACTTTAGTCAGAGGGGCATGTTTAAGCCCGTAAAGAAGATTGTCACGCAGCGTTCCATGGAAGAAATATGTGTCAGATGCAGCATAGGCAATCCGGCGGCCTGTTACCGATTCCGGAAGCTCAAGCAGGTCTGCTCCGTCAATCGTAATACGTCCTTGGTCCGGCCATACCAGACGAGCAAAAGCTTCTGCCAGCGCTTCAGCGCCGCTACTACTATTGCCGACAATCGCGACGGTTTCAGATGGCTTTATCTCCAGCGAAATATGGTTGAGCAGCGGCGCGCCACTATCATCCGATACGGTTAGATTGACTGCATGCAACGAGTGCTCAAGGCGGGTTGCTGGAGCGGGCGCAAGTGCTTGGATCTTGGGGTCCACCAACCTGTCAACGTTGAACTGTTCGACAACCTGCGCATATTTAACCTGCACATCCTGACGCGCCTGATCCCAATCGATCAGTTCTTTCAACGGACCGGGCAGATCTTTGTACGCATTGATCACGGCAACCAGCTGTCCAATGTCGAGCCGTCCTTGCAGAGCAAGAACACCACCAATGGAATAGAACAGGAATGGCGTGACTTGCGCGAGGAAGTTATTGATGAATTTGACGAGAAACTTCCATTGATAAAGGTCATATCGGATCGAAAAGATAAGTCCCAATCGTGAGGCAATGTCAGCGCGTTCGTAGTTCGAGGTATCATTGCCGTGGATGGTGCCAATACCATCCACGATCTCGCCAACACGCCCCGACAATTCGCGCGCTGTAAGCTGTCGCTGCCGTCCAAGTTCAAGCAGCCGCTTGCGCATGCGCGGGATAACAACACCTTGTATGGCCACAATCCCGGCGGCAATCATGCCCAGCCAGAAATTCTGCATGATTATGAAAACGAGAGCCGTAAGCGCTTGACCGCCAAGCAAGGCAGGCTGGACAAAAGCATCGCCTGTGAAGCCGCCCATAGGCTCCACTTCGTCTTTGATCATGGTCGCAATTTCAGCAGATTTTACCCGCTTGAACTGCGACGGGGGAAAACGGAGCACGCGATCAATCAGCTCGAAACGGATGCGTCGCAGCATTCGTTCGCCGAGACGGCCCTTGTACGTATTGATATAGAGTTTAAAGAGTCCGTTTATGATAACGAGCACCAAGAAAACAAGGCTGAGAGCCATAAGCATCTCGAAGCGTGTCAGCTCAAGGCCGTTGAAGAACGTTACCTCACCAAGATAAGGAATATTGAACCGGATACGCATGAACGTCTGCGTGGCGCCGGGGGATTCGAAACCCGTTCCCTGTATAGGTCCGTTAACAATCTGCTTTGGCAGATCGAACGATAAGAAATATGGGACCATCGAAACGGCTACAACAATCAGAATCCATATCTGCTGCAGTCGTGTATTCGACCAGATGTATCGACCTAAACTTTTTTCCATGAACAACCGTGGGCTGTGACTTCAGCAGTAATTTATATAGTGAAACAGGCGTAGCGTTGAGGGCGACCTTGTTGGTTGAATCACCTGAACTTACATCATCAAGCCCAATGAAGCTATATAACATGGCGCCATCGGTGCGTATTCTTAAAGCCGCCTGTTTAGAGCATCTGTCGCAGCAATGCAGCCGTTTGCTGAGCACCGTTCAAGTCCAAGTTGTGTTTTGGAGGAGGAGCCGCTTCGAAAGCAGATTTAATGGCGCTTGTAAGACGATCGCTGCTCAAGCCATTTTCCGGCAATGTAATGGCCAGACCGAGGGCTTCGAGCCGCGTTGCACGAACACTCTGTTCGGTTTCACCGCCCGCCGTGAAGGGAATGAGTATGGAGCGGCACTGCGCTCGAAGTATATCGCAAACCGTATTGTACCCGGATTGTGAAATTGAGAGGCGGGCACTGCGAAGCAAGCCGGGAAAGTCCTGCCGAAACCGTATAACAGTAACATTGTCTGGGGCATCAGCAGACAGGTCAGTAAAATCAGACTGAGGAAGGTTGGGGCCGGTGATAAGGCACCAACTGCCCTTGAAGTTTGATTGCGTAGCGGAACGATACGCCGATTGGAGGAGATCATAGCCGACAGCGCCACCACCCGCCGAGACAACAATATCAAAACTATCAGTGGAGGGAGCAGGCGTGGGCCCGGTTACGAGCCCAGTATAAATGATCTTGTCCGCAATCGATTTTGCCAACGGAAAAGTATCAGGCAAAGTTACAAAACCGGGGTCGCCATGAACCAGCACATGGTCGAAATGTGATTTAATCAGCGCAACAGTTTCTTCATCCCGCCCCGGCTTCGTCCGCTCTTGCAGGATATCGCGGACCGAGGTCACCAGCTTTGGCTTGGGAGTTGCCTTTTCAACCGCTTCCAGCAGAGGTAAAAGCTCAAAACGCATTTGCCTTCGGCCGAATGGGAACGCCTCAATGATAACGATATCCGGTTTTGTTTCATTGAAGGCATCAAGCAGAAGTTTGCGTCGATTGGTAAGGTAACTTTCGCTGGCAGGTTCCGAATTACCGTCGACTAGCCCGCTAAAGGCTGCACTTCCCGCCAACAAGGGAGGCAATGCAATCTGTCTCACTTCCGGATCAGGAAAGCCGGATACGCTTGAACCTCCCGTGATCATGGTCACATCAAAACCGTCGTCAACGAGCGCTCGCGCAATATGACTCGCCCTCGCGAGATGTCCTATTCCAAGCAAATGCTGGACGTAAAAGAAAACGCGGGGCGATCTCATGGCCTTTGCCACTCATCTTCAAACAGCCGCGTGAGCTGCCGTATGCTTGAGTTGTGATCAAAATGCTCCCGGACGCGGCGTTCAGCAGTCAGACCAAGACGGTGCCTGAGATCAGGCTCGCGAATGGCCCGTTCAAGGGCAACGGCCATAAGGCGGGGGTCTTCGGGCGGCACGACCAGACCATTTTCACCACCGGTCAATAGCTCCGGAATTCCTGAAATATTGGTCGAGATACAAAGGAGGTTTTGACTGGATGCCTCAACAAGTACATTGGGCAATCCATCGCGGTCACCGTCAGCTGCGACACGGCATGCCAATGCAAAAATGTCTGATTGTCGGTAATGGTTGAGTACATCTTCCTGAGCAAGCGCACCCTTCCAGACTATACGATCAGCAATGCCGAGTGACTCAGCAAGGGGTTTCAGAGTGGCCAACTCATCGCCGCCACCGATATGGGTGAAACGCCAGTTGATATCCGATGATAACTGCGCGAGAGCTTTCAATAGAACATCGTAACCCTTCTTTGGCACGGCGCGCCCGACGCTCAATATCTGTACGGGATCGGATTTATCTTTGCCGTCACGATCAGATCGTCGTTGGCCAAAATGTCCGAACCGCGTCAGGTCCAGGCCATGGTAACTCAGATGTACCCGGTCTTTCCGGTTGGTCAATTGGCGCATGTGGTCAAAACCGGAGCGTGTACAGGTAACGCTCCACCGCGCCTTTCCGAGTTTCTCAGTCAGTTCCCAATCCGGAGATGTCCAGATGTCCTTGGCGTGCGCAGAGCAGGTCCACGGAACGCCGGTCAGAATGCTGGTATAGGCGGTCACTGATGCAGGCGTGTGGATAAAGTGTGCATGCAACCATTCCCCGGCATCGGGCCATTCGTTCGCTAGAACCAATGCCTGTCCAAACCGGCGAAATCGATTGCGGGTTCTGTCACGTAAAAGGTCAGACCAGAATTGACGAAGCAAGGACCGGAATCCCGGACGTTTCCAACTGCCAACGAGACCGCGCAAGACGCGAAGTGGCTCGTCATGCAAATATTCCGGCAAATAGACGACCCGAGCCTTGATCTCATCGTGGATCGGATGGCGTTTTTTGTCGGTAGGCTTGCGCATGGAAATGAGGGTCAGGTCAAAACCCGCACGTTCAAGTCCGAGCAATTCCTGCGCGATGAAAGTTTCTGAGAGGCGTGGATAGCCCTTCAGGACTACCAATGTTTTGCGGCGTACAGGCAACTATGTCTACTCTTACTCAGCAACTGCGGGAAGCTGCTCATTCTCACGGTCGTCCAACCATTCACCGACGATTTCAGAGATATGCACAAGTCCCTCCAAACGCATGCCTTCTCCTTTGCCGCTTTGGGATGGAGGAGCACGTTCGGGGAGACGTTTCAATACTTCCGCCAGCCTTATCGGATCTTCGGCCTCTTCCGGTAGGAGCATCTCAATCAGGCCGAGTTCTGCCGCGCGTTTTGCCCGGATCAACTGCTCTTCGCGGGGAGCAATGCGGGGGACAATCAATGCAGGCTTGTCGAACGACAATATCTCGCAATAGGTGTTGTACCCACCCATAGCGACTACGGCTTTTGCACCGGCAATCAACTCTTCCATGCGGTTATCGAACTCAATAACCTGAATGTACGGAATTTTGCTTCCTTTTTTTACCAGCTTCGCACGTTGTTTGGCAGGCATGTATGGGCCGAGCACAATGAACGCTTTATGTTGCAATGTAGGATCTTGTTGATAGGCGTGAATGACGTTGTGAACGAGGTCTGCACCATCGCCGCCGCCGCCCGTTGTAACAAGAATATAATCGCCATCAGGGACATGTTCGGAGGCTGCCTCATGAGATACGCTGCGCTGCAGAAAGCCAACGAATTTCATTTTATCCCGGATCGTTTCAGGCACATCAAGGTCGACCAGTGGGTCATAAAAGTCTGGGGGGCCATAAACCCATACGGTGTCATAGAGCTGATCGATTTTACTGATGACCTGATTATGCTTCCACTCCGCCTCCAGAAGGTGCGGCGCATCCATAACTTCACGCAAGCCTAAAACGAGCGTGGTGCCCCGTGATTTGAGGTAAGTCAGGGTCTCTTCGACCTCTCCCTTCAACCCCATGGGTTCTTTGTCGACGATAAAAATATCTGGCTGGAAAGTTTCCGCGGTGTGTCTGATAATTGATTGCCGCATCTTCAGGGTTTCATGCAGATCAATATGACGGGCAAGGGACGTGTATTCGCCATTGCGCAGCTTGATGACGCTTGGAACTTTAACAAAATCCACGCGCGCGCGATAATCAAACGCACCAGCAATAGTCGCGCCCGAGATGATCAGGATGTTCAATCCCCGATAATCTTCAACAAGCGAATGTGCAATAGTCCTGCACCGACGCAAATGACCCAAGCCGAACGTATCGTGACTGTACATCAGGATTCGTGCATCCTCGAAACGACGCATCATGGTTGGAACTTTCTTTTTTGCGGGCGGGCCCGCGCAATACCATTCAAATAGGTGATCAAAAGCAATCTACCAGCCTCTTATCTGTATGGATCGGCGGCGTCGCGCAACCCATCTCCCAAGAAATTGAACGCCAGTATGACAAGAATGACCGGAACCATTGGAAACAATAGCCAAGGGTAGAATGCAATGACGCTAACGCTTCTGGCCTCCGTAAGGAGTATACCCCAGCTGGTTATGGGCGGTCTCAAACCCAAGCCCAGAAAGCTCAGTGCGGTCTCGCCAAGGATCATTCCGGGGATAGAAATTGTTGCAGTCGCAATCAGGTGCGACATAAAGCCAGGAACCAGATGTCTGCCGATAATGCGGCTGCTCTTCGCCCCCATGAGCTGTGCGGCCAATACATAGTCTTCCTCGCGCAAGGCGAGCAACTTGGAACGGACCGATCGCGCTAGTCCGGTCCAATCGAGCATGCCGAGAATTATCGTGATGCCGAAGTAAATCAGAATGGGACTCCAGGTTACAGGCATGATGGCTGCGAGTGCCATCCAAAGCGGTAAGCTAGGCAAAGATTGTAAAACTTCGATAACACGCTGGACCAGGAGATCAAACACACCACCATGATAGCCCGCAAGGCCGCCAATAATGATACCAAGCACGAAGCTTATGGTGATGCCGATCAATCCAATGGTCAAAGAGATTCGCGCACCATAGATGATCCGGGACAGCACGTCGCGGCCAAGACGATCTGTTCCAAGCAGGAACATCTGGCCCCCTTTTGCCGGACACACAAAATGAACGTTGGACTGTATTAATCCCCAAAAACGGTAGTCATCACCCCTGCAGAAAAAACGGATCGGCTGAACAACGTTCTTGTTGTCGGTGTAGACACGCTTCAGCGATTCCATATCCAGCTTCATTTCGCGGCCATAGACGAACGGCCCGATAAAATTTCCGTCCTGAAAAAGATGCACGCGTTGAGGTGGGGAGTGGATGAAATCAACATTGCGTGTATGCAGGTTATAGGGAGCCAAAAACTCCGCAATGATAATCATGCCGTACAGCAGGAGCAGAAAAATACCGGAAGCCAGAGCAACCCTGTGCCGCTTGAATTTCCACCACATCAGTTTGAGCTGTGAGGCGAGGTGAACCTTGGCCTGTGCCTCGGTCATTTCCTCGACGGACATAGGATCGAATGGAGCCGTGGAAACATAATGCTGTAATGGCGCGCCGGGGAGAGGTATCTGAGTCGTCACTTCGTGCTCCTGCCAGAAAGCCGGATGCGCGGATCCAGAAAAGCAAGAGCGATATCGGAGATCAGGACGCCGATAACGGTCAAGAATGCGAGAAACATGAGGAACGAGCCGGCAAGATACATATCCTGACTCTGAAGCGCTTTTATGAGCATGGGGCCTGTGGTTTCAAGAGAAAGTACGATTGCCGTGATTTCGGCACCGGAGATAATCGCCGGCAGGATTGATCCGATATCAGATACAAAAAAGTTCAGCGCCATGCGAAGAGGATATTTGATCAAAGTCCGAAATGGATGAAGCCCTTTGGCCCGTGCTGTCATGACATATTGCTTTTGAAGCTCGTCCAGCAAGTTCGCGCGGAGGCGGCGGATCATCCCTGCTGTACCGGCCGTACCAACGATGATGACCGGTATCCAAAGATGCGAAAGAATTGATCGCGCTTTCTCCCAGCTCATGGGCTGGTTGAGATACTGCTGGTCCATGAGATGCCCTATGGACGTGCCGAACCATACATTGGCAAAGTACATCAGGATGAGTGCTAGCATGAAGTTGGGGATGGCAATGCCGAGTAGGCCCAGAAACGTCAGTCCATAGTCGCTCCAGCTATATTGGTGCGTGGCTGAGTACATGCCGATCGGAAAAGCAATCAGCCAAGTAAAAAGAATGGTCACGAACGACACAAGGATAGTCAGCCACATTCGATCGCCAATGACCTCACTGACTGGCAACTGATACTCGAACGAGTAGCCAAAATCGCCTTCAAGCATGCCGCCAACCCAATAAAAGTATCGCAGCACAGGGGGCTTATCCAGACCATACTGGGCGCGCAGTTCTTCCAGATCCTGTATGTTGACAGTTTCACCTTGAGCCTGCATTTCTGCAATTTGGCTATCGATGAAATTGCCTGGAGGCAGTTCAATAATTACGAAAACGAGAGCGGATATGATAAGCAAAGTCGGGATCATGGCGGCAATGCGCCAGAGAATATAACGAAGCATGCTTAAACTTGCTCCGTCTCAAGCCAGAATGTATCCGGCATGTAAATACCGAGATAACATGTCGGATCAAAGCCATAGAGAGCCTTTTCGGGAACATTCTGCAGCTTGTTTGTGTGAAGAACAGGCTGCAGGGTTCCGTTAATCAACCCTATGGAGAAAACCTGACTTGTGAAGATTGAAAGCATCTGGTGCCAGATAGCAGTGCGTTCTTCCATGTTTCTGGAGCCGCGCCAGCTGTTTTGCAGGCGAACCAGTTCCTGCGCTTCCGGCAGATCCGGCGCCTGGCCATTCTGACCGAGAGAAAGGTGATACATGCCCCATAACGGCCATTGGAGCTGGTCATCTGCAGTAGGTGCGAGTTGCTGCGGATTCATGTCCGCCGTAGCAACGCCGTTCTCAATGCCGTACCAGATCGACATCATAATTCTGCCAGCCTGTGCACGGCTACGGAAAATGTCACGCTGCGACGTCCGGGTATAAAGAGCAATGCCGATCTTCCGCCAATGATCCGCTACAAGCTCCAGAACATCTGTGTCCAATGTGCTTTCGCCCGGTGTTTCGATAGTGATTTCGGCCAGACGACCGTCTGGCAATAACCGGATATCGTCTTCATTGCGATTATGCAGGCCGGCGGCATCCAGCAGGGCATTGGCTTGGTCCGGATCGTGGTCGATCCATGCTTTCGCGTATTCCGGTTTGTAAAGCGGACTATCCGGAAGCACAGTGTCCGCGCTCGCCGTCCCAAGGCCGTAGAAAACTGCCATGTTGATTTCATGTCTGTCTATTGCCAGTGACAGCGCCCGGCGCACGCGCACATCACGGAACAATCCGCGCCAGACAGCATCTGCACAATTCAGGTTTGGTAGAATTGCAACGCGTGATCCACGGGTCATTTTCCACAGATTGACCTTTACGGGATAGCGTTTTTCGGCATCTTTCAAGAAGGTATAGTCATTGAAATCAACGCCCGTAACTTGAAGGTCGCTTTCTCCAGCACCGGCTTTGGCAGGGATAATCGAAGACGAACTCACGTTTAGAATAAAGCGGTCGATATACGGCAATTGTCTACCGTTTTCATCGACACGATGGAAATAGGGATTGCGCTCAAAAATGAACTGCTCTGCAGGAGGGGCCGTGGTGTTTCGCCAAGGATAGAGCGTTGGGAGACTGGGATTTTCGGGCCGGTACTCACGCGCCATCTTGATGTGCAGGTCAGCCCATTTTTTTACGCGGTTTTCCTGCATCAGTGCAGAGAGCCGGAATTGATCCTGATACTTCTTGTGAAACTGTTTCAGATAAGCTGACGGGCCGTGAATAGCGAGCGGTTGAGGCGCTGCAAGACTTGGCAGGAAATTGGGATTTGGCGCATCCCATGAATAGCGTACAGTCAAATTATCGAGGACTTCAAACTTAGGTAGTTTGCCATTGACGCGGAGATCAAGTGACCCGCCGCCCGGCGTCAAATCCTTATTGAGAAGAACGTCTTCCCACCAGTAACGGAAGTCGTCTACGGTTAGAGGCGAACCATCGGACCAACGATGCCCTTCCCGGATGGTAAAGGTGAAAATGGTATCATTTTCTTCGTGAAATGCCTCGAGAATATCCGGTTGCAGCACCAAATTCTCGTCATATCCCACAAGCCGGGCATATCCATAGATAGTCATAAAACGAATGTCTTTGGCACTGCCAATAATGGTGCGAACAGTGCCGCCATAACGCCCGGGCACCCGCCCCATTTCCTTCAGACCGATAATTCGGGGCCTTGTAGGCAATCGTTCGGCGAGAGGTGGAAGACTGCGGGCCTTGAGCCTGTCCGATAAAAACTCAGGTTCAAGATCACGGTCAGCCGCCAACGCGAAATTTGGCGATAGCAGATATCCGAGTCCGCCCAGGCCCAATGTGCCGAGTATTTTGCGTCGCGTTACCACGTCCGCAACTCCTTGGCATCGACATTGCGTCTAGCCAAAACAAGATGGCCACCACCCAGATCGGCCTGTGCAAGATCACTTGAGCCAGCTTCGCCGGAAAACTGTGCTCCCCAAGCCCGCTTATCCGACGCACCGCTTGCGTTGAGAGTTTTGAAATCAAGTGGCCTATCCAGATCAGGAAAAGGGACTGCGGCGAGAAGCGAGCGTGTATAAGGGTGCACTGGATTGCGCAGAATAATCTCCCGGGGAGCCAGTTCAACGATACGGCCTGCACACATGACTGCTATCCGATCAGCCATGTAATCAACCACCGCAAGATTGTGGGAAATAAACAGGTAGGTTAGGCCCAATTTCTTTTGCAAATCTTTGAGCAAGTTCAAAATTTGTGCTTGAACGGAAACGTCGAGTGCGGAAACCGGTTCGTCACAGATCAACAATTGCGGTCCAAGTGCCAGTGAGCGTGCAATCCCTATACGCTGGCGCTGTCCACCTGAAAAGCTGTGCGGGTATCGGTTGAGATAGCGTTGATCAAGACCGATAGCTTGTATCAATGCGCGCACTTTTTCCAGACGATATGCCTTATCCCCGCGTCCATGGATTTCCAGTGGCTCGCTGAGAATGTTCTGGATTGTCATGCGCGGAGAAAGAGAAGAGACCGGATCCTGAAAGACCATCTGGATATGCGTTCTGAGATCCATCAAGGCGTCACCATGTGCTGCCAGAACGTCGATCTCACCCTTACCCTCATCAAAGGTAACGCTGCCACTATCGGGAGTTATGGCCCGCATCAAGATTTTGCTAAGCGTGGTCTTGCCGCAGCCACTTTCACCTACAAGTCCCAGGCATTCGCCCCGGCGAATATCAAAACTGACGTCATCGACGGCTTTTATGCGGGTTTTATCTTGTTTGCCAAACATACCGGATTTGCGAATGGCATAACTCTTTGTAAGATTACGAACACTGAGCAAAACTTCGGGTGTATTTTCCGGTGTGGGTTTTTTTGCCCAGAGCGTGTCGGAGTTAACAGGCACCTCACGCAGAGCCTTCAACCGTTCACCCGGTTTCATATCAAAATGCGGGACGGCGGCCATTAATCCTTTCAGATAAGGATGTTGAGGCTTGCGGAAAATGACATCTACCGGACCAGCCTCCATGATCTCGCCGTGATAAATGACCACAACTTCATCGGCCATGTTGGCTACCACACCAAGATCGTGTGTTATGAGCAGCATAGCCATATTCAGCTTTTGCTGAAGGTTCTTCAGCAACTCCAGAATCTGGGCTTGAATTGTTACATCGAGAGCAGTTGTAGGCTCGTCAGCAATCAAAAGAGCGGGGCGGCAAATCAGGGCCATTGCGATCATCGCCCTCTGACGCATTCCGCCTGATAACTCGAACGGATACATGTCGTAAGTACGCGCGGGGTTATGAAACCCTACGAGTTTCAGCATTTCCTCTGTCTGAGCCCTGCGCTCCTCCTTGGTTGCTTCGGTGTGGATTTGCAAAACCTCACTTATCTGGTTGCCGACCGTATGCAACGGCGACAGTGAGGTCATCGGCTCCTGAAAGATTTTAGCCATTCGCTTGCCGCGCAAGTCTCGCAGCTCAGCCCCGTCACGTGACATCTGGAGTATGTCGGTCGTTTTGCCATTCTCGGGATCCGTGAAGAGGATTTTGCCCGTGACGCTGGCCGTATTGGGCAGAATACCCATAACAGACTGACTTATTACAGATTTTCCGGAACCGGACTCTCCAACAAGAGCCGTCACTTTACCTGGCAGGACGCGAAGATTTGCGCCCTTTACCACACTCATTCGACCACCCAGCATTGCAAATGAAATGCCAAGGTTCTCTATACGCAACAAATCCGTTCCCGACGTCATGCGAGCGACTTAATCCTTGAAGGCTGTCGTTTTCTGTCAACTGGAATTGAGACTAGCTTACGCTATTGGATGAGTCCAGTTGGTTGAAAGGCGATTGCCCAAGCAGATCAAATACATATCCTTTGCGGTCAGGGAGTGGGACAGACGGAAGCGTCAAGGACATCGGAGCAGCGGGGAGAGCGGCGGAAATTGTCGAAGTAGAGCGCCCATTCGGTCTTGTCGGCCGCGCGATAGGGACCGAATTTGAAATACTGATTGTCGCCGAGTCCTTTGTCGCCGTGGCCAATGTGACCTTTGACCGTCACAATCCATTTTTTGTTGGCAAAAATTTCGACATGACCAGATCCATCCGGACCCGGCTTTGTGTATATGGCAAAATCAATCCACCCGGAATCCGGAGTCGGCAACTTGTTGCCTCTGTCAGTTACAACAAGAGCATCGGTACAGCTGTTGAACTGCTTGCCGTCTTGCGGGGTCCATTTATCGTCAGTCGCAATAAGTGCCCGCATTTGGTTGGTCTCGGGCCGGAACCAGACAGGCGTTTGTTTGTCACCGCAGGCTTTCACAGTGCTTAACCCGGCAGCCTTTGATGGCGCGACATAGTTGGTTTCAATCGTCGCAAAAAGCTTTCCCTGATTAAGGCGCAATGCCAAAAACGGGCTGAAATCACCGACAGCTTCCGGTCCAATTTCTCTTTTCCACTGCGCAATCAAATAGCGATGGTCACCTTTTGGTATGGGGTCTGCAAACTTGACCGCAAAACCATACCAGACACCTTGATCATAGGGTACGCGGTGTTGGGTTTTCTCCCAGACTTCAGCGCGCTCACTGCAGTTTTTCCGCACTTTCGGACAAAACGGCCTGACGCTCAACTTCAACGCGCCAGCGCCGGTTAGTTTAACCTCGGATTGAAATTCGACCTTGCCCGCCTGTTGCTCAAAATTCTGGCGATAATAAAGACCGCCAGCAGCGGAAAAGTCTTTTCCGTCGAAACCATCGATTAACACGTCGCTCGTGGAGTCCGCTGCTGCACCCGTTGTACTCAAAGCTGCCGCAAGAAAGGCCATGGCGATGTGTTTTCCTATCATTGCATGAATTTCTCTAGGAGTGGGCGTTTTGGAGGAGCAGTCTTGGCATCTCTGTGAAGTAGCATGACCTGTTCTGCTTCCGAAAGCCCGTCATAGGTAATCTCATCGTAGGCATCGTCAAGCTGTGCTGTCTGGTCGGCTTGCTTTGGCAGAAGGACCGTTACTTTCTGACCAACACCCCGCAATTTCTCTTCACCAAGCGTTGTCCAGTCGCCGCCACAATAAGTTGCAAATGCCTGACTGGCGACAACTTCACGATCGTATTTTTTTGTAAGACCTTGAAGGCGCTGCACTTCATTTACAGCCGAACCGAAAGCTGAAAATGTCAGCCGGTCCTTTAAGCCGACATTGCCAAACATCACATTGCCTACATGCAGGCCAATGCCGTATCTGATAGCGCTGAGACCGTCTTGCTGGCGCATCGTGTTTAGTTCGGCAACGCGTGCCTGTGCCTTGGAAACGGCTGAAAGCGCCGACTGGCAAGCGACCTTGGAAGGGTCCTTGTGCCGACCGCACGGATAGACCGCAAGAAAACCATCGCCCATGAAGCTCAGAATTTCACCGCCGCCGCGGTTAAAGGGCGCAGCGATTGCGTCAAAGAAGTGGTTAAGAGTGTCAATATAAGCCTGTCGGCCTTCTTTTTCGGCGAGCATCGTGGATTGACGCATGTCGCCCATGACCAGCGCCGCACGAATAGTCTCTCCATCGCCTCGCCGAATCTGACCATTGAGAACGCGCTTGCCGGCATTGCCACCCAGATAGGTGGTCAGCATGTTGTCGGCGAGCTTTCCAAGAACAGCCATTTTTGCGGCCACGGCAAGGTGATTTTGCAGGCGCAGAAGCTTGGCAATCATTGCGTCACTGAAACCTTCAGTGGAATCGGTTGCCCAAGATCCCATCATGCCTTGAGTAGATTGGCCGCCAAATGATTGCAGAAAAGCAAGATAGTCCGTCATTCCTTCAAGTTTCAGTTCGTCGAGAACCGGAAACTCGGAGGGACCATCCAAATCGATGCGTCGCCGCAAATGTTCCAGATTATTGCTGAGCAGATAGAAGTAGGGGCTCAGGAGGAACCGTTCGGGCTTTTCACCCGGATTATGGCGATAACCCTCGACTGTCATGCCACTCGAACGTTTCCAGGTAAAACCGAGAGCGTCGTAAAGGGGATGAAGCATCGAGAAGGAAAGATTAACGCGGGCTATTGGTAAGCCTGCCGCCGCTATGCGCTCGCAAAACCCGCGAACGATTACTTCAAGGCTGTCACCTGCCAAGGCAGATTGAGTAACCCAGTCTGCTACTTTGTCGAGAAGTATTGTGGAAATATCCGCTTGGGTCGCGCT
Organism: Phyllobacterium sp. SB3; assembly: GCF_040009165.1. Taxonomy (NCBI): domain Bacteria; kingdom Pseudomonadati; phylum Pseudomonadota; class Alphaproteobacteria; order Hyphomicrobiales; family Phyllobacteriaceae; genus Phyllobacterium; species Phyllobacterium sp. SB3. The sequence continues at coordinate 460,759 of NZ_JBDYKI010000002.1, read as the reverse complement.
CATCCCTCGTCCTTACAAATTCGAGCCACGTCCATTTCCCACGCATGCCATTTGTCGAACGTATCAGCTACGCGCGAACAGGAGAGTAATAACAACAGGATGAGTGAATCCGGGTGCGGTGTCAACGCTGGCAAACAATCCACCGCAAAGGCGGTTTACCAGCTTCACTCGGCTTTCGCAGGCAAACAGACGGGCGTCCTCTAATTGATTATGTTGATATGGTTTAAATGGGAATGTCGGTAGCCGCAAACAATAGGACAACGTCACTTCATTGTGACATAATCAGGAGTACGCCCATCGCTTGACAGCCATGAATGCAACGGCCATCTAACGTTGAGGGAAACAGGCGATAAAGACCGGGATATCCATTGACCAATACTTCTTTCACCGAGCTTTCGAACAAAATACAAACGCAGGAAGCAAGGGCCGGGGTTATCGGGCTTGGCTATGTTGGACTGCCGCTGGCTATCACGCTTGCAAACAGCGGGTTTCGCGTCACAGGATTTGATGTCGATCCGGCAAAGATTGTCGATTTGAATGCCGGAAAATCCTATATCGAGGCTGTGAATGATAAAGCTCTTACGCGAGAAACCGCCGCGGGAAGATTTAGCTCGACGGATGATTTTTCGGAACTTGCTTCGTGTGATGTGATCGTGATTTGTGTCCCCACACCACTGACAAAACATCGTGATCCTGACCTGTCCTATGTAGAGGCAACCAGCCATTCTATCGCGGCGACGCTTCGTCCGGGTCAACTGATTATATTGGAATCGACCACTTATCCCGGCACGACGGACGACATCGTCAAAATCATTCTCGAAAAGACAGGTTTGAAATCCGGCAAGGACTTCTTTCTGGGGTTTTCGCCAGAGCGTGAAGATCCGGGTAATCGCGATTTTGATACGTCGAGCATTCCCAAAATTGTTGCTGGTGATGGTGCGGAAGCTAGTGAGTTGATGCAAGCCTTCTACGGTAAAGCCGTCAAGACGGTTGTTCCGGTATCGTCCAATGCAACCGCTGAAGCGGTAAAACTTACAGAGAATATCTTCCGGGCTGTAAACATCGCCTTGGTCAATGAACTCAAAACGCTTTACGCCGCAATGGGGATCGACATCTGGGAAGTTATTGAAGCAGCAAAGACCAAGCCCTTCGGATACATGCCATTCTATCCCGGCCCGGGTCTTGGCGGGCATTGCATTCCCATCGATCCCTTCTACCTGACGTGGAAATCGCGGGAGTATGAACTGCCGACACGATTTATTGAACTTGCAGGCGAGATCAATTCAGCCATGCCGCGTTATGTAGTAGGTAAGCTGGCAGAAGCGCTGGATATCCGTATGGGCAAGGCACTCAGCCGTTCGCGCGTTCTGATCATAGGTTTGGCATACAAGAAAAACGTCCCTGATATTCGCGAAAGCCCATCGCTTCGATTGATGGAAATCATCCATGAGCGCGGCGGTACTGCTGATTATCACGATCCTTATGTTGGCGAAATTCCTTCAACGCGGGAGTATATGGCTTTGAAAGGGCGCCGATCAGTCGACCTCACCAAGGAAGAGGTTACATCCTACGACGCGGTTTTGATTTCAACCGACCATGACAGCGTCGATTATGCATCACTTGCAGCGTGGTCTCCTCTTATAGTGGATACACGTAATATTTTCACGAAACGTGGTCTGATGGCTGACCATATTATAAAGTCTTAGAAGCTTCGTCGGTCGCCCGGAATCCCAATCAAACGAGCTTGGCCTTGAGATTGCTGGCCGCCATTGCATAGCCTCCAGCTGCACCGTCTATGAAGTGGATATGGTCATGTGCAAGTGGTGTCGGGACGAAGCAGGTTATCAAAGCTGTGCTCTGCCTGTGTAGTCCATATCGGCAGGTTCCATCGTTGGCTGCTTTTTCCAATAGTATTTCAATCCGGCTCAGCCGAGTAGCGTCGATGTCGATTGTCATCTTGAGACCGTCGTCGAACTTACGGAAGTCAGAATTCTGCACCAGTTCACGTTTATAGACTTTCGGATCGAAACCTCCAGCCGTCATGCCCAGTCTATCAAGGATCACCGTCAAGCCGATCTGAAGCAAAATAGCCAATTTTTGATAAATTCTCTTTCCAGCTGAAGCCGCTGCCTTTGCCTCCGTATCAATGCCTTGTAATGTAAACTCAATCGGCGGGCCTTCTTCGGGGATTGGATGAGCACCGCGATTCTGCTCGGCAGCCACCGCGATTACATCGGCTACCAATTGCTGAAAGCGAACATCTGCCCCTGATGTCCCAGGAACCGCAATAATAGAGACGATTTCGCCATTACGGGCTTGAATTGGGTTCCACCTGCAGGACAATCCTGTCAGATCAGGCCGCGAGCCCGATGATGCAGGTTCGACCGCATATTTACCGGCCTTCATTTGGGCCTCGGCCCAACTGGCACCTCCACCGGCAAACATTGCATAGGATACATCCGGGCTGACTTTAAATCTGGCAACACGCACATCCAAACCTTGGGCGCGGACATCCGCCATTGGAACGAGAGCCGCACGAAGGTTCAATTGCAGTTCGTCCTGAACCCATGCTTGTACCGTAGCGAGAGCTTCGCGAGCCTCTGTTTTTTGTGATGCGGGTAGTGCGACCAAAGCGCCATCGCCCCCAAACACAAATGGATGGTTGTGCTTACCCAATGCATTGAGAAGAGCGGATATAACGCTGGCGCCTGCTACATTGACGGCCTTGTAGCGTCCTTGTTTTATTGCCTCCGTTGAACCCACGATATCCGCGGTGGCCAATATCCAATCGTCTGGCAAAGACTTGTAATTGGAGTTGTCGGCAACGCCTTCGAACTGTTCGAACACAGGTAGGGTTTTAAAAAAATCGTCGGTCGATTCAGTTGCCATGACGGACAGTATCATAGGCACTTACAGCAAGCGATTATCAAGTTGGTTTGTTAGGGCTGCGAATGCCGAATATCACGGATTATTTAAATATGTGAAAGTTTGAAAATACAATTGTTCATGTCTTGTGTGCGCCGACAGGGGTGTGCAACCATATGCCTGCTGCTGATTCTTGCTCAATAAAACCAGACATTCCTTTGAGGGTGCTAATAACGTGCAGGCATATCATGCTCGCAAGGGGGACTAGTTCGTTATCCGATGCATTTTGATTTAGCCCATTTCCCGGACTTTCAGGAAGGTTTTTTTGGTGGCTCTGCCAAGCTTGATACGCTGGAGACGCTTATTGAAATCCGGCAAAGACTGGACTGTCTGCACATCACCCACGTTGGCTATTCCAACCAGACTACTGCGCTTAGCGGATCAACCCCGGACATTTCCGTTACGACGACTTTGCCCTTCAACTGGGTTATGCGTTATTCCGCCAAAGGGTACCATAAGGTGGACCCGCTGCTTGATGCCGTTATTACTTCGCGCCACCCTGCACAAATAGCGGGTAGTGTCCGTAATCTGTTGGAGGAAGCCAAAACGTCGCCGGAGATCGGAAAATATTTCCGCGACCGTGAGATGCGCACAACCGGAAACCTGTTTCTTGCGGTTGGCGCTTCCAATAATTACGGCTTTAAAGGAATTACGGAATTTTCATTCAACATCGATAAATCTGAACAAGCTGCTTTCATTGAGCGCATACGACAACGGTTGATTTCATCTTCATCGAAGCTTCACACGTCACTCCATGGAGGGCGTAATCCGGCACTGGCCGCAATTGTTGCCAAACTCCTCACCAAGCGGGAAATTGACTGCCTCTATTGGGCTGCCAATGGGAAAACGGATGGGGAGATCGGCGAAATTCTGGATATCGCCCGCTGGACGGTAGTCACCTATCTGCAAAATGCGAAGAACAAGCTCGGCTGTGCCAATCGGACCTCAACAGTAGCAACAGCGCTGGCTTTAGGCGTTATAGAGATGCCGGTTGTCACGAACAGATTCTAATCGGTATTTTCGGATGCAGCGAGTTGGGGAAGGCGAGCATCCAAAAAAGCTGCCTCAAGCAGGGCTGTATTTTCAGCCGGGCTGCGGCCGGTCTCAGCGAAACGCAAATGATGCAGATCAATTTCTGTAGAGTTCGCCGAGAGGATCAGGCGAAAATAAGCATTAACACCCATATTCTGGAACTCCAGATCCAAGGTCACCGTTGGTGTGGAGTTCCAGTCGAGGCTGTACTCACCCCCATGACCGAAAGTGAGAGTGTTGGGGTAGAACGTCAACTCGGTCGCTGAGTTTACGATATCGGCGATATTGCCGAATAACTCACAACGGATAAACGCAACATAATCTGCCACATCTACAAGCAGAAGATCCTTGATAACCTCTGTGAGATGCCGTTCAAGAATCTCAACGCGCGTCGCGGAATACTGGGTTTTCTTCATATATTCATCCGACTATCGACAATGGTATTATTTTCGACGGGTATTAACAAATTGAACAAGCTCAGCTACGGCCTTGTAGAATTCCGGAGCGATTACGTTGTTAACCTGTACCTGTTTGTAGAGTGAGCGCGCCAAAAGTACATTCTCGAAAATAGGTACATTATTTGTTTCTGCAATTTCTCTTATCTTGAGCGCGATAATGTCCTGGCCCTTGGCGACAACAACAGGGGCGGGGTCCTTTGCAGGATCGTAACGAAGTGCAACCGAGAAGTGTGTCGGATTTGCGACGATCAAAGTGGCCGTAGGAACCGATGCAATCATACGCTGTCGTGCACGGTCGCGGCCAAGCGATCTCAATCGCGACTTGAGCAGAGGATCGCCCTCGGCCTGCTTATGTTCGTCTTTTATCTCCTGTCGTGTCATACGCAGTTCATTACGCCAATGAATGCGTGACCATGCAATATCGAAAGTGGCGAGTACTGTTACTGCAATCGCAATTGATGAAAGTAGCCGCGTGATATGTGTCCGGATAAGCTCCGGCAGTTGTCCGGGTTCGGTAATTATAGCGTCAACGAAAAAATGGCTGTCCCGAAAAAAGATCATGAACACGATGATACTGGCGGCGGCAAATTTGAATGTCGATTTCAGGAACTCGACACGCCCCGCTGCTCCGAAAATGCGGGTCCAACCTTTGGCAAGCGATACTCGGGAAGCTTGCGGTTCAATACGTTTAAAAACAATTCTCGGAGCGTTTTGCAGGACTGAGGCAAGAATGCCAGCTCCGGGAATCAGGATCATTACGGGTAGCAATGCAAGCCCCACGGCAGCACCGATAATTCCGAATAACTGCCGGGCATCATCTGCGCTGTTCAATCGCCAGTCATCTGATTTATCAAAGACCTCGGAAAGAAACGAGGAGAGCTTTGTGCCGCTTGGTATTGCAACGAATACCAAGATGATAATGAGCGCGACAATGGAGGCAAGGATTGGCGCCTCGCGTGAAAAAGGCAGATTGCCTTTCTCCATTGCATCGCTGATTTTCTTTTCAGTCGCTTCCTCGGTTTTGCTCTCTTTGTCGGTATCGTCTGACATTTAGCAGGGCTGCTGTCTCAAGGTCCGACTTGCTCAGGCTCCAGGCGGAGATCGCCACGTTCGGCCAGAGCAATTGCGGTGCGAGCGATAGAGCGCCGAGCCTCGGTGACGGCGTTGGCATTGATGTTGTTCGGGCTGGAAAGCTCCGTCTCGACCATCCGGCGGCCACGTGTCGAAAGTGATTGAAGAATGAGTTCTTGCAGTTGCGGCTCACAACCATGGAGGGCGGTGGTAACAACGTCGGTCTGGATGTCGTCGAAAAGCACAAGCCTTGAACGCTGCGACAGACGGGAGATATCCTCGAATGTGAACAGCTTGGCCTTGATCTTTGCAAGATCGTCAGCCCCGAGATCTGTCAGATCGCCGAGCAATTCATCGATTTCTGACTTTTCCAGCTGATTAATGATATTGGCGATTGTACCGTGATGGCTCTTTTCTGAAGTAGTATTGTCCTTTCCGGTAACTTCCCGCTGCAGGATGGTTTCCAGCATTGCGGAAACTGCGGGTGCTACTTTTCGAATATGCAAAGTGCGCTGGATCAATGTACTTCGCGTAGCCGGTGCAAACCGTATGAGCAGCTTGGCTGCTATATCTGAAGGCAGGCGGGAAATCACGTAAGCAGTAACCTGCGGGTGCTGGGGCACGAGATAGCTATGCAAAACATCGGTCGGAATTCGCGGCAATTGATCCCAGACGGATTCCTGAGCCAGCAGTTCAGGACGACGGTTCTCGATAACTGCGCTTGCTTCATCCGCACTAAGAGATTCGCGCAACAGGCCCTCAAAGCGCATGCCTGCTTCTGAGACGGGTGCCCCATCCGCAAATGCATTTTCGAATTGCTTTACCAATTCCTCGAAATCGCCGGGTGTTATTGGCTCCAGCTTACGTGCATGCACTGCAAGCGAGCGCAGATCATCTGCTGTGAAGTGCTTGAGGAGGCGAGAAGCAGATGGCCGCCCGATGGCAACGAGCAATGCTGCCACTTTTTCAGGGCCCGACAGGTCCTGAATTGCGCTAGCCGCCTCTTCTGTTGCTTGATCACTCATACGGTCACGCTTAACTTCCGCTACCGATGACTTCGGTTAGACTAACGCCGAACCTTGAACTGTCGTCTTCAAGAACGATGACTTCACCGCGGGCGATTACCCGGCCGTTGACGACAATATCGACAGGATCGCCGATCTGTTTATCAAGTGTGACAACAGAACCGCGTCCAAGTTTCATCAGATTGGCAACCGGCATGGACGTGCTGCCCAGAACGACCTGCACATCCACAGGGATACCCATGATGAGATCGATATTGGGTTTGGACCCGGCTGGTTTGCGGGCTGGTTGCGGCTCGTCCCGCTGAAGTTCTTCGATTGCATCGTTCAATTCATCTTCAATCGAATTTTTGTCGGATATAGCCATGATGTGAATGATCCCAGGTGCGGAGTAGATTTAAAGAACAGCGCCAGCAACTTCACTGGCACGAACGATACGATTGACAAAAACCGGCAATGGACGCGCTGGTTCGCTTGGAACAGTGCGAACTGCTATCCCTGGTTTAGGCACACTCATTTGTGGGTCCGCCGGAGTTGTTCTGCCTACTGGCGGGGCAATGTGAGATACGGCGGCCGGCTGCTGCATGGCGGCCGCCACAAGCGCATCTTCATTCAGATCAACTCGAGCCCGCTTCACAAGCTCCATGGCCCGGGACATTTCGGAACGTACCCGGTCAGAATCTTTCAGGCGTGCTTCAAGCCTGATGCTCTCATCCCGGCAAATCTCCCGCTCTGCCTGTAAGATCGCCAAAGCCTTCTGCAGGTTGTTGGCCGAGCTAGCGACCTGATTTGCCATAAGCCGGCTCATCGCTGTGAGCCTGCTCGCTTTGCGGAGCGCAGCGAAAAAGATAATTAACGATACAGCGCTCAAACCCATCGAGATCAAATTAACCAGCAGCAAGCTCATCAAGCAGGTCCTCTTCTTGGTTGACGGGATCGGTGATCCGAACGGTGAATGCGCTTCCGGCCTTGCCGAGTCGGCACTTGTAAAGTGCCTGATCGCCACTGCGCAGACGAACCTGATCAATTGCATCTTTGGGCAAATGCAGTACTTGGCCAGGGCGCAGCATGGATATCTGTTCGAGCGTCATTGAGCCTTGCTGCAAATAGGCCTCGACTTCGATATGCGCACGGCTGACTTCCAATCGCAATTTCTTGGCCCATGTTGGATCAAGATGATGAGCTGGTTGTCGCAACAGGCGGGCAATGGCCTCCTGCATTGGCCGGAAAGCAGAGCGTGGCAATAGAATGGACACTTGGCCGGACCGGCCTGCCACATTCAGGCCGATGGTGCAGCATATCATCCGCGTTTCTGTCACTGTGCCGGGTGCAAGATGTGCAACCTCGCTGAGTTCACCCATCTGGAAAATTGAATCACCACCGGAAAACATGTGATCGAGCGATGATGTGATGTCCGTAAATATTTGCCGGGCAATTCCCATATCCACGGAAGTAAAAGGTCTTGGTGCCGTGGTTGCTGTTTCGGAACTTCCACCGGAACCGAAAAGAGCCTCAAGTCCGCAATCGACAAAATTCCGGTTGGCGGCCAACAGGATGCGCGACCCCCACTTTGGTACGGGAACGATACCGGCCAGTGCAGAGCTATGAATCGCGTCAGTCACGGCCTCTTTTTCGAGAGAACGAATATCGACAAATTCAGCCGTTACAGCTGCGTCGGTTTGCGCAGCAATCCGGTTGCCAAATGATGAAGCCAAGTCACGAAAGACTGTTTCGAAAGATTTGAGATCATCGACCGAAAGGCCGGCTGCCCGCAGGATGCTGTCGGCCAGTGCGTCAGGTTTTTTGTGTTCGGCTTCGACGTCCATTACCGAACCTTAGGCCGCTTGCTGGAGAGGTGCTGGAGAGAGAGTTTCCTGCTCTACCACGTCAATCGACGGGCGATCATAGGCAGAAATAGTCTTGCGGCCATATTCAAGTGCGATCTGGGGCAGGGCACCATTCATGTAAGCCAGCAATGTCTGCTTGACGATAATATAGAGCCGGTTCTGCTTTTCACGTGTTGTCTTGATCTTGGTAGCGATCGGCCCCACGACGCCGTAAGAAAGGAAGATACCTGCGAAGGTGCCAACAAGCGCAGCACCAATAAGATGGCCAAGAATCTCCGGCGATTCATTCAGTGCGCCCATGGCCTTGATGACGCCCAGCACGGCAGCGACAATGCCGAGTGCCGGAAGTCCTTCCGAAACACTGACCATGGCATGATAGGGCTTGAGTTTATCGCGGGAGATCGTGTGGATTTCCTCGTCCATCAAAGCTTCAATCTCATGCGAACGCGCATTGCCGATAATGATCAGGCGGCAGTAATCACAGATGAAATGTGTCAGGTCGTGGTTTTTCAGAACGCTTGGAAATGTCTGGAATATGGCCGATTCGTTAGGATTATCGATGTGAACTTCGACCTCGTTACGTGATTTTGCCCGCAACTCCCGCATGAGCGCGTAGAGAACGCCGAGGACATCGAGATAGTCACGCTGTTTTGGCACCTTGTTGGTAAATGCTTCCATGCAGGCACGGCCCGAATCTTTGACTGCAGAAAACGGATTTGCCACCAGAAAGGTGCCAAGCGCGGAACCGCCGATGATGACGAACTCCCATGGCTGCATCAGAACGCCAACGTGCCCGCCCATGGCGATAAAACCGCCAAGCAGACATCCCATTGTTACGACGAGTCCAATCAGAATACCCAAAACCTGCTCCTGCATGTTTGCCAGTATTACAGAGCTATCAAGGTCGGCTTGTGTGAACCTTGCAGCAAACGTGGATGTTTATGTCAAAGAGCCCAAGCGTGATTGTTCTTTGCCACGCCCGCTTTTGCGTCTGGCTATTGAGGGTTTGGAGAGACGGGCGGTCATCGGAGCGCGTCTTTTGTAGTAAGGTATGCGATCCGAAGACCGCCCGTTAACGTTTACCCCTGCCGGCCCCTCTTGGCTCTCGCGGGGCAGAGGATGAAACGCCTGGAGTCCGGGTTTCACCATGCCGTCGAGACCTTATCCGCACAATTGACGTAGGCATCAACTAACTGCACAGTTTCTGCATTTGCGCAGACTTGCCGCAGCGTACTGACAGATCGGCCAGCATACGAGTCCGTTGCCCGCACACCAACACGCCATCCTTCCCCACTTTCGAACGGCTCCGGAAGCAGCTCTCCATGAAAGGACACATGGAGAATAAATCAGCTCCAAAGCTGTTGGATAAGTTTTCTGAAGATTATTTTTCGCAGTGGCGGAAGCGCCTTGTTCTCTGCTCTCAGCAGGCTCGTGAAGAAGGACTTTGCATAAATGAAGGGCGAACCACGCACTATGGACAGGCGTTAGTCTTTCAGGAATTATTGGCCAGATGGTAAGGTTGAATAAGTGCTTCTGCCGGAATGTGCCATTGCTGGTGAAGTTTAAATACCATATCCAGCGTAAGTGCACGTTTGCGGGCCATAATCTCAGACGCCCTTGGCGCTGACCCCAAGACTTCAGCCAAAGCCTTCTGGTTCAGTCCCGCCATTTCCATGTGCGCTGCTATCGTTGACACCGGGTCTGGTGCACTGATGGGATAATGCTCGTCTTCATAGGCTTCAATCAACGTTGCAAGTACGTCAAAGCGATCCCCATCCGGAGTTCCGGGTTTGGGCTGTCTGTCGAAATAGTGGGTAATTTCGGCTATTGCCCAATTGTAATCGTCCTCGGTCTTAATGGGTCGAATATCTTTCATTACACCTTCTCCGGATCAATCTTGTCATATTCCTTATGCGTCCCGACAAATTTGATGAGAACGCGTTTGAACGGATAAGCGACATGGACGATAAGACGATACTTATTGCCACCGATATCGAAAATAACCCGATTATCGCCAATGAAATCGACATTTGATCCAAACATCGTTTTTACGTCGTTTGGCGTATTCCACTCAGCTTTGCTAACCATTGCATACCAAGCGGCCAGTGGGATTTCTGCCTGATTATGTTTGTTCCAGAAATCTCTCAGCGCTTTCTTGGCGATAATCTGCATTATGCGGATATATCATTTTCCCGTTTTGGGAACAATAGGAAAGTTCCCATTTTGAGAACTTTAGCCCAACAGTTTCAGGCAAGCTTGATTTGCGACAGGTATGCAAAAGCTTTCTGAAAGGCGCATCATGACCAGTACGATGACGAGCTACCGTTTGATTGCTGCGGATTTGCCGCGCTCGCTCGCTCGCGTTGCCAAAGAACCGATGGTTCAACGCGATAGCGACTATTATCTGAAGAACATCGGCAACGTAAAAAGTATCGATGACTTCATGAAAGATACCAAGCTTTATAATTATGCGCTGAAAGCCTTCGGGCTTGAGGACATGGGCTATGCCAAGGCATTTATCAAAAAGGTTTTGACCGAAGGCATCGAAGACAAAGACAGCTTTGCCAACAAACTGACCGACACACGTTATAAAGAGTTCGCGGCAGCCTTCAACTTTGCCAAATATGGTGACAAAACCACTGCCCAACCTGCCGTGTTGAAGCCTGTTGTCGACAGCTATGTCCAGATGACTCTTGAACAGGAAACCGGCAGGCAGAGCGATGGTGCACGTCTTGCGCTTTATTTCTCGCGCAAGGCTTCTTCCATCACCAACGCTTATGAAATTCTTGGCGACAAACGACTTCTTGCGGTCTTCCAGACTACATTCAATATCCCTAAACAAGTCTCTGCACTCGACATTGATCGCCAAGCCAAGATGGTCGAAGAGAAGCTGGACCTCAAGGATTTGAAAGATCCCAAGAAGGTCGAAAAACTGCTTCTCCGGTTTACTGCCATGTATGATATCGCCAATCCGAGTACGAGCATGGCGCCTTCCGTGCAGTTGCTTGGAGGAGCCGCGGAGATCGGTATTTCACCGAGCGTCCTTGCAACATTGCAATCGTTCAAGCTGGGAGGCCGCTGATGGAAAACTCGATATATGTTGGTCTTTCCTCGCAGATATCGCTTGAACGCAGGCTTGACGTGTTGGCGCACAATGTAGCGAACATGTCCACGCCCGGCTTTCGGGCAACGGGCATGAAGTTCGACGCGATGGTGTCGAAAGCAGCGGAGAATTCAAGTTTTGTCAGTGCGGGGGAAAGCTACATCAAGACAGAGGCAGGACCAATAAACCAGACAGGTAATCCGCTCGATATTGCTGCCAAAGGCAATGTCTGGTTTTCGTTGCAGACACCAGCCGGTCAGGTATTTACCCGTGACGGCCGTATGAAGATGTCAACGACAGGCGAATTGCAATCGGTCAAGGGATACGCAATCCTCGACGCCGGGGGGCAACCACTGACAATCGATCCGAATGGCGGCCCGCCGGAAATTGCATCGGATGGGGCAGTTTATCAAAACGGCCGTCAGCTTGGTGCCATTGGATTGTTCACAATCGATCCCGGTGCAAAGCTCAGCTATTTCGATAATTCCGCAGTTATACCGAGCGTTGCTGCGCAGCCTGTGCTTGATAACCCCAACGCGGGCGTTATCCAGGGGGCAGTTGAGGGATCGAACGTTGATGCAATCAGCGAAATGACCCGGCTTATGAGCGTTACCCGTGCCTTTGAACGCGTTAACGCATTGCTCAGTGGCAGTGAGGCCACGTTCACAAGCGCTATCAAGACCCTCGGCTCTTCGTCATGATGCTTGGGTTTTCATGATCGCGCTTGAAAACGCTTTGCAGACTATGAACACTGGAACGGTCAAGCTTGACGCTTTGGCCCGTTTGATGTCGCAGGCTAGCCAGCACCGGCCGATTGCCATTGGCGGATATGTCAATGAAGTGTCCCGTTCGGCAATTGGCGTGAGAGGCATCTCGGACAAGGTGCAGCTTGGCGATCTGGTGATGATCCGATGCGACCAGCAGCTTTATCCAGCCGAAGTCGTACGTCTTGAGCAGACGCAGACACTAATAAAGCCATTTGACGACAGGATTGCGCCGTCGCTCGGCAGTCCGGTGTTTCCCGAAGGTCAGTTTCGTATAGCACCTGCACCTGACTGGAAGGGGAGGGTTATCAATGCGCTCGGTGAGCCGCTCGATGGCAACGGGCTGATGACAGCAGGCACGGAAGCGGTGCCTGTCGATTGTGCGGCGCCATCGGCAATGAACAGAAGCCGCGTTGAAAAAGGCCTGCGGAGCGGGGTTAATGTCGTAGACGTTTTTGTGCCCATGTGTTTCGGCCAGCGCATGGGTATTTTCGCAGGGTCGGGCGTCGGCAAATCGACACTGCTGGCAATGATGACCAAGGCGGATGATTTCGACACAGTGGTTCTTGCCCTGACTGGCGAGCGTGGCCGCGAAGTGCGGGATATGCTCGAAGATACAATGGCTGGCAAACTGGATAAGACAATTGCCGTTATTGCTACGGGTGATGAAAGTCCGATGATGCGGCGGCTTGCACCGAATACCGCAACTGCAATTGCCGAATATTTCCGCGATCGCGGCGACAATGTACTGTTGATCGTGGATTCGATCACGCGATTTGCACATGCTGCGCGTGAAATTGCTATTGCTGCGGGTGAGCCGCCAGTCTCGCGTGGTTATCCGCCGAGCGTCTTCAGCCAATTACCACGGCTGCTTGAGCGGGCAGGACCCGGCCTTGAGGGCGATGGCACCATCACGGGTCTCTATGCCGTTCTTGTCGATGGCGATGATCACAATGATCCCATTTCGGATGCTATTCGTGGCACGCTTGACGGCCATATCGTGCTGGATCGCAGCATTGCGGCTCAAGGGCGTTTTCCGGCGGTAGATATTCTGGGATCGATATCACGCCTTGCGCATCACAACTGGACGCCTGATCAGGCCAAGCTCGCAACGGGTCTGCGCAGTCTGATCTCACGGTTCGAAGAGACGCGCGATCTTCGAATGATCGGCGCGTATCAGGCGGGTAGCGATCCGCAGATCGATCAGGCAGTCCATCTTGTGCCGCTCATTTACGGGACAATGCAGCAGACACCAGCCTCGCCCTTGTCTCTTGATCCCTATAGCGACCTTGCGACGGCCTTGCGGCCAGCGGAGCCATCATGACATTAACTGAAGCGAACAAGACAAAACCTATATCAGCTATGGATGCGCCTGTATTGCCCAAGCAACGCGACAAGCGTTTTGACGGCTACCTTAAGACCGCTGGTTTTGTGTTGGCGGTGATTTCCTTCGTCCTGCCCTTCGTCATGTATTATGACATTCTGGATGCGCGTCCGAGGCCTGAATCTTCCGGTATCCAAGTACGTGATCCTCTCAATCGGGCGAACCAGAAGGTCGTGCGCGAGACAAGGGGCAAGGTCACCTCCACATCGCCCAATTCCAGCGATGAACCTGATCCGATGACAACCGCCACGACCTCGGAACAGACAGCAGACAGGTTGGCAAAGATTGCGGATGCAAGCACTCAGTCATTTCCCGGAAAGCCGCGATTTCTCGTGCGTGAAGTTGTCGGGGGTCTGGTGATGATCGAGGACGAGACCGGTTACTGGTTCGTTGAAAAAGGCTCGCCTCTGCCTGATGGCAGCACGCTGGTCGCCATACAGCGGGGAACAACGCCGGGCAGCTGGAATATCAAGACTTCCGATGGCGATGTAATTGATAGAACATTCTAGTTCAGTCGTAATTTGTCCGAAGATGATGCCGCCGCAAGTCTCACGCAAGCCTGACCTCATATATTAAGAACGGGTTAATCGGTTCGGCTGCGGGGAAGCACATGCAGGGAATTCATCTGTTCGATCTGGCGTCGCGTCAGGCCGAGTGGCTGTCGGTAAGACAGGCAACGGTCTCGGGAAACGTCGCCAATGCAAACACGCCGGGATTTAAGGCTCGCGATGTCGAGCCTTTCCATGACGTGCTTGCCCAGTCGCAATTGACAATGGCTGCAACCAATCCAAAACATCAGGAGATCGATGCCTCCGGGATTGCGGCAACCGCCCTGCGCAAGGATGCGGTGACCGAACAAAACCACTCCAAGAACACCGTCAATCTTGAAATGGAAATGGTGAAATCCGGCGAGATCAATCGCGAATTCGCGCTCAACACCAGTATTGTCAAGGCGTTCCATCGCATGATGATGTCATCCGTGAAGGGTTAAGCGAATGAGTGATCCTTTACAAGCCGCTCTTAAAGTTGCTGCATCCGGTCTGTCGGCTCAGTCGACACGTTTGCGCATTGTTTCAGAGAATCTGGCTAACGCACAGTCAACAGGCAAGACCGCGGGCAGCGATCCCTATCGCCGCAAGACCGTGTCTTTTGCAACTGAACTTGATCGCACAACAGGCGTCGAAACGGTCAGGATTGCCGAAGTCGGCAAGGATACTTCCGCGTTCGTTGAAGAATATGAGCCCAGCCACCCGGCGGCGGACACCCGTGGTTATGTCAAATATCCCAATGTCAGCATGGTCGTCGAAATGGCGGATATGCGGGAAGCCAATCGCTCTTACGAAGCCAATCTCCAGGTCGTCAAGCAAGCACGCGAGCTGATTGCAATGACCGTCGATCTTTTGAGGAATTCCTGATGATAGACCAGCTTCTTAGCGTTTCCACCCGTAACGCCCTTTCGAAATTGACCGAGACGGTCAATCAGGGCTCATCTGCTGGACCGGCGCCAGCCGCTGTAGGTCAACCGTCCTTTGACAATGTGCTTTCACAGCTCGCTTCCTCAGTCAGCGGGAAGTTGCAGAATGCGGAAGCGGTTTCGATGAAGAGCATGACGGGCGATGTGCCGACCCGCGATGTGGTCAATGCGGTTATGGATGCGGAGCAATCGTTGCAGACCGCGATCGCCATCCGCGACAAGATCGTCCAAGCCTACCTCGAAATCAGCCGCATGCCGATTTAGCTGGATAAGGAATCCCAATGAAAGCCCTCACTATCGCAGCTACCGGCATGAATGCCCAACAGCTCAATCTGGAAGTCATTGCGAACAACATCGCCAATATCAACACGACCGGATATAAGCGAGCAAAGGCTGAGTTTTCCGATTTGCTTTATCAGGCAGAACGGACAGCTGGCGTGCCTAACGCTGCGAACCAGAGCATAGTACCTGAAGGCGCTATGGTAGGGCTTGGGGTGCAGACCGCTGCGGTGAGAAACCTGCATATACAGGGGCCGCTTAACCAGACGGGCAACCCATATGACGTAGCGCTCGTGGGTCGCGGCTGGTTCCAGATTCAAAACCCGGCCGGAGATACATTGTATAGCCGCGCTGGTGCATTCAACATCAATGGCACAGGGCAGCTTGTCACCCTTGACGGCAATCTCGTCGAACCGAACATTGTTGTCCCCACTGATGCGATTGAGGTCAAGATTACCGAGAGTGGTCAAGTGTTCGCCAAGATGGCGGATCAGACCCAGCTGGTTAATCTCGGACAGTTGCAGATTGCCAATTTCGCCAACGAAGCCGGACTGGAGCCACTTGGAAATAACCTTTTCCGCCAGAGCGATGCCTCGGGTGACCCGGTTGTCGGTGTTCCGGGCGATCCGGGCTTTGCAACGTTGAAGCAGAATTACCTCGAAAGCTCGAACGTCGATCCGGTCAAGGAAATCACAGACCTCATCACGGCGCAGCGTGCCTATGAGATGAATTCCAAGGTCATTCAGGCTGCCGACGAAATGGCTTCGGTCGTTTCGAAGAACTTACGCTGAGGAATATGATGGCGGGATTTGGAACGATGAGGAATCTTTTACGGGTATGCACTTTCATTGCTGCATGTCTCGTTGTGTCGGCAGCTGCTGCAGACCGCATTGCTTTCATCGTTCCATCCCAGATCATCTACCCCGGACAGGCTATAGGCAGCAATGGCTTGCAGGAGAAGATGTTCACGATCAAGGCGAGCGCCGCAGGCAGCTACGTACTGTCCGTGGATCAACTCGTCGGCAAGGTTGCGCGCAAGACACTTCTTCCCGGGCAACCCATTCTGGTGACAGCCGTGAACGAGCCGGACCTTATTCAGCGCGGTGTCGCGGTTCCGATTATCTACGATACTGGTATGCTGGTCATCACCGCCAAAGGTATCCCAATGGAGTCGGGTCGTTCAGGCGATTTCGTCAAGGTGCGCAACATTGATAGCGGCATTATCGTGACCGGAACGGTGCTCGCCAATGGTAGCATTCAGGTCGGTATGCAATGAGGCTAAGGTTTGCCATCACTGTATTTCTTGGCTTCGTGCTCACGGCTTCTTCTGCAGCCATTGCGGCCGAGCCTTCGGCCAATGCCAAGGACTATAGAACACCGGCGCAGGCGCGTGCAGCGTTTCAGAAAGAACTGGATGATGGTCGCTGGGGCGGTGCTTCATCGCAGCTGGGTGAAGGCGGAGCAATTGCCCGCTTGAAGGACATCGCCAATATTCAGGGTGTGCGCGAAAACCAGCTTGTCGGCTACGGTCTTGTTATTGGCTTGAACGGTACAGGTGACAGTTTGCGCAGCGCGCCATTCACCGAGCAATCCATGCGCGCCATGTTGGATAATCTGGGTATAAGTCCACCTGCCGGAGCGTCCCGTACAAAGAATATTGCTGCCGTAATCGTGACCGCCAATCTGCCACCATTTGCCGGACGTGGTTCTCGGATCGACATCACCGTATCCTCGCTCGGGGATGCGACGTCACTGGCTGGTGGTACGCTTGTCATGACGCCCTTGGCGGCGGCGGATGGCCAAACCTATGCGGTCGCTCAAGGCAACATGATCGTTTCCGGCTTCACGGCGTCAGGTCAGGCGGAAACTGTAACGCAAGGCGTGCCAACAAGTGGACGTATTCCCAATGGCGCGCTGGTCGAGAAGGAAGTCACCGGCAATTTTGGTCATGATGAATTGGTCGTTGAACTGCGCGAGCCGGATTTCACAACGGCTGTGCGTATTACCGATACGATCAATGCCTTTGCCAAACGCCGTTACAAGCAGGCTGTCGCCAAGGAACGGGATTCAAAGTCCATCCGTCTGCGTAAGCCTGCCAATATTTCAGCAACACGCTTTCTTGCTGAAATTGAAGGCTTGCCAGTTGTCACAGATGAAGTTGCCCGTGTGGTTGTCGATGAGCGCACAGGTACAGTCGTCATTGGAGAGAAGGTACGCATATCGCGTGTTGCCATCAGCCATGGCAGCCTGTCCGTTCGGGTCACCGAGAGGCCGACAATCGTGCAACCAGAGCCATTTTCAGATGGTGAAACCGCTGTAGAGCCAAACACTGAGATTGACGTCAATCAGGCGTCAAAAATCGGGATGCTTGGTGGTACGGACCTGGAAAATCTCGTCAAGGGATTAAACCAGATCGGCGTGAAGCCCCAAGGTATTATCGCAATCCTGCAAGGCATCAAGACGGCTGGCGCACTCCATGCCGAGTTGGTGGTCCAATGAGTATGTCCGTGCGATTTCTCCGGTCGTTCATTGCAGTCCTCGCTTTTGCGCTGGCTCTGCTACTGCCAGCGGCCTACGGCTTTTCGCAAGAAACGGCCAAAGCGCCGGATGATGCCGGACAGGAAATTGATCGCTACTGCACCAACATTACTGATAAAGCTGCCGATGCCCGCTATGCGATGCAGACACGTGAACTTCAGCAGCTTCGCGAAGATATAGACAGCCGGATCGAACTCCTTGATGCCAAGCGTCAGGAATATGAGGTCTGGTTGAAGCGGCGCGATGAATTCATCGACAAGGCTGAAGATTCGCTCGTCGGGATCATATCCAAGATGCGGCCCGATGCAGCCGCAGCACAAATGGCGTTGCTGGGGGACGAGGCTGCGGCTGCTCTCCTGTTAAAGCTCAACCCTCGGGTTTCGAGTGTTATTCTCAATGAAATGCCCCCCGAAAAATCATCCAAACTCGCTCGGGTGATCGTTGGTTCGCGGGTTGTGACGACAAAAGAAAGAACCGCGCAATGAAAAAAGCGGCAATGCCAATGGCTTTCGCAAGCGTACTTCTCCTTTCAGGTTGCGCAATGAATCCGCGTGATTTCAACCGCCCACCGGAGATGACGCCTGTTGGTACCGGCGTTGGTCACAACTTCACAGTCAGTGATCCATCCAACTACCCCACCCAACCACGCCCCCAGAAATATTCTCTCTGGCAGGACAGGCAGGCGAGCTTTTTTCGCGATCCCCGTGCCACTAATCCCGGCGATGTGCTGACAGTCGTTATCTCGATTGATGAGCGGGCAAAGCTCGATAATAAATCTGACCGCTCACGTGTCGCCTCAGGCATTTACGGTGCCAAGGCAGATTTGGGCGGCAGTGGCATTTCGGTGAGTAATATCGGCGGCAATCTCGACTATGATTCGGACAGCCGCACCAAGGGTGAGGGCAAGATTGAAAGGTCAGAGAAAATTGATCTTTCGGTTGCAGCAATTGTCACCGACATTCTGCCGAATGGAAATCTGATCATACGGGGATCGCAGGAGATTCGAGTCAATAATGAGCTTCGTGTGCTCAACGTTGCCGGGGTGGTGCGGCCGCGAGATATTTCCGGATACAATACGATTTCCTACGAGAAGATTGCAGAAGCCCGCATTTCCTACGGTGGCCGCGGCCGTCAGAGCGAAGTGCAACAGCCGCCATGGGGCCAGCAGGTCCTTGATGCGGTCTCTCCGATCTAAGGCCCGATAATGAGCGCTGTTACAGAAGACACCGGTCAAGCTCGCAAGGCACCCTCCATGGCCGCCTTGGCAATTGTCGTCGTCGTCCTGACACTCATTGCAGGTGCGGGGGGCTGGTTTCTTGGTGGCCAGCTTGGCCTTGCAACGCCGGATACTGCTACTGCCTCTGATGGTGAAAAAGCACCCCCAACAGAAAAAATGCCGGCAGGTGCCGTCGTTGCGCTGAAGCCGATTCTGACGAACGTCAAAATTCCGCAGGATGTCTGGATCAGGCTTGAGGCCGGTTTAATCGTCAGGCCTGGCGAAACAATTTCGGATGAACTGACTGCGGCAGTCGCCAGCGATTTCATGGCGTTTCTCCGCACGGTAAATCTGATGCAGCTGCGTGGGGCAGCCGGGCTTGAATATCTGAGAATGGACCTGCAGGAACGCGCCCGCATGCGCACAGAGGGCAAGGTCGATAAAGTTTATATCTGGGCGCTGGTGATGGAATGAATAGACGTCTTCTGACACCGGTGCTTTTCGTCGTGTTCACGTTCGGCCTTGGTGGAACTGCGATGGCCCAGCAAGCCTCCTTGCTGGAAGGATTGATACCGCAAGGTAGTGCATCGTCGAGCGGTCAGATCATACAGATGCTGGCAGCCTTGACTGTTCTGTCAATAGCGCCCGGCATCCTGATTATGGTCACCAGCTTTACCCGGTTCGCCATAGCGTTTTCCATGCTGCGTGCCGGGCTGGGGTTGCAGACAACTCCGGCCAATCTGGTGATGATCAGTCTCGCATTGTTCATGACGTTCTATGTAATGGCGCCAGTGTTTGACCGGGCCTGGCAAAATGGCGTGCAGCCACTGGTCAATAATCAGATCACTCAGGATGTGGCAATCAACGAGATTACCACGCCTTTTCGCGAATTCATGCTGCGGCAGGTCCGCGACAAGGATTTGCGATTGTTCGAGGATCTGGCTGACGAATCTTTTCGGACACAAGCGGATCAAGTCGTCGATCTGCGCATTCTCGTGCCAGCCTTCATGATTTCCGAACTGCGCCGTGGATTTGAAATCGGTTTTCTGATCGTTCTGCCGTTTCTGGTAATCGATCTGATTGTTGCTACCCTGACGATGTCCATGGGCATGATGATGCTGCCGCCAACAGTGCTTTCGCTGCCGTTCAAGATACTTTTCTTTGTATTGATTGATGGATGGAACATTCTCGTCGGCAGTCTCATCAGGTCGTATTCTTAGCCGGATATTGAGGTGCTAACCAGTTTGGAAAAATTAATCATGAGCGTTATTGAAACCGTAATACTTTTGGCTTACTTATCACGAACATGACGGGTTGTCGCTACGACAATAGGCATGATGCCGCTCCGTTATACCGGTCGATCCGGTATGTCCCAAACAGTATCTCATCAGGGACTTCATCCTATGGCTAGCATTCTTACAAACGCGTCAGCAATGACAGCGCTGCAGACACTTTCTGTAACCAACAAAAATCTCGCTACAACTCAGAACCGTATTGCAACGGGTATGAAAGTTGCGGAAGCTTCAGACAACGCTGCATATTGGTCAATCGCGACAACAATGCGTTCGGACAACAAGGCAAACGACACGATCACCAGTGCTCTTGGTCTTGGTGGCGGCAAGGTTGATACAGCCTATACGGCTATCAAGGATGCTGTATCCGTTGTCGACCAGATCAAGCAAAAAGTTCTGGCAGCGAAAAACGCCAGCGACGACGACAAAGCCAAGATTCAGACGGAAATCTCGGCACTACAGTCACATCTGAAAACCAGCATCGGCGGCGCATCCTATGCAGGTGCGAATCTGCTGAGCACTGACTCCGCTGCTGCGGCTGGTGCAGACTCCACATTGAGCATCGTTGCTTCCTACAACCGTTCTGCGACAGGCGAGATCACGACAGGTACCATCGACGTTGATCTGAAGTCTATCAATGTGATCGATTCGACTGCTGCAAAAGGTGGTATCCTCGACAAGGTTTTCACCGGCGCAGACGTCAATACGGTTTCGGTATTGGATCTCGATGTATCGACATCAACCAATGCCCAACTCGATCAGATGCTGACAGGCATTGAAACGGCTGCCAAGGGTCTTGCTACTGGTGCAGCTGCATTGGGCGCTGCCAAGACTCGCGTCGATCTGCAGACCACTTTCATCAGTAACCTTTCCGATGCAATTGATCGGGGTGTTGGTGCCATGGTTGACGCCGACATGAACAAGGAGTCAGCTCGTTTGTCAGCTCTCCAGGTTCAGCAGCAGCTGGGTGTGCAGGCTCTATCGATTGCCAATTCTGGTAACCAGAACATCCTGTCGCTTTTCCGCTAATAAGAATAATTCTGCAAAAATTAAATTGGCCACGCATCCCGCGTGGCCTTTTTTATTGTCTGAAATGGTTACGAGCTGCGCCGCTCTAACTTCGCGCAAGCTTCAGCATCTATTGTCCCTGCACGGCGTTGCGGTGGGAATTGATGGAAAAGAACGTAAGACAGACTTTAGAGCAGCTGGGTGCAGCGTTAAAGAAGCTTGGAGCCCGGCGGCTTATTGCGCTTGGCATTGTTGGCGTAACACTCTTCGCCGCCATTCTCATATCGAGTTTTTATCTCAACCGCCCGCAATATGAGACACTTTATGTCGGCCTGAGCCGCGATGACATCAATCGTATGGGCATGGCATTGGGTGAAGCTGGTATACCGTTCGACGTTAAATCCGATGGAACATCGGTTCTGGTGCCATTTGGAAAGGCAGACAAAGCCCGCATGTATCTTGCCGAGAAGGGCCTGCCGACGAGCAATAACGCCGGTTACGAGCTTTTCGACAATATGGGTTCGCTTGGCCTGACGTCCTTCATGCAGGAAATCACGCGCGTTCGTGCGCTGGAAGGCGAGATATCACGAACCATTCAGGCGATCCGGGGCATCAAGGCTTCGCGTGTACACATCGTTCTGCCGGAAAAGGGCAGTTTCCGCCGCGGCGATCAGGCTCCTTCCGCTTCGGTTGTCATCCGCACCGAGGGCGATTTTGCCATCGAATCAGCCCAGTCAATACGCCAGCTTGTTGCCGCAGCCGTCCCCCAACTGACAGCCTCGGAAGTAACGATCCTCGATACCAACGGCCGGCTGCTCGCTTCGAAAGATGATGGTACCAATGCCGGCGCCGTTATGTCTGCTACGCTTGAGCAGAATGTTTCCTCCTCTGTCGATGAGAACATCCGTAAGGCGCTTGCGCCATATCTGGGTATCGGACATTTTCAGACCAGTGTTCAGGTGGCGCTCGATACGGACCGACGACAGACCAATGAGACTGTTTTTGATCCCGAATCCCGCGTTGAGCGTTCTGTTCGTGTCGTGCGCGAGAGCGGCGATTCGAAAAACTCCACCAGTGACAATGCAACAGGTGTAGAACAAAACATTCCACAGGAAGAGATCGCCAGCAGGAACGGTGATAGCGCTACGGAAAAAACTGATAAGCGCGAGGAACTCACTAACTACGAACTAAGCTCGAAGACGGTTACGACGACAAGCGACAGCTATCAAATCAAGCGACTGTCGATTGCAGTGGTTGTTGATCAGGCACGACTGTTGGCTACAGCCGGTGAAACGCCACCGCCGGCCAATTTCGTGGACCAGCAAATCGCGAAGATCACGCAATTGGTAGCAACGGCGGCCGGGCTGGATACTAAGCGGGGTGACGTTATCAATGTTACAGCCGTCAACTTCATGGAAACAGCTGACGAGCAGCTACAACCAACATCAACGCCAATCTCAGAAATGATCTTCCGGCAGACAGGTACGCTTATCAATGCGGCGGCGCTGATTGCAGCAGTGGGGCTGGTGCTCTGGTTTGGCGTGCGCCCGTTGATGCGTGAAATGAGCAATCAACAGACTGCTTTGCAACTTGCGGAAGAGCCAGCGTTTACAATGCCGGGATTGGCTCCCGCAGCAAATCTTCCCACCTTGGCCACAGCGAATACGGAGCAGAGTGTGCCTTACGACGATCTCAGCGAACTCAGGCGGCGTATGCGTGTTCCCGCTCAGAACAGGCTGGAGCAGATGATCGACATGGATGAAGAACGCGTTGCTGCCATCCTCAAGCAATGGGTGCATGAAGCAGCATGACTGCAACCCAAACCAGATCAATCGCCAGCATGCTGACGGATTTTACGCCCAAACATGTGCCTGCTGACAGGGTGACAGTTTTTACCGCGCCCGGCGAGCGCATTACAATTATACCGGACGCCGACGATGTTCCTGAAGAGGTTGTCGAGCTGATCGACTACGAGCTTAAGATCAAGGAAGCCTTTGCCGCAGGACGAGAGTCTGGTCAGACTGAAGCTTCAGTTCTGTTCGAGGCTGAAAAGGTGAGGCTGGAGCGGGAGTTCCAGGAGCAGCTTGCTGGAGCCGAGGTGACTTTTCTCGAACAGACAGGCGCCCGTATCTCAGCGCAGATGGATGAAGGTTTGAAGGCGATTGCTTCCGATCTTTCCGGCTCTCTTGCAGCGGTCATCTTACCGCTGGTCGAGAACAATATGCGGGAACATGCGGTGCAGGCGTTCGCAACCGAGATAGAGCAATTGACCAAAGGCCTGGAGGCAATCACTGCCAACATTAGCGGTCCAAGACATCTTCTCGATGCGTTTCGCAATCGGACTGACTTTGATCCCATGCGCTTCACATTGATCGAGGCAGATCAGGCGGAGCTGTCTTTGCGGCTCGACAATACGGTCGTTGAAACGCGGCTTGGTCATTTGATCGACAGTTTGAGGGATCACGTTCGATGAATATTGATCCGGAGACACATCGCGAGATTGTCATTGTCCGTCGCGGCCGGGGTGATGGCGAGGACAGCCATCATGGTGGTGTGTGGAAAATCGCTTACGCGGATTTCATGACGGCTATGATGGCTTTCTTTCTCGTCATGTGGCTGATCAATGCAGCCAATGAAGAGACGAAAGCCGCCGTTGCAAGCTACTTCAATCCTGTAAAACTGATGGATCGCAACGCAAGACCCAAGGGTATTCAGGATTCAGACGAAGAAAAAGGCAAGGTTCGTTTTGAGCGTCCGGATTCCACCGATGCAGAGACAAAAAGTTCTAGGAATGACCGTGAAGCCGAGACTCAACCGGAGCGGGAAGAGCGGCAGATATTCAAGGATCCATATGCAGTGCTGGCAGAAATCGCTACAGATTCAGGTGTACTTCAAAACCGTTCTGTTGCAGGTGCGGGTGGCATAAACCGTGCAGGACCATTGACCGGGGCAGAGGGTGGTGAGGCCTATCGTGATCCGTTCAATCCCAACTACTGGACTGATCGCGTAGACGAAGAAATTTTTCCGCTGACTGACAGCCCGCCTGTTCCGCCGCCGTCTTATGAGAAGAGTGCAAGCGTCAAAAAAGGTGACAAAAAAGATGAGCTGGCCAAGGTCGAACAGGCGTCGCTGGAACTACGCATCAATGCGGGCGATATAAAGCCGGAGCCAGCCGCCAAGACTGCTGAAGACAAGCAACTTGCCGGTCGGGAAGGCAAAGAAGGCAAGCTGGACATTAGCCAGACCGAGATTGCCCAGAAGCTTGCTGCAGAGATCGCAAAAACTGGCGTTGCAAATGAGAAGAACGCGCCTGAGGTGACTGTCGTCCCGACGGATGAGGGCGTCATGATCCAGCTTACCGACAAAGTTGATTACGGCATGTTTGCCATAGGTTCGGCAAAGCCGGACAAACGTGTGGTGCAGGTTCTCGATGAGATTGGCAAGATCATCGCTTCCCGTAAGGGCGACGTGGTTATCAGCGGGCACACGGACGCGCGTCCGTTCAAGAGTGACAGCTACGATAATTGGCGCCTATCGTCGGCGCGTGCCCATATGGCTTATTACATGCTGACGCGGGGCGGTCTGGATGCGAAACGCATTCTTCGAATTGACGGCTATGCGGATCGTGATCCGAAGATCGCTTCTGACCCTTTTGCCGCTCAGAACCGGCGAATTGATATCTTTCTTAAAACGGCTGGCAGATGAGAGCCCGGCGATATCTCTTTCTGTTGATGCTGGGACTGTTCGGCTTCCCGCAAGCTCAAGTGTGGGCTGACATGCCGCCGCCTGAACCCTACCTTCTGGTGCGGTCAATGCGCATGTTGCAGGATCAGGTTGCATCTGGAAAGCCGGAGGCCCTGCCAATGCTCAACCGCGTACTGGCTCATATTTCGCGGCAGTTCAAAGAGGCGAAACCGGATGCTTGGGACAAACCGGCCAACGCTTATGCACTTTTCATCTATCTGCTCAACGGCGGTAATCCTGACGTCGTACGGGGCATCATAGCGACGCTGAAACCGGATCAGGTTGATCCCAAACTTATTGCCGGTTCATTGGCTTATGCCGATGGCGACGCATTGCGCATCGTTGAGAGTTTTCAGGAACTGCCGCCGAATTTGCCGACTGAATTGAACGCTTCCATCTATCTTGTAACGGCATCCCAACTTGCTTCGATCGACGCAATTACAGCGCTAAAGCGGCTTGATTATATACGCCTGAATGCGCCCGGAACCTTGCTTGAAGAAGCTGCGCTGCGACGAGGCCTCAGTATTGCGGCAGATATTGGCGAAAAAGGCAAACTAATCAGTCTGGCCAGAAACTATCTGCAACGTTTTGAGCGGTCACCCTACTCGGAAGACTTTTTCCGCCAGCTTGTCGACGCTTTGTTAAAGCTGAAGGGCAAGGTGAGCGACGAAGAGATCAGAGAACTGGCGGCATTGGCCTGGCCCGGAGCACGCATGCCATTCTACCTTCGCATTGCCCGTGGATCGATTGTCAATGGCGATTTGGCACGAGCCCGGTTTGCGTCAGAAGAAGCGGCGGAACTGGCTGCCACGCTTAAAGCTGACGATACGCAGGCAAAGCTCTATCTGGCGGTGAGCAATGTCGGCTCCGACGAGACCGGAGAAGCCAGTAGAATATTATCCAATCTGCCCAAAGATCGCCTGCACGGCCGGGACCTAAAATTGCTTGAAGCTGCAACCGCCATGGCCGGAAAGATAACCGCGCAGCCCGAAGTGATGCCTGTCACTGCCGAGCCTCAAGCGAGCCCGGTATCGGAGATTTCGACACGGCCACCACAAAAAATAAACCCACCGCCCGTTATCGATACCGAAGATGCAATGATTACAGAAACGCGGAAGAAGCTCGACGCGATCGATGCGATTCTGGGAAAGGCCGGGAAATGACGATCGGAACGAACATGCCTTTCAAGCTGAAATTTCAGGCCCTTATCCGTTCTGCAGGCAAGGAGGATGTGCTGGGAGACCTAAAAGGAATACCGGATAACAAGGAGACGGCAGCGGATTTTGGGGTGCTTTTGAAAGCCGTCACGACGAAGCAGAAAACCGATGCAAAACACAATGAAAGCGATGAAGAGATTGCAGGGGCTGCCGATCCTCGTGGTCAGGACGAGCAAAACTCTAAGCCTGCTGAGCAAGGACTTTTCACGCAGCCAATTATTGCACTAGAGCAAATGCTCGATAGGCGGCAGCATGGTGAAGAAGCGCTTGCCGGGGCTGCAAAAGGTGAGCCGACAACCGCAATAATTTCTGTAACTACTTCCGGCGAAGCCGAACCTGCTGTCCCCGGCGAAGATCTCCGACAAGAGGTTCAGGTTGCTGCAACCGTGCCTCAAGAGCAAAAGCGCGCGCCGGTAAAAGCCGACGAGCGTCCCGCTAAGCTCTCCGGTCCTTGGATATTGTCCATTCCCGCACAAACACAGGCTGTGCCTGAATCTCAGGTCCAACTTCAAAAGACTGCACTGCATCAAGAGGCTGGCACTCTTGCGCTGACCGCTTCTGCTGTTGAGATGAAATC
The DNA here is from genome assembly GCF_040009165.1 of Phyllobacterium sp. SB3. NCBI lineage: Bacteria > Pseudomonadati > Pseudomonadota > Alphaproteobacteria > Hyphomicrobiales > Phyllobacteriaceae > Phyllobacterium > Phyllobacterium sp. SB3. Next base: position 433,808 of record NZ_JBDYKI010000002.1, on the reverse strand, counting down.
CGAGACACCCGATTCGAAACCCGTTGCTGCCCCCCAAGAAGTCATCAATGTTGCAGATAAGGATGTGCCTTTACCGAACGCTGCTTCACTGCCGCAAGCTACGAAACAATCCATCGCAAACATTGCATTTGTTGCCAATTCCGCCAGTCGCCCGGCAATTACAGATATTCAGGTCGTGTCTGATCGGACTGTGGGGGCAGCGAGAACGCTGGTAATCCAACTGCAGCCTGTAGAACTTGGCGCTGTAACTGCGCGCCTGCGCCTGACATCAGGTGGGATGCATATACAGATTGATGCGGCGACTACGGCGATGGCAGAGCACCTTTCAAATGATCGTGAAGCGCTAGGCAAGGCATTACACCGGGCCGGTGTTACGGACGATGTATCCACCGTGACAATATCTGTTGTAGATCGCTCCACGACAGGTTCCAGCGCTAATCAGACCGGGCAGCATAACCCGGGCGCGCAAGATCAGCAGATGGGTGCTCGAGGTAACAACCAAGGGCAATCAGGTTTCCAGAATACACCACGAGACCGTTCTGCCGAGCAACAATTTTTCGGGGAAGCCGCGCCGGATGATAAAATCGAAAAGCTGGCAAAAACAGACGTTCAGAGTAGCTCTTCTCGCGGGCTTGTTGTCTAACTTTCTGATGTGCCAGCTTGCCTATGCTGACAACGCCTGCGAGCGGCAGATGCACAGCGCTTCAATAAAGTACGATATTCCTATTGGCATTCTTTATGCGGTGGGCTTGACGGAAACCGGCAGGAAAAGCTCTCTTCAGCCCTATGCATTGAATATCGAAGGTCGTGCAGTTTTCACGCCATCGGCTACGGCGGCAATCGCAAAGTTTGAGGAAGCACAATTGCAGGGAGCAAAGTTGATCGACCTCGGCTGCATGCAGATCAATCACTATTTTCATGGGCGCAACTTTGCCTCGGTAAGCCGGATGCTCGATCCAGCTACCAACGTAGAATACGCTGCGTACTTTCTTAAACAGCTCTACAAACGTGAAGGCAGCTGGACCATGGCGGTCGCCAGATATCACGCGGGTCCCAACAATGACCCTGCGCAGAAAAAATATGTTTGCCGGGTAATGGAAAATATGATCGCTAGCGGCTTTGGAAACTGGACATCCAAGGCCCGTATCTTTTGCAATAAGTGACCGCTTTAATACACGGTAATAAAACGTGAATTTTAGTTCTTGGTTGTAATTTGTTAAATGTATTGGGTCAGGTTTGCCGCAGTCATTAAACTGACATTTGCCCTCCCGATCAGCAATTGCCCCAGCCCTTTCCGACTCCCAATTAATTAGGAACAATTAGTTGGGGATTGTCGACGACTCGTTCCCCCCGCTACGTGTGACTAGCTTGGGGTAAGTTACTGATTCGGAAGGTGGGGTTGTGATTGTAGTCGTCGACGAACGAAGTCTGGTGACGAGTGGGTATTCTGCGTGGTTCGCCCGTGAGGGCATAACGACAACCGGTTTTTCTCCTAACGATTTTGGCGAGTGGGTAGCCACCGTTCAGGAGCACGATATCATGGCAGTGGAGGCGTTTCTCATAGGAGAATGTGCCAACCGCAGCCAGTTTCCACACAAAATTCGTGAACGTTGTTCGGCACCTGTAATTGCCGTCAACGACACCCAATCGCTGGAGAACACACTGGAGCTTTTCCAGGCAGGTGTCGATGATGTCGTGCGCAAGCCAATGCATGTCCGTGAGATTCTGGCCCGCATAAATGCAATTCGCCGACGTTACGGCAATGGCAGCAGCGGAACGCAGATCGGTCCGATCCGGATTTTTTCGGATGGCCGCGATCCGCAGATAAACGGCGTTGATTTTTCACTGCCACGCCGGGAGCGCCGCATCCTTGAATATCTGATTGCCAATCGCGGACGACGCTTGAACAAGACTCAGATATTCAATGCGATCTATGGAATTTTCGACAGTGAGGTCGAAGAGAGTGTTGTTGAGAGCCACATCAGCAAGTTGCGGAAGAAGCTGCGTGAACAGATGGGATTCGACCCAATCGATTCCAAACGCTTCCTTGGCTATTGCATAAATCTCGACTGAGGACCAGCGGTTGCCGCTTGCCCTGATCAATCGAAATTGTTCAGCGTTATTTCAGTAAATCCCGACGTCAGCTTCGCGCAAGTATCGAGGCATAACGATTCTGGACTGAATCGCGCTTTAGGAGACGGAAATGAGCCTTTACGGAATGATGCGGACCGGCGTGTCAGGTATGAACGGTCAGGCTAACCGCCTGTCTACAGTATCCGAGAACATCGCCAATTCGAGCACTACCGGTTACAAGCGGGCGAGCACAGAGTTTTCGTCGTTGGTTCTGCCCAGTTCCGGTGGCTCCTACAATTCTGGTGGTGTCGAGACTTCTGTGCGCCATCACATTTCTGATGATGGTCCGCTACGGTTTACAACATCTTCGACCGATCTTGCCTTGAAGGGCAGGGGTTTCTTTATTGTCAGCAATGCCAACGGAACCCCCTATTTGACGCGTGCCGGTTCATTCGTTCCTGATTCCGCAGGAAATCTGGTCAATACCGCTGGCTTTTATCTGATGGGCTATCCCATCACGAACGGAAATGTAAATCCTGTTGCCAATGGTTATCAGGGGCTGGAGAAGATCAACCTCTCGCAGAACGATCTGATTGCCGATCCAAGCCGCAAGGGTGTCTTTACAGCGAATTTGCCGGCAGGTGCGGAGATTATTCCTGCCGCCGACCGGCCGCCTGCGAACACAACAGCTACCGCACAATTCACCGCCAAGTCATCGGTTCAAACCTATGACAATCTTGGCAATGTCGTCGTGCTGGACATCTACTACACCAAGACGGCTGACAACCAATGGGAAGCCGCAGTCTACGACAAGGCAAATGCTTCAGCATCCGGTGGTTTCCCTTATACGCCGCCAACACCGATGACGACGGAGACCTTCGATTTCGATGCCGTAACCGGTAAGCTGATCTCAGCAGACAAGTCCATTTCGGTCGCGATTCCGAATGGTCAGCAGCTTGAGATCGATTTTTCCGGCACCAAACAATTGGCCGGTGATTACAATCCGATTCAGGTGAAGATCGACGGCAACTCACCAAGCCCGATTGAAGATGTGACGATCGGTGCCGACGGCGTTGTAGTGGCCAATTACAAGAATGGTACGACCCGACCGATCTACCAGATCGCGCTGGCAGACGTGCCAAGTCCGGACAATCTTCAGGTCTTGTCAGGAAACGTATTCTCGACCAGTGCCAATTCCGGTGAGGTTCAGGTTGGCTTTGCGGGCAAGGGAAGTTTTGGCAGCATCACCTCGGAAGCTCTTGAGGAATCCAATGCGGATATTGCGCAGGATCTGACCGAGATGATCGAAGCGCAGAGAAACTACACGGCGAATTCCAAAGTATTCCAGACCGGCGCTGATTTGATGGATGTGCTGGTCAATCTGAAACGATAGCTGAACTTAGAATGGGAATTGGACAAAGGGCATGTCACTAACCTCGGCGCTCCTTACTGCTCAGAGTGCTCTCAATACCGTGTCGAAGCAGACCGCGGTGGTCTCCCGCAATATTGCGGGGGCCAACGATCCGAATTTCACACGGCGCATAGGTTCCGTGGTCAGCGGAGCAGGTGGCTTGACCTATCTGTCGGTAAAGCGCTCGGCGGACGAGGCCCTTCTTTCCAAGTTCGTGGAAGCCAACAGCTTCCTCGGAGCTTCCGACACGCTGAAGGGCGGCCTTGACCGTCTTTCAGGCATTTACTCGGCCAATAGTGCTTCGGATTCGCCGCGAGCGCTTCTTGGTGATTTGCGTGATTCACTGCAGCTATATGCTTCGCAGCCAGGTAACACATCGGTCGGTGAGTCCACTGTTTCGAAGGCTGTTTCTCTCGCCAATGCGCTCAACCGGGGCACCGAGGAAACGCAGAAACTACGGCAGGACGCGGATAATGACATCGCGGACTCCGTCAATAACATCAACACGCTTCTGGCAAAGTTCGAAGCCGTCAATAATCGCGTCGTCAGCGGCACAAGAGCAGGTGCCGACGTTTCGGACGATCTTGATGAGCGTGATGGATTGCTGAAGCAGATATCCAGTGAGATTGGCATCACGACGTTGAAGCGCGATGACAATGATATAATCATTTTTGCCGAGTCCGGGGTGACCCTGTTTGAGAAATCCGCCCGCTCGGTGACTTTCGTTCCAACAAGTGCTTTCAGTGCCGGTACGAGCGGCAATGAGGTGTATGTTGATGGCGTGCCGTTATCACATGGCACCTTCGACCAGCCCTATGGAACAGGGCGACTGAGCGGTTTGTTGCAAGTGCGAGATCAAACCGCACCGGCTTATCAGAAACAGCTCGATGAAATCGCCCGCAGCCTCGTCAGTATGTTCGCGGAAAAGGGCACCGGCGTGCCAACCGTTCCTGGCCTGTTTACTTATTCGGGCGCACCGGCAATGCCAACGGATGCCACGATTCTTCCCGGAATCGCGGGATCTCTCAAGGTCTCATCAGCTTACATTCTGTCTGAGGGCGGTAATCCTGCGCGGTTGCGTGACGGTGGTCCTGCGGGAACGCCTTATGTCCAGAATCCGGATGGATCGGCTGGTTATTCAGATCGCCTGCAAAGTCTGATTGGAGCCATTGGAGAACCGCGTACGTACGATGCGGACGCGGCCGTTGGTAACAATAAGAGCCTGTTAGACTTCGCAGCGGCTTCAATCAGTTCGCTTGAAGAAAAGCGCAAGTCCGTGACGGATACAAATGATTACAACAAGATTCTGTCTACCAGAGCGAGTGATGCGATATCCAATGTAAGTGGTGTGAACATTGATACGGAGATGCAATCGCTGCTCGACCTCGAACACTCCTATCAGGCGTCAGCCCGTATATTGTCTACGGTTGACGCCATGTTCCAAGAACTCTTCCGGGCGGCGTCATAATATGAAAACACAAACAGTTTCTTCATTCGTGCTTGCAAATGCCACCCGGAGCATAATCTCCAAGGCACAGGCTGATCTGGTCAAGGCGCAGCAGGAAGCCACGACCGGTTTCGTTTTCGACACTGGCCTCGCGCTCGGGAGCCGTACCGGACAATCCTTGTCTTTGCGTAAGGAACATGACCGGCTTTCCGTGCTGACGGATTCGAATAAGTTGCTGGCTGAACGGATGACCACATCCCAGAATGCGTTGAGCAATGCTGTTAAAGGCTCTCAGGATTTTCTGGGAACAATCATTGCCATGCGCGGCAGCGGGCAAGGTCATGAGGTTGCAGCAAACGCTGCAAAAGGATTGCTGCAGACTGCAACATCGCTCATCAATACCAGTTTCAATGGCGAGTATGTTTTTGCAGGCGTCAACACTGATGTGAAGCCGCTTGGCGATTATGATGCGGCAGGCAATCCGGCACGTGCTGCAGTTCTGCAATCCTTTGAAGACCATTTCGGGTTTTCTGTTACCGATCCGCAGGTTTCGACCATCACTGCGAATGACATGAAGGTCTTCCTGGATGGGCCATTTGCATCGGAATTTGATGCAGGTTCATGGTCTGACAATTGGTCATCGGCCTCCGATACGCTCATAAAAAGCCGAATTGCTCCGACGGAACTGGCCGAGACTTCGGTAAGTGCCAATAATGCCGGCTTCCGAAAAATGATGATGAGCTACACGATGGTTGCCGAGTTCGCCAATATTGGTTTGAGCCAAGGCGCTTTTGACACCGTGATAGTGAAGGCAATCGAGACCACGACCGAGGCCAATGCAACGCTTCCAGGCGTACAATCCGTTCTAGGAACTGCTCAGGCACGGACGAAGGACGCGACGGATCGCCTGGAAGTGCAGCTGAAGGTGCTGAACAGCTCGGTCATCGGCCTCGAGGGGGTGGACCCGTATGAAGCGGCCAACAGAGTGGAAGCGCTGCGGACGCAGATTGACGCATCCTATGCTCTGACGGTGAAGATGCAAAGCCTGAGCTTGCTGAACTATCTGAAATAGACTGACCATGCATGCACTCCGCATGCATCGAAACCTTGAGAAGACAATGTACCAGGCTCGATACGATGATATTATAAATGATGGCGCGACGAGTGCCAAAGAGCGCGAGCGGTCATTGTTCGATCAATCGATCGTAATGCTTGAAGCGGCACGGGATGAGGGTGGCTATTCATTCAAGGGGATCGAGGCTGTCCATTTCACATCACAGTTGTGGATGATTGTGATTGAAGATCTGGGCGACCCGGCAAATCAGCTGCCACAGGAACTGCGCGCATCGTTAATATCGATAGGAATATTCATCCTGAAAGAACTGGAGTCGATCCGGCAGGAAAGATCGGTTGATTACAATAGCATCATCGACATCACCAGAACCATCCGCGACGGGATTTGAACGCCATGAAAGTCTCTTTGCGTGCAGGAGAAAAGATATATGTGAACGGTGCAGTCTTGCGGGCCGACCGCAAGGTAGCGCTCGAATTCATGAATGATGTGAGCTTTCTTCTGGAAAGTCATGTGCTGCAAGCCGATGAGACAACGACGCCATTGAGGCAGCTCTATTTTGCGGCGCAGATCATGTTGATCAACCCATCGGCGAAAGATGAAGCGAACCGAACCTTCAAGCGCATGCTTTCGGCGCTGCTTGGTACATTTTCCAACCCGCAGATGTTGAAAGAGCTAAAGCTTATAGACGAGGTCGTATGCAATGACCGCATCTTCGAAGCATTGAAGGCAATCCGCTCGCTTTATGCGCTCGAAGCGCAAATCATGTCGGACAATATCGACACCCCAATTTCTTTAAAAACGAGTCAAAGCAACAGGCCAGAGGCAACAGTATGACCGGCATTCCTCCCGTTGGAACAGATCAAACGAACCAGGCCAACAACTCGTCAAAAGCTGTTGCCGGCGCGGATTATCAGACCTTTCTGAAATTGCTCGTAGCCCAGATGAAAAATCAGGACCCTACAAAGCCTATGGATGCCACACAGCAGGTAACACAGCTCGCGCAATTCTCCAGCGTTGAGCAGGCTGTGCAGATGAACGCAAAGCTTGAACAGTTGCTTGCAAGCTCGTCGCTTTCACAGGCGGATGGGATCATAGGTCGAACCGTAACCAGCCCGGATGGCACGGTTTCAGGCGTGGTTGAGTCTGTGCGCATTTACAGCGATGGCATGGTCGCCAAACTCAAAGGTGGCGCTGAACTCATCATCACTCCGGGCATCGTCATCAGCTGATCATGAACGAGGCTGACGCACTCGATATTGTCAATCAAGCCATTTGGACGGTTATTGTTGCGGCGGGCCCAGCGGTCGGCGCGGCTATGATGGCTGGCGTTGGCATCGCCTTGTTTCAGGCGCTGACGCAGATTCAGGAAATCACCCTGACATTCGTGCCAAAAATATTGGTAATTCTTGCGGTGCTTGCTCTCACCGCCCCTTTTGTCGGTTCCCAGATCAATACACTGACGTTGCTGACTTATTCGCGGATCGAGAAAGGTTTCTGACCTGACGCGACGGCACGCGGGCTTCGCGTAAGCTTCGTGCCCTACTGTCTATCCGACAATAGGAGAATGCCGTGCAGCAGGCAGCAGTAAAACGACTGGGTGACAAAGGTTATTTGACTGGCAGTGATGTCGGTTTGGCGCTCGGAATCGTCATCATCCTGACCGTACTATTCCTGCCGGTCTCACCAATGGTCCTCGATATAGGACTGGCGTTTTCGATTGCGCTTTCTGTGTTGATTTTAATGGTATCACTGTGGATACAGCGGCCGCTTGATTTTTCAGCATTTCCGACCGTTTTGCTAATTGCAACAATGATGCGACTCTCGCTCAACATTGCAACGACCCGCGTTATCCTCACTCACGGCGACGAAGGCTATGCGGCAGCAGGGCAGGTTATTCATGGCTTCTCACAGTTCGTCATGGGTGGCGATTTCGTCATCGGTCTGGTGGTCTTTGCAATTCTGGTCATTGTCAATTTTCTTGTCATCACCAAGGGCGCGACGCGTATTGCAGAAGTTGGTGCGCGCTTCACACTCGATGCCATCCCCGGCAAGCAGATGGCGATTGATGCTGACCTGTCTTCCGGATTGATTGATGAAAAAGAAGCGCAACACCGCCGCCGTGAGCTGGAGGAAGAAAGCGCTTTTTTCGGTTCGATGGACGGCGCGTCCAAGTTTGTTCGCGGAGATGCGATTGCCGGTTTGATCATCACGGCAGTCAATATTTTCGGCGGTATTATTATAGGTGTAACCCGTCATGGCATGGAAGTAAGCGAAGCTGCGGACGTGTTCACAAAGCTGTCCGTTGGCGATGGTCTGGTTACGCAAATACCAGCACTCATCGTATCTCTTGCAGCGGGCCTTCTGGTCTCAAAGGGCGGTACTCGCGGCTCGACCGACAAGGCCGTCTTTGGACAGTTGGGTGCTTATCCAAAAGCGCTTTTCGTGGCAGCGCTCCTACTTTTTGTATTGGGCATACTACCCGGTCTTCCCGCATTCCCGTTCTTCGTTCTCGCTATCGGTATGGCTGCACTCGGCATCTCTGTCCCCCGCAAGCTGGCGCGGGTAGCGGCGGCGGCACAAGCCGAAGTGGCATTGAAGCAGAAAAGCGCGGAAGACGAAGATCGCAATTCCGTCAAAGCATCTCTGGAAACAGCGCAGATTGAACTTTGCCTTGGCAAGCAGCTCTCCTCGCGGCTGATGTCATCGCAACTGGAGCTGGCGCATCGCGTCAACAAAATGCGTAAGAAGTTTGCGGTGGAGTATGGATTCGTCGTGCCTGAGATCAAGGTTACGGACGACTTCCTGCTACCGCCCAAAACCTACCGTATCAAGATCCATGGGACCGTGGTGGCTTCGCATGAGCTTCGTGTAGGCGAGATTTTGGTCATTCCGGGAGATCGCCCGCCGCCCCATGTCCCTGGCGAAGAAGTGAGGGAGCCAGCTTTTGGCATGAAGGCTTATTCAGTACCGGAAACATTCGCAGCTGAACTCAAGCGTGACAATTATATGACCGTCGATAATCTTTCGGTCCTGCTCACACATCTCAGCGAGATCGTACGTAATAATCTCTCGCAGTTGCTCTCCTACAAAGATATGCGGGCGTTGCTTGATCGGCTTGGCCCGGAATACAAGAAGCTGCTTGACGATATCTGCCCCGCCAACCTTTCCTATTCCGGTTTGCAGGCGGTTTTGAAGCTTTTGCTTTCGGAACGGGTGTCGATCCGCAACCTGAATCTGATCCTTGAAGCCATTGCTGAAGTTGCACCGCATGTCCGGCGCTCTGAGATGATCGTCGAACATGTGCGTATGCGCATGGCGCAGCAGATTTGCGGGGATCTTGCCGATAATAGTGTGCTTTCCGTACTCCGTCTGGGCAATCGTTGGGATCTGGTTTTCCATCAAAGTTTGAAACGGGATGCAAAGGGTGAGGTTACCGAATTCGATATTGATCCTCGACTGCTGGAACAATTCGGAACAGAAGCGACGACTGCAATCCGCAAACATCTCGATGCGGGAGAACGCTTCGTTCTGGTCGCATCGCCGGAAGCCCGACCCTATATCCGGATGATCATCGAGCGTCTCTTCACCACATTGTCAGTTCTTTCGCATGTGGAAATAGCCCGAGGCGTCGAGGTCCGGTCTCTTGGAACGATCTCGTGAGCCGGATCTGAATGCTGCCCCTCGGTGATACAGCGCTTGCAGGGCTTCTGGTGTTCGCTCGCGTTGGTGCTTGCCTGCTTGTCATGCCGGGCATTTCCAGCCCCCGCATTCCATTGCAGATAAGGCTTTTTCTGGCTCTCGCATGCTCGTTGATGGTCGTGCCGTTGGTGCTTACGCAGGTAGTTCCCGCTGCCAAAGCACCACCACTTATGCTCATGCGTATCATCATTGTAGAGATTATTGTCGGTGTCTTGATTGGTTTGCTGGCTCGCATGTACTTCTGGGCCCTCCAGTTTATGGCCAATACGATTGCGATGACTGTCGGTTATTCCGGTGCGCCAGCAGGGTCCATTGAAGGAGAAGAGCCGCAAGCTGCAATTGCAAGCTTCGTTACCCTCACTGCTCTATGTCTTTTCTTCATCACAGATTTGCATCTTGAGGTATTTCGCGCTCTGCTGTCTTCCTATTCGTCAATTCCGGTTGACGGAATTTTTCAACCGGGAACGGCGCTCGTCAATGTAACCGATACACTGTCAAAAGCATTCATGAGCACCATACGCATAGCCGCACCATTCATTGTTTTCGGTGTGGTCGTGAATATCGCCGTGGGGTTAATCAATAAGCTGACCCCTGCGATTCCTGTTTACTTCATCTCCATGCCGTTTGTTTTGGCCGGAGGGCTTATGCTTCTCTATTTCGCTATGCCCGACTTACTAAGGCTGTTCACGAGCGAAGCCGGTTCATATTTGAGGACGTTCTGATGCCAACCACACGCGCATCGTATCTTGGTCTGATCCGTCTACAAAAATTGAAAAAAGCCCGGGCGGAAATGGCAATTGCCAGGATCAATTTACAATTGCTGGCGATTGCCGAAGAAAACGAAGCTTTGTTCAAGATGCAGGACAGGCGTTTTGAGCCAGGAACGAATTTAGTGCCTCCGGACATCATTATAAAACGTCTTGAGGCGAACCGGCTCAGAGCAGTGAGCCTGAGCGAACAGGTCGTCGTTACAAGACAGGAACTCTTGAAGATTTCGAGAACGCTTGAGGTCCTCAACGACAAACTTCGCTCTCATGATATAGATGCGCAACGTAACGAAGCCACCCTGGAGATCGGCGAATATATAAGTCAATTGCTTGGAAAAGCCGCAAGCTAGGATTGCAAGGCTCAAGCCTCAGTCAAGTTTGAACAGCTATTGTCACCAACATGAAACAGTATGGGACTGTCTTTGATGGCTATTAATCCACCTTCCGATCTGGTGTTGGACGTGGCGATGGCTGCTAATCCACAGGCCATGCGGACGTCCACGGAAAGACTGCGAAGCATGTCTGCCGACAAGGTTGCAGGGCAAATGCCTTTGTCCAGCGAGAGTTTTGCGCGTCTGCAGGAAGGCATGAACCTTTCCGGTGATGCCCAGCCCAAAATCCTTGCACCGAACCCTGCGTTCAAAAAGTTCGAAGCCTTTATGCTGCAATCCTTCGTTGAATCGATGTTCGCGGGGGATAATCAGGCAGTCTACGGCGAGGGGATAGCAGGTGGTTACTGGAAGTCGATGATGTCGGAAGCCATTGCCAATCAGATGGCAAGTGTAGGGGGCATTGGCGTTGCCCGCATGCTGGAAGAGCAGAGCGCCAAGCGAATTCATAATGAAGCTGCGGAAGCGATTGATACCGCACCCGATATTCATAAAGAGCAGGATTCAAATGCGATATTGTACCAGATCGAACGGCAACTCATCCAAAAGCAGTTGAAATCAAGAGAAGATATCACAACGACTCGTCAGAGCTGAGGCCGGACAGATTGGAAGGAATGAATATGGAAACCGTCAACGACAACAAGCAGCAAACCGGTCTTGATCCAGCACTCGATCCGATTCTTTTCGCCATCCGGCGGCTTGAAGACGTCATTGATCATGAGACGGGATTGCTAATGGAAGGCGGTGCAGTGGATCTTGCGGATATTAATGCCAGCAAGAGCCGCGGGTTGCGGGACTTCAACAAGGCGTTGGGAAAGGTCGTGAAGTCAGTCGATAACGCAGCGCTCAAAACGCTTCAGCCGGTGCTCGATAATTTGAGGCTGAAACTCGAGCGCAACTGCGAAGCGTTGAAATTGCACTTGCGTGCTGTCAGCGAACTTACGGGCTTAATCCGCGATGCGCTGGAGACGCATGAGGCTGATGGTACCTATACGGCGCGGCAAATGCGGGATGGCTTGGGGGCATGATACGCATAGCCGTCATCGGACTGTGGATTTGCGCGGTCGCTCTTGGTTCGCTTTATTTTGCAGTAAAGCAAAATTCTGCGACTGCTGCGGTGACATCTCAGCCGCAGCTATTGGATGATGGCAAGACAGAAGTTTTCAGTATTCCAATCATTATTGATGGCGCCGTTCAGGGTTATGTTGTGACCCAATTGATTTACACACTCGATAGCGCAGTAAAGGCTTCGGTTAAGGTGCCGGTGGCCTCCTTCATCAATGACGAGATATTCCGGCAGTTTTACGGGCATTACTCGGACGTGAAAGATGTGCAGAAGGTCAAATTTGACGACGTAAAGCAGACAATCATCGATGGGGTCAACGCACGGTTTCTGCAACCCCTTGTCAAGGATCTCCTTGTCCAGCAATTCAACTATATTTCATCCAAAGAAATTCGCGATCAGAACACCAAGGGCATCAGCCGGGGCTGACGGCCTATTTCCCAAGCGAGTAATACTTGCCGGACAATGCGTGAAGCACCCTGTCACTCAGCGGAGCAATGGATGAATCCGGGGCGAACTGTACTCCGAAATCAAGGTCTTTGCGCCACACAATCCGGGTGATCAGGGCACCGCAATATTGATCGTCAAACAACCAGAAACGATCAGGTACGTCGCACTGTCCGAGTATCCTTAACCGGGCTCCGCCTTCAGCAAGATCCTGAAAATGACACTCTGTAAGGAACTGTCCATCCAAAGTCACAAGTTTGCCGGAGCGCAATCTCGTCCGCTTGCGTTCCCCCTCTCTCTGCTCTGATTTGCCGGGTTTAGGCGCTGACATGGACAGTTTACTCAATAGGATCGTTAAACCGGACGGCAACCGAAGTTTGCGATCCCGCAATTTGCAACCGTTCTACCAAGAAACAATTGCAAATCCGTTATGAGTCGGAGGGTTTTATTACCCGGCGTGCTCGCCTAGAAACCCGCGGATAAACATGCCAATTTCGTGTGCATGCGTTTCAAGAGCAAAATGTCCGGTATCAAGCAAATGGACCTGAGCCTGAGGTAGATCACGTTTGTAGGCTTCGGCACCTGCGGGAAGAAAAGCTGGATCATTCTTGCCCCACACTGCCAGAAGAGGCGGTTGATGCTCGCGGAAATAAGATTGAAATGCGGGGTATAGTTCTACGTTGGAACGATAATCCAGAATCAGATCCAACTGAATTTCATCATTTCCCGGCCGGGCAAGATAGGCGTTATCGAGCGTGTAGCCATCAGGGGATACTTTGGTCCGGTCGGTTCCGGTAAGATACTGCCAGTCGCGAATAACTTCCGGGGATAGGGAATCTCGGCATGCTTCGCGATTCTCCGGTGTGGAATCGCGCCAATAAGCCTGCCATGGTTCCCAGGCGTCGCTCAAACCCTCGAGATAAGCGTTGCCGTTCTGGCTTATAATCGCGGTAATCCTTTCCGGGTGAGCAAGGGCGAGACGAAACCCGGTCGGAGCACCATAGTCGAAGACATATAGGGCGTATCTCTTGAGAGCGAGAACATCTGTAAATCTGCCAATAACATGCGCCAAATTATCGAAGGTATAGTCAAACTCTCCTCGTGCAGGTGCAGTGGTATTTCCGAATCCGGGAAGGTCGGGAGCAATGACCCGATAGTGTTCCGACAATTCCGGAATGAGGTCGCGGAACATGTGGCTTGATGTAGGAAATCCATGCAGAAGCAGCAAGACAGGAGCTTCAGCTGGCCCTGCCTCCCGATAGAAAACTTCAACATCATCTACGGTAACGGTTTTGTATTTTATTTGCATGGGAAGTTCCTCACAATTGAAAGAACTTGCAATAAAACTACCGAACGGTAGGTTGTAAAATCACATGTTGTTGATTGAACCTACGATCAATCACTTGCAAAGTTGTTCAGAAAGAAACTCGACTGTCGCACGCACGCTCGGTAGTTGGCCACGGCGATGTGGCATAAGCAGTGTGGTGGTTACGGTGCCAGCCGACCAGTTCGGCAGGACATGGATAAGCTCGCTTTGCGCGATGGCGTCCCTGCATATTGATGATGGGAGACATGTCAGCCCTAAACCGGCAGTGGCAGCTTTAATCAAAGCGATGGATTCATTTGCCATCATTCTCCGGATCGGCTTTGCCGTTACTTTTTCGCCAGTGTCAGAAACAAGATGCCAGTTGTCCGCGCCGGGAGCGCTTAGCAGTCCATAGTGGCTATCCAAGTCATGTGGAGTGTTTGGTTTGCCATATGCAGAAATATATCCTGGCGACGCAACGACAAATATCGGCTCGACCATTAATTGCTTCCGGACGAGGTCCGAATCTGGCAAGGGGGCAAAATGGCTCCGAACGGCAAGGTCGAAGCCTTCTTGAACGAGGTCTACAAATCGGTCGCTTGCGTGCATCTCGAGGTTTATCTTGGGATATTTGCGAGCGAGTACAGGCAGGCAATCTGCCAGATAAAACTGTGTCGTCGGGATGGAAGCGGTCAGACGAACTGTGCCGCTGGGCTCTGCTATCCGGCTGCGGACAATGTTTTCCGCTGCTTCGGCTTCGATCAAAGCACCGCGAGCATGATTAAAGAAATCGCGCCCCACGTCAGAAAGCGAAAAACTGCGTGATGTGCGATGAATGAGGCGAGCGCCTAGCTCCGCTTCCAACTCGGCGATGCGTTTGCTGATTGTTGATTTGGGTATGCCCAGTCGACGGGCCGCTTCGGAAAAACTGCCACCATCCACCGCTTGAACGAAAAGAAACAAATCATTGAGATTGATCATTGGCAAACCCCAACGTCCATAAGCATGGACGATAAGGTGCAAAATAGCCATCTACTACCAGATCGTCCACCCGGAATATAAGGACTGTGTAAGACAGAAGAGACCTTGGATGAAAAATAAGGAGGCAACTATGACACAGATACTTTTCTATGGAGTTCCAGAGGGCTGCTCGTTCGGCTCGATTGTCGCGCTGGAATGGTCAAAACAGCCTTATCGGCTTTCGCGTATCGAGATGCCGGAAACAGTGACAAGTGCGGCTTACAGACAGATCAACCCTGTCGCGGAGACACCAACTTTGCGGACCTCAACGGGCGAGTTTATCAGCGAAAGCATGGCGATTCTCAATCACATTGGTGCCGGTGCCATAGAACAGGGGATTGCCTTCAGACAAGGGACAAAGGATTTTGATCGCTTGAACCAGATGCTGGCGTTCTTGAACACCACGTACTTCAGTGCATACGCGTCACTTTGGTATGCACTAGAACATGTGAGCGATGGCAATGAAAAGGAAACACTGATTGCCTACGGCAGGACCAATGTTGCCAAAGCTCATGAGGATTTGGAATTACTGCTAGGAAATCAGCAATGGTTGTTGGGTGACAAGCCGACATTGGCCGATGCCTACTTCATGGGCATCGCGCGTTGGAGCCATTTTCACAAGACTGCGAGTTATGCGGACTATCCCGGTCTAAACAAACTGCATCAAAGACTGGAAGATGATGCAGCAGTCAAGTTTGCCCATGCAATCGAACACGAGAAAGAGGCAAAGTCAGCTGGCGGATTTGCTGGACACATCAGCTTCGATGATGTGCTCAAAATCGCACTCGAAGCAGTATGAGCTTTGCTACAATAAGAATACGCACCGGGGGCAAAAGCTGCCGCGGGAATACGCCGGCATAGGCTGTGGGATTGAAGAGAAAACCGAACATTCCAGACACGCACTAGTTCATTTACTCTAGTAGAAAGTTTCCAGATTGAGCTTAAAAACCTTTCAACGAAATTTGGGGAGTCATGTCTTTGAAAAAACGGGTTTTTCTAGCTTTGCTATTTGCAGTTACTGGCGTTTCGGCAGTTCAGGCGCAAACCTGTGAAGGGAACTTCAAGGTAACCGGCGTTCCTTTGCTCACGGCGATGACCTACAAGACGTCATATGATTTTCCAAAGGCCAAGCCAGATCAGATCCTGAAAACACTTGCTCAGGCTGTTGCCGCGGAAGGGTTCTCAGGAATACGGGTGGACAAGTCTCTCGGAGCCATAGACGCCTATCAAGAGACTACAGGTTCCGGCCGGGAACAGACCTTGCGCATAGTTGCTCGCAAGAAAGGCAGCGGTACGCGTGTCGATGCCATGTTCAATATCCAACAGGGTCAGGTCACATCGGAAAAGGTCGTGCGCAAAGGTCTTTGTGATATTGTGATGTCTGCGACTGATTAATTTAGTCTGCTGACATCAAGCGCAAGAATCGGATTGAATTTTCTGTCTATGTGCACGATTCTCAAGACAGGATGAAATCCGAGGACTGCCTCATGAGCGAGACGATACACCACTATAATATCTTCCACACCGCAGGCGGATTTTGCGGCATTGCGTGGAGCAGTATTGGCATCACGCGGTTCCAATTGCCAACGAAGAGTGCAGAGGCGACGGAGCGTGTGCTGCTTCGCCGCTTGCCTGAAGCATTGCCGGGAAAACCGACGCCGGAAATTGCGGACATAATTGCTGCGGTACAGCGCTACTTTGATGGAGAAGAGATCGATTTCTCCAATGTGACAGTCGATATTGGCGATCAAGAGCCATTCTTCGCACAGATTTATGCTGTTGCGCGGCAGCTTGGTTGGGGAGACACGACCACATACGGTACAATCGCAAAGGAACTCGGGGCAGGTCCGGAAGCTGCGAGAGATGTGGGGCAGGCCATGGCCAGAAATCCGGTCCCCCTGATTATCCCCTGTCACAGGGTTTTGGCTGCTGGCGGGAAGGTGGGTGGCTTTTCGGCGCCCGGCGGCTCCGTGGCAAAAGCACGAATGCTTGAACTTGAAGGTGTCCACCTCGGTGCTGCTGTCCCTCCGGCCCAGCAGTCGTTCGGCTTCTAATGCTATTGTAAGGTCAGCCCCGAGAGGCGAGCTTTCAGGAAGCGTAGTTCAGCCGGTTGCCTCGTCAGTGTTATGGCACGCTGGTAAGAACGTATGGCGGCTTCGATAAGGCCAAGCTGGCGCTGCATATCGGCGCGAGCCGCGTAGGCCAACGGATAATTTTCAAGGCTTCCTTGTTGGATGACCAGTTCGATTGCTGCAAGTCCGGCTTTTGGACCGTCACGTTTCGATAGCGCCGCCGCTCGGTTTAGTGCCACCACAGGCGATGGGTCCACCCGCAAAAGGACATCATACAAAGCGACAATCTGTGTCCAATCGGTATCCAGAGTTGTCAATGCATTGGCGTGGACGGCGGCGATAGCTGCCTGAAGGACATAAGGGCCGATATTACGGCCCGCAAACGCTCGCTCGACAAGCTTGCTGGCCTCGTTGATAAGTGCTCTGTCCCAGAGTGATCGATCTTGATCCTCCAGCAAGATTATGTCTCCGGATGAATCCGTACGAGTATGGCGTCTTGCTTCATGCAGAAGCATCAGTGCCAACAAACCCATTGCTTCGGGTTCCTTTAACAGACCTGCCATCAGTCTGCCTAACCTTATTGCCTCGGCGCAGAGGTCAGCCCGTGTCAGCGCCGGGCCATCAGTTGCGGCGTAACCCTCATTAAAAATGACATAAATCACACGCAAGACACTTTCGAGACGCTCTGGAAGTTGAGCGCGGCTAGGCACCTCATAAGGAATAGCTTCCTCACGAATCTTGGTCTTAGCCCTGACGATGCGCTGGGCGATAGTTGGAGCAGGGGCCAGGTATGCCCGGGCAATCTCTTCGGTAGTCAGTCCGGCAATCTCGCGTAGTGTGAGAGCAATACGCGCATCGGCCGCGAGAGCGGGATGACAACAGGTAAATATAAGACGCAGTTCGTCATCGCTGATATCTTCGGGCATTGCGGGCTCATATAATTCGTCTGCGAGTGCGGCTAACTCTGGCAGAGCGGCGGCGAGCCTTGCCTGTTTGCGCCAGCGATCAATGGCTTTGAATCGACCAGTCGAGACAAGCCAGGCATAGGGATTTTGCGGAATACCATCGCGGGGCCATCGCTCCGCGGCGGCGGTGAAGGCTTCTTGCAAAGCCTCCTCCGCCGCTTCGAATCCACCCAGAAGCCGGATCAGTGTTGCAAGTACGCGGCGTTTTTCGGAGCGATAAACAGCTTCGAAGGCGGCGCTTGCATCGGATCGGTTCACAGTTCCGGCGGCGGTGTGCTGAAGTCCACAACTGGCCGGACTTCGATTGAGCCAATCTTCGCCAATGGATGTCCTGAGGCGGCGCGAACGGCATCGTTGAGGTCGTTTGCCTCTATCAGGATAATGCCGCCCAGCATTTCTCTTGTTTCCATGAAAGGTCCATCGACAGCCGACATTTTGCCATCACGTACCTGCAAGGTCATACCATTTTCCGGCAACTCAAGGGCTTCACCCATTACGAAATGGCCGCTTTCCTTCAGCTTTTCGTCATACCCGGCGCATTCGGACAGCGCCGCATTTGCTTCAGGGCTTCCGCCAAAGAGTGTTTTTGCATTGTAGTAGATGAGACAGGCGTAACGCATAATCTGATTCCTTCAGTTAGCTTGTTGAACACCCATAATCGTTTGACTATTGCCAGATTCGACATTGCTACGAAATTTTTTCACGAAAACGCAAAAAACGTTCTGCAAAGGCAGCTGTCAGGTAACGCGGCGCTTTTCAAGTTTTCGCGCAAGAGTCCGTCGATGCATGCCTAACCGTCTGGCCGTTTCGGAAATATTGAAATCTGTTTCAACGAGCATTTGATGGATACGCTCCCATTCGAGTGTCTTTATCGAAGTAGGTCGCGCCGTTAGCGCTATATCGACATTGCCAACTGCTTTGCTGAAGGCCTCTTCGATGTCGTCCGTGTTCGAGGGCTTGGCGAGATAGTGGCAAGCACCCAACTTTATCGCTTCGACGGCGGTGGCAATACTGGCGAATCCGGTCAAGACAACGATTAGCATTGACGGATCGTGTGCATGTAACGCTTCAACGCAGGCAAGACCTGAGGCGCCTGCCAACTTAAGATCGACCACCGCATAACCGGGCGAATAGCTTTTCAATGTTTCGCCGAGTTCCTCCAGACTGGACGCCAGCACCACATTATAGTCGCGCCGTTCAAAGGAGCGTTTCAGCGTTTTTGCAAAGGCGATATCGTCTTCAACGATAATCAGCTCACGTTCACCCGGCATGAGAACGTGCTCCAATTGCAAGTGAGGACAATGGCAGGTTCATTGTCACGGCAGCACCTCCTTGTGGCAGGTTTCTGGCAGACACGACGCCTCCAAGTTTGCGTACCGCATTGACGACAAGGAAAAGGCCGAGCCCTCCGCCTAAGCGGCCTTTGCTTGACTGATATGGCTTACCAAACTGTGCCAGCATCTCCGCTGCAAATCCCGGTCCGGCATCACTGATGCGAAGCACAAGCATATCACCATCCCGTTCTGCCATAAAACCTATCCAGTTGGGGGAGGCGTCAAAAGCATTGTCGAGAACGTTGTAGATGACCTGTTTCAATGCGGAGTCAGAGACAATGGCAATATCCAGTCCAAAAGCATTGCCATAAGACAGCGTAGCCCCTGATCGCGCCGTGCGCCATTCGCTGACAAGTTCATCGAGAAAAGTGTTGACCGTAGTAATCTTCGGAGATTCACCACGCGCTTCGCCGGCAGACAAAAGAATGCCGGTTACGATTGACTTGCAGCGCTGTACCTCGGCCTGCATTTCGTCGATTTCCTGCAGCATGGAAGGATCGCGAGCCAGAGCGGGCATGCGGCGCCAATCGCCAAGTATAACAGACAATGATGATAGAGGTGTTCCAAGCTCATGGGCCGCTCCGGAAGCGAGGAGGCCCATGCGAACGATATGGTCCTCCTCGGCAGCATGTTGCTTAAGGGCAGCAAGGTTGGCATCGCGTTCGCGCAAGTTGCGGCTAATCCGGGCAATGAAGACAACCAGGAGGGCAGCATCAAGTACAAAACAGAGCAGCATTCCGAGTATGTGAAGCCGGAAAAGTTCATCCGGTGCATGACCGGGAAGAAGAAGCGGCTCGTAGAAAATTGTCAGACCCGCGAAACTCGCGCTGGCTATGGCAACAATGGCGGATGTCAGTTTCGCATCAAGCAGAACTGCGCCAAGCGTCACTTGAAGCAGATAGAGAAAAATGAATGGATTGGTCGCGCCGCCGCTCAAATATAGCTGGGCGGTGAGTGCAGCAACATCAAGAACCAGTGCAATGAACAATGCTGCTGCCGTGACGCTTCGTCGGCCGCGCAGCCACAAAATGCTTGCAAGATTGAGGATCACCAAAGCGCAAAGGACAACAACCATTGCGACAATAGGCAGGGCAATTTTCATACCTGAATGCACGACGGTAATGGTAATGATCTGGCCAATGACAGCGATCCAGCGTAACTGAACCAGCAACGTCATGTTCTTCCAGTTCGCCGTATGATCGGCGGGCGGAAATACGGGAGCTACCTCCGAACTGTCAAGCTCTGTGGATAGGGAGGAAACTGCATCCTGTATCATAGTTCCATTCCGATTTGTGTCTTGGAACTATGTCGTGTCTGCCATTCGCTTCGTCCAATGATAATCGAGGCAACGCCCAGCATCAGCGCCATACCAAACCACGTCAATGCGTAAACCAAATGGTTGTTTGCAAATGCAACGACTGTCAGACCACCAATTGGCAGTTGATTTCGATCCTGATTTGCATCCGCATCAATAAAATACGGAGCGGGACGGTCGATATTCAGCTTTGCAGCTATGGCCGCAACATCGCGCGAGTACCAGCGCCCGGTGGCGGGTTCATTGCTGCGCAGGAAGCCACCATCAGGTTCCGTCACCCGCAAAAGTCCGCTTACCGTAGTTGTGGATTCACGATCTGGTCGCCAATCTTCGCCCGCTTTCTCAGTTGGAACGAAACCCCGATTAATGAGGAGACTAAATCCATCGCTGCTTTGAAAGGGGCTCAACACCCAAAATCCACTCCCGCGGTTGGTGACCGCCTGCACGAGCGTTGCCGGTTTTTCCAGAAATCTTCCGCTTGTTGTGACGTGAAGATACGCGAAGTCTTTGGCATTAATTCTGGCCCAGAGATCAGGGCCGGGTGCTTGTGTTGCTGGCGCATTCACTCTTTGCTCCACTTGGTTGATCAGACCAAGTTTCCAAACACGGCGCTCCAGTTGCCAGACTCCGAGACTGACAAGAATGGCAATGCAGAAAAGTATCAGGATGCCAATCAGTATGAGTTTGATCGGAGTATTGCTTGCCCGTCCGGCCCGATCGCCGCTAGCGGCATGTCGGCGCGCGGTTCGGGCGGCTGTCATGGTATCTGGCTCATATCCATGGCAGGCATCATATTAGTATTCAAATGATACATGACCCAAAGCGAACCCGTCAGTGTGATGATTACAAGCACAAGCGTGAAAATCAGTGCTAAAATTGTCCAGCCATTTTCTGATCGAACATTCATGTGTAGGAAGAAAATCATGTGCACGACAATTTGCACGACCGCAAACGCCATGATGATCAGACCGGTAGCCTGTTTTGAGTCCAGAGCACCGCTCATGACGAGCCAGAAAGGAACGGCCGTCAGAATGACTGATAGCCCGAAACCGATCAGATATGATTTGAGCGAACCATGGGCGTGCCCGTCATCGTGACTATGGACGTCGTGTTCGACCTTCGACTTTGTGCTCATCGCAACACTCCCATCAGGTAAACGAAGGTGAATACGCCGATCCAGATTACGTCGAGAAAATGCCAGAACATGCTCAGGCACATCAAGCGGCGCATATTTGCCTGAATCAAACCATAATGAGCAACTTGTACCATCAGGGTTACCAACCAGATCAAGCCGATCGTGACGTGTAGGCCGTGGGTTCCTACCAAAGTGAAAAACGAGGAGAGGAATGCACTTCGCTGTGGTGTTGCTCCCTCGTGAATCATATGGGCGAACTCATAAAGTTCGATACAAATGAAAGCCACGCCGAACAGGCCCGTCAAGGCAAGCCAGCCCTGAGTGGCTCCTACCCGGCCTTTTGCCATCGCCAACATGGCAAAGCCATAGGTGATGGAGGAAAAAAGCAACATGGAAGTGTTGATGGCCACCAATGGCAAATCGAACAGGTCCTTCGGAGCAGGACCCGCTGCGTAGTTCCCTCCCAAAACGCCGTAAGTGGCAAATAAAACGGCAAAGATGAGGCAATCGCTCATCAGGTAAATCCAGAAGCCGAACATGGTGCTGCCGCCTTCGGCGTGATCATGTTCGTCTGCCAGATAAAACACTGGCCCTTCCGCGGTTGCAGAAACTGTAGCGGTTTTGCTGCTCATTATTTCAATCCCGCCGCAAGAAGTTCAGTACGGGCGTTTTCGCTCGCAACAACCTCATCGGTCGATATATGGAAATCACGCCTGTAATTGAACGTGTGTCCTATTGACCATGCCAATAGAGCGACGAATGACACGGCTGCCAGCCACCAGATATACCAGATCATCGCAAAACCAAAGACGAGGCTCAATCCGGACAAGATCACCCCTGAGCCAGTGTTGCTTGGCATATGGATTGCTCGGAATCCCGTTTCAGGACGTTTGTAGCCGCGTTTCTTCATATCATACCAGCTGTCAAGATCATGAATTACCGGTGTGAAAGCAAAGTTATAGGCTGGAGGCGGCGATGCAGTGGACCATTCCAACGTACGTCCATCCCATGGATCGCCCGTCAGATCACGCAGCGCTTCGCGATTGCGGATACTGACGAAAATCTGAATGAGGAACGACAGAATACCGATAGCGACGAGAAACGCACCGAAGCCAGCAATGGTGAACCAGATTTGCAGGGATGGATCTTCAAACGTACGCAGACGGCGTGTCACACCCATGAGGCCCAATACGTAAAGCGGCATGAAGGCAAAGTAGAATCCGATCACCCAGAACCAGAACGACATCTTGCCCCAGAACGGATCGAGCCTGAACCCGAATGCCTTCGGGAACCAGTAATAAATGCCGGCAAACAGACCGAACAGCACGCCGCCTATGATGACATTATGGAAATGCGCGACAAGGAACAGGCTGTTATGGAGTACGAAATCGGCTGGAGGCACGGCAAGCAGCACTCCCGTCATACCGCCGATAACAAAGGTGAGCATGAATGCGATAGTCCACATCATGGGAAGTTCGAAACGGATGCGGCCCCGATACATGGTAAACAACCAATTGAATATTTTCGCGCCTGTGGGGATCGAAATAATCATCGTGGTGATGCCGAAGAACGAGTTCACGCTTGCACCCGAACCCATGGTAAAGAAGTGATGCAGCCAGACCAGATAGGCAAGAATGGTGATAACAATAGTCGCGTAGACCATCGACGTATAACCGAAAAGGCGCTTTCTCGAGAAAGTAGAAGTTACTTCGGAGAATATGCCAAAGGCAGGCAAGATAAGGATATAGACCTCTGGATGACCCCAAATCCAGATGAGGTTTACATACATCATCGGATTGCCGCCAAAATCATTGGTAAAGAAGTTGGTACCGATATAGCGGTCAAGTGTCAGCAGAGCGAGCACAGCTGTCAGAACTGGAAAAGCCGCAACGATCAACACGTTGGTGCAAAGCGCTGTCCAGGTAAAGATGGGCAACTTCATCATTGTCATGCCCGGCGCGCGCATCTTCACAATCGTGGCGAGTAGGTTGACGCCTGACAAAAGCGTGCCGACGCCCGCGATCTGTAGCGCCCATATATAGTAATCCATGCCCGGATCTGGACTGTATCCGATGCCGGACAACGGGGGATATGCCAACCAGCCCGTCTTCGCGAATTCGCCGACGAACAGCGACATCATCACCAGGACCGCGCCAGCAGTGGTCATCCAAAAACTGAAATTGTTGAGGAACGGAAATGATACGTCACGTGCACCGATTTGCAAAGGAACCACGAAGTTCATTAGCCCAGTGACCAGCGGCATTGCCACGAAGAAAATCATGATGACGCCGTGAGCGGTAAACACCTGATCGAAATGATGGGCGTTCAAATATCCCTCGGAACCATTGAATGCCATTGCCTGCTGAAGACGGATCATTATGGCATCGGCGAAACCTCGCAGCAGCATGACGATGCCCAGGATCATGTACATTATACCGATGCGTTTGTGATCGACAGTGGTGAACCACTCATGCCAGAGATAGCCCCAAAGCCGGAAATAGGTAAGCGCCCCCACAAGCGCTATGCCGCCAAGTGCGACTACGATGAATGTGGCAACGAGAATAGGCTCGTGAAGCGGAAAAGACTCCAGCGTGAGCCTACCGAAAACCAGCTTTATAAGTTCGGGATTGTCAAACATATCGGGCTCGTTTCGTTCAGGTATTCGAAGGGCGGCGCTGCAGACCGAACAATTGGGTGGAAGATGGGCGAGGAAGGCCCGCACCAGTAAATGGGGAAGTGTTCAGAGGCGGCAGAGTTTGCGTGTTCATGCTTGATTGCAGCGCTTCTTCAGTAGTGCAAATGCCGACGACAAATGTAGGCTCTGGGCCGAACACGGCGCCGCGACGGGTGTATTTGTCATACTCCAATGAGCGGATGTTATAGATGCCAGCCATGCCAAGGCCCCCTTTGGCATCGATCTCATCCATTTCGCTCATACACATTTTGCCGCGTTCAACACAGCGATTAAGAACCGCACTGAACAATTCCGGATCGACACTGGCATAGTGCTGTACAGGAACCTTCTCGCTTGGCTGTTCAAGTTGAAGGTAGGTCATGCGGTCAAGCGCTGTGCCCTTCGACTTAACGTCGGCAATCCACTTTTCAAAGCCTTCATCAGGTAAACCGTGAAAGGCGAACCGCATGCCAGAAAAGCCTGCGCCACTGTAATTGGCGGAAAAGCCTTGATATTCACCGGGATGATTGATCACAGCACTGAGTTTGGTCTGCATACCCGGCATGGTGTAGATCTGGCCCGCCAGAGCCGGAATATAGAATGAATTCATCACGGCGGAGGATGTCAGACGGAAATCGATGGGTCTGTCAACGGGTGCAGCCATCTCATTGACGCTCGCAATACCGTACTCCGGATAAATGAAGAGCCATTTCCAATCGAGAGCCACAACTTCGACTTGGAGTGGCTTCACCGTTTCCGATACGGCTTTACCGGGGGATATACGGCCTAACGGGCGATAAGGGTCAAGTAGATGGGTAGCCATCCACGTAACAGCACCAAGGCATATGATGATCAGGAGGGGTGCTGCCCAGATGATCAGTTCCAGCTGCGTGGAGTGGTCCCATTCAGGATCATAGGGCGCATCAGTGTTTGATTGGCGATACTTCCAAGCGAAAAATACCGTGAGCAGCATCACTGGAATAATGATGATGAGCATGAGGACCGTGGAGATAACGACAAGATCCCGTTGCTGAACGGCTACGTCACCGGACGGATTCATGACGACGGCATTGCATGCTGTGAGCAATGCAAGAAATGGGAGCAGGGCGATGGCAAAAAAACGGTTCAAGAGACTTCCTGTCAATGGAAACAGCGCCTAGTTGCGCCATCACTAGCTGCACCATAGTCAGAGCGACATTGGACAATTTGCCCAATCCTCCCGTAGTGTGTCACAATGATAAGGGATACGCTAGCAGTCACCGCAAATGGGCGGTCATGAACGTTTTCAATGTCTGATCGAGGAGCGCACTGGACCATGAGCGCGAAAACAGGAGCGGCTTCTTCGACGGCGCTTGAGCGGGACGCAAAGCGTCTTCATTCGCGCCACGACGACGTTAATGTCGGTGAAATTGCCATCGGCGTTATTATAGGCAGGACATCGGAATTCTTTGACTTCTTCGTCTATGCCATTGCCTCTGTGCTGGTTTTTCCCAAGCTTGTGTTTCCCTATGTCGATGCGCTGACAGGCACGGTCTATTCTTTCGGCATTTTCGCGTTGGCCTTTATCGCCCGGCCGATTGGCACGGTCATATTCATGCAGATCGACCGGACCTATGGTCGTGGTGTGAAGTTGACGATTGCTCTTTTTTTGCTCGGCAGCTCGACTGTTGCAGTGGCTTTCCTGCCCGGTTACGAACAGGTCGGTTGGGCATCTGCTGCACTTCTCGCATTGTTCCGGATCGGACAGGGGCTGGCGCTCGGCGGTGAGTGGGATGGCCTTGCATCGCTTCTCGCGCTGAACGCTCCCAAACAACGTCGCGGCTGGTATGCAATGATACCGCAGCTTGGCGCACCACTTGGACTTATGGTGGCGGCAGGGTTGTTTGCATTCTTCGTGGCTAATCTCTCTGCCGAAGACTTCCTTGGCTGGGGCTGGCGCTATCCATTCTTTGTTGCCTTCGCCATAAATGTTGTTGCGCTTTTTGCCCGGCTTCGCATGGTCGTTACGCCACAATATGCAAAGCTATATGAAAGCCGCGAATTGCAGCCGACAACCGTAGCAAACACCTTGCAGCATGAAGGTCGCCATGTGGTCGTTGGTGCTTTTGCTCCGCTTGCCAGTTTTGCGCTGTTCCACATGGTAACTGTGTTCCCTCTGTCATGGGTATTCCTGTTCACCGACCAGGGTCCGGCGCGCTTCCTGTTGATTGAAGCCTTCGGTGCCGCAGTAGGTGTCGTGGCCGTATTTGCATCAGGCACTATCGCCGACCGCGTGGGCCGCCGGAATCTTCTTGGCGGGACAGCCATAGCCATTGCTGTGTTCAGCGGCTTCGCCCCTCAATTGCTCGATGGCGGAGATATTGGCGAATTGATCTTCATGATCCTTGGCTTCACGTTGCTTGGCCTGTCTTTCGGCCAGTCGTCCGGATCAGTTGCTTCAAGGTTCTCGAAGAAATTCCGCTACACCGGATCCGCACTGACCAGCGATTTGGCATGGCTATTCGGTGCCGGGTTTGCACCCTTGGTGGCATTGCTACTCTCCAGTCATTTTGGATTGATAGCAGCTGGCGGTTATCTGCTCTCCGGTGCCGTTTGCACACTCATAGCACTTCGTTTGAACCGGCAGACAGATGCACAAGATGTTTAACCCGCGGCTGTTGCGCGAAACTATTGGCTCTTGAGTAAGAGCGCGAGTGCTGAGACGTCGCATAGAAAATCAGTACTTCAAGCCTCATTGGACAGTGAACTATACACGCGAGTGCCGTCTCGCATGTGCCCTTGAAATCGCGGTCGTATGTTTCTAAAATCGCCTACGATTTATCGCTCGCAATCTGACGATTGCAGTCGGCTTCTTGGAGACGTCAAGCTGATTTCGGCAAGGTGAGCAAGCAATCTTATGTTGCGATGACCATTATTCACCGCATGCTGGCCTGATGTAACCTTGCAACTTCTCTCAGGAAGCGATCTTGTTCTATTGCGCATTTAACAGGATCCTGCCGAAATGAAGAGTGATACCCCTGCAGTTGATCAAATAAATATGACACTCACTGAGCTACGCTCGGCATGGTTGGCCAACCGGCCGGATTACGTGCAACGTTGTGACGACTTGAAACGGTTGCGTAGCACATTGAAGGATCGCCTCGAACCTATGGTCCAGGCCATCAGTGCGGATTTTGGCCATCGCTCACGCCATGAAAGTCTGCTTGGCGAGGGTATGACGGTGTTCAGCGAAATTGACCACATGCTGTCGCACCTGAAATCATGGATGAAACCGGAAAGACGTTCCGCTGGTTGGCGTATGTGGCCTGCCAGGGCAGAGTTACGGTATGTCCCTCTCGGGGTTGTTGGCGTGATTGCTCCATGGAATTATCCAGTCAATCTTGCACTTACTCCACTGGCAACTGCCATTGCAGCGGGTAATCATGTTTATCTCAAACCTTCGGAGCATACTCCACGCACCAGCGAGTTTCTGGCATCGCTTCTTGCGGACGTCTTCCCGGCGTCTCGGGTTGCGGTTGCACTTGGTGGTTCAGAGGTCGGTAGCGCTTTTGCTGGTCTACCTTTCGACCATTTGCTCTTCACCGGCTCTACCGCCGTTGGTAAAAAGGTGATGGCAGCAGCCGCACGGAATTTAACCCCGGTAACACTAGAGTTAGGCGGGAAATCGCCTGCCGTCATTGGAGAGGGCATCTCGTTTGGCATGGCTGCCACACGTCTTGTAACAGGAAAACTTTACAATGCCGGTCAAACCTGCATTGCCCCAGATTATGCACTGGTACCACAAGCAAGAAAAGACGAATTTGTTAAAGCGGTGCGGAGGGAAGTCGCGTCGCGATACAAGCAAATTGATGCGACACCCGATTATACGCATATTGTAAATGACGGACAGTATCGACGATTAAAAGGTCTGTTGGAAGATGCAAGCGAGCGAGGTCACGAAGTGATCACGCTGGTTGAACCAAAAGATGCAGGCAATGCCGAAATTAATCGCCTACTGCCGCCGACTCTGGTGATCGACCCCACCGACGATTCCCGGATCATGCAAGAAGAAATCTTCGGTCCCATCCTTCCAATCAAAACCTATAAAACGATTGACGAAGCAATCGCTTATATCAATTCCCATGAGCGACCGCTGGCTCTTTATTGTTTCAGCAACGACAAAATCGAGACCGAGAAACTCCTGTCAAACATTGTTGCCGGGGGAGTGTGTATCAACGAAACCTTGCTTCACATAGTTTGTAACGATTTGCCATTTGGTGGTGTAGGCGCAAGCGGAATGGGACACTACCATGGGCGTGAAGGTTTCCAAACCTTCTCCAAGGCGATGCCGGTGTTGCATCAGGCTCGCATGCCGCTGAGCGACAGGCTCAAACCTCCTTATAAGGGTTTGGCTGACATGATTGTTCGACTGTTCGTGCGTTAAAACATCAGGACATTGGCAAAGCAGGCCAGTTTCTGACGATCTTACCTTTCTGATATGCTGCAATTGAGCCAAATTGCTGGAGTACGAACTCGCTTTGGGTTGGTCTAATAAATGCATAATCGCCGGAGTTGATGTTCTTGCCCGTAGGCAGGCTCGAAATCATGTGTACTGTCGAATGCTTTGGAAAGCTCGCTTTCAAAGCGTATTATCCAAACAGCACGCACCTCGGACATGTTGGTAGCGCTCGTTTCGCAATCATCTGCACGTGCTGGAATCATTGACGCAACAAACGCCTTGTCATGATTGTTTCTCGTCTAAGGATACAAGCGCGGGGTCGATGCCCTCGACCTGCTGTTCAGTGGTTGGCTGCACTTTTTTCCGGCCGGCATCTGTCGACACGGGTACCAGCCAAGTGGTGATAAAGGTTAAGACCGCAACCACGAAGACACCCCAGAATGTCCAATGAAGGGCGGAATAGAATACAGCTTGGATGGCAGGGTTTGAGGAAAGATTGATCAACCCTGCGGGTTGATTAAGCATGTCGTGCAATTGGACGGCCAGCTCGCCGCTACCGAAATACAATATACCAGCGTTCAGAATCGCGCCAAGCGCAGTTGCGCCAAGCGTATTACCGAGACTTCGAGAAAAAATGATGGATGCGGTAGCGCTACCGCGCATGGACCAATCAACACTCTCCTGAACCAGAATGATGCTGGTAAAATTGATGAGACCCATACCAAATCCCATCATGAAAGCGCCGATTCCGGCAACCACGGGACTGCTGTCGATCATGAGGAAGGGCAGAAAGGCAGCGCCGAGTGGAAACATGCAACTGCCAACGCGCAACGTGTTGCGAATTCCAAAGGTACTGAAAAAACGACCCGACAGCATGACGGCCAGCGGCCAGCCTACGATGAGCATGGTCAACGTAAATCCGGCAACCAAGGGTGACCGCCCCAGCACACCTTGTACATAGATGGGAAGCATGGTGGTCAAGCCAATGAGAGCCATTCCGGCGAGGAGAACAACGGTATTACTTGTAGCGATAAGCCTGCGGCTCCACAGTTCCAATGATATGATGGGTTCGGGAGCCCGGCGCTCCTGCAAGAAAAACAGGTAACCCGCGACGATAACCAATACAGCAAGCCCGGTGAGAACGACAAACCCTGCATTGGTCTCAGTGAGCATGATCAATAGCGAAACAATCGCGATCGAGAAGAGTACCGTTCCGAGGTAGTCGATCTTTACCTGCCTGTGTTCAATCGTTTCGTGCAGAAAAAGCACAAAGCCGATTATCGTCAAAATACCCAAGGGAATGTTGATCCAAAAAATCCAGCCCCAGGAAACGTAGTCAACGATAAGGCCACCCGCGAGGGGGCCCATTACCGCGGAAAAGGCCCAGACGGTTGCAAGACCACCTTGGACTTTCGCACGTTTTTCGAGCGTATACAGATCTCCGACGACGGTCATTGCGACAGGTGTAATTGCGCCAGCGCCAATACCCTGCAACAGACGAAAACCGATAAGCGAGGCCATCGACCATGCAAAGCCAGCAAATGTGGAAGCGATAAGGAATATGACAATTCCAACCACGAGGATGGGTTTGCGCCCAAAGGTATCGGACAATTTTCCGTAGATAATAGTAGTCGTTGATTGTGCGAGAAGAAACGCTGAAAAAACCCAACTATAATAGGTGAAGCCGCCAAGCTCCCCGACAATGTGCGGCATGGCCGTGGCAACGATCGTTGCTTCTATTGCAACCATAAATGTGGCCAGAACAATCGATACGATAACCAATGGGCGGTTCGTTTTCAAAACTCTATCGGTCATGATAATTCTTCAAAAGTTCCTCAAGAACGGATAGTTTTCACCAGCCATGCAGCCAGCGCTCGAATGCGTTCCTGATATTGATTTGCTGTCGACGAAGGGAATCCTGCTGCAGAAGCTGCGCAGGCTAGTTCAATCCCTGTAAAGGATGAATGTCAACGTCGTTTCAGCTTCATTTTAAAGCGTCACTACGATTTTGCCAAATTGCTGGTTGGACTCCAGAAAGTGATGTGCTTCGATGATGTCGTCAAATGAAAACGTTTTGGCGATGACCGGTTGCAAATCGCCGGATGCCAATCCAGCCAGGATAAATGTCTTGGCAGCATCCAGTCTTTCTTGATCTTTGATGACCTCGTGGACGAGATAGCCGCGCAACGTTAGTCTCTTGCTCAGGACATGGGACAGTGGAAAGGGCGTTGGTTCCGGGCTTAATCCACCATATTCGATAAGAATGCCCGCCTCTGACATAGCTGCTGTCAGCGGTTCGAATATTGGCCCTCCGACCGCATCGAACACTACCCTTACACCTTCTGGTCTTGCAATCTCTTTAAGGCGAACCTCCAAATCCTCTTCTTCCGAGGCAATGACATAGCTTGCGCCATGCTCAAGCAAAGCATGCGTTTTTCCGGATGTACGCGTGACTGCAATTGAGGTAGCGCCCACCATGTTTGCAATCTGAATCGCTGCAAGGCCAACACTGCTGGATGCGGCAGTAATGCCTACGAAGTCACCCTTACGTAGCTTGGCAACATCGATCAAAGCACCATAGGCAGTAAGATATTGCATCCAAAGCGCAGCAGCCTCTACCCATCCAAGTGATGGCGGGTGTTTGACAAGCAATCTTGCAGGAAAGGTTGCAACTTCCCCGTAAGCGGGCCAGCGAACCATCGAAACAGGCGGAACAACGCTGACGACATCACCGGGCGCGAAGCCATCCACGCCTTCGCCTATCATGTCCACAATGCCAGCTGCCTCCAGCCCTAATCCTGAGGGCAATGGTGGGGTCTCAATATATTTCCCTGTGCGTAGCAGAGCTTCAGCGCGATTAAGCCCCAGCGCCTTAACGCGAATGCGTACTTCGCCTTCGCCCGGTGCGGGAAAATCTACGTTCTCAATACGAAGAACGTCGGGACCACCAAATTCATGAAAACGGACTACACGAACCATCAAGCTAAACTCCAAATTATTTGAACTGAATAGGGTATAAAAGCCGTTAGATCGGTGATAAATATGCTAAGAAATAATGCAGTAGAAACTAAGAGTTTTGAATATGGATCGCCTTCTGAGCATGACGGTGTTTGTCAAATCGGTAGATTTAGGCTCTTTTGCCGCTGCGGCGGATGAATTGGGCCTATCAGGTCCAATGGTGGGCAAACATATCCGTTTTCTGGAAGAACGGCTCGGCTTACGCCTTCTCAACCGTACCACCCGCCGCCAGAGCCTAACGGATTTCGGACATGCTTATTATGAAAGCTGCCGCACGGTTCTTGCCGAAGTGGATGCAACGGATGCTCTTGCCGCAGATCAGCTCGTCGAACCTCGCGGGAAATTGCGGGTCACAATGCCAGTGCATTTTGGCCGTCGCTGTGTAACCCCTGTCTTGCTGGAACTTGCGCAAAAGTATCCCACATTGGAACTGGATTTATCCTATAGCGATGGCTTCTCCGATCTGGCGGAAAACGGTTTTGATCTGGCAATCAGAACTGGTGATCCTGAAGATAAGGCAGGTATCATCGCACGCCGTGTCGCGCGTCAACATATGATCGTTTGCGCTTCGCCGTCATACCTTGAAAGGCATGGCAGGCCCGAACATGTACAGGATATTGGTCGACATCAGGGCATCATCTATCGCCGGTCCGGTGGAATACGGCCATGGTTGTTTCCGGGCGGTCAAACGGTGATACCGATCAACCGCATACGTCTTGACGATCTCGATGCCATTGCTGATGCCGCAACCAGCGGGATGGGGTTGGCCTGGCTTCCAAGCTGGTTGGTGCGGGGACGTCTTCAAGAGGGCGTGCTTGTTCAATTACTATCCGATCAGCCCGGTTTACCTTACGACTGCTATGCGATGTGGTTGCAAACGCCTCACTTGTCGTTAAAAGTGCGAATTGCTGTGGATGCGTTGGCTACTGCGCTTCCAAAGATGATGTAGTCCTTTCATTAGCTATTCAGGATGTTTGTGATTCGCTGTGCGGATATGCCCGATATCCACAGTCACGATAATCTCACGCACAGGATTTGCGACTTTAAGCGAACTAGCTGTTGACGCAATTTTAACCTCGTCTACTATATATAGTGTTCAAGGTTCTTCCGATTCGTGAGGATGGGAAGCTAAGACGGGAATACGGTGAGGGGCACTCTCTAAGAGTGCTGCAATGCCGGAGCTGCCCCCGCAACTGTAAGCGGCTAGCTCTTGTTCGATAATGTCACTGGAGCTGAAGAGCCTCGGGAAGACAAGAATGAGCGCGATGATCCGCAAGCCAGGAGACCTGCCTTGATCTAACGATTCCACCGGCGGGGCGCCGGGATGGTCGCGAACATGATGTCGGTGATTAGCCTACACGTGCCGCTTCCCCCAGAACCTCTCCACAAACAGGCGACGGGTAAGATCCATGAGCAATCTTTTCAGTGTATTGAGCGAGATTAGTCCGCCTGAAGCCATCTACGGTTTGACATTTTCAAACGAATTTTTCTGACCAATTAGTCCGGCGATGCGCTTGCCGGAGCCTGTTCCCATGACTGCAAACCATACGAGGAAATCATGAGCATTATCGTTTACAGCAAGCCGGCCTGCGTTCAGTGCACCGCAACCACTCGCGCCTTGGATCGTCACGGTGTTGAGTATGACGTTATCGATGTTTCAAGTGATCCGGATGCCTTCGAACTGGTTCAAAGCCTTGGTTATCGTCAGGTGCCGGTTGTGATTGCTGGTGAACAGCATTGGGCTGGTTTCCGCCCGGATATGATCAGTACACTCGCTTAGCAAGGATAAGGGATTATGGGTGGGATCGTTTACTTTTCCAGCAGATCGGAAAATACCCACCGTTTCGTCTCCAAGCTGGGCTTCGCCTCGCAGCGCATACCAGTTAGTGCCCGCGAAGAGCTGCAAGTAAATTCCCCCTATATTCTGATCGTGCCGACCTATAGCGGCGACGGCGGCAAGGGTGCCGTTCCAAAACAGGTAATTCGCTTCCTTAATGAAGCGGGAAACCGTTCACACCTCCGCGGCGTCATCGCCGCGGGTAACAGCAACTTCGGAGAGACCTTCGGGATCGCCGGCGACATCATCTCCGCTAAATGCCAGGTACCTTATCTTTATAGGTTCGAGCTTATCGGCACGGAGCAGGATGTCGCTAACGTTAAACATGGATTGGAACGATTTTGGACACCCTCACTCTCGAACGGCCAGTGAAAGCCGCCGAAACAGTACTGGACTATCACGCGCTCAACGCAATGTTGAACCTCTATGATGAGGAGGGAAAGATCCAGTTGGATCAGGATCGCATGGCGGCGAAGCAGTACTTCCTGCAGCATGTGAACCAGAACACGGTGTTCTTCCACAATCTGCGGGAGAAGCTCGATTATCTGGTGACCGAAGGCTATTACGAGCGCGAGATTCTTGATCAGTATTCTTTCAATTACGTGCGCGACCTGTTCGATTATGCCTACGAAAAGAAATTCCGGTTCCCGACTTTTCTGGGCGCTTTCAAATATTATACCAGCTACACACTGAAGACTTTTGACGGGAAACGCTATCTTGAGCGTTACGAAGACCGCATCTGCATGGTGGCGCTGACGCTGGCGCAAGGCAATGAGGCTCTGGCGCGCGATATGGTTGACGAGATCATTTCCGGACGCTTCCAGCCGGCGACACCAACGTTCCTCAATGCAGGCAAAAAGCAGCGCGGTGAACTCGTTTCATGCTTCCTGCTCAGGGTTGAGGACAACATGGAATCGATTGCGCGGGGCATCAACTCAGCGTTGCAGCTCTCCAAGCGCGGAGGCGGTGTGGCCTTGTCGCTTACCAATATCCGTGAAGCCGGAGCACCGATCAAGCAGATTGAAAACCAATCATCGGGCATCATTCCAGTCATGAAACTGCTGGAAGACAGCTTCTCCTATGCCAACCAGCTTGGCGCTCGGCAAGGTGCTGGTGCCGTCTATCTGAATGCACATCATCCCGATATCATGCGTTTTCTTGATACCAAGCGTGAAAATGCAGATGAGAAGATTCGTATTAAGACATTGTCGCTTGGTGTTGTGGTGCCGGACATCACGTTCGAGTTGGCGAAAAACAATGAAGATATGTATCTGTTCTCGCCCTATGACGTAGAACGCGTTTATGGAATTGCCTTTACTGAAATATCGGTGACCGAAAAGTACCGTGAGATGGTGGCGGATTCGCGTATCCGCAAGAAGAAGATCAAGGCTCGCGACTTCTTCCAGGTTCTGGCCGAGATACAGTTCGAGAGTGGTTATCCCTACATCATGTTTGAAGACACGGTGAACCGCGCCAACCCGATTGCGGGACGCATCACCATGAGCAATTTATGCTCCGAAATCCTTCAGGTCAGTGAGGCCAGCGAGTATAATGCCGACCTGTCCTACAATCACATGGGGAAAGATATCTCCTGCAATCTCGGTTCGCTGAACATCGCCGCAGCGATGGATTCTTCCGATTTTGGCAAGACCATTGAGACAGCAATACGTTCGCTCAGCGCTGTCTCGGACATGAGCCATATCTCTTCAGTGCCTTCGGTCGAGAAGGGTAACGATGACAGCCATGCTATCGGCCTTGGCCAGATGAACCTGCACGGGTATCTCGCGCGGGAACGTATCTATTACGGCTCCGAAGAGGGTATCGATTTTACCAACATCTATTTTTATACCGTGACGTATCATGCCGTCCACGCATCAAATCGGTTGGCTGTCGAACGAGGTCAGAGCTTCAAAGGCTTTGAGAATTCGAAGTACGCATCTGGTGAATACTTCGACAAATATACGGAACAGGAATGGCTGCCAGCCACGGAGCGTGTGCGGGAGCTGTTTGAAACAGCCGGTATAGCAATTCCAACGCAAGAAGATTGGGTGGCCCTCAAGCAGGCAGTGATGACATCGGGTCTTTACAACCAGAATCTGCAGGCGGTTCCGCCGACAGGATCAATCTCCTATATCAACCACTCGACTTCTTCGATCCACCCGATCGTTTCCAAGATCGAAATCCGCAAGGAAGGCAAGATTGGCCGCGTTTATTACCCGGCTGCATTCCTGACCAATGATAATCTCGACTACTATCAGGATGCTTATGAGATCGGCCCGGAGAAGATAATCGACACCTACGCCGCAGCTACGCAGCACGTGGATCAAGGCCTATCGCTTACATTGTTCTTCCGCGACACCGCGACAACGCGCGATATCAACAAGGCGCAAATCTACGCTTGGAAGAAGGGCATCAAGACAATCTACTACATCCGCCTTCGCCAAATGGCCCTTTCCGGCACGGAAGTGCAGGGCTGCGTATCCTGCACGCTTTGATTAGAGAAAACAAATGAACATCCAAGTCAAAAATAAGACTCTGAAGCTTCCCGCGCCGGTGCGTGCCATCAATTGGAACCGCATTGAGGATGACAAGGATCTGGAGGTCTGGAACCGGCTGACTGGTAATTTCTGGTTGCCCGAAAAGGTGCCGCTATCGAATGATATTCCGTCATGGGCGGCACTGAAACCTGAAGAGCAGCAGCTTACTATTCGTGTTTTCACGGGACTGACACTGCTCGATACGATTCAGACAAGTATCGGCGCTCCAAAGCTGATGGAAGATTCGATCACTCCGCATGAGGAAGCGGTTTATTCCAATATCTCCTTCATGGAGGCCGTACATGCTCGATCGTACTCATCGATTTTCTCGACATTGTGCTCGACGCCCGATGTGGACGATGCCTATCGCTGGTCGGAGGAGAACGAGCATCTGCAGAAAAAGTCAGCGCTGATCCTTGAACAGTACCGAAATCCTGATCCGCTCAAGCGCAAGATCGCCAGCGTGTTTCTTGAAAGCTTCCTGTTCTATTCCGGGTTCTATCTGCCGATGTTCTGGTCAAGTCGCGCCAAGCTGACCAATACAGCTGACATGATCCGCCTTATCATCCGCGACGAGGCCGTGCATGGTTATTACATTGGCTACAAGTTCCAGCGAGGTCTGGAGCGTCTCAGTGAAGAACGTCGCAGTGAGATCAAGGATTTTGCCTTCGACCTCCTGCTTGAGCTTTATGACAATGAAGCGAAATACACCGAGACACTTTATGATGGTGTCAACCTGACCGAGGACGTGAAGAAGTTTCTTCACTACAATGCCAACAAGGCATTGATGAACCTCGGTTACGAAGCGCTGTTTCCTGCTGAAGCCTGCAAGGTAAATCCGGCGATCCTGTCGGCCCTGTCTCCGAACGCTGACGAAAACCATGACTTCTTTTCAGGTTCCGGCTCCTCCTATGTTATCGGCAAAGCGATTGCCACAGAGGATGAAGATTGGGATTTTTAGAATCGCGCAGACCAAATTATCAATGGCGTGACGCCAAGACGGTGTGCGAAGATGATCCAAGAGAGGAGCCGCCGAAAATCGACGGCTCCCATTATTTTAAACGGCCAAAGCTCGCAGTTCTTTTGCTGCTGAAACCATATTAACAAGCGCTGGGCGTACTTCTTCCCACTTGCGGGTTTTTAGGCCACAATCTGGATTGACCCAAAGCTGTCCGTCGGTCAGCCGCTTGCGTGCCAGCGCCAAGAGTTCGGTCATCTCAGCAACTTCCGGCACTCGCGGTGAATGGATGTCGTAAACGCCAGGCCCGATCTCGTTCGGATATTTGTAGGTTTTGAAGGCGTCCAGAAGTTCCATCTTCGAGCGTGAGGTTTCGATGGAAATCACGTCTGCGTCCATTGCAGCGATGGCGTCGATGATATC
This sequence comes from Phyllobacterium sp. SB3, assembly GCF_040009165.1. Lineage (NCBI taxonomy): Bacteria > Pseudomonadati > Pseudomonadota > Alphaproteobacteria > Hyphomicrobiales > Phyllobacteriaceae > Phyllobacterium > Phyllobacterium sp. SB3. The sequence continues at coordinate 396,405 of NZ_JBDYKI010000002.1, read as the reverse complement.
GTTGAACTCGGAGTAACACATATGGGTGTGGATCTGCGTTTCATCGGCGACACCAGTTGAGCACAAGCGGAAGCTTTCCACGGCCCAATCGAGATAGGTTTTCCAGTCAGCTTTGCGAAGCGGCAGGCCTTCTCTAAGCGCCGCTTCATCAATCTGGATCATTGCCGCGCCAGCCTTTTCCAGGTCAGTGACTTCGTCACGGATAGCGAGCGCGATCTGACGGCATGTTGCGGAGCGAGGAAGATCATCGCGGACAAAGGACCAGTTGAGGATTGTCACCGGGCCCGTAAGCATGCCTTTGACGGGCTTGTCTGTCAGGGACTGCGCATATTTCCACCAACCCACTGTCATCGGGCGTGGGCGGGAGACGTCACCGAAGATGATGGGTGGACGCACATAGCGGGAACCATAGCTTTGCACCCAGGCGTGTTGAGTGAAGGCAAATCCTGAGAGTTGTTCACCGAAATATTGAACCATGTCATTGCGCTCGAATTCGCCGTGAACAAGCACATCAAGGCCGATCTCTTCCTGCCAGCGGATGGCAGCTTCGGTCTCCTGTCGAAGAAAACCTTCATACTCAATATAAGTGATCTCACCCTTGGCATGTGATGAGCGAGCCTTGCGGACTTCCGGCGTCTGCGGGAAAGAACCGATGGTTGTGGTCGGGAATGCCGGTAGGCCCAGCTTGTCGCCCTGAAGTTTTTGGCGTTGCCAGAACAAGCTTTTGCGCTTTTTCAGGGCGTCACCGATCCCCGCGATGCGGCCTTCAACCAGCGGATCATGAACCTTGGGCGATGCACGGCGCGATGCGATGGCATCTGTCGCTGTTTTTAACTCGGTTGCAACAGCGCCTTTTCCTTCGGATAAAGCGCGGCCAAGGATGGAGAGTTCATCCATTTTCTGCGTGGAAAATGCAAGCCAGCTTTTCAGGTCGCTCTCAAGTTTTGTTTCCAGTTCCAGATCTATCGGCACATGCAGGAGCGAACAGGAGGGGGCGATTTCTACAAGATGCGCGCCGCGTTCCGTAACGAGTTTTTCCACACGATCTACTATAGCGCTGAGATCTGAACGCCAGATGTTTCGGCCGTCAATAACGCCGAGTGACAGTACCTGATCCTTTCTCGCCTTGGCGACAATATCGCCGAGCTGTTCAGGAGCACGCACCAAATCGATGTGCAAACCATGTACCGGCAAAGCAACAGCCGTATCCAGGTTATCAGCGAGTGCACCGAAGTAGGTGGCCAGCAGGATTTTCAGTTCAGGGGCAGCTGCGGTCAGTTTGTCGTAGGCGAACTTGAATGCGTAACGCTCGTTCGGGACCAGATCGAGTACCAGAGCAGGCTCATCGATTTGTACCCAATCAGCGCCTGCATGTGCCAATTTACGCAGGAGTTCTTCATAGACAGGCAGAAGCTTCTGAAGCAGCGCAATAGGATCGAAGCCTTCTTCATGGGACTTGGCTAGCTTGAGGAACGTGACTGGGCCAAGAATGACTGGACGTGTTTGAATGCCCAAGGCCTTAGCTTCGAGGAAATGATCAATAACCTTCGTCGAGGACAGGACGAATGTTTGATCGTCGGCGAGTTCCGGCACCATATAGTGATAGTTGGTGTCGAACCATTTGGTCATTTCCAAAGCTGTGACACCATGCCCGTGATCATGCTCGTGGCCCGCATGACCACAATCATTTGCAGCATGTCCCTGGCTGCCGCGAGCCATTGCAAAGTAAGTCTCCAAAGATACCTCTCCGCCTTTCCAACCATAGGCGGCGGGGATCGCACCGACCATGATGGCGGTATCGAGGACGTGGTCGTATAGCGAGAAATCGTTTGATGGAATCCTGGTGATTCCGCGATCGCGTTGTTCGGTCCAACTGGCAGCGCGCAGCTCTTTTGCAGTGGCAAGAAGCTCAGTTGCGGAAGATTTGCCGGACCAATACGATTCAAGAGCAAACTTTAGCTCTCGTCGCCGGCCGATGCGCGGCACACCGAGAGTGGCGATAGCAATTTTAGATTCAGACATAACTTTAACCCCGACATAAGTTAGGGGCGTGGGCAAGCGGACGCGTGCAGGGATAGACCGCTCGACTACGGTCATTTGCTGCGACACACCGGGACACCCCGCCCGTGGACGTTCTTTTGTCTTGGCAGGTCTCCTGGCTCGCGGGTCGTCGCCTTTGCCCGTCTTCCCAAGGCTTTCGCCCCAGTGACACTAATGGACAACAGCTCGCCGCTTACAGTTGCGGGGGCAGCTCCGGCATTGCGTAATCACGCGCACCGGCTTCCCTCTTAGCCCTGGCGAACCTTGAAGGCGCCCAGAGAACCATGACCTCGCTAATTTCGGACAAGAGAACGCCGTTGTCAAGACGATATAAAGAAATGTTTATATCCTTACGTGTTTCCAGCGGGTGGTGAAGTCTCTTATGGGTGTTTTTAAATAAGGTCGATCAGATATGATCTGCAGATCATGTGAAGTTATGTTCATTTTTTTATGCCGACCTAATTAATTTGGTTTATGACTCTAGTTTTCCATGGAGATGTACGATGAGTTTGCGCAGGTTGTTTGTTTTCCTAACCTTGTTGGTCTTGTCTGTCTCAAGCGCTGGAGCGGGCTCTCTGCCAAAGCCTACTGGTAAGCCGATATTGGTAGTATCGGGGAATATTACCAATAAAAACAATGAATCGAGTGCGGAATTCGATCGGGCTATGCTGGAAGGAATCGGTCTGCAGACTATTGAAACGACAACCCCCTGGTACGAGTCGCGGATGCGCTTCGAAGGTGTTCCATTTGATAAACTCATGGAACTATTAGGAGCTACGGGCACCAAAGTTACAGCCGTAGCTTTGAACGATTATGTAACAACCATTCCCATGGAAGATTTCAAGAAGTTCAAAGTCGTGCTCGCAATGAAGCGCAATGGCAATTATATGCCTGTCCGGGACAAGGGACCATTATTTATTGTTTATCCCTACGACAGTGATCCACAACTCCAGACACAAACATATTACACCCGCTCTGCGTGGCAGGTTGCCAAGCTGATAGTCGAGTAAAGCAAACGTGAGACGGATTCTCGGGATTATCATCTGCTGCTTTATGTTAGCGACGGGCTACATATCGTACGATATCGCTGAGCGCCAAACCGCCTTACAGAAATTCGCGCGTTACAATGACTCTTGGGCAGTTGGTCAAACAGTGTCCGAGTATATGAGACTAGAACATCGTTTGGCTGCTTATACACTCGGCTTGGAAGGCGTTGATCGCGATGAGGTTCGCCTGCGCCTTGACATTATGCTGGGTCGCCTGGAGTTGCTCCAGCAGGGTAATCTCGAAGAGTTTATCCAACGGGATATTCAACGGAGTGAACTCATCGTAAAACTTCGTAATGTCCTGGAGACCTTGGATCAGCGGTTCGACGCGCTGGATACGAATGGACTCAAGGCAACGCTCCGGTCAATGGCAGCCCTGGATGGATCAATGACGGCCCTGGCGTCTGCTTCGGTCGAATTCGACGTTGCATTGATCGCGACCGCTCAAGCAGAATTGCAACAGCTCCATCTCATTTATACTGGGCTTACTGGCGGGCTGATATTTTGTGGAATGGGACTGGTAGTCTTGCTGCTTCGTCACAACAACTTGTTGGATAGTGCGCACCGCAAGACGCAACGATTGACGGATGAACTCCGTCAAACATCAAAGGAATTGCAAACTCAGAACAATCGGTTGGAGCATGTCGCCCACCATGATGCCCTTACCGGTCTGCCGAATCGTATTCTGTTCCGGCAGGACCTGGAAGCGAGATTGAAGTCCGCAAGGGCAGGGGGACCATCAGCCGTTATCCTTCTTCTCGATCTGGATGGGTTCAAGGATGTGAACGACACGCTGGGTCATGATGTAGGGGATCGCCTCCTTCAAGCTGTTGCAAACAGGCTCACACAGGCAGGCCATAATGGCAGCCTTATCTGTCGATTGGGCGGTGATGAGTTTGCTGTTCTGACCGCTGGTTTGGCCGCCAAACAGGCTTTCGATTTCGCTCACCGATTAATGAATGAGGTCAGTTTTCCTTACCATGTAAACGGGCGTGAAATTAAGATTGGTACATGCATCGGCGTTGCCATATCGGAAATGGAACCAGACACAGAAGAGCTCTTCAAGCACGCTGATCTCGCCCTCTATGAGGCCAAGGCCCTTGGCCCCGGACATGCCTGCGTTTTTCAGTCGCAAATGCAAACCAATTTGATCCTTAAAAAATCATTTGAGACGGATCTTCTTCAAGCGCTGAAAAACGGCGAAATGGAAGTATTCTATCAGCCTCAAGCCAGCACATCGACGCGCGAGATATGTGGTTATGAAGCCCTTTTGCGTTGGTTCCATCCGACACGCGGACAAGTACCCCCTTCGGAATTTGTTCCGGTTGCAGAGCGAATCGGGTTTATCCACGAGCTGGGGGAATGGGTGCTTAGGACCGCATGCATAGATGCCGCAAGTTGGCCAAAATCACTTAAAGTGGCAGTCAATCTTTCTTCTGTGCAGTTCCGAAGTCGCGACCTTATCAAGAGTGTTGTTGCCATTCTCGCTCAGAGCGGACTGAGCCCAGACCGGCTTGAACTTGAAATTACCGAATCCGTCCTATTGGACAAGGATGAACAGACGTTGGAGACTTTGATCCAACTAAAAGCTGTTGGCATTCAAATAGCAATGGACGATTTTGGGACGGGGTATTCATCGCTCGGTAGTCTTCAGGGATTTCCTTTCGACAAGATAAAAATTGACCGCTCTTTCATTCGCGATGTGACTTCTCGTGAAGATGCCTATGCCATTGTCAAACTCGTAACAGGGGTGGGGCGCAGCCTTGGAATGACAACAATAGCTGAAGGTATAGAGACCGAAGAGCAATTTGAACGTATAAGACAGGTTGGTTGTGAGCAGGTGCAAGGCTACTTGATTGGAATGCCACTACCGGCGAGCGAGTTGGAGCACAATCGGCAGGGAAACAATCCGATTGATTTTATCAATAGCAGTGCATCCTGATTATTGGTTGTTCTTCCCAACGCAGAATATTTACAAGGTATATTTGATTAATCTGACATCTGGAGAGTGCCAATCTTGCCCATTGATCTGGACAACTTCGCGCTCCTGGGAATAGCTCCTTGAGAAGCAAAATGATCAATGGAGTCTGGGTTTGTTTACTGTACATGGAATTAAAATACCTCTTACCCCGAAAGAGGTATCGCCTACTATCTGGCGAGCCCTTGCCAGCGGGAGTTATGAAGCGAAAGAGGCGCGTTGGATTTTCAAGGCAATCAAAAGAAATGATCGTGTTCTGGAGTTAGGGACTGGCCTCGGAGTAATTACATCGCTTATCGCCAGAATTCAGGATGTCCGCGTATGGTCGTTCGAGGCAAATCCGTTAACTGCAACCCTCGCACAGCGTGTAGTTGAGGCCAATGAACTTCGCAATGTAGTTTTAAGCCAAGGGATACTTGCCGCAGGCGAGCCACGCACCTTTAAATTCTACATTCGTCAAGATCTTTGGATGTCTTCAATGGACCGTGATCAGGGCCCGTATGAAGAAGAGATATTGCTGAGATCGACGAACATTGATGATTTCATCGTTGAGCAAAACATCAATGTTCTTGTCATGGACATTGAGGGAGCTGAACGGGAACTTGTTCAGGGGGCTGCACTTCCTGGTGTCGAGCGTGTTTTTCTGGAGCTTCATGATCATCTCTATGGGCTGCCGGGTGTCCGCGACATTACATTGGCTCTGGCAGACAAGGGTTACGCATATGATCCACGTGGTTCGTATGGACCATGCGTCCTTTTCTCGAGAGAGAGCGGTGCGCGAGAGTACGAACCTGAGGTGTTCAATGCAGTGTCTTAGTCCAAGTATTTATTGTTAGGCTGGAACAAGCAAGCCTTTGTAGATGCCTGTTTACAAAGGCTCGCTTCTGAACAGAACCTACCAATGTGGGTTTGTGGGTTCTATTTCAAATGTTGCAACCAAGTAGAAATGTCGCGTGTTCTGCAAAGTAGAAATGTCATCCTGACAGGCGCCGAGGCGCGTCGCCGGGCAGGGCGGAGACCTTACTATCGCAGCCCGGAGCGGCGGCGTTTGATGGAGCGCCAGAGGCCCGTTCAGCGGCTTGTCGCTCGACCATCTGATCGACCCAGCCCTTTCGTCCGGGCGGTTTGCGTCCACGTTTTTGATAGCCGATAACCTCGCTGTTGGTCTTCACTCTTGGCGGCGGCAGCTGATCCTGCCGTTCCCTGATGAAGGCCAGCACATCGTTCAACCGCTTGCTTTCGGTAATGGCCGCATGGGTCACGCGCTGCTCCTTGTCGAAGATCGTGTGGGGCAGGGTCATTCCTTTCCAGCGGACGTCGAAACGGCCGTCGGCAAAGGCATAGACGTCGACATATTTGCCGACGAGCCCACGGCTGACCCCATTCGCCTCCAGGATCACCCGCTGCCGCTCGTAGGAAAAAGCCAGTTGCCGCCCGACATAACGCTGTTCACGTTTGCACAGCACATCGCGCAGCCGGTGAACGTCGATGTTCAGGGGACGATGCAGATCGTCGGCTCGGGCAGGTGATGTGGCAAATCTGGCATTGTAACGCTCGGTAAAACCGTCAAGAAACCGGTTGCCGGCCGCCATGTCCGAGATCCCCGCCAGCCGCAGCTCCTTGACCAAACGATCCTGCAGCGTGCGGTTCGCCCGTTCGACCCGGCCTTTGGCCTGGCTCGAATTGGCGCAGAGAATCTCGATGCTGAGTTCAGACAGCGCCCGGCCGAATTGCGTCATGCCCTGACCACCCTCTGGATCTTTCTTCGCCACCCGGAACACCGAATGCTTGTCGGAATAAAACGCAACAGGCCGGCCATGACGGGTCAAATACTGTTCGAGTGCATCGAAATAGCTGAACGCGCTTTCCGAGGCGACGAACAGCAGTTGCTGCAGGCGGCTGGTGGCATCGTCGATGAACACCAGCAGCGTGCACGGCGGACCGCGGTCCTCGAACCAGCGATGCTCGCTGCCGTCGATCTGGATCAGCTCGCCATAACACTCGCGCCGCAGCCGCGGCGGATGGAACTGCAGACGACGCTTCTTGCGTGATGACCAGATGCCGGCGTCCGTCATCCACTGGCGCAGCGTCTCGCGCGAAACCGTAAATCCGTGCTCAGCCAGCTTCTCGGCGGCCAGCGTCGGGCCAAAGTCCGCGTAGCGTTCGCGCACCAGCTGCAGCGCCAGTTCACGCACGCCGTCATGGATGCGGTTGTTCGACCGGCGGCCACGGCTGCGATGACGCAGCGCAGGCGCACCTTCGACACAGAATGTCCGAACGATCCTTTGCACCTGGCGAACACTCAGCGACAGCACAATCGCCGCCGAGGCAAGTGTGCGGCGACGCTCAACAACTTCCGACAAAACTTCAATGCGATGCAGCTCGCGCTCGCTCATTAAAATCCATCCCAAAATCTGCTTCCCGAATCTCGTTGCGATGAACGAGAAGGTGACACAGCGACATTTCTACTTTGCAGAAACAGGACATTTTAACTTTGCGCTTACATACACTTACACCTAAAGATCACATAATCTGTCTTATGGAACTAACTCGCCACAGCGCGCCGGGCTATCCTGCCGCCAGTCAGTGGCTTGGCGACGCCCGTCGTATGGGGGAAACTAAGTGGCAATTCTCTCAATGAACGCATTGCAAGATAAGCGAAGCACTCAGCTTCAACGGCATCGCCGCGCAAGCCAACATCGTCAGCTATCGTCACCCTGACACCAGCGCGCTTTGCTATTTCCTTCATCATCACCGGGTTCTTTCGGCCACCGCCACACACAACGATGTTCGTTGGCCGCCCGGGTAAAAGATCAAGCGCTTTACCTACAGCACCAGCGGTGAAAGCAGTCAAAGTCGCAGCGCCGTCCTCTAACCCAAGGCCATCTACCATAGAGGCCGGGAAATCGAAGCGATCCAGTGATTTCGGAAATGGTGCGTTCAAAAATGGATGAGCAAGCAACTTGCTCAACCGTTCTTCGTCAACCGAGCCGCTTGCAGCAATCTTGCCGTCGCGGTCCATTTCCTTTCCCGTACGCGCCCGTATCCAGTCGTTGACTGGAGCATTGGCTGGTCCGGTATCGAAGGCAACCATGTCGTCGGCACCGCACCATGTGATATTGGCCACACCTCCCAGATTGAGCATAGCGTAGTCTGCGCTAGCTCCAATCTTCTGCAACATGGCCTTGTGATAGATCGCTGACAACGGCGCGCCTTGTCCGCCCGCCTCCACGTCCGCAGAACGGAAATCAAATACTACGTCCGTCCCAACGATCCTCGACATGATTGCACCATCGCCCAACTGGCGCGTGAAACCGCGAGCGCCACCCTTGGGTGCTGCGTGAAGAACCGTCTGGCCATGAAAGCCTACAGTGGCGATATCCGAAGATGTAAAGCCATGCTTTTCAAGGAAGAGGTTGACGGCCAGCGACTGCGCTTCGGTAAGGGCAATCTCGGCTTTACGAAAGATCTCCGGTTCCGGCCCCTTGAACTGCCACTCCCGGGCTGCGTCGAGCGTCTGTGTCAGAAGTGCACGGATATCGTTCGGATATGATGCAAATTCCCAAGGGCCGAACTCGTCAATCGTCTCGCCATCACTGCGTATCATTGCGATGTCGATGAAGCCATCCAGCACGGTCCCGGTCATGAGACCGACTGCCCAGCTTGACTTGATGTCGGATGTTTTCCCTTGGTTCATGCTGTTGACTGCGCCCCTGAGAGTTTGCGGTAAATGCCAAATCGCTTTGCGACAAGCCTTGTTACCGCGCCACAGCCATGATCCGCAAGCTACGGATCAGTAACTATCCAACATGGGCCATAAACTGACCATAGACTTCCAGGCCGAGCCAGACAAGTGCAGCCAGACCAAGCGAAACAGTCAACACTACCAAGCCGGATAGCCGCGCTGGCCTTGCTTTGCGTTTTGGGCCTCAATCCTCTTGGCCATTGTATTTCCTCATTAATTACTGTCACCGCTCCAATCGACGCGGCAAAATATGTAGCCACCCCCTCCACTCGCAAGTTGGCTACACTGTTCTGAAAATCTAGGCCGCAGCAGCGTTGATATGATTTTCTGCCATGCCGGAAAGAGCCTTGTCGGTTTTCATTTCTTCATCGAGATTTTGCTGAAGCAAGGCTGCGCAATCGGGTCGTCCAAGCTGCTTTGCCCAAGCGACAAGTGTGCCATAGCGAGTGATCTCATAGTGCTCGACAGCCTGCGCGGCGGCAATCAATGCGGCGTCGAGAACACGGTCATCATCGACTTCGCCGGCCACATCATCGGCCTCTTCGAGAATGCCATCTATCGCCGGGCAATTGACCCCGCTGACATCAACGCCATGTTGCGCAAACACCTGCTCAAGACGTTCAATCTGAACATGCGTTTCCTGAAGGTGTTTTTCAAAACCATCCTTGAGAGCTTGATCCGTCGCCTTGTCGATCATCTCCGGCAAAGCCTTCACGATCTGATTTTCAGCATAATAAATATCGCGAAGCGTGTGGACGAACAGATCATCCATCGTCTTGATATCCTTGGAAAAAAATCCCATTTTCATTCTCCCTGATTATGGATGCGAACAGCCAATCGCAGCTGCTTGGCGTGCGTTTGCAGTCGCTGATATTTGGTTACAGGGAAATAACGAAGGTACCCGATAATGGTTCCTGAGAGCCGTATTACAATATCACAGGTGGATCAAAGCGTCCTTTACCAGACATTTCCAGCAAGTAGGTTTTGCCCGCATCCGGATCAGTCCTGTGATAGGCCTCGCTCATATCATGATAGGCTGTCGTCACTATCATGCTGGCAGTATCCTCACTCACAAATGCAGGACAGGAAGGCTGTTTGACGGGCATTGTAATCGAGTGAATAGGTTTACCGGATGGCGCATAGACATCGACGGCAGAACGGCCCCAGCAGGCATTCCACAGATTGCCGTGGCCATCCACCACAGAGCCGTCAACACCGCCCTTTTCCCGGTGACGATAAAATTCCGTTGGCTCACCAATCGGGAGTCCGGTTTCACTATCCGTATCGACCCGCCAAATAATATTCCTGGCGGTATCGGCGAAGTAGGCAATGCGCCCATCAGGCGAGAAGCAGATAGAATTGGTAATCGATATGTCACTGAATAGTCTACGCAATTCGCCTTTGCGATACCAATAGATGGACCCAGCGCCCTCCTCGGCTTTCTTGCCCATGGTGCCAACCCAGAAAGCTCCGGCAGGATGCACACGCGCATCGTTGGAGCGGGTCAGCGGATTATCAGCTTCAATGGGCTGATGCATCTCCAACCGCCCGTTTTGCCTGTTGCGGAGAACAAGGCCGGTTTCCGTAGCGATCAGTTGATATTGCTCATCGACAACCGCAAGCGCACTCGCCATCTGGCCGATCTGATGTATTTCGACATCACCGCCAGCCACAGGTTTTTCGAACAGCCGCCCAGTGATTATATCAAACCACCAGGCATTTTTCGTCAGCGGATCATAACCCGGACCTTCGCCCAACTGGCAGGGAATCTCATGAAAAACGCTGATTTTCGGCTGATTCATATCAATTTTCGCCGAAAACCCGGTCATATGCAGCAACTGTAAGCTTTGCCCGTTCAGCGACATCCGCTGCCGACGCGCCAATTTTGTACAGGCTGGAGCCCAGCCCGAATGTACGGACGCCGACTTTTGCGTAGGCAGCAAAGCCGTTTTCATCCACTCCACCGACAGCACCAATAACAGTGCCCTTTGGCAAAACGGCGCTTATGGCCTTGATGCCATCGGGTCCCAACACACTGGCCGGAAAGAACTTCAGGCCGGAAGCGCCACCCTTCAAAGCAGCCAACGCTTCGGTTGGCGTGAAGACGCCAGGCATTGAAACCATCCCGGCTTCCGCTGCTGCAGCCAGTACGGAAGCATCGACATTGGGGCTGATCACAAGACGGCCACCGGCATCACCAAGCCGTTTAATATCGGCCGCATCGAGCACTGTTCCAGCGCCGACGAGAATGTGCTTTGGCAGGTTTTTTGCAAGCAATTCAATGGATTGGAACGGTTCTGGCGAATTAAGCGGCACCTCAATGACCTCAATACCGGCAACGGCAAGCTCTTTCCCAATCGCCAGAACCTCGTCAGGACGGACGCCTCGCAGGATCGCAATGAGATCACGTTTAAGTTTTGGCCATGAGGCGGAAGACTGGGTCATGAAGAAGTTCCTTTGGTATTTGGCCAGATTCCTGAAGCAGCAACGAAGAGACCTTTGCGCACCGCTTCGTCAGCATCGACCAGATCGAATTCAAGTCCGGCAATGTCGAACGCCTTGCCATAAAGCGTGGCCATGGCGCCGGACGCGACCAGTGTTATCCTATTGTTTGATATAGCTTTTGCGCCAGCGATCTCTGCTCCGATGAGCAGGCCGGACAACCTCGAAGCGGCTCCCTCCGGCGTCAGATCGTTCAGGAGCATGGCAGCACGAATACTGAAAAACTGCCCCAGCAGCGAACCTCCCGCCAGCATTGATTTGAGAGCGGCAACGAACTCCTGATGATCGGGAGAAGCCAGATCCGCTGCATCCTGTACGGAGTGCCGCAGGATCGATTGCTGGCTGACAAGGGCGTAAAGCTCGCCGGTCATATAGGTGCCGAATGACTTCGCCCTGCCCTGCTCCAATTCCACCCATTTTGAGTGGGTTCCGGGCATCGCTATGATTCCATTGGATAAATTTCGGTCCAGAATGGCACCGAGCAACTGTGTTTCTTCTCCGCGCATGACGTTCGGAGCGTCACCAGACTGGCAAAGGCCGGGGATGATGCGAACGTCACGCGCCATATCCGGCAGCTTTACCGTGCCTGAAAGAATGGCGTTCAGATCGGCCGGGACCTGTACGTAATTGGCCTCGATCCATCCCTGACGCGAACCCGCCATACCGCATATGACAACAGGCAGATTGGACGGCGCGCCAAGGCTGGCAAGATGATCCTCAAGCACAGACGCAAAGCCCCTCACGCGCGAAACATCAAGTCCGTCATCGGCACGTCTTTCGCCAAGAACATTTCCCGCACCATCAACAAGCCAAAGCCTGAAACGCGTGGTTCCCCAATCACTTAAGGCATATACGGGTGCCTGGCTCACAGGTAGCCTCCATCAACGATAAGGGTCTGGGCGCTCAACATGCGGGCCGCATCGGAAGCCAGGAAAAGACAAGGGCCAACCATATCGCCGGGTTTAATTTCCTCGCGCAAAACCTGCCGTTCAATATGGTTTTTCAGCCGGTCGCCGGAGACCCACAATTCGCGCTGACGTTCGGTGATGACCCAGCCCGGCGCAATGGCATTGACGCGTATTTTCTCCGGCCCGAGTCTACCCGCTAACCCCTTGGTAAGACCGATGATTCCGGCTTTCGCGGCCGTATAGGACGGCATTTCGCCATGGTTTATCATGAAGGATGTCGAGGTGAAATTGACGATGGAACCACCACCGGACTGGCGCATACCCGGCACGACGGCCTGTGCGGCGAAGAACTGCGGACGCAGGTTTATGGACTGGTTCCTGTCCCAATATTCCGGCGTTACATCATCGATATCATGGCGGTCATCCCAAGCAGCATTGTTGACAAGAACGGTAATTAACCCATTCTTTTCAATAGCTTGAGATACGGCTCCGCGCAGTGCCGTGATATCGGAGAGATCTGCTTTGATGTAGAGCGGGCGATTTCCATACTGGCTTTCCATCTGATCGACCAGCGCATTGGACGGCTCATCAGCGATATCGATAAACGCAACACGCGAACCCTGCCGAACAAAGCCTTCTGTCAGCGAGGCGCCAATGCCTGAACCACCGCCTGTAATCAAAACAGAACGATTCTTCAGGTCGGGGAAAACAGCAGAGGGCATCATGGCGCAGATCTCGCAAAACGATAATAGTTCCATTATGCGGAACGGTGTTTGACTATATAGAATAAGCATCGTAGAGTTTTGGAAGTCAAGGGAAATGAGTATGTTCAGCGGTTTCAATCTCACACAACCAAATTGCCACCAAGGATTGCGAATTTGCTGCAAAAATCAGCGATTTTCTGCGACTTTGCACCAATTTGGCGCGAAACCGGGGTAAAAATGGTTCGAACCTCTGTCAAAACAGCGAAACCATGAGCGAGAAGCCAAAATCGCCAGACAAGATGACTTTCGCCGCCGGAGGAAAGTCGTCAGGCAAGCAGGAAACCGGCACACTTGGCAAAGCGATCAGCGTCCTCGACATCATAGCCAACTCATCCGAGCCGCTTCGTTTCACCGATGTGCTGCAACATTCTGATCAGCCGCGCGGGACACTGCACCGCCAAATTTCCAACCTCATCGAAGAGGGGTTTATTACCGTTAACAGGGATAACTCCTACGGGTTGGGATTGCGACTTTTGCAATTTGCATCGAAGGCATGGGCGGGGAATGAATTCCGAAATGTTGCCGCCCCTCACATCCAGAAGTTGCATGAGGCAACAGGTGAGACAGTGCATCTCGGCATACTCCGCGACGTCGAGGTGATCTATCTCGACAAGATCGAAAGCCGCCAGAACATCCGAATGGTTTCCCAGATCGGCAACACGGCACCTGCCTTCTGCACGGGGGTTGGTAAAGCCGCCCTCTCCGGCCTTCCTGACGATGAATTGCGCGAGCGCATCAAGCGTATTGAGTTCCGGCGCTACACCGCCAACACCCTTGCCGATGCCGATGCCCTTCTGGCGGAAATCGGCACCATCCGAAACACCGGAAATGCTTATGACAGGGAGGAGCATGAAATGGGCATTGCCTGCGTCGCTGCGCCCATTCTGTCTCCAACGGACAGATTGTTCGTCGCGAGCATTTCGGTGACCGGCCCCGCCTACCGTGTGACTCCTGAAATGCTTGTTTCATGGGCTGGAATCACCCGTGATACGGCCTCAGCGATCATGTCAGACATGAAAACGCAATTATCACCTCGCAGCTAAGTACTTGTAATTTTTAAATAAAATTTTTCGTGATCGAAACGTGATCGCTCGTCAAAATTCTGTCATTGAAATCAAAATGTTACCACAAAGTTTCCACAATTGGCCATTCTTGGCTTGACCAAAGCCGCCGATAAATTTCAATCTTCTAATACTTTCGGTTTAGGTGATCTGAGTATCGGAGGAATTTTGTATGTCTTTTTATGTTTCGGGCGCGGCTATTTCCGCCCATAAAAACCGTCTCAAAACGTTCCGCAAACATCTTGTTACAACAGTCTTCACGAGTATCCTGCTCACCGCCGCAACGGCAGGCGCAATCGCGCAGGAGCAGCCGAAATATTACAATGCCGACGGCACGCGAACCAATGATTTCGAAGCCGCAAAAAAGAGCTGGCGCGATGATGCCGAGTACAATGGCAATGATGTCCTGAAAGCATTCAATGCCGATGCAGCCTATGCAATGGGCTTTACCGGCGAAGATACCAAGCTTGGCGTCATCGACCAGCCGGTCTATGCCGCTCACTCGGAATTTGCCGGCGACGGCAAAATGACATTCGTCAAGACCGAAGGCACCCGCCTCTACACCGACCCCTATATTCCCGTGAAAGCCGGTGATCCTTTCGTTGCCGATGGCAGGCAATTTATTGATGGTTATGGCGGCATTTCCAGCCACGGCACGCATGTCGCCGGTATCGCTGCTGCCAACCGCGACGGCAAAGGCATGATGGGGGTCGCCTTCGATACCAGTATCTTCGCCGCCAGCAATTATGACGCCGGTCCGGAAGACGGTGTCGTGTTGGGCAATGACGGTGCGGTTTACGGTGCCGCATGGGACGCGATGATCAATAGCGGCGTTTCGATCATCACCGACAGTTGGGGCATCGGCCTTTCAAGTTCGTCCTGGACCTATGCGGAAGCATACGGGCAATATCAGGAAATCGAGCAAATACTCGGCAAGCCGGAAGGTGGTGCCTATAACGGTGCGATCAAAGCCGCTGAAAGCGGCATCGTCGTTGAATTCTCCGCCGGTAATGATGGCGGGCTGGAACCCGATGCGTTTGCCGGCCTTGCAGCCTTCCGCCCGGAACTGGAGAAAAACTGGCTGACAACGATGAGTGTCGTGGCAGATGCGGCAAATCCGGACGGTTATTCGAGAAGCGGCTTTTCCAGCATTTGCGGTTACTCCAAATATCACTGCGTGGCGGCCCCCGGCAGTAATATCAACAGCGGTGTGCCGGTTGGCGATATTACCGGCCTCAATCCCGGCGACGTAATTGATGACAGCAAACTCACGTCTGGCTATGAAAAACTGAGCGGTACTTCCATGGCAGGTCCGGCCGCGACAGGTGCCTTCATGGTGCTCAAGCAGCGCTTCCCCTATCTCTCCAATGGCGACGTCAACGAAATTCTCAAAACAACATCCACCGATCTCGGCGAAGCCGGTGTCGATAACGTTTTTGGCTGGGGCCTGATCAATCTCGACAAGGCGATGGATGGCCCGGGCCAGTTCCTGAGCCGTGTCGAGGCCAACCTGCCAGGTGCCTATAGCGGCGTTAATGAGGAAGTCTGGAAAAACGATATCTCTCAGGCCGCGCTTGACCAGCGTAAGGTCGAGGACCAGCAGTCAATCGATGACTGGGAGGCCAAGAAGATATCCGAAGGATGGGAAAGCGGAATTACCGAAGCCAGCAAGGAAAAAATCCGCCAGCAGGTGATAACGGATTTTCCGGATTCAGATTTCCCGGCAGCAATCGAGCTGGTAAGGGATCGCTACGCGAAACTCGACATTGTAGCGCTTCCGCAGAATCCACCTTTGACGGATGAAGAATACGAAGCAGCCAACGCCGCTTTCGAGGCCGCCGATGCGAAAATGCTGGCCGACCCGGCTGCGACTGCCCTGTGGAATGCATTCGTGGCAACAGCGCCCAACACCAGCATTCCACGTGCGCCGCAATTCGTGGATTTCAAGGATACGCCCGAAGCAAGTGCCGGAACAATTCGCGGCACGATCACCGACGACCGCATTGCCGGAGCCCTGAAGGAATTCATCGCCTATGAAGCGCTTGTTCCGACGCTGACCAAGAAACTTATCGACCCGAACAACTACATTGGCGGGTTGACGAAATCCGGTGCGGGCACGCTGCGGCTTACCGGCGACAGCACCTATCGGGGTGACACGATCATCAATGGCGGATTGCTTGCGGTGGATGGTTCTCTTGTTTCCAAGGCAGTCATCAACAAGTCCGGTACACTTGGCGGCGACGGCTCCGTTGGCGGCATCACTGCCAACAATGGCGGTACTGTTGCTCCCGGTAATTCCGTTGGCACTTTGACATCAAATGGCGATGTGACGTTCAACAACAATTCAGTCCTGCATATTGAGGTCAATGGCAGCGAAGCCGACAAACTTGTCGTCAATGGCAAGACCAACCTGCTCGGCGGCATCGTCATGGTGACACCAGAGGCCAAGGGTGAGGATAAGGCCACTGCGGCGCAAATGCGTGCGGCACTCAACAACAAGACCTACACGATCGTGACTTCAACGGGTGGCATTACCGGCGAGTTTAAGGATGTCGTGCCTACTTATATATTCTACGACACCACTCTTGCCTATGATCCAACCAAGATTGACCTTACTATCAAACGTAACGAACTCGACTTGGTTGACCTTGCCAAGACACACAATCAAAGGGCTGTTGCTAAAGCCGTGAGTGATCTCGGCGCCGGCAATAACTTGTATGACACGATTGAAACCAGCACTGTCTTTGACAGTCTCACCGGCACATATCAATCGCTTACCGGCGAAATCCATGCGACGCTTGATGGTGTTCTGATTGAGGATGGCCACTTCATCAGCCAGGCTGCAACGGAGCGCCTGCGCGTTGCCTTTGATGGCGTGGCTGTTACCCCGCAGGCGACAATCAACCCGCTCGCCTATGGGCCGGATGGCAAGGCTTCCGGCAGCGAGGCATTTGCCGCTGCTGCTCCGGCTGATCTCGCCCCTGCTCTGTGGGCGCAGGCCTATGGTGCGTGGGCTCATGGGGACAGCGACGGCAATGCCTCCGGCTACAGCCGCGATACCGGCGGCTTCGTCACCGGTCTTGACGGCGTGATCGCCGAGACATGGCGCTTCGGCCTTCTGGCAAGCTATGGCAATACTTCGCTGCACAGCGGCGGGGCGAAAGCCGATGTCGACAGCTATCAGGTCGGTGTCTATGCCGGTACGCAGTGGGATGCGCTCGGCCTGCGCCTTGGTGCCACCCTCGGTCATCATGAGATCGACACGGACCGCGATGTGGTTCTGGGCGGTGTCGAAACCGGGCAGAACGCATCCTATGATGCAAAAACCGTGCAGGTCTTCGGTGAACTCGGCTACAGGATCAACACGCAATATGCGGCGCTTGAACCCTTTGCCGCTGCCCGCTACACCCATCTGAAAACTGACAGCTTCCAGGAAGATGGCGGCGATGGCGCCTTGAGCGGCCTGTCGGGCTCCAGCGATGTCACGACGACAACGCTCGGCCTTCGTCTGTCACGTCAGTTCGTGCTCAGCGAAACCACAACACTGACGGCACGCGGCATGCTCGGCTGGAACCACGCCTTCGGCGATGTGACGCCGGAACGTGAGCTGGCCTTTGCGGGCGGCGCACCCTTCTCCATCGAAGGCCTGCCAATTGCCAAGAACGCCTTTGCAGTGGAAGCCGGCTTCGATGTCGGCATCGGCAAGAGCACAACGCTTGGGCTCGCCTATACCGGCCAGTTCTCCGGCGACACACGCGACAATGCCGTCAAAGCCGATTTGACCGTAAAGTTCTAACCCCTGAAAGACCCACGCAAAGCCCTCCCAACACGGGAGGGCTTTCGTGTTTTTGGAGCCGGATAATTCCGGCTCAATAGATATACATTACAACCTGCCTTAGCGGTTTACATATATTGCAGGTTGTGTTTCATAGATTTGTCGCCTGCCAGACCTATTCTTGAGATCTGACATTACAGGAGAGATCATGGGACCTTCCGATTTCGGTTTTTCACCGGCTGCTTCCTCCGGCCTGATGCAAGAAGCTTACAGACAGCGGGACAAATACCTGCAGGAGCGCGAAGCAAGTTCGCAATATGCAGCCTCCATCGAGAAAAGCCGAACCGGCTGGAATCTCCTGGATGCCAGCGAAGATGGTGTGTCCGTTAGTACCCCTGTCGCCAAGCTCGGTGTAAGCATCGGCAAGATAACCCTGCCTATCCGCAACCGGAAAACCGGCGAGGAACAGGCCTTCAGCGGCCACGGCCTCGGCGGCACGCTGGGCGTAGCGGCCGGTGTCGGCGTACTTTCGGTCAAGATGAAAGGCTTCAAGGTCAAGAGCGTCAGCGAAGCTGCCAAGCGCGTCCCCACGGGAGAGTCCATCGGCAATGCGCCTTGGGCACAGGTCATCGATGGTGAAATCGGCGTGCCGATCTTCAAGGGACCCTATTGGAACGAATCTGAAGGTACCGAGCAATTTGCCGGTCCGGTCGGCATAACAACCGGCACGCTGATGACGCCAAGCAGGGAGTCCATCGGCATTTTCAATTTCATCAAGAATCTCTTCGATGATCCGAAAACACTAATCCCCAAGACGCACAACATGATGGCGATCAGTTTCTACAACTGGAAGGCCGTGCCATTTCTGCTAAGCCCCAACCCCGCCCTAACCGCACCTTTGGCCATGCAGTATCTTGAAGCTGTTGCCTTCTGCACCAAGGAGGGTCATTCGGCAAATATTGCCGGTCTGCAGGGCAAGCAGGCCTTCTTCAAGGTCAACAAGGTCTGACGGGATCAATCTTGTTCCTGAATGCGCGCGAACAGCAATACCGTGCGCAACGGAGCTGCTATCGGGAAGCTAATTCAGTTTAACCGATTGACCCCAGTAAACGATCGGCGCTTCGCGATGAATTCGCGTAGCAGCGGCAGGAAAAACGCCTTGCTGAAGCGGCCGATTGGAGGGACTGGCTCCAAATAGAAGGAGCGCCCGATGATGTCAGTGTTGAACTCGTCGAGAATAATCCAAAGACGAATATCCGAATCGAGACCGGCGCGCCGCTTTTCGATGGCGGGAACCTCAGCCGCAAACCGGCTCGATTCTGGTTGCTTGGTGCTGATCGGAAAGACCATCAACAGATCGCCGTCGGGTCGGGCAAGCCGTACGCCCACCGCGACCGGCCTGTTCTTGCGGCCCTCGGTTTCACCGCGGCTGGCTTCATGCGCCCAGAGATAGGGGTAAAGCGGATGATGCTCGCCGTCTGGATCTGATCGTAGCTCATGGCCGAATTGACTCGTCCTCGTTCTCATAGACCTCAACGGCATCCTCGAATTCCGCTAGCAGGCTACCAGACATAGTTTCAAGTGTTCCGACAGATCTGGCATCTGATTGCCTCATAAGGCGCTCGTAATCCTCGATGTTGAGGATTACGAGGCGGGGTTTATTGCGCTGGGTGATTGTCACGGGATGGCGAAGCGCTTCGGCAATAATATCGCCGGACTTGCGGGAAAGATCACTGGTCGAATAAGATTCACCAACTCTAGGCATGGTCACTTCCTTCCATTGTTTGCTGTGTTTGCTGTGAAGTGCTACACTTGCGTAAACGCTGCAACTTCAAGGTCGCAGCAGCAGACAGTGCAAAGTCCCTCGCCCGTTGGCGAGGCCTTGTCCTATCCTCAGTTTGCCAACCTGGGCTTCAACGGCCAAACATTGGACGAAGCCGCCAGCAACAGACTGATGGCCAGAAAAGTAGTCCTGAAATTCATGCTTACGCGCCCCGCGCATCGATTTGCCGGACAGTGCTATGAAGCACGGCTCAGCAAAGCAGCCCCGGCCTCAGTTCTTGAGGACGAAATCAGCAGGCCGCGAGTGTTCAAGCACGAGATCGGCATTGGGCATATCGTTCGACAACGCCCTCACCTGCGCCGAGCCGACATTATAGCCAAAGCCGAGCCAGCGTTGCACCAGCCGGTTTTCCAGTTCGAGACGGTCCACATCAAGAAACACCGTCAAATCAAAGAGGGGCTCCAGCCGATCCCACGGCGATTGGTCGAGCAACAGATAGTTGCCTTCCACCAGAAGTATCCGCTGATCGGCCTTGACGATATCCGCCCCTGCCCGTGCCAGATCAAGCTTGCGGTCAAAGAGCGGGATGACGATGTCTTCACTGCCCTCGCGCAAACGTTTCAGCATGACTTCGAAACCTGCGCAGTCAAAGGTGGGCGGAGAGCCTTTGCGCTTGCGCATATCCCTTGCATCGAGAATGGCATTGTCGAGATGGAAGCCATCCATTGGCACGACGACCGCCGCAGACGGATCGCGCTCGTTTATCGCAGTGCAAAGAGAAGCGGCAACGGTGGATTTACCGGCACCCGGAGGGCCGGCAAGCGCCACGACAAGCCGTTTTGTGTTGGCAGCGCGCGCTAGGATTGCCGCGACCAGCTCATCGATGGTCACGACGTCCTGCTCTCTGTCCAAAGTGGTCAGGCCAGCCATTTGTCGTAATCGGATACGAGCAGATGCAGCGGCTCTTCATCTTCCTCGATATTGGAGAAACGGCCAATCGGCTCGCGGAAGATATTGTCGGTCAAGTCGTCATTGACTGTCGATACTTCGCCAATCAGCACATCGCCGCGTTCGCCCCAGAATGCATGCCAGTTGCCCGGCAAAAGTGTGACGCTTTCACCCGGCTGCAGCTTCAGCAAACCACCGGCCTTCTGGCGCACGATGCGGCCATCGGTGGCAACTTCAACGTCTGTGGTTTCGTCAACGCTGCCATCTTCCTTCGAATTGAACAGCTCCAGTACCAGCGTGCCGCCGCCACGATTGATGATGTCTTCAGCCTTGACGATATGGCGATGCATGGGCGACAGCTGCTTCTCGCGGCTGATCATGATCTTTTCGGCATAAAGCATGCCGCCGCCCTTTTTCAGGTCTTCCTGATTGCCGTTCCGGGTGGTGAAGAGAAACAGCCCGAGTTCATCGAACTTGCCCTGACCATAATCCGTAATATCCCAGCCGAGACGCGCATCGAGAATAGCCTTGGCATCGCTTGATGTGCGGGCCTTCAACTCTTCCGGCGACCAGTAGGCGAACGGCGGCATGACATAGCCGAACGAGCGGATGAACTTGTCGCTCTCGCGGATGATCGCATTGATTTCGGAACGCTTCATTCTCAAAAATTTCCTTGTAACTGCAATGGTTTAATTGGTCGTGGCCAGATTATCTCCCCCCTTGTGGGGAGAGATAATCGGCATGATAGTTTTTCGTCCAGTTCTGCTCGCTCAGTTTGCCTGCGCCGGAGGCGTTTTCGCTCCGGTCATAAAGGCGACAGCATCCGACATCGTATATTCCTTCGGGTCGATCACGGTAAGGCGTTTTCCCAGCCGGTGGATGTGGATACGGTCTGCCACTTCGAAAACATGTGGCATATTATGCGAGATCAGCACAATCGGCAGGCCCCGTTTTTTTACGTCCTGAATGAGTTCGAGAACGCGGCGCGATTCCTTGACGCCGAGCGCTGCCGTCGGCTCGTCCATGATGATGACCTTGGAACCGAATGCCGCCGCTCGTGCCACGGCAACACCTTGACGCTGACCGCCCGAAAGCGTTTCAACTGTCTGGCTGATATTCTGAATGGTCATGAGGCCCAGCTCGGTAAGCTTGTCGCGCGCCATCTTTTCCATTGCCTTGCGATCGAGCATGCGGAACAGACTACCGGCAATACCGGGTTTACGGAGTTCGCGGCCGAGAAACATATTATCGGCAATCGAAAGCGCCGGAGACAAGGCAAGGTTCTGATAGACCGTCTCGATACCCGCATCGCGCGCTTCCATCGGCGAGCGGAAATTGATGACCTTGCCATCCAGTTTGATCTCGCCTTCATCGGGATGGACAGCACCGGAAATCGCCTTGATCAGCGAGGATTTTCCTGCGCCGTTATCGCCGATAACCGCCAGCACTTCGCCGGGGTAAAGGTCGAAGTCCGCATGGTCCAGTGCCGTAACACGGCCATAGCGCTTGACGAGACCGCGGGCGGTCAAAAGCGGGGCTGCGGTTTGTGTCGTGCTCATCAGCTTGCCGCCTTTCTGATCCACTGGTCTACTGCAACAGCGGCAATGATCAGGACGCCGATCATCATATAAGTCCACTGCACATCCGTGCCGTACATACGCATACCGAAGGAGAAGACACCGACGATCAGCGCTCCAAACAACATGCCGAGAATGGAGCCGCGCCCGCCGAACAGCGACATGCCGCCGATGACCACAGCCGTGATGGACTCAATGTTTGCAAACTGGCCGATCTGCGGGGAAACGGAACCATTACGGCCGATCTGCGCCCAGCCTGCCAGACCGCATATGAGACCCGCCAGTACATAGACGGAGATCAATACGCGCTTGGTGCGGACACCGGAAAGCTGCGCCGCTTCGGGATCATCACCAATTGCATAAAGATGACGGCCCCATGCGGTATAATTGAGCACGTACCATAGAAGCGCGATGAGCAGGATCATGGCGAAAACGCCATAGGTGAACAGCGCCCCTCCCCCAAGATTGACCTTCTGGCCGAAGAATTGCAGCAGGGGAGCATTCTGCTCGATCTCCTGCGCGCGGATCGTTTCATTGTTGGAATAGATATAGGTGGTGGCGAGGAATATCTGCCATGTCCCAAGCGTCACGATGAAAGGCGGCAGCTTCACATAGGAAACCAGCACGCCATTGATGAAGCCACAGAAAGCGCCGAGCGCCAGACCGCATGCAATGGCAACTTCTGCCGGCAAACCATAGCGGAAGGTGAACTGGCCCATGACCACCGAGGTCAGCACCATGATGGCACCGACGGAAAGATCGATACCCGCGGTGAGGATGACGAGGGTTTGCGCCGCGCCAACGATACCGACAATCGCCACCTGCTGCAGGATCAGCGTCAGGGCGAAAGGCGTAAAAAACTTCGAGCCGACGAGGACGGCGAAGATCAGCAGCGACAGGAACAGAACAATGAGAGGAACTGCGGCGGGGCTTGAATGCAGGAAATGGCGTATCTTTTCCAGCGTGCTCTTGTTGTCGCCGTCGAAGCTGGCAACGGTCGACGCGCTTTGCGTCAGGACGCTCTCGAACTCCTGGCTTTTATGCGGCGTTCGCTCTGTGTCTGTCATAATGTGACCTCCCTAGAATAGGGTAACAAATTCTGTTTGAAACGAAAGACTGGGCGCGACGTTAACCCTCCCCCTTGCGGGGAGGGAAGCTGCGAAGCAGCCGGGAGGGTCTCTACAAAGTTAGAAGAACCCCTCCCCGTCGCGACGCTCCGCCCCTCCCCGCAAGGGGGAGGGTAAGACCGCTCAAATCAGCCCCAGCACTTGGCCAGACCGTCCTTGACGCTGATGGATTCAACGCCGCCGACCGGCTTGTCAGTGACGAGCGAAACGCCCGTATCGAAGAAGGTCTTGCCTTCGGTCGGCTGGGGCTTTTCGCCAGTGTCAGCGAACTTCTTGATCGCCTCGATGCCGAGTGCAGCCATTGCCAGCGGGTACTGCTGCGATGTTGCGCCGATAACACCGGCTTCGACGTTCTTGACGCCCGGGCAGCCACCATCAATGGAGACGAGCAATACGTCCTTTTCCTTGCCGACAGCCTTCAGCGCCTCATAGGCACCGGCAGCGGCAGGCTCGTTGATCGTGTGCACGACATTGATGCCCGGATCTTTCTGCAGAAGGTTTTCCATTGCCTTGCGGCCGCCTTCTTCGTTGCCGTTGGTAATGTCATGGCCAACGATACGCGGGTCTGTCTCATCGCCAATCTTGTTGATGTCGGCAACATCAATGCCGAAACCCTTCATAAAGCCCTGATCGCGCAATACGTCGACCGATGGCTGCGACGGGGTGAGGTTGAGGAAAGCGATCTTTGCATCCTTGGCCTTGTCGCCAAGCGTACCGGCGGCCCACTTGCCAACCAGTTCACCAGCCAGAAGATTATCCGTTGCGAAAGTCGCGTCGGCAGCATCGACCGGATCAAGCGGCGTATCGAGAGCGATAACCAGAAGACCGGCATCGCGGGCCTGCTTGACCGAAGACACGATACCAGCCGTATCGGAAGCGGTGATCAGGATACCCTTGGCGCCATCGGCAATGCAGGTTTCGATGGCTGCAACCTGGCTTTCGCTGTCTCCATCGATCTTGCCCGCATAGGACTTCAATTCAACGCCGAGTTCCTTTGCCTTGGCCTGGGCGCCTTCCTTCATCTTGACGAAAAACGGATTTGTATCCGTCTTGGTGATCAGGCAGGCGCTGACATCGGCGGCCTGGGCGGGCGCGGCAAAGGCAGCCAGAGCGACCGCAGCAGCCCCGAAAACAGTGGATTTCAAATACAGATTTTTAGCCATGCAACTTTCCTCCTATAGCGCGGCAAGCACATACGCGTCCGCGTTGAGCCGATGTTCAACCGGTCTCTTGGTTAATTCTCCAAACACCTCGGACAGTTATCCTCCCGGCCAAGTGCTCGCATAAGCAAATACCACTCGCCTCAACCTGTCAACATTAATAAATCACAGTGATTTAATATTGACAGGAGGCAATGCCCCCTTCATTGTCGGGCTGAAATCGGGAGGAATTCGGTGAGCATTCGGGTATCGGAGCGAAGCGCTGCGGCGCGGCCATCGCATCATCACGGTACGAACCAGAGCGGCATGCGCGATCACAATGAGCGTGTGGTGCTCTCGCTGCTGCGGCAGCATGGCAGTCTTGCCAAGACCGCCATTGCACGCTTGAGCGGGCTTTCGGCCCAGACCAGTTCCATCATCATGCGCATGCTTGAAGCCGATGAACTGTTGATCCGCGAAGAGCCTTTGCGCGGACGTATCGGCCAGCCGATGATCCCCATGGCGTTGAATCCCGAAGGCGCGTTCTTTTTCGGTTTCAAGATCGGGCGGCGCAGCGCCGACCTTGTGCTGATTGATTTCGTCGGCCGCATCCGCTCGATGCGGCATGTCCCTTATGATTATCTCGCACCGGAACCAATCTTTCGCATCGCGGCGGATGGCATGAAGGAAATGCTTGCCGAACTGACGCCGAAGCAGCGCGAAAAAGTAGCCGGTATCGGCATTGCCGCGCCGTTCGAGCTGTGGAAATGGGCCGATACGATCGGCGCGCCGCAGGAAGTGCTCGATCAATGGCGGGACTGCGATATCCGTGCCCGTGTGCAGGAGCTTTGTCAGTTCCCGGCCTATCTGCAAAACGATATGAGTGCCGCCTGTGGCGCGGAACTGGTCTTTGGCCAAACCAAGGACCTGAACGATTTCGTCTATTTCTACATTGGTTCGTTTATCGGCGGCGGCATTGTCATCAATGGTAGTCTCTATCCCGGACGCACGGGCAATGCGGGCGCGCTCGGTTCCATGCCGGTATCCGGCACGGATGGCAAAGCACGGCAGTTAATCGACATGGCATCCATTACCGGGCTTGAGCGCGTGGTAACGGCGCTTGGCCGCGACCCGTCCCCGCTCTGGGCATCGCCTTTCGACTGGGGTCCAATGGGGCCGGAACTCGACGAGTGGATCAACACGGCTGGAAAGGCGATAGCGCAGGCAGTTGTCGCATCGGCCTCTGTCGTGGATTTCGAGGCCGCGATCATAGATGGCTGGATGCCGGAAGACGTCCGCGCCCGTGTGGTCGAAGCTGTGCAGAAGCACATAAGCACGTTCAAACTGGAAGGGCTGGCTCTACCCTCAATCCTTGCCGGCACTGTCGGCATTCACGCCCGCTCGCTCGGCGCCGCCAGCCTGCCTCTGGCCGACCGCTTCCTTCTGGGCCAAAAACTCTTCAGGAAAGTCGACTGATCTATGTGCTCGTCAACCAACATCCTTGTAAAAATTGCGGAGCAGCTAAGTGTAGTTTTCTTAGGTAATTACTCATGCTGATAGGAATCCCCCCCATATTGGGGCCGGAGCTGCTGGCCACACTGCGCGCCATGGGGCATGGCGACGAGATTGCGCTCGTCGATGGCAATTATCCCGCGCAGGAAGATGCAAGACGGCTGATCCGTGCCGACGGCGTGCAGCTCATCCCGCTGCTCGACGCTATTCTGCAAGTGCTGCCGGTGGATGATTTCGTACCGCAGGCCTTGTTTCGCGCTTCGGTGATGGGTGATCCTGCCCGCGCCGACCCCGTCCATGATGAAATGCAGGCTGTCTGCGCCAAACGGGCACCGGGATTCGAACTGGTTGCGATGAACGGCGAGGCGCTTTATGCGCGCATCAAAAAGGCTCACGCGATCGTTGCGACGGGTGAACCTCGACTTTATTCCAATATCATCATCCGCAAGGGTGTGATCTATCCTGATAAGTCCTAAGTCCAGAGAGATATTCAATGATTTTATGTTGTGGTGAAGCCCTGATCGACATGCTGCCGCGCCAGACCGGCGCCGGAGAAGCTGCCTTTGCACCCTATGTCGGCGGCGCTGTTTTCAATACGGCAATCGCGCTTGGGCGCCTTGGTGTGCCGACTGAATTCTTTTCGGGAATTTCCTCTGATTTCTTCGGCCAGATGTTGCGGGATAGTCTGGCGCAAAACCACGTCGGCACACGCTATGCGCATATTTCGCCGCAGTCGACGACATTGGCTTTCGTGCGCCTTGTCGATGGACAGGCCAGCTATATCTTCTACGACGAAAACAGCGCGGGACGCTCCCTGACAACGGATCATCTGCCGGTACTGGACGATAACGTCACAACATTGCAGTTCGGCGCGATCAGCCTGATCCCCGAACCATGCGGTGCAACATACGAAGCGCTGATGGCCCGGGAGCATGAAAAGCGCGTGATCGTGCTTGATCCGAATATCCGTCCTGGCTTTATTCCGGACAAGGAAAAGCACCTTTCCCGCATGCGCCGCATGATCGCCATGACCGATATCGTCAAGATTTCCGACGAGGATATGCGTTGGTTCGGCGAAGCAGGCACGATGGACGAAATCGCAAAACGCTGGATTGTACCCGCTGGCGAACAGGGGCCGAAGCTGATCCTCGTGACGCATGGCGCGGATGGTGTGACCGGCTATACGCAGGATCAGGCCGTGCATGTCGATGCGCAGCGTGTCGAGGTTGTGGATACTGTCGGCGCTGGCGATACATTCACGGCAGGCGTACTGGCTTCATTGCAGGAAGCAGAGCTTTTGTCCAAGTCCGCCCTGCCCTCAATGACCGAAGCGCAGATCAGCGCTGCGCTGACGCTTGGTGCCAAGGCAGCCGCAGTTACGGTTTCACGCGCCGGGGCAAACCCGCCATGGCGGAGTGAACTGGTTTAAGTCCGGGCGTGATTGTCTCGCGGTGATACTGCAAGCGCACCAAATCCGACGATACAATCATCCTCGCATTTGTGGAGTTGCATTCCATAATTGCAAGGATGATCAGACGCCGTATTGCGAATGTTTCATGCCCGCCGAGGTCAGCTGACAGGCATGAGTTATCGAGTTCAGATATTCGCGATCGTGACTGGATGATCAGACTTGCAGGCCGCCGGACACGTCAATGACGCCGCCGGTGATATAGCCTCCATGCGGCCCCGCCAGAAAGCATATGGTGCCCGACACTTCTTCAAGCGTGGCGATGCGGCGGATTGGGTGCAGGTCCATCACAGCATCAGGCAGTTTATCGGCTGCCTCTGCCGCCATGTCGGTTGGCATAATGCCGGGCTGGACGATGTTAACCGTGATATTGCGTCCGCCGAGATCGCGGGCAACACCCCTTGCATAGCCGGCGATAGCCGCCTTGGTTCCGGAATAATCGGCAACGCCGGTGAACGGAACGCGGCTGCCCAGGAGCGAGCCAATGAAGATGATACGCCCGCCATCGGTCAGCACCTGTGCTGCCGCGCGCGTCGTTGCTACCACACCCATGACATTGATTTGCCACTGGCGATCAAGATTGACCGTGTCGAGATCGGGATCGTCGACTGTCTTGCCCTGCACGGCAATCGCCGCATTATTGACGAGGATGTCGAGCTTGCCGAAATGCGCCAGCACTTTTTCCACAAGCGGCTTGGCTGCCGCCGTGTCAGCCTGATCGCTCTGGATCGCAATTGCGCGGACGCCCTTCGCCTTGAGTTTCTCAACCACTGCTTGGGCCTTCTCTGCCGACGCTACATAACTGATCGCAACATCAGCACCCTGGTCGGCTAATGCCTCGGCCGCAGCGGCACCAAGCCCGCGCGAGCCGCCGGTAACGAGGGCAACTTTACCCTTCAATATGTCAGACATGGGAATCCTTTCAACAACTCATTGGGACGCTGTCCACCTTCATCGGTGACGGCGCTATTTTAACGTAATGATCATTACGATAACGATTGTTATGAAATGTAGACACACGCTGTCAAGTGGTTTAATAATGGTCGTTACGAAAATATATGAGGTGAGATGATGGGCCGCCATCGCGAGTTTGACGTAGAGAAAGCACTGGATTCTGCGCTATGCGTTTTCTGGCGCAAGGGCTATGAAGGTGCTTCCTATGCAGACCTTACCGAAGCCACCGGCGTTGAAAGACCGGCGCTCTACTCTGCGTTTGGCAATAAAGAAGCTCTGTTCCGCCTGGCTCTGGCTCGCTACTACGACCGGTATCTGGATTACCTTCCACAGGCGCTACTGTTACCCACGGCACGCGAGGTTGCAGCGCATATTCTGTACAAAGCGATCGAGCTTAACACACGTTATCCCGAACATACGGGGTGTCTTGGTATCAATGGAGCCCTTGCCGGATCGGATGAGGCAGAACCTGTACGGCTGGCATTGATCGATGCCCGTGCAGCCGGTGAAAAACAGATACGTGACCGATTCGAACGGGCGATAGCCGATGGAGATCTGCCCCCTACTGCCAAATCCGACACTCTCGCGGCATTCCTGATGGCGGTTCTCCACGGCATGGCAGTGCAGGCAAAGGCAGGCTTCAGCCGCGACGTGCTGGAAGCCGTTGCCGAGCAAACGCTCGCCAGTTGGCCAGCCGCCAGATCTTCAGTCTAGCACATTCACTCTGAACACTAAGGTCCTAGCAAAGAAATGGTGCGTGGTTCGACAAGCTCACCATGAGGAAGGTGGTTTGCCTGCATGGGTAGCTGTGAGATGGCAGAACTATTTCCCTGCAATTCTCAAATTTCCTCATGGTGAGCTTGTCGAACCACGCATTGAATCAATACACATTCACTGCACTTCCTTTGCGCGCCGGTCCAGTTCGATAGCCTCTGTCCGTGTCAGGCCGATATCTTCGAGCATACGGTCGCTCATGCGTGCAAGCGGCGCGTCTTCAGGACGGACGGCACTCCCGGAAGCAAAGGTCGCGCGCACCTTGCCGATGAAGCGCTCCAGCAATCCAGCCTCGCCCTTGCCGTTTCCCCTGAACGAATAGCTTCGTCCGGAACGGTAGTTATGATCGATTTCTAGTAGACCAGTCGTCTCTGTATAAGCCATAATAAGCTCCTATGATTTTCGTGCCAGCAGGCCATCCAGCGTCATGGTGCTGAACCGCTGCAGCGGTTTGATGCTTCCCTCTGCCTTCATCCTGACCAGTGCGCCCTCATAGGCGTCGATCAGAAAAGCAGCAGTCTCATCCGGATCGAGATGTTCCGGTAAATCTCCGGCATCGCGCGCCTCGCGCAGCACCGATTTGAAATCTTCCTGCCAAGCAGTGAATGAGCGATGCAACTCCCGTTGGAGCACCTCGCTGTGGGCCGCAATGGACTGGGCCAAATTGCCCAGAAGGCAAGCACAGGCAGCCGGATCACCGCTGCTGTAGACTTCCTCGTAATAGTCGAAATAGTCCCGCAAACGCTGCAAGGGCGGTTTCGTTTTGTCTTCGTGCAAAAAACGCGTGCGCACCTTCTGGTTGTTGCCGCAATAGGTGGAGAGAACCGCCGAGGCGAACTCCTCCTTGCTTTCGAAGAAGTGATAGAACGAACCTTTCGGCACGCCCGCCGACTTGAGAATGGGGCCGATTCCGGCACCCTCATAACCATGGGACAGAAGCGCCTTCAGGCCTTCGTCAATCAAAACTGCTCGTGTGTCGATCTTGCTCATGGGTTGATAATAGACCAGTCGTCTAGTCAGTGCAAGACCTAAGTTGTTCTTTCAATAAAGGATAGCTTTCGGCTCAACCACAATGCGAAAAACGCAGCACTGGAAGGCCGCCCGCCTTCTCCTTGACATCGGATTGGCCCCTCCGTAATCGTGACTTTTTCAGGGGATGTATTGATGAATTTGTCACGCTCGACTTCACTTACCATTTTAACCGCTCTCGTCGGCTGCAGCACAATTCAGGACGATGTGAAACAGGATCGCACCAAGGTCACAGCGAGTTGCGAACGTCAGGTCAACGTATCGGCAGCAAAATTTAAAGAACACGCGATGTCCTACATGGGCGTATCAAAAGAGCAGCTTCCCGGCACTCTCTGCAATCGTTTGGCAGACGGTGTTGCAAGCGGACTCATCAATCAGAGTGACATAAACCAGCTTATAGCGACAGGTCAGCTCACAGCGAAGTTTCGGTTCCTCAAGAGGTGAAACCTCCATTTGAGACAAAATCGCCAACCCTGACTAAGGCTTATGCTTTAACGCGAGCACCATCTGGCTAATTATATCAACCTCAGGATAGCGAACCCGCCGTTCAGCCAAGCCTGTCCCATACCTGAATCAGCCCCACCAAATGGACCAGACCGAAGCCCAGACAAATCAACGAGCTGACCGTGATAAAGCGGCGGTTTCGCCCGGTTCCGGCGAGCACCAAAGGACCCGCCATAGCGCGCGCAAGATAGATGAATGTGATCGCGCAGAGTGCCAGGCGCAGGAATGGCAGGGGCTGGATCATCCCGGCGCCAGACAGCGCATAGGCCGCCCAGACCATCAGCACCAGAGCAATGCAAATGGTTATGATCGCGGGGTAGAGGCGACCAGCCTCGGCGGCACGAGCGAGCTTTTCTCCCGCCCCGAACAGCCGATACCAAGATGGACCGCCTATAATGACGGCAAGATGCGCCAAGGCCGCGATCATGCTCAACCCAGCGCCGACCAGCAATGCTAAATTATATCCGTCAGTCATTTCGTGATTCCCAGATGCTTGGTTTACACCAAAGGCTATGCATAAGCCGTCGTCACTTCCGGATGAAACATCTCTTTCGAGATTGACCCTAAGACATATCTGGCAAGAATACGGCATCAGCAAACGCATGATTGGCAGGGCATATGATCAAAGTGAACTTATCGCACTCGTTTCGCACGGATTTTGCCAGAAAATTGCTTGCCGTAACTGGCACCTTCTTTCTGATGCTGCTTTCCGGCCTTTCGATTGCCTCTGCCGAGACTGTGACCATTCCCGGCTACGCGCCTGAACTTGGTGTCGAGCATACCTATCGTTCAAAGAAGTCTGGCCTTACCGACATGTCGATGTGGTTCGACAATCCCGCGGCTGCGGGGCAGACCAATTATGGTGATTTTCGCCAACGTGTGACTATCACCAAAAACTCTACTGACAGTTTTCTGCAGCAATGGAAGCTCAGCGCTGACCTACCGCCGGACGCTAGTGGCCCACTTGAAATGAACAATATGTTCCGCAACACGCTCGCCGCCTATGGAGTGGAGCAGCTGGGCATTGAAACGGACCTGAACGGAAGTCCGATTGACCTCTTGGACAAGGACAGGATCATTGCCAATGTAAAGACAGTTGCGGCCAGTGGAGCGGCTGGCTCGGAGACAAGCGGGCTGGACGCAATTGTCCAGATGCTGGAGCAAAATCCGTTGGCAGTGATCGAAGCTATTGTGCCGGAAGCGGCCTATCTGTCGACGCCGCAATCTCATGAAAGCGGCACCTATGAGATCGGACAAAGCTGGGAGTTGGAGCAGGAAGAAAGCGTCAACGGCTTTATCGTCCCCGTTACTTCAACCTGGAAAGTGGAAGCGACAGATCCTGTAAGGCAGACTGCCACAATGAGCTGGAAGCAAATCAGCGATCCGGTGGCGCTCGCCAAAACTCAAGAGGTGACTGTTACCAAACTCATGGCGAGTTTCAGCGAACGGGTGAAAACTCTGACCAGTGAACAGCTCACCTATATGCGTAGCGCGAGCAAGACTCGCGATGGCAACGCCGTTATTTCTTTGCGGGATGGTACGGCAATTGAGTTGAATGAAGTTCTCACGGTTATTTCAGGTGGCGTGAAAATGGTATCAACTGTTCATATCATGCGTGAGGACTGACGCTTGCAGAAGGGTTGTGCGCCCTTCGACAAGCTCAGGATGAGGAAGGTAGGCGAGTTGCAGCAAGCGGCGGGCTTCAGCGATTGCCTGTTCCCGGCAGTCCGCTACTGCCTCATCATGAGCTTGTCGAAGGGGGCGCACAACACCAATGCCACTTTACTCTCCGAAAGGATTTTCCACCCTTGGCCAGATTTTCCGCGAAAGCTTGCGGTAGTCGGTCTTCTTTGGATTGGAAGGGTAAGGCGCGCCCGCGTCGATATAGATGATCTCGGAAGCCACAGGCACAAAACCCGCGTGGAAATGATTGGTGGATTTGACCAGCAATATATCCTTTGAAAGCGGATCGATGCCGAGGTTGGAGAAGATATCCGGTTCGAAAGTCTGGGTCCGGTTCGTGTTGAGTATCACGTCAATGCCCGTGCCTTCGAGGCGGATCAATGCCGCAGGTCCAAGCGTAACCCTGCTCTTACCAAAGCTTTGCCAGCCTTCGTCCACGGCCTTGACCACCTCGACACGCGCATCGATGGGTGCGCCGCCATCGGGCCCGGCCTTGCCGCCAAACCGCAGCTGAATGAGCGCGCCCTCGCCCGCTGCCAGACAGAACGTGACGGCGATCGGGTCCCAGATCGTGGCCACGGCGACATTGCCGATGCCGCGCTCGATAATGCTATGCAGGATCAGCGTTCCATCACCCGCCACGCCGCCACCGGGATTGTCCCAGACATCGGCAACAACCACAGGTTTACCCGGCCGCATGGCAACAATCGCCATGGTGGCGTCAAGTCCGGCTTCCGTATCAAGCATCGGCATGGCCGTTGTGCCACGCAATGCAAACAGTTCCATGCCAAGCTGTTTCGCCAGCGCCTCGCCCTTGGCTGGATCATTGTCCGTCACAACCATAAGCTGCGTTCCCAGTTCCGGCACATCACCGGCCATGAAGCCATGGATCAGCGAGACGGAAAGAACTCCATCCTTGCCGTGCAGGGCTTTCATGCGATCAACATAGGAGCGCATCGGCTCGCGGCTCGTCGGGTAGACACCAATCATGCGGCAATCGAAGGTTGAGATAACCGGCTTGATCTCGCCGCGCAATGTGCGCAAGGCAAGGTCGACCACATGCTCGCCGCGTTCGTAAAAATCCGTATGCGGGAATTCGAGAAATGCCGCAAGGATATCCGCATTGGCCACGCGCTTCTTTGTCAGAT
This sequence comes from Phyllobacterium sp. SB3, assembly GCF_040009165.1. NCBI lineage: Bacteria > Pseudomonadati > Pseudomonadota > Alphaproteobacteria > Hyphomicrobiales > Phyllobacteriaceae > Phyllobacterium > Phyllobacterium sp. SB3. The sequence continues at coordinate 362,940 of NZ_JBDYKI010000002.1, read as the reverse complement.
GGCTGTGCGGATCGAGTTCGGATGCAATGAGCACATCCGGCCCGACAAGATTGCGAATACGCTCCAGCAGATCGCCCTCGCAATCATCATAGCCCTGCGCAACCATGGCACCGTGCAGGCCGAGGATCACAGCATTGACAGGCAGTGCAGCCTTGAGTTGATCTATGATCTCATCGCGGAGGTCTTCGTAAGCCTTGCGTTGCAAAAGGCCACCGGGCTCCGCCCAGGTCGCCGTGCCTTCGATGAGTTCGAAATCTTCTTCCCGCGCGCGGCGACGCAGGACAACCATCGGCGCAGAACACAATGTCGGCGTGTCCGGATGCTCGCCGGGTCCGGCATAAAACGCCATCTCAAAACTGGCGCGATCTGTCGGCACAGGCGACGAAGTGTTGGTTTCGGTAGCGAAGGACGCGGTGAAAATGCGCATGTTATGCTTTCGTTTGATGTTCGTGGCAGTTCAATTGTGGTTATCTCCCCCATTGTGGGGGAGAAAGTGATTTCAGCAGCTTAGCTTTTGCTAAGTGCCGGAAATCACAAGAGAGGGGATTTGCCTCATTGAACTACCCCCTCACTTGGATTTTCCAAGGATTTAGCAAGAGTGGCTAAATCCTTGGAAAACCCTTTCTCTCCCACAAGGGGAGAGATAAAGGCGTCAGCGCTAAAGCGGCTTATAGGCCACTACTTCGATCTCGATTTTGATGTCGATCATCAGCCGGGATTCAATCGTGGTGCGGGCTGGCGGGTTCTGCGGGAAATAGGTGGCATAGGTCTTGTTGAACGCAGCAAATTCTCTTGCATCTTCCAGAATGGCGAGTGTCTTGACCACATCGGAAAGCTTGGCGCCGGCCAGAGCCAAGGCCGATTTGATATTCTCCATGACCTGTTTCGTTTGGGCCTCAATGCCGCCGGTAATCACCGTTCCGTCCGTACCAACTGGTACCTGACCGGAAATATAGATGAAGTCCCCTGCCCGCACTGCTGGCGACAATGGCACATGTGACTGGCCGAAATGCTGTTTTGTCATGGTCTGTTTCCTTTATTTTCTTAGCGCAATTTCCCGACGGAAAACCGCTGCACACTTTTCCTGGAATTGCTCATTTAACCGCGCCGATGGAAAGCCCGCGCACCAGATAGCGTTGCAGCCAGGCGAAAAGTATGGCGACCGGCACCGAAGCCACGAATGCGGCGGCCATAACATAGTGCCAGTCCACGGTATAGCGCCCGGCAACAAGCGAAAAGACGCGGATGGGTAGCGTATAGCTGCCCTCCGTGCGCAGCATAGTCAGGGCAATGACGAACTCGTTCCACGCATTGATGAAAGTAAAGATCGCCGTGACCACCATGGCCGGCACGGCCAGCGGCAGAAACACCGTGAAAAGCGTGCGCGTGCGGCTTGCGCCTTCCATCCATGCCGCTTCTTCCAGATCGCGCGGGATGGTGGAGAAATAGCTTTGCAGCATCCAGACACAGAAGGCGATATTGAACGCCGTATAGATGAGGACCAGCACGTTGAGACTGTCGATCATCCCCGCCCCGGCAACCAGCCGGAAAAGGCCGATAACCAGAACGATGGGCGAAAGCATCTGCGACACCAGCAGGAACTGGCGAAACGCATTGCGCCCGGCAAACTGATAGCGGCTGAGCGCATAAGCGGCGGGAATGGAGACCAGAATCGTCAGGGCGGTAGACATGCCGGAAACGTAAAGCGAGTTGGCGAGCGCCGGAGCAATACCCGAGGTGCGCCACATTTCAGGGAAGTTCTGCCAGTGCAACTCTTCCGGCCACCATGTCGGGTTGAGCACTTCCGTTGCGGATTTCAGCGAGCTGATGGCCATGACCGCATAGGGAAACAGGATCACCACGACAATCGGCGACAGGAACAGCCAGAACAGGATCGAACGTTTCAGCTTCTTGCTCATTGCTTTTCCTCCCGCATGGCGAGGCGCACATAGATGATGGTGAAGACGATGAGGATGGCGAACATGATGAGCGAGACGGCGGCAGCTTCGCCCAGCCTGCCCATGCGGAAGGCTGTCTTATAGAGGTATGTCACCAGAATATCAGTGGAGTTTGCCGGGCCGCCCTGTGTCGTTGCCCAGATGATGGGGAATGAATTGAACACATAGATCGTGTTAAGCACGAAGGCGATATTGATGAAGGGCTTGAGCAGAGGCAGCGTGATCAGGCGGAACTGGTCCCACCTACCCGCACCTTCGGTTGCGGCGGCCTCATAAAGGTCTTCCGGCACTGAGGACAGCCCTCCAAGGAAGATCGTTACGGTAAAGGGCACGGAAACCAGAATGCCGATCAGTATCTGCATCGGAAAAGCAGTCGATGCTTCCGCCAGCCATTGAATATTGGTGTTGATGATGCCGAGATCACGCAGGGCAGAATTCAGCATGCCGCTTTCGCCATTCAGCGCCCAGCGCCAGACAATCGCCGTCATGGTCAGAGAAATCGCCCAAGGCAACATGATGAGGATGCGGGCAATACCGCGACCGTAGAAATCCTCATTGAGAATAAGCGCAATCGGCACGGAGATAATCAGCGTTCCAATAACGACGGCAGCAGTCCAGAGCAAGGTACGCCATGTCGCGGCAACGAAATCCGCATTGGCGAAAAGACTGCGGAAATGTTCAAGGCCGATGAACTCCCTCAACATGCCAAAACGGTTCACATCGTGCAAAGAGAGCGAGACAATTTCCTTCAGCGGCCACAGGATAATAGCGGCAGCCAGAAGGAAGCTCGGCAGGATGAGAAAATAGGGGACTGTAGCCCTTTGCATCGATGGAATTACCTTTGGTTCTTAATACGCCAAGCGAACATGCCGGTTATCTCTCCCCTTGTGGGAGAGAAAGGGTTTTCCTGGGTTTAGCCTCTTTGCTAAATCCTTGGAAAATCCAAGTGAGGGGGTAGTCAATGAAGCAAATCCCCTCTCTTGTGATTTCTAGCACTTAGCAAGGGCTAAGATGCTGAAATCGCTATCTCCCCACAAAGGGGGAGATAGCGGAGCCTGGATTTGGCTTGGCCTACTTCAACGTTTCATTGATCTTGGCGGCAGCTTCTTTCAGCGTTGGCTCGATCTCGCCATGACCCAGATAAATCTTCTGGATGGCGTTCGACGTTGTCTGGGCAATGTCTTCCCAGCCCGGAATAACCGGCGCAAAACGCGCGTCAGGCAACAGGCTCGTAAACACCTTCAGATCGGCATTATCGGCGAAGTAAGGGTCTTTGGCTTCTTCAGCATTAACGGGCAGGAAGCCTTCGATCTTGTCGAACTTCGTGCGCTGCTCCGTGGTGAACAGGAAATCGAGGAACTTCCAGGCAGCTTCCTTGTTCTTGGAATTCTCGAACAGCACGATCGAGTCGGTCACGCCATAAGTGCCCTTGCCGCCGTCAGGGCCAGCGGGGATAGGTGCAACGCCATAATTGAGGTTTGGCGCCTCGGCCTTGATCTGGCCTGAGAGGAACGGCGCTGTGATGACTGTCGCAACCTTGCCCTGCTTGAACAGGTTCTGCACGTCTTCACGGCTATAGGAGGTGATGCCGGGCTGTGTCAGGCCGCCATCAATGAAGCTCTTATAAAGCGTTGCCGTATCGATTGCCGCCTTGGAGTCGAGGCCGGACTTACCATCGTTTACAATCTCGCCGCCATTGGCCCAAAGGCCATAATAGAAATAGACGTCGGTTTCTATTTCCTTGCCCTGCAAGCCAAAACCATAGGTCTCGGTGCCAAGCGCCTTGATCTTTTCGGCAGTGGTCTTGAAGTCCGCCCATGTGGCTGGCGGCGTATCAACACCAGCCTTGGCGAAGATGTCCTTGTTATAATACATGGCGCGGGCGGAAGCAGCGATAGGCAGGCCGTAAACCTTGCCATCCATGACCGATGGCGTCAGGAATGTATCGATGAAGCGCGCCTTGAAATCAGGCGTGATGTTTTCGTCGAGCGGAGAAATAATGCCTTCCTTGACGTAATCCAGCAGCCAGCGCGTGCCAATAATCGACAGGTCGGCATTGGCACCGGCGGAAATATCCGTTGTCAGTTTTTGCTGCAGGCTATCCCACGGCACAACTTCGATCTGGATCTTCGTATCGGGATTTGCTGCTTCGAACGCTTTGGCAGCTTCCTCGAAATATGGACCTGTCCCCTTACTGTACTCAGCAATGGTAACGCGCACTGTATCCGCCAGCGCCCCGCTTGAAAATGCGAGAAGGCTTAGGCCAGCCAGCAGGCTTATTTTTTTGAAGGTCATAATGTTCCCCTTGTTAAACGCCGCTGTTCTCCCATTGGCGTAAATTTGAACCCTTCACCATCATTCTATGTAATTTAATTTCATGCAAGCCAAAAAATGAGAGATTATGACAGTTTAATGTTGCTTTTTTTCACACGGCGTTCTTAATGAAACTGCGGGAACATTTCAAATAAGGTCAGCATAATGACTTCAGAGACATTGCAAAGGGTACTGGGTTTGCGTGGCAAACAAGTGCTCATCACCGGCGCCGGAGGCGGCATCGGTCAAGCGCTTATCGAGACATTCAATGCAGCCGGTGCCGTAGTATCGGGCGCGGACCAGAGCGCCGATCTGCTTTCGGGGCTTCCCCTCGCCAGCGGCCTTGTGTTCAACATCAATGACAAGGCGCAGACGGGCAGCGCAATCAGCAAATTCATTGCGGATCACGGTACGCCGGATGTTCTGATCAACAATGCAGGCTTCACGCGCGGCGAAATCCTCGATCAGGTCGATGGCAATGTATGGGAGCGTGAAATCGCAACCAATCTGAACGGCGCATTTCATGTGACCGCACCTATTGTCGAGGCAATGGCTGCAAATGGCGGCGGCAGCGTGGTGTTTATCTCCTCCGTCAATGCGCTCAATCATTATGGCAACCCGGCCTATTCCGCCGCGAAAGCCGGCATGATCGCCTATATGAAGGCGCTCGCCGTGGAGAAGGGCCGTTACGGCATCCGCTCCAATGCTGTTTGTCCTGGCTCGGTGCGTACACCGGCATGGGACCACCGTCTGGAAAAGCAGCCGGAGCTTCTGTCGAAGGTTCTGCCGCACTATCCGCTCGGCCGCCTTGTCACGCCCGGCGAAGTGGCTCAGGCCGCCTTCTTCCTCAGCTCTGCTTCTGCATCCGGAATTACAGGCGCGACGCTGACCGTGGATGCAGGTCTGACAGCGGGCAATCTCTATTTCATCAATGACGTGCTCGCCGGAGACAAGTGACATGGCCGGACTTCAGATTAAGCAACTGGTTAAATCCTACGGCGCAATGGACATCCTGCATGGCATCGATCTTGATGTGCGCGACGGTGAGTTTCTCGTGCTCATCGGACCCTCAGGCTGCGGGAAATCGACACTGCTGCGCATGATTGCAGGACTGGAGGAAATTTCCTCCGGCGAATTATGGATCGGAGACCGGCTGTCGAATGAACTTCCACCGCAACAGCGTAATATCTCGATGGTGTTTCAAAGTTACGCGCTGTTTCCGCATATGAATGTGCGCAAGAATATCGGCTTCGGGCCGAAAATCCGCCGCGAGACATCGGCTTCTATCGATGCAAAGGTTGGCAAGGCAGCGGAAACGCTCAACCTGCACGATTATCTGGATCGTGTGCCGCGCCAGCTTTCCGGCGGACAACGCCAGCGCGTTGCCATGGGTCGTACCATCGTACGCGAACCGGACCTTTTCCTGTTTGACGAGCCGCTTTCGAACCTTGATGCCAAGTTGCGCGTGCAGATGCGTACAGAGCTGAAGGCGCTGCATCAGCAATTGAAGACGACTATGGTTTACGTTACCCACGACCAGATCGAGGCGATGACCATGGCAGACCGTATCGTTGTCATGAATGGCGGACGTATCGAGCAGTCCGGTTCGCCGCTGGAACTCTACGACAGTCCGGCCAATAAATTTGTTGCGGGTTTCCTCGGATCACCAGCCATGACCTTCATTCCCGGCATATTGGAACGCGGTGATGGTGCTCCCAAAATGCGCACCGCCGATGGTGTCATAATACCGGCCGGCGACACGACAGCGGCATCGGGTCAGCCCATCGAGATCGGTATCCGTCCGGAGCATTATCGTCTCGCGCCTGATGGCCATGGCTTCGGTTATAATGTCGAGGTCGTTGAGCCGACCGGTTCAGAAACGCATCTGTTCGGGACGATTTCCGGTGTCGGTGTGCGTTGTGTCTTCCGCGACCGGCTGTCACCTGAACCCGGCACCCGATTGTCATTGACGGTCGACCCGGCAAGAGTGCATGTCTTTGATGCCAAAACCGGCAACCGGATCTGACCAACAATGGCGCCACCGCATTTTGACATCGTTGCAAGATTGAGGGAGGTTGCCGATACCGGCAAACATTCCGACAGCCAGGTTGCAGCGGCGATCCTGTCGGATGCGGATTTTGCTACGCACGCCCCCATCAACAAACTGGCGGAAAAGGCTGGCGTAAGCGAGCCGACGATCACGCGTTTCTGCCGTATGCTCGGCTTTGAAGGTACCCGCGATTTCAAGGTAAGGCTGGCACAATCACTGGCAATTGCCGGGCGTTTCATCACACCTGGCCCTGCACAGGATGATAATGGCAGTGGTGTGACGTCGATCATCGCGCGCAGTGCCATCGATGCCATCGAAACAGTGTGCAATCTGATCAACAGGGACGATCTGGAACTTGCGGCCTCCTATGTCGCACAGGCCGGAATGGTGCGGGCCTATGGTTCGGGCGGATCGTCATCCATGGCTGCGACGGAGATGGAAAACCGGCTGTTCCGGCTTGGGATCGCCGCCTCATCGCATATTGATGGCGAGATGCAGCAGATGACAGCTGCAACCAGCAACAATGATACCGTGATTATCGCCTATTCGCTATCGGGGGAAATCAAGCCGCTGATCGAAGCGGTAACGATTGCCCGGCGCTACGGCGCAAGAACCATCGCCTTCACTGCCCCCGGCACGAAGCTGGCAGCGGCAGCGGAATTGGTGATGCCTCTTCACATTGATGAGGGCACCAATGTCTACCGCCCCTCGCCTGCCCGCTATGCGTTGCTCGCATTGACCGACATGCTGGCAATGAACGTTGCCGAAAAGATCGGCGCGCCTGCCATCGAACGGATGCGCCGCATCAAGAACCTGCAAGCCATGCACGCCAACAACGCGACAACCCTGCCACTCGGAGACTGAGATTGAAGCTGAACGACATTGATACACCCGCTGTTCTCATCGACATTGACCGGGCCGAGGCAAACCTGAAAAAATTCCAGACCTACGCCGACAATCACTCCCTGACTGTCCGCCCGCATGTAAAGACGCACAAGCTGCCGCGTTTTGCCAAAAGAGCTGTTGAACTTGGCGCAATAGGAATTACCTGCCAGAAACTTGGCGAAGCGGAAGTGATGGCCGATGCGGGGCTGACCGATATCTTTGTTCCCTACAACATCATCGGCAAGGCAAAACTCGAGCGCCTGGCAAATCTCAATGAGCGCATCACGATCAGCGTTACTGCCGACAGTGAAGTGACGATATGCGGCTATGCAGAGGCTTTTGCCGGGCGGCACAAGCCGCTGACTGTTCTGGTTGAATGCGATACGGGCATGGGCCGCTGCGGCGTCCAGTCTCCGGAGGAAGCGGTTGCACTTGCCAAGCTGATTGACGCATCAAAGGGGCTCGTTTTCGCCGGCTTCGTGACGTATCCGCAAACCGGAGCTGTTGAAGCAAACGAGGCATTTCTTGCAAAAGCCGAAACGCTGGCGATTGCAGCCGGACTGGACCCGCGTATAATTTCGAACGGCGGTTCTCCGGATATGTGGCGGGCGCATGAGGTCAAAAGCGCCACGGAACACCGGCCTGGCACCTATATCTATATGGACCGGTTTCAGGTGGCCAAAGGCGCCGGAACGTGGGACGACTGCGCACTCACCGTTCTTGCTACTGTGGTAAGCCGCCCAACTGAAAACCGCGCCATTGTCGATGCGGGATCAAAGGTTTTGTCGAGCGATACTTTCGGCATGGAAGGGTTTGGACGGGTCGTGGAATATCCCGATGCGATCATATCGTCTCTGAGCGAAGAGCACGGCACAATCGACCTTTCTTCGTCAAAGAATAAACCGGAGATCGGTGACCGCATCCGCATCATTCCCAACCATGCCTGTGTGGTTTCGAATCTCTTCGATAGCGTTATTCTTATTTCGGATGACACTGTTGTAGAGGTCGCGCCGGTCGCAGCGCGAGGTCGTGTGGATTAACGCTCTTTGCTGTTCGTGGAAACATGGTTGCGCTACAGTCGATACGTGGTTCGACAGGTTCTACGGAAATTATATAAAATCAAATAGATACGAATAAGTGGGGCGTTTTAGTTCGCAGAAAATCATTATGTTTTCCATGAGTTCGACGCGATTGAGACTGCTGGAAAGGATTGTGCGGCGTTACAGTTCACCTTCGTATGCTTCTGCTATCGCCCGAGCTTCTCGCGGGCTGAAAGGTGCTTGAGCATCAACCAGATCCAATCTCAGGTTCTATTATGCTGTAACTGCCTTCAAACACACTGATGCACATGGAAAGGGCGACCTTCCGGCCGCCTTACCAATAGTGATAAGAGCATTCGAACTAATAGCGACGATATACCCTTGGGTGTTTAGTTGGTCCGGAAGTCCCGCGATCCTGTTGGCTACGCAGCATAGGCAGGTTACGCACTCGCCTATCCCGATGATCCCAACGCTTTTTGCGATCTCTACGATTTTCAGCATGTTTCCTGCGCTCTTTGCGCTGCTCGAAGCGATGCTTTTTGTTATGCCGAATTTCAACGGTATTTGAGGATAGCGGGGCGATCTGGACAGTGACCGGCGCTGCAAGAGCTGAACCAAAGGACGAAAGGCCCATGAAGGCTGCCAACCCAGCTGCGGTAAATGACGAAACAATCTTGTTCATGATTTCTCCTATCAAAGTAATAAAGGGCAAGCTGCTCTTTGGTTCCTTAACGGAGAATGAATAGCTCTTTTAGTTCCTCACGAAAAGCTTGTGATACACAACCGTCGCGACGGGCGGGACTGGCGCATAAAGCCGAAGCCAACGCTGCTCACATCGTCAAATGCGTCAATGCTCGCGACGATCGGCTTAAAGCTCTTAAGTTGGCCGATGAATGGCTTTCCTGCGTGGAAGGAGACATACGCAACGGACAAAACTTCAAACGAGATCGGGCGTCAATCCTCACTGCCATCGCCAAAACAGAGGGGCCCAATCATGACGCAGACAGCGATAGAAGCGCAAGTTGCCGCTCTACAGACACAGGAGGTTAAGAGCGCAGACAAGGCTTGGGATGATCTGGTCAATAAGGATGATCGCACATCGCCAGAAGCGTATCGCCATATGGCTCTGATCACTCGCGACGAACTGGCGGAATACATCAGCGATACTTCTATCGGCTCATCCCTCATGCTACAGAGCGTTGAGCCGGTGGCGCTATCGCCGGAGTGAAATGTACGATCCGGTAATGGGTAAACATGGTGAGGATAATTGGCAATACTTAAGAGTCCATCCAGAACCGGACTCCCTTGCCGACCCCACACCTTCCTCATGGCGAGCATCCTGAGCCTGTCGAAGGGCGAACCACGCACAACGCTGTTGCGAAATGACAACTCACTTTTTCCTGAGACGGATTTAACTGACAACCTCAGCTGCAAACATTGCCGCATTCTCGTCGTACCGTGCCATGAATACCTGCTCGTCGCTCGATTTGCCGAACCATGGCCCCCGGCCAGAAGTACAGCCGCATTCTATGAGTGGCTCGATAATGGCGTGATTATCAATGCCTACGGCTATCCTTTCCATGCCCAGTTTCCGCGCAAGTTCACACGCCGCCTCGAGAATGATCCGTTCAACACCCGGCTGCTCGATACCGCGATAGACATCCGGCCCGATCATCATTCCGTCATACTGCAAGGCAGTGACGCCGTTAATCGTGGAATGCGCCATGGTGAACTGGTCGATTGTCAGAGAAAAGCCGAGTCTGCGCAAGTTGCGCATAACCCTGAAAATATGCTGTTCCTCAAGCATCGCCATATTCTGCGTGATTATGAAATTCACTTCCGGAGCCATGACTTTCCATTCCGCCTGCAACTCTGTTACCCGTTCTATGAACAACGGGTCCATGAGCTGGGCAAATGAAAGTTTAACACTAATCAGCAATCTCTTGCCCGGACTACGAAGCTTGAAACGATGCAGGAACTCGAACGCGCGCGACATGACGAAAAGTCCGAGATGCCGTATTGAACCGTTTCGTTCCAGTATTGGAATAAACGTGTGGGATCTGATCTCGCCGAACTCCGGATGATGCCAGACAGCACTCGCCTGCGCTTCAAATATCCGGCCCGTCCGAAGCTCTACAATCGGCTGATATTCGACCGCAAACTCACCGCGCGCAATAGCCTGCGTGATGTCGCCGCCGAAATCCAGAACTGCCCGCAAATCCTGAATGAGGGCAGGGTTATACCAAACGGCATCTTCGCTTTGCGTTTCCTCGGCATAGTGCAAGGCACCGTTTGCCCGGCGCAAAAGACAGTCAAATATTTCTGTCTGGCCATGCTTCGAGGATACGGAACCGGCAACATTGGGCAGAATACGAATACCATTGTCTTCGTATGGCAATCGCATCGCTGCGAGCACCTGCTGCATGCGGGCAATGTCGGTGCCCTCTTCGGACTGAAAAATACAAGCGATCCGGTTGTTGTTGAGACATCCGACCACGCCGCCTTCGAACATTGTCCGAGCCGTGTTTATCCTGTTGACGAGCAATCGCGTCAAAACAGCATCGCCAAATATGCCGGCTATCCGGTCACCATTGCAAACCTTGACAAGTATCAGGTCGATTTGACCTTGCCTGGTGCTCGCAAGATCGAATGCTCTCGCCAACCCTGCCCGATTGAAAAACCCGGTGACCGGATCATGACAGGCGAGAAATTCAAGTCTTGTCTGATTGCGGTGCAGAACAGAACGCATTTGTTCAATGACAGATGCCAGCAGACCAATTTCTCTGATACCCGTTGAAATGGCGATCGGCGTATCGAGCTTCAGATCGCCGACATCAGTCACTGCCCGCGAGAGCTTCATCAATGGTTTGACGACAAAGCTGGCGGCCAAAGCTGTCAGGGCAATGCTTATCAGAAGTCCGGCGATGCAAACTGCCGTGTAGTACCAGTCCCAGGCCACTTGCGCCGCGAGTTCCTGACCAAGCGTCACGACCACGCGCCAGCCCTTCAGGCCATATTGATCCAGAGAGACTGCATTGCGGAGTGGCATTGCGATTATTTTCGGGTCCTGCTGGATAGTGAACTGACCATGCGAAACGGACAATTTTTCTCCAGACGGTGTGAAAATGGCAATTTCGTGCACTGTTTCACCGGTCGCCCCTTGCAGGAACGTGGCGATACGGTTGATGCACATATCCATTGTCAAAACACCCAAGGGCTTGCGATCCGGGCCATCAATGCGCAGCACCCGGCTCATGCTCCAGACACTGCCCTGAGTGGCAGCGCACAGATCACTGGTGTTGGTCGCTATATAGGGTGCACTCCAAAAGGGCGCCTTGCTGATCGTGCCACCTTGATACCAGCCCCTGGCAAACAGGCTATGGTCTTCCTCAATCACCAACCCTGGTTCTGTAATCACGAGCCGTGATGGATTATTCAGTTCAGTTTTGACAACACCTTTGAAATCCCGATCGGTTTCCTGAGTTCTGTAAATACCGAACAGATGGCCATTCGCGCCCCCGAAACGAAGAACTGACACCTGTGGCGGGACTCTCACCGGAACAGCCCGTTCTGTGCTCAGCATATTGAATACGCAGTCCGGCGTTTTGCAACCGGCAGCCTTGATCCGCCTTGAAAGGTTATCGCCATAGTGTTGGAGCGATGTCACGAGAGTGTCAAGCTGATTGGCCAGATCTCGCGCCAGAAACTCTGCTGTTCTTTTGGCATAGGTCGTTGTCAGATCCGCGCGTTGGGTTTGCAGGATCAAACCGAAACCCAGAAACAGCACGATCAAAAGCATTAGAAGCGGAAGACCTATAACCGCAACGACAGGAATGCCAAAAAGATACTCATGTGTTGTATCTTGTGGACTGCGAGATTCCGTTTCCATATTATCCATGGAACTTTCCAAAAAAAATCACACAATATCGATAATAAAATTGTCCCCGGGCAATCTCGGCGCAGTGAATTTTTACTTTGATACATGCCTGACGGCATAGGAAATCTATAAAGTCTTGGTATTAATACTTTGGAGAACTGCCCGTTCTTATCGAAATCTCGTGCATGCTACAATAAATTCAGACATTCACATCTAGCAAAAGTTGCCTCTGCAACATTGATACAACCGGCTACAATCCAGTCGTTTCAGTATACATGGGTAGACTGTACAACGCATAATTGCAACAGTTTTTCCTTTAGCGATCACATCCTGGAATATCTCGCTCCCGCGCCCTTGTCAAAACTGAAATATTAGAATATTTATATTTCAAATCCTTTGGGAGGAGGTAAATTTTGAAGGCTCTGAAGCCCGTATCCACACTGTTTGCAGCTCGCTGTCGAAGCGACGACAGCTTTCAATGGTAGATCATCCCATCATAACTTCCGAGCGCAAGCGGGACCGGGCCCACCCGCTTGCTTCGTCTCATCCGGACTATGTCCAGCAGCGTGCGGCCACGCCCCGCGCCGCAACCCATATTTACAGGCAGCTTCTCGACGACATTATTTCACTGCGCCGCAAGCCGATGGAACCCATTCTCGAAAAGGAAATCGCCGCGCAATTTGGCGTCAGCCGTACGCCTGTGCACCAGGCAGTTTTACGGCTGGCCGATGACGGATTGATCGATATTTTCCCGCAATCGGGCACCTTTGTTTCACGCATTCCGCGCCGGGCGCTTTATGAAGCGATCCTCATTCGCAAATCGCTCGAAGAAACCACAGTCAAGCTGGCCGCCGAGCAAGCCGATGGCGCTGATATCGCCCGGCTTGAGCGCACGATTGCTGAACTTGTGGCTGCGGAAATCTCCGGTGACAATGAACGCTTCCATGCTGCGGATACGGATTTTCACCTCTCGATCAACTCGATTGCCGGATTTCCCGGCATCTGGAATGTGATCCAGCAGGTCAAGATGCAGATCGACCGTTACCGTCGACTGACGCTGCCGCTGAGCGGACGGCTGACGCGGGTTATCGGCGAACATGAAGCCATTCTCGACGGAATACGACGGCACAATATTGCTCATGCAACCGAGGCCATGGGCTTCCACCTTGGCCAGATGCTGAGTGAGGTCAAGGATACGGCGAATGTCGATCCGGCATTTTTTATCGATGACTACTGACCGCCTGCAGCGCGGCAAAACACAGACATGCAAGGATTTGAAATGAAGATCGAAGTGAGACAGGTTTGCCATCCGGATGCGGTACGCAATTTCGACACCGATGAACTGCGCGATCATTTCCTGCTGGAAAACATGTTCGAGGCCAATGAGATCACCCTCACCTACAGCCATATCGACCGGCTGATCATCGGTGGCGCGGTGCCTGTCTCCAAGCCCCTGACGTTGACGGCACCAACACCTGTCGGTCAGGATTTCTTTCTCGCGCAACGTGAGCTTGGTGTGTTCAACATTGGCGGGGCCGGACGTGTCTCCCTTGATGGCGCGGCCCATGACCTTGCAACCCGTGATTGCCTTTATGTTGGCAAAGGCGTGGTCAACGTGGTCTTCGAGAGTGTCGATACCGCAAACCCGGCAAAGTTCTATCTGCTCTCAACACCTGCTCATGCTGCCCATCCAAGCGTGCTGATCAAGCCCGAACAGGCCAATAAACTGATACTGGGCGACCAGCTGACTGCCAACAAACGCACACTGTTCCAATATATCCACCCGGATGTCTGCGAGAGCTGCCAGCTTGTCATGGGCATGACACAGCTTGAGCCCGGCAATATGTGGAATACCATGCCGTGTCATACCCATGACCGGCGTTCCGAAGCCTATCTGTACTTCGATCTCGCAAGCGACACGCGCGTCTTTCACATGATGGGCGAGCCTACCCAGACCCGCCATATGGTCGTTGCAAATGAACAGGCGATCCTTTCCCCCGGTTGGTCGATCCATGCCGGCGTGGGCACGGCAAATTATGCCTTCATCTGGGCGATGGGCGGCGACAACAAGAGCTTCACTGACATGGACCACGTACCGATGAGTGTGCTGCGATGAGCAATCCTTTCGATCTTCACGGGCAGGTGGCGATTGTCACCGGAGCCAATACCGGCATTGGTCAGGGGATCGCCCTCGCTCTGGCGCAAGCCGGAGCATCCATTGCTGCCGTCGGGCGCTCATCAATGGATGAAACCCGCCATCTGGTTGAAGCGGCAGGTACGCGCTTCGTCGAAATCAAGGCCGATCTTGGTACCATAAAGCCAGTCGGTACAATTATCGCGGAAACGCTCAAATCATTGGGACGGCTGGATATTCTCGTCAACAATGCGGGGATAATCCGGCGCAATGATGCCATTGATTTCACCGAAGAGGATTGGGATGCGGTCATTGATACCAATCTCAAATCTGCGTTCTTCCTGTCCCAGGCCGCAGGGCGGCACATGATCGGGATGAGTCGCGGCAAGATCATCAACATCGCCTCGCTTCTGTCATTTCAGGGTGGCATCCGGATTCCATCCTATACGGCTTCGAAAAGCGGCCTTGCCGGCATCACGCGGTTGCTGGCATGCGAATGGGCGGCACAGGGCGTCAACGTCAATGCCATCGCGCCGGGCTATTTCGTCACCAACAACACCACTGCCCTGCGGGAAGATCAGGACCGCAGCGCCCAAATTCTGGTGCGTATTCCGGCGGCCCGTTGGGGTGAACCGTCCGATATTGGCGGTGCAGCGGTTTTCCTGGCTTCCAAAGCCTCCGACTATGTACACGGAACGGTTCTGCCTGTTGACGGCGGTTGGCTCGCACGATGAACCAGCACCGAAACCGCAAACCAGCAATAGGTAAGCTATGAGTTACCAATTCGATTTTGCTGCCCTTGTACCCTATTGGCGGGATTTCATCGCCGGAGCAATCACCACAATCGAAATGACTGTGGTTGCGGTAGCAATCGGGCTGGTTATTGGCGTGCTTTGTGCTGTAGCGCGTCGCAGCGCCTATGCGTGGCTTCGCCTGATTGTCGGCATCTATATCGAGATCGTGCGCAACACGCCTTTCATCGTGCAGATCTTCTTCATTTTCTTCGGCCTGTCCTCCATTGGCATCACCATGCCGGTGTTCTTTGCCGCCGTTTTCGCCATGGTCATCAATGTCGGAGCCTATACGGCGGAGATCGTGCGGGCCGGAATGGAGGCCGTGCATCCAAGCCAGATCGAGGCTGCGGAAGCGCTTGGCCTTTCGCGCTTTCAGATTTACCGCGACATCATCCTCATGCCGGCCATCGAACGGGTCTATCCCGCGCTGACGAGCCAGTTCATCCTGATGATGCTGTCAACATCGATTACATCACAGATTTCGGCAGAAGAACTGACCGGTGTTGCCAACAACATCCAGTCCTACACTTTCCGCTCGTTTGAAACCTACATCGTCATCGCCCTGCTCTATCTCGCAATCACCTATCTGTTGCGTGCGGGTTTCCATCTCATCGCGCTCGGCATTTTCCCGCGCCGCCGCCGTCTCGGCACACCCTTGTGAGGATGAGAACATGACCGGCGGTTTCACCACAAATCATCTTGTCTATTTGCTTAACGGCCTGCTTTGGACAGTTATCCTTTCGGCGCTTGCCTTCCTGCTTGGCGGTGTTGCCGGTTTTTTTGTCATGCTGGCACGCACCTCGACCATGCGCTGGCTACGGCGGGTTTCGCTTTTCTATGTCCAGTTCATTCAGGGCATGCCGCTGCTGATCCTCATGTTCGTCATCTATTTCGGCCTTGGCGTTGTCGGTATCGAAGTTCCACCGCTTGCGGCTGCCGGTCTCGGCATGATGATCTATTCCAGCGCTTATCTAGGCGAAATCTGGCGCGGCTGCGTCGAGTCCGTGCCGCGTACGCAGTTTGAAGCGGCGGAATGCCTTGCCCTCACCCGCTGGCAGACGTTGAAAGATGTCATCCTGCCGCAAGCGCTTCGCATCGCGACCCCGCCTACCGTCGGTTTCATGGTGCAGCTCATCAAGAATACGTCGCTCGCTTCAGTTGTCGGCTTTGTCGAACTGACACGCGCAGCACAGGTTATCAACAATTCGCTTTTCCAGCCGTTTCTCGTCTTCGGCATAGCAGCCGCATTCTACTTTTGCGTGTGCTACCCGCTTTCGGTCTGGAGCCGTTCGCTTGAGAGGAAATTAAATGTCGGCCGCCGTTAAGCTCAATGAAGTCATCAAACGCTTCGGCAATATCGAGGTGCTCAAAGGTGTCTCCTTCGAGATCGAAGCCGGTGAAGTCGTGGCGCTGATAGGGCAATCGGGTTCCGGCAAGAGCACGGCGCTGCGCTGCATCAACCGGCTTGAAACCATACAGGGCGGGACAATCGAAGTCTGCGGCCGTCAGGTGGATTCGCCCAGCCTCGATATTCGCGCACTCCGGCAGGATGTCGGCATGGTCTTCCAGAGTTACAATCTGTTTCCGCATATGAATGTTGCCGAAAACATCATGCTGGCGCTACGCCGCGTCAAAAGCATCGGGCGCAGCGAAGCCATGGAAACTGCAAAGGCCGTGCTTTCGAAAGTAGGTCTGCTGCAGAAGATCGATGCCTATCCGGAGCAACTGTCCGGGGGACAGCAACAACGCGTGGCGATTGCCCGCTCACTGGCCATGCAACCGAAAGTCATGCTCTTCGATGAGGTGACATCTGCGCTCGATCCGCAGCTGACCGGCGAAGTCCTGCGCGTCATGGAAGATCTCGCCAAAGGTGGCATGACCATGATCGTCGTCACCCACGAAATGGCTTTTGCCCGCAAAGTGGCCAATCGCGTCATCTACATGAATACCGGCCGGGTCTGGGAGACCGGGACGGGAGAAATGCTCGTTCGCCCGCAAACCCAGGAACTGAAAGATTTTCTGGCGAACGATCTCTGACAAAACCAACCTCATAATCAAAAACGGGAGAGAGAATAATGAAACTGCTTACAAAATTCGGCATCGCCGCAAGCGCAGCGCTCTTGATGATGGCTACAGCCGCCCATGCGGATTCGCTTGAGAACATTAAGAAGGCGGGCAAGGTCCGCATCGCCGTCGCCATGGGTATTCCGCAATATTCTTATGTCGACGACAACCTGAAGCCGACAGGCTCGGATGTTGAGACGGCCAAGCTGATCGCGAAGGATCTCGGCGTTGATCTCGACCTGATCGAGATTACAAATGCCGCGCGCGTTCCAACTATCCAGACCGGTAAGGCCGACATTCTGGTTTCAGCGCTTGGTATCACCGAGGAGCGCAAAAAGGCCGTTGACTATACGGTTCCTTACGCAACTCTCAGCATTATCGTCATTGCACCGAAGGAAATCGAGATCAAGAACTATGCTGATCTTGCCGGCAAGCGCATTGGCGTTACCCGCGCTACGACGAACGACATGGACATCACCAAGAATGCGCCGGGTGCCCAGATTGTTCGCTTCGAGGATGACGCAACCCTGATTACTGCCGCAGTTACCGGCCAGCTCGACATCATCTCCAGCCAGTCCGCAGTTCTTGGTGGCATCAATGCCAAGCGCACGGGCAAGGAACCTTTGGAAGTTAAGTTCACGCAGGCTGAAACCAATCTCGGCATCGCCCTGCCAAAGGGCGAAAAGCCATTGCAGGATTGGCTCAACACCTGGGTAAAGACCAATTTCGACAATGGCACACTGCGCGAAGTATTCCGCAAGTATCAGCATCGCGAACTGCCGGACGATCTCACTTCACGTTGATCGGAACATTCAACTGATTGAGGGAATGGGGCGCTTCTGCGCCCTTTTTTCTTGTCCGGTCACTTCAACATTGACGAGGCAAACAATTCCATTTACTGAATCTGGTCATGAAAGCTGCAATGGTTATTCTGGTGGTGGGATCGCGCATGGGCAGGATGGTTTAACCATCCGGCATTAGCACCCATGCGCGCAAACAAGCTCCTGACGGGGCTTTTTTTATGCCCGGAATTTAGCCTCCGCACTGCCCTGTCACCACCATCCAATTCAAACATTGCACAAAGGAACTGCCATGACAGGCACGTACACCAACGCACCCGCACACCCTGAAATGACAGGAGCAGAAATCGTCCTGCAGGCGCTGCGCGACAATGGCGTTGAGCATATTTTCGGCTATCCCGGTGCAGCGGTGCTGCCTATCTATGATGAACTTTTCCGGCAGACCGACATCAGGCACATACTGGTACGCCACGAACAGGGTGCGGGCCACGCCGCAGAGGGCTATGCCCGTTCGACAGGCAAAGTTGGCGTCATGCTGGTAACGTCCGGACCCGGCGCGACAAATGCGGTTACTCCGCTTCAGAATGCGATGTCGGATTGCGTGCCTATCGTTTGCCTGTCCGGACAGGTGGCAACCGCGCTTATCGGTACCGACGCATTTCAGGAATGCGATACTGTTGGCATCACGCGGCCGTGCACGAAGAATAGCTGGCTTGTTACCGACGTGAGTGAACTCTCCACCACAATCCATAAAGCGTTCCGGCTGGCACGGTCGGGTCGACCTGGACCGGTACTCGTCGACATACCGAAAGATATTCTCGTCCGGACTGCCTGTTACACGCCTGTTTCCGCTGTTGCCTGGCCGGAGCACTACAATCCCCCTGAGGGTGGAACCGACAAGCGAATGGAAATCGCTCATCATGGACCATCATCAGATGAGACAATCATTGCGCGCAAGTACGCACTTGACCGGCTCTATGAACTGACCCGCGATCATGCACCGTATGTTGCCATCGATATGCATTGGCACAGGGAATGTGCTGCCCGGTTCAATCACGCCGGTCAGTCCAGTCGCTGGATAGCCCCGAGCGGATTCGGTACTATGGGATATGGCTTGCCAGCGGCGATAGGCACACAAATCGCCCATCCTGAAAGCCTGGTTATTGATATTGCCGACGCGTCATCTGTGCAAACGACAATGAAGGAACTTTCCACGGCGATTCAGTACGATGCCCCGATCAAGGTTTTCATACTGAACAACGGAAGCACGGAGTTTGGCGGGTATCTGAAGAGTCTTTATCGCTCCTGCTTGAACTCTCTACCCGATTTCGTAAAACTGGCGGAGGCTTTCGGCGCCGTTGGCATCAGGTGCGACAAGCCCGACGATCTCGACGAAACGATAGGAGAAATGCTGGCAGTAAGACGGCCTGTGCTGTTCGATTGCCGGGTTGCGTGATTTGCCGATTTCTCTGCAATATAATCGGGTAATACAATCGTGTATGCTTGTTGCCTTCCATCGCAGCCACATGCGACAAAGTGCTTGCCATATCAAGCACGCCCTTCCCCATTCAATGCCTTGATAACCGGAAGGATAGAATACTGGCCGATTTCAGCCCGGTCGGTCAGAGCCCGCAAATATCCACCCGGTGAGCGTATTTCACCAACACGTTCCAGAATTGCAGCAATCGTTATCGAGGCATTGATATCGCCCATGGCATCACGCGCTCTCTCCCATGCATCCGGCGAAACACCAAGCATCGAGCGGACCAATCCGGCCGTTTGCATCAAATCACGCCAGTCCCGAATCCCATCTCGAGCATAGTCCCGGATTTGCGGACAGGCCGCGAGCACAGCATCAAGCCGCATGGGTATCGATTTCGTTTCAAGCTTTGGCCAATCATCGGGTGTACCGACAGATTTTACAGTGCGACGGGCGCTATCCAGCCTTTGTCGTAGTTTATCGATTGCTGCCGTACGGCCTGGCACTGGTTTAGCAGGCGTTGGTTCGCCATTTCGCCTCTGGCCCTTTTCGGGGGCTCTTTCAAAATTAGGTTCTATATCTGAATTCTGAATATGGTGCTCAAAGGAAGAGTCAGTGCCGCTCATTTCTGTGTCAGATAATGTATCCAGAAATGCTTTTTCAACCTTTATACGGAGTTTGGCCAATGCTTCACAACGTGTCCTGAGGGTTTCCAGGGGCAGATGTCTGCTAACCCGTCCTGATAAAGCAGCAAGATCGTCTGCATATCCGCTCCAGTCACCGGCGCGCTCCTCACTGAGGCCTGCATCAATGGTCTTGGACACGTCACGCAAGTGAATGGTGATTTCGCTGCGGACACGGTGGATAGCACGCGCCAGATCGCGTGCCTGTGCCGCATGTGCCTCGATCTCACCAGCTCGCAGCGCCAGGGGTGACAGATCAAAGCCGAATGCATGCTCGATCTCGCCGCTTTCACCACGACGGGCATAGCGCTTGCCGTTTGGACTATCGCGGCGAATAATTAGTCCTGTCTCTACCAGAGCTGCCAGATGCCGGCGAATTGTCGCGGATGACATGCCGCGTGTGCGCAATGACAGCTCGGTATTGGACGGAAAGACGATCAACGGCGCGCTGCCATCCAGTAAAGTCTCCGGATAGAAGCTAAGCAATGCTTCAAGCACTGCAATTGTACGGTCTGAAAGGAAAAACGCTGTGCGCGCTTCGGTTAATGAACGCAGCAAAGCCCATTTTTCCGGCTGGCTTCCCCCGGTTTCATTCAGTTTTTCTCGCGCTCGCGCTGTCTTTTCCTGTACCGCAATCATGGCGTGCGACAACGATCGCCTGCCAAATGGCGACGTTGCAAAACGGTCGGTCATGTTCTTCACCTCAATTTGAGGCAATCAAAAAGTATGCCGGAACGCGTCCGACTCTTGACAAGTCAGGGTGGAAGTGATTCTCTAAAATTGCTACATTGAAGAGGGCTTCCGGGGCGGTAACGTTCTGGGGGCCTTTTTTCTTGCCGCTGTTTCCTTCTCTTTTGTCTCTAGAAACGGCTCTCGACGAACCGGCTGATCAACGCTTACTCACACTGACCGGCTTTGTGACCACGTGGACAAGTCACCACGCTATTTGTCACTTGTCCGGCTGTTGTAACGGGCGAGCAGTGTTTCAAGCTCCTCCGTCACGAAGACCGCAAACCCTTGCGGTATATGCTCGGCGAAGGTCAGGGTCTGCCTTCCCTTGTCCGAATTCAATTGTGCAATCGAGGCTGTGCCCGTGGATTTTTTATCCGCGACAGGGGTGATGTTACGCGGCGCCAGGGCGACCGGTTCAACACGTTTTAGCAACCGTTCGAAAATGCGGTTGAAGCGCGTATTGCTGTCGGCAGTGCTGAAAGGCTCCAGCGTGATTTCATTCAGGGCTGCTGCCTGCGCTTCGCTGGACTTCAGTAATTCTGCGAACCTGACCCAGCGCGGGCGGCCGATCTTCGGTGCCGGACCGATAGCCCGCACGATTGGATAAGGCACAGCAGCCGCCACCTGGAGGAAACGCGTCATCTCCGCCTTGTCGATCGACAGGGCATCCTGAACGAGCCCACGCTCAAAGCCGCGCTCGACAAGGTTGCGTGCGAAGAAGGCCCGCTCGATAAAGGAAAGATCTCGCCGCTCGGTGTTTTCCTTGCCTTGTGCCAATACAAGCTGCACATCGCTAAGCTCGCGGACAATTGCCTGCACCGGCTTGCCGATGCGCAGTGCAGCGCGCAGGCGACGATGACCATAGGCCGTCTGGTAGTAGCCCGGCTTTTCCGGGTGCGGGCGCACGAGAACCGGCACCTGCTGGCCGTTCTGACGGATGCTCTCAACCAGATTTTCAAAATCCTCATCAAGCCCGGCCGCATGACTGAGCCGGTCCTCGACGAATGAGGTTTCAACGAGCGCAGGATCAAGCTCGATCACCCGCTCGAGACCTGCAAGGCTCTCTTTAAGGCGGCGCGCATCCTCGATCTCGCGCGACATGCCACCAAGCGAGAGCCCCATGGCCTTTACCGCGCCCGATGCCGTGCGTGGCTTTTGCGTTTCGCTTGCGGCATTTGGAGCAGGCACGGATTCGACCGGCTTCTGCTCTGGCGCGGGAATGCTCTCCACGGTTCCGAACAATGCCTTGAGCTGATCCCTGCGATTATTGCCTGTCATCATCGCGCCCTCACTCCGGCCTGTTCCAGGCCTTGTAAATCAAGCCCTGGATTTCGGAGTTGACTGACGTCAGCGATTCAATTGCACGGTCATAGGTCGCGCGGGTGAAGCTGTCACGGGATACTTCATAAAGTGTCTGCTTGGTCAGACCAGCATCGGAGAAAGCCGTCGATTTGACCACCGACGAGGTCAATACACGATCTCCGAAAAGCGAACGCAGGAAGCCCGCAATCTGCTGCTGTGGCGCATCATTCGGCTCGAAGCGTGTAATCAGGTAGCGCATGAAATCGAAATTGAGTTCACCGCCAGCCTCGCGCACAACAGCGAGAAGGTCGGCGGTCATGAACAGGAACTGGCTCATCGAGGCGACGTCAAGCATTTGCGGATGAACAGTTACAAGCACCGATGTAGCAGCGCAAAGCGCCGAGAGCGTCAAAAAGCCAAGCTGCGGCGGGCAGTCGATGACCACGACATCGTAATCGTCGGACACCGTGTCGAGGGCGGCCTGCACGCGGGCGAAGAACAATTGCTGTTCGACAGTCTGTGCAGCGCCATGTTGCCGGTCCGCCAGCATTTGCGGCGTGGTATGTTCGAACTCCTGCAATTCCAGATTGCCGGGTATGAGGTCGAGGCCGTCAAAATAGGTCTTGCAAATGATATCGCGTAGCGGACGGCGTTCGCCATCATAGCGAATTGCACCGTAGAGCGTATCATTGCCGGTGAGATCCAGCTCCGGCTGATAACCAAACAGCGCTGACATCGAAGCCTGGGGATCGAGATCGACGGCCAGCACGCGGAAACCGGACATCGCCAAATGCTGCGCAAGATGCGCGCTTGTCGTGGTCTTGCCGGAACCGCCCTTGAAGTTGGTAACCGCGATGACCTGCATGTGTTCATTGGCGGTTGGATCACGATGCGGCAGATAGGTCTTTGCCTTGGCTCCGCCGGCCTCTGCCAGATGATGACGCAGCGCGTTGATTTCGGCCAGCGTATAGAGCCTGCGCCCGCCACTTCCGGTTTCCGGTTGTGGACCCTCTCCCGCGATGGAAAGCTGACGCAAATAACCGTCCGAGACTCCAATGAGTTTGGCAGCTTCGCCACTCGTAAACCTGCGCAATGCTTTCATTGCCGTTGGCGGGAAGAGCCGGTTGCGCATTGCCTGCAGCTGAGCTGAGAGCATTTCTGCATCCGCTGCGATTGCCCTGTCGGCCGACAAAGCAACAGGCAAAGAGGCATCGCCCATCAGAGTCGGGTCTTGTTGATTTGCCTGTGCTACATGCATCATAGTCAAGGTGATATCCTGTACGTCCGTTAAGTCATTTTGCAACGCTGGCAGAACATGCGCCGATTCGACATAAAAACCAACGGGGTAACGCTGGACAGAGATTTAACGCTGCAAGTCAGCACTAACACCGCCTGACCTTGGTAACGTTTATTCCACCGCAATCCCCTTAAAGCCGTAACTAGGGTGCTGAAATATACGAGTCGCGTCAAGAGCCTTATAGTTAAGGCAAATTAGCCAATTGCGCACCGGCCCTCGGTTACAGAAAAACTGTTGTGAATCGGCACCGAGAGAATGTCCTTTTTACCCTTCTCTTGGCCCGACTGCGGCCCTTGGCGTTGAAGGTCATGTTCA
Source organism: Phyllobacterium sp. SB3 (assembly GCF_040009165.1). Classification (NCBI taxonomy): domain Bacteria; kingdom Pseudomonadati; phylum Pseudomonadota; class Alphaproteobacteria; order Hyphomicrobiales; family Phyllobacteriaceae; genus Phyllobacterium; species Phyllobacterium sp. SB3. The sequence continues at coordinate 339,216 of NZ_JBDYKI010000002.1, read as the reverse complement.
GGCTCCAGAAATCGACGGCAGGCGCAGCGGATCGACGGTCGAAAACGGCCGCGCAAAGATCAGAGCTGTATGCGTATCATCCTGAACATGACCCAGGTTCTTACCTGGCCGCGGGAGTCGATCGAGGAAAAATCGGATGGTTAACGGAAGCGGCTACCTTCCTCTGGCTCGTTTGCCCCTTGAACTTCAACGGGAAGGCCGAGAATCTATTCGGGTATAATCTGGCGTTTAATCTGGTCGTCTCCGGTAATCCGGTGTAATCTGGCAAATAATCTGGTTGATCAATCAGGTTCAATCCGGTATTCAATCTGGTATGATCAATACAGACACCATACATATTACGCCTGAGGTACTAACTCTCGTCGCTGAAATTGACGAATTCAAGGGGGCATGGCGCGCGTTGGGTACGCTTGCGCCAGAGCGCTTGAAAGCGTTGCGAATGATCGCGACCATTGAAAGCATTGGCTCTTCGACACGCATCGAAGGAAGCAAGCTAACCGACAGGGAAGTCGAACATCTCCTTGCCAATCTGGAAATCAAACGCTTCACAAGTCGCGACGAACAGGAAGTCGCTGGCTACGCCGAGGCGATGGAAACGATATTTCAAGCGTGGGAAGATATTCCACCAACGGAAAATCACATCAAACAACTTCATCGCGATCTTCTCCGGCACAGCTCAAAGGACGAGCGTCATCGGGGCGAATACAAGACATTGCGAAACGATGTAGGTGCCTTTGATAAGGAGGGAAAAATGATCGGGGTTGTCTTCGAGACGGCCACACCCTTCGACACGCCACGACGGATGCAAGAGCTTGTCACTTGGCTGAAGGACGCGCGTGAGCTTGGTCGTCTACATCCACTAATAATTGTTGCCGTGTTTACCGTCGTATTCTTGGAAATCCATCCTTTCCAGGACGGAAACGGTCGCCTCAGCCGGATATTGACCACGTTGCTGCTCCTCCAAGCCGGATACGCTTATGTGCCATACTCTTCTTTGGAAAGCGTGGTTGAGAACAGCAAAGAAGGCTACTACTTGGCACTACGCCAGACTCAAAAGACCATTCGAACCGAAACCCCTAATTGGCAACCATGGCTCCTTTTCTTCTTTCGCGCCCTACAACAACAAAAGCGCCGCCTTGCGGCAAAGGTCGAACGGGAGAAGACTGCTCTAGCCGTCCTTCCAGAATTGGCACTCAAAATCCTTGATTATGCGCGTGACCATGGCCGCGTCACATCGCGTGACATGGTGCGCGAAGCTGGCGCGAGTCCTAATACGCTTAAAGCCACGTTTACGTCCCTGGTAACGAAAGGAATGCTTGTGCGTAATGGAGGCGGTCGTTCGACTTGGTACGCGCTACCCTGAATAGCCGACACTGGGGAAATTTGAGCGATAATGTCACTTCAGTTCAGAGACATAAATCCCTTTTGGTGGTTTTTGCTACCTCACATGGGAATATTTGAGTCAAGAGTATATTGAGCACCGGTTGCCATCTGGCGAAGTTTAATTAGATCCATGGTCCGAGCCCGTTGCATGATACGGTCTGCAAGCAAACCTATCCACCTCACATACGGTCGCCGCTCGCAGCGGCCGCACCAAAATCCCGCTTGCGGCGGTCGGGCTCAGGAGACGGAACCATTCTAATTCTCGGCTTGTAAAGCCATAGTAGCAAGCGGTCCGTCGCCTGGATCCACCAGGACTGATCGGGTCCTGGAAGATTGCAGAATTCGACGTATGTATTGTCAGATGGTCTTTCATCACAGCACCTTCGATGACGACACCGGCGGTCACATATTTCCACAGGGCAACCAGCAATTTTCGCGCCAGTGCCACGATCGCACTCTTCTTCATGCGGCCGCCGTTGGATTGGACCCGCGCTGTAAACCAGAGACTGAGCGCTGATTTCGGTTGATGGCGCAACCATAGCCAAGACAGTTGTACCATTGTAGTGCGCAGTCGTGGATTGCCTGCCTTCGACACGCCTTGTTCGTGATCAATGGTTCCGCTCTGCCAGGGCGTCGGTGCCAGCCCAGCATAGGCAGCAACCTGTCGCCGGTTGTCAAAATGGCGGAACAGCCCTTCGGTCCACAGAATAGCTGCAATTCCAGACCAATGCCTTTGATATCGCACAACATTGCCGCAGCCGGGGTCAGTGTTGCCACCGCGCTATCCTTTTGCGCTGTCAGTAGTGTATTCCGCTCGTTCTCCACCGTGGTAATTTGCTCAAGCAACAGTTCGAGCCGCTCAAGTTCACGAGTCACTTGCGCCTTGAGGTGTGCTGGTAAAGGACGGCCATCGCCTGTTTGAAGTTCGTCCAGTCGTTTGCGCCGGTCTTTACGCAGCGGTTCGTAATCGCTGATGCCTTGGGCAAAGAGTAGACCTTTGATACGATTGACATGTTCGATGCGCTCCGCGATCAGGACCTTGCGCTCCCGACAGATGCGGCGGCGATCTTCTTCCTCTGGACTTGGCGCTTTGACCATAGCGCACACACGCGGTTCCCCCCGCTTGAAAGCCAGCAGCGCTCTTACCAAAGCCTCACCATCCAACTTGTCCGTCTTCGCTCGCCGGCGCCTTCGCGAGATTGCAAGGGTACGGCCGGACAATCCTCATCTCAAAAGGATGATGATCTTCGTCAGTGAACAAAATCCCCGCCTGGGCCGGTAGGCACCACATTTTATTTATCGGGAATTATTGAGAAGAAACTGTGCTCTATTTCAGCTGCTCCTGGGCCCGGAAGATTGTCAACACGCTGGACATCCCGCAAATCAGTCTTGCAGACACACGGCGAAAAATCATTGCCTATATACGAATGACTCTCCTTATTTTCTAGTATTCAGGCATGATCTGAAATGCATTTTCTTCACTAAGCAGAATGTTCCGAATATCGTTATCAAACCATCGAACAATTCGTTTTGCCTTCATCAGTAATTTTTGAAGGCAACAATGAAGAATGAGAAAAACATCCAGCCTAATGCGGCTGGGAAAGTCACGAACTGAACTATTGATCGGTTTTGTGCTATAGAAAGCGCAATTTTACTATCGGCGGAGCTATGTCAAAACAGCATCTAGATGTTCCAAAAATTGTCCGGCAAAATGAAAGCTCCAGCGACGTTCATAAAGACCGGATCTTTCTGCTGGATCGCGAATTCGACGATCCAAAACTTCCGTCAAAACGCTACTTTTGCCCATACAGCAATCAGATAGAGGGAGTGCTTGCAAGCTTCCCGCATTTGCAGAGCCGCATCGAGGTCGTGAGGCTACCCTTTCGGCGCCCCCGGCAGACGGTCATTGATCTGCTGGGTGAAGACAATCAAGGCCTTCCGGTGCTGATTTTTGGTAATTCAACCCTTCCGCCGGATGATGCCAAGGTGGCGGGAAACCAACATTTCATCGCCGATACAAGACGCATTCTCGAGTTGCTCGCAGAGCGTCACGACATTCCCTGGCCGCACTGAGGCGGCAGCCAGTCACAATTTTCCGCGCGGCTTCCAGTCTGAAACGAGAAAAACTATGCCAATCCTTGTCCCGAATACCGAGAACTTTGTTGCAGCACCATCCCGCACTCAACCAGGCGGGTGGCTTGCCGCTGCTTCCAGGTATACTAAACTATTGTTGCTGTCATTGGTTCTGGTCAACGCACATGGCGCCTTGGCACAGACCACCGTATCCGTGCCTGCCGCCCAGCCATTGAGCGGCGGCACATTGAGTGTGGGATTGGGAACCGATACGGCAATAATCGACCCTTCAATCACCGGCAGCTCCATAACCGCAGTGATTACGCGAAACATCGTGGATTCACTCGTTGGTCAGGCCGAGGACAATAGTTTCACGCCCTGGCTCGCCGAGCGCTGGGAGATAAATGGCGATCATACGCAGTACACGTTTCATCTTCGCAAGGACGTGACGTTCAGCGATGGCACTCCGTTTGATGCCGAAGCGGTAAAGTATAATTTTGACCGTATTCTCGACCCTAAAACGACCTCAGCCTATGCCAAATCCCTGCTGGGCCCAGTCGAATCCATTGTGGTGTCAGATCCGGATACCGTGGTGATCCGGTACTCGAAATCATTCTCACCCCTGCTGCAGGGATTGAGCCTGCCTTATCTGGGTATCCAGTCGCCGACCTACCTGAAGAACACTCCAAGCACCACCAATACCGTTGTCGGTTCTGGTCCGTTCATCCTCGACAGTTTTGTCAAAGGCAGCGGCAGCACGCTCTCAAAAAGACAGGACTACAATTGGGGACCGGGTTATGCGGCCCACAAAGGTGCAGCATATCTCGACAGCATTGTTTTCAAGCTGCTGCCTGAAGCATCCGTCCGGCTGGGTGCCTTGAACAGCGGGCAGCTTGATGCCATCGACAATGTCCCGCCGGCAAACTACCGGTCGGTACAAGCAAATGACAAACTTCAGGTCGTTACACGGGAAAATCCGGGCGTTAATACCGCATTCTTCCTGAATACATCGCGGGGTCCCTTTGAAGACGTAAAGCTCCGTCAGGCATTTCAAAGCGCAGTGGATGTCAAATCGGCTGTACAGGCCGCCTATTTTGGCAGCCTGAAACCCGCGGACAATATCTTCGGGCCATCGACACTTTATTATGATCCGGCAGTCGCTTCACTGTGGGGTTATGATGTCGAGAAAGCCAACCGTCTGCTTGACGAGGCTGGCTGGAAAGTGCGTGACACCGATGGTTACCGCACGAAGGATGGCAAGCGGCTGACTGTACGCTACGTCTATGATTCAGCGGACAAGAGCGCTGAAGAGATCACACTGGCACAAGCCGTCCAGTTTCAGGTGAAGCAGGCGGGTTTCGATCTCCAGCTGGTGCCGGTGGACGACGGCAGCTACACGGCTGCCTTGGAAAGCAATGATTATGATATCAATTCCTTCTGGTACGTCCGTGCAGAACCGGACATCCTAAGAACTGTTTTCCACTCGATCTATGCACCGCCTGCCGGTGCCAATTCCAGCCGTACCAAGAGTCTGGACGACCTTTTGACGCGCGCCGTCGGTGCCTCAGACGAAGAGCGCCGCGAACTATACGCAAAGGCACAAAAAGAGATCATCACAGAAGCGTATGCGGTGCCCTTATATGTGGCTGCCTATCAGCTGGGAGCATCGAAGAAACTGCAGGGCATAAGCTGGGCGACCAATGCCAAGCCGAATTTCTACGATGCCTGGTTTGAGCGCTAGAATGATCCGGCCTGCAATACAGCGTGCGGGCATCGTTTTCGGGGTGCTGTGGGGGGCGGCTACAATCGCCTTCCTTGCCGTAAAGCTTATCCCGGGTGATCCGGTTGCGATCTTGAGTGGCGGGCAGAACATCGTGGATGCGGCGCAACGCGCTGCCATCAGCGAGCACTTCGGGCTGGATCGTCCGCTTATTGTTCAATATGTGAACTATCTTGGCCATGCGCTGACCGGTGATTTTGGTGTGAGCTACCAATACCGGCAATCCGTAACCGAGGTGATCGCAGAGGCTCTTGGACCGACCCTGCAACTTGCCGGAAGTGCAATGGCTGTTGCGCTGCTTTTTGCCGTTGCGATCTCCCTTGTAACAGCTGGCCGCCACCAGAAGCTCCGGGCTCTTGCAGTTGGATTTGAACTCGTGATCCTTAGCACTCCGGTTTACTGGATCGGAATTGTGCTTCTCAGCCTGTTCAGTTTTCACTGGCAATGGTTTCCGGTGACCGGCAATGATGGTCTTCGTGCATTGATACTGCCGGTGATTGCACTGAGCCTGCCGCTGGCCGCCTTACTGGCGCAGGTACTCAGGGATGGACTGGAGGAAGCTCTCGTTCAACCGTTTGCACTGACCGTTCGCGCACGCGGCGTGAGTGAAACCGTCCTCATATTGAGACACGGTCTGCGCCATGCGGCGCTCGCTTCAATCACCCTTAGCGGCACATTGCTGGCAAGTGTGCTTGGCGGCTCCATACTTACTGAAACTGTTTTCGGACGCTCCGGCATAGGTCAGATAACGCTTCAGGCCATCAAGACTCACGACATGCCGCTTGTTCTCGGGCTGGTCATGTTTTCTGCCCTCATCTTCGTTGTCGTCAACCTGATCATTGATGGGCTTTACCTCCTTATAGATCCAAGATTGCGGAAAGCGGGGGCATGAGTGCCGAAACAAGCCGGGTGCTGACGCGCCGCGTCACGAAATCTGAATCCAGCAGTTGGTGGGGCCCTTCAACGCTCGTTCCATGGGTCCTTATCCCATTGCTTGTCATTGCAACTTTCGCGCCCGGCCTTCTTGCACCCGGTCACCCTGATGCAGTGAATGTCAATGCGGTTTTTCGTGCGCCTGATTATTTGAACTGGTTCGGCACCGATCAATTGGGGCGCGATGTTTATACCCGGGTCATCCATGGTACTGCCCAGTCTCTTACCATCGGCATCGGCGCGACACTGATAGCGTGTCTCGGCGGCATCACGCTCGGTACAATTTCAGCACTCGCACCGCGCCCTGTTCGCCGCGTTCTCGTGCGCCTTTTCGATATCCTTCTCGCCTTTCCGGAGTTGCTGCTTGCTCTGCTGGTGATTGCAGTACTGGGCCGCGGCCCAGTCAACACATTGCTGGCAGTCGGCCTGGCAGGCATTGCCGGATATGCCCGTGTCGTTCGGGCACAGGTTCTTCAGGTCAGTCAGGCCGGCTATGTGGAACATGCCGTCACGATAGGCGAAGCACGCTTCAGAATTATATTTGAGCATATAGTGCCCAACACAATCCGCCCTCTCCTCGTGCTGGCGACGATCAATGTAGGTAGCTCTGTGCTGGCCGCATCCGCCCTCAGTTTTCTGGGGCTCGGGGTGATTCCACCGTCGGCCGAATGGGGCGCGTTATTGGCGGACGGGCGAAATTTCCTCGACATTGCACCATGGGTCAGCCTGTTCCCCGCCTCCGTAGTGGCGCTGTCGGTTATCTCAATCACGCTTTTCGGAAGACGTCTTCATTCAATCCTGAACACGGGAAAAGGGTGAACTTCCCCAACCTTGAGATGGAATTATTGTAATGGCCGATGCATTAACTTTAGGGAAAGCCGATTTGTCCCGCGTGGTCGCTGCCGGTTCAGAGCGGCATTCTGCTGGCGCTACGGCAAAGCGCACCCCTGTTCTGCATGTCGAGGGACTGAATGTTTCATTTGGGCTGGTCGAGGCGGTCAGGAATGTTTCGCTCGATGTTTTTCCCGGAGAAGTGCTCGCACTTGTTGGTGAGTCCGGTTCCGGTAAGTCCGTAACCGCCCGGACCCTTGTCGGATTGCCGGGAAAAGGGGCATATGTCGAAGCCGGTGCGATTTCCCTTCACGACCATACAGGCAGCCTGCTGGATCTGCGCAGTCAAAATTCCGGAGGATGGCGGCGGATAAGAGGACGGCATATTGGTCTGGTGCTTCAGGATGCGCTGAGTTCACTTGATCCCTTGCGTAAAATCGGGCTGGAGGTTGCCGAGCCAATCACCACCCACGGCCTTTTCCCGCGAACGCAGATTGCCGACCGTGTAAACACATTGCTGACCTCGGTGGGCATACCGGACCCGCAGCATCGTGCCGCACAATATCCTCACGAATTATCCGGCGGATTACGGCAGCGTGCATTGATCGCCTCGGCATTGGCCGGTGAACCAAAATTGCTTATCGCTGATGAGCCGACGACTGCGCTCGATGTGACCCTGCAAAGGCAGGTGCTCGCAGTCTTTGCAGATCTGGCTCGTGCCGGCCACGCTATATTGCTTATAACCCACGATCTGGCGGTCGTCGCACAGATTGCCGATCGCATTGCCGTGATGCGATCGGGGGAAATTGTTGAAACCGGGTACACACGGAATATACTGCTCAATCCGTGTCACCCGTATACCAGGAGTCTGCTGGCTGCTATTCCTTCAGGAGCGACGCGTGGTCAACGGCTGTCCCTGAAACATGATGCTCCAATTCCGAAGCCGCATGATACAAATCCAGATGCGTCCGGAAAAAAATTGCTTGAGGTGCGTGGCGTCTCACTGGCCTATAAATATCCCGATGGCAGTCTTTTGAAGGCAGTAGATGATGTGTCACTCGACCTTCGCGATGGTGAAACCCTCGGTATTGTCGGCGAGTCCGGTTCGGGCAAGACAACACTGGGCAAACTGATATTGGGACTTCGCCGGCCGGACGACGGAGATATCCTGTTTCAGGCGCAACTATGGAGTGCCCTTCCCGATTCTGAAAGAAGATCAAGACGGGCGCATATCCAGACAATAACGCAGGACCCGCTCGGTTCCTTCGATCCAAGGTTCACGGTCGAACGCATCATTTCGCAGCCGCTGCGCGTCTGGTCGAAGTCTGACGGCGCGGCGCGGCGTCATCGCATAACAGAATTGCTGAACCTTGTTGGTCTTGATCCGGCACTTGCCCGAAGAAGACCTGCCGAACTGTCTGGAGGGCAGAGACAGCGCGTATCCATTGCACAGGCCCTTGCCTCCAACCCGGCATTACTGGTTTGTGACGAACCCGTTTCCGCTCTTGATGTGACAACGCAGGCGCAGATCCTCGATCTGTTGACCGACCTGCAGCAGCGTCTGGGACTAGCCATGATTTTCATTTCGCATGATCTCGGCGTCGTCCAGCACATCAGCCATCGCATAGCCGTGATGAAAGACGGCGTCATCGTGGAAAGCGGCAGCGTTCAGCACGTATTTGATGCTCCCAGGTCCGAGTATACGCGCAAATTGCTCAACGCCCTTCCGCGCCTTCCATCACCATCGAACCGTAAATGAGTTCGCTTAGAAAATGGCTGCGGGTAAGCGCTGATCTTTGAAACAATTATCGCGACCTTTGCCGATTGGAAGAACTGCCTGCGTTGTGATCCTTCCAATCAAAACTATCCTTGTCATATCGAACCATGAAGGAACATTCATTTGGCAAAGATCTATGACCACTTTTCTGAACTGACGGGGAATACGCCACTCATTGAACTTCGATGACTACGCCTTTCCCAGCCGGGTCGGTCATGTCGATTATCTCAGCACTCGCCAATATGCCAGATTGGTCTATGAGTGGGGGCCACGACGCGAAGACTATGGCACGCACTCGCTCCGACGCACCACGGCGGCGATGATCTACAAAGCGGCAGGTAATCGTCTGCGATTCAGATCCTGCTCGGACATACCAGGATCGGGAACACCGTTAGGTGTCTGGGTGCGGACATCTAGCGGAGCGTATAGAGATTCGAGCGAACGGCTTTGCGCCCTCCCGCGAAGCGGGTTCGTGCATGGGTGGGAAGCGGTCAGTCAGCTTTCGGGATGACAGAAGATGGAAGCGATCTTCCGGTGTCGCAAAAATCTGTCGCGCAAGTCAGACTTTCACACCTGATTTTTTGCGACGGAAATTCCTCAGAAATATCTGTGACTTTGATCGGCAATTGCACTGATTACCAGCGCTATGTGGGCACTGTTAACGGCTGTATGAAGGTGTCGGGAGTGCGGCTGGCTTCGGGTTCAGCGCCACCCACCCGACGGCCAACTCGCATAACCGCCGAGTATCCCCGTATTTCCGCTTCACCTCACTGACAATTGTTGCCGCCTCTTTCAAATCAGACGGTGGCAGAGGCTTACCGGAGCCGAGGTGTGTCAGTAGCGCGTCCGCCATATGTTTAAATTCTGCATCCCAGTTTATGCCGCCATTGCCATCAAGCTCCCTGGCAATGCGTCCTGAAATACGGACGACTTCCCCTTGCACGGTGTTAGCCGCTCCGCTTGAAGGGACCAGCAACTCCCACAATTCCTGATGCCGATCCTCCCATTTGGCTGCCTTCGCTACAATGGATGACTTGCCATCATACATGCTCCGGCGTGGTATAGGTGGGACACCGAACAAGGTATTGAGTTTGTCGAGTGCAGCACCGGTCGCGTCTCGCGTGTCTGGATTGAAGCCGTTGCGGTGAAACTCGAAGTTCGTCGCGATGCGCCCCACAAAATCCAGCATTTTCGAGGAAATTCGATCATCACCTTTCTGACCTCGTCCCAGAAAACGTGAGGCGAACGAGCGGAGGCCTGTCTGATGGTGCGACTGTGCGGGCAACAATAGTTCTGCAATTTCAGCAATCTGTTGGATTTTCGTGTTACTGCATTGTTGAAGTGCAAACTCCAATGGGGTCAGGCCAGTATTGTTGGTGGCATCAATGCGGGCACCGTGCTCAAGCAAAATCCGGGTGGTTTGAACGTTACCCACTGAAGCAGCTTTATGAAGCGGAGTATCCCCCCTGCTATCGCTGCTGTTCACATCCGCGCCCAATTCCACCAAGATATCGATCTTTCCCTGCCAATGACCTGCACGAACGTGCAAGGGTGTTTCACCATAGTTGTCAGTCGCTGAAACATCCGCGCCGTTTGCGATCAGCCATCGCGCAACGTCATCCGGAAGCTCATTGAAAGCCAAGGCCGTTCTCTTGAAGACACCTTCTCGCGCGTTCACGACGCATGTCTCAAATACAGACTTGATCACGTTGGAATCGCCGATCTTCAGCAATTCCTCGAAATCCTTCGGCAGCGTCTTCTTCTTTGCTTTCGTCATCCTACAGACTCCATTGCGAAAAATATTGAAATCGCCCAAAGCTATCCGGATAGCTGGTCAATTCGTCTTATAGAGGGCTGCTCCGTTATGACGTAAGCCCCCGCAATCTGACGGCCCAAGGTTCGACAGACGGTCGGTCGCAACATCAAAAACACCTCGGCAAGATCGCTGATTGAATAGTCGCCAGTGTCGTACATTCGGCGCAGTTCCTTTTGCTGACGTTCGGAGAGCTTCGGCTTTTGCCGCGCAGCTGTCCCTTCGAACGGGCGAGTGCCATTCCCTCGCGCGTCCGCATACGGATCAGGTCGGCCTCGGAAATCAACGACACCCCCATCCTCTGAGCTAATCAAAAGAAAACGTCACGAACTGGTCGAGTTCGTCCGCCGGTCGGTAAGGCTCGCGACGGAGCGTTACCGAGCGTTCCTTGAAATCTGGGGCCGCCTCCGACACCGTACGGACCTCACCATTCGATGAGGTGGTGCTGAACCGGTAGAGCGAAACTGCAATATTGTCGAAAGCCGCCTCGTCAGAGCGGTATCGGCCCGGAGCCTCATTCGTGCGCTCGAACAATCTCAGCACTTCCAGAGCACTGCGCGAAAAAATAAGTGTGCCCTTGAAATTTGTCTCCTTATGTCGTGCCTCGACGGTGACCCCCTCGAGCTGGCCGTCTCGATATTCGAGCAAGATCGGCGTTCGTCCCGTGGTCAAGTTCTGCGTTGCAAGATTGGTTTGTTCGCGCGCAGCCCGTCTCACGGCCGCAATCGTATCCGCCGACATGGTTGCGCCGTACTGGGCTATTACGTCTTCCCCATCAGTCGCGACGTCAGCATGAGACATCAGCGGACTTGGCATGCCATAAAGGGATGCCATTGAGGAGACAGCCTCCGGCGATAGGCCGAAAGCAAGACGGCCGATCCCCTTATGCGGAGCAATAAGCCAATCATCGTTCATACTATAGCCTCGGGAGTTAAGTGGATCAGCGACAGCAACGGACCGCACTATCAACAGCGCAGACAAAAGGACCGTTCGTATATATCGAATCGCTGGCACGGAATTCCCCAAAACATGCGACATTTCCCCCAGTATATCAATGGCAGGTTTTTGGCGCTGTGCACAGGTCAATGAACGGCCGACATTGAGGCCGAAGCTGATAGCCGGTTGTCAGCTGAATGCCAAAGCTGGTGGCTCCGGCACATTGATAGCCGCGTCCGTGAACAGGTTCGGAAACAGGCGCTCCCGGTAGTCGAGCGCAAACGCAATTCGAACGGGTGATTTCGGCTATCTGATTTCAGGAAGCCCTGTTTGGCCAGATTGTTCAGTGTGTTCCTCGCGGTTCGTTCTGCAGTTCGACTGTAAGATCAGCCAACCCCACAGAGATGCTGTCCTCAAAAAATAAGGGTTCGATGCGTGCGGGTATATCGAGTATTCTTTGCCGATCTTGTTTGCCGGTGTCGCACTGGCGCTTAATGGTCTTCTTCTATCTGTGCGATGCTGCAAAGAGGCTTGGGCAAGCTTAAACACACGGCTCTAAAAACGCGATCATCTTGCTGGCTAGTGGAGCCGAGAACTCAGATCTAAAAACAATGCATCACACCAAAGTGCTATCCATCACGGGAGCAGTTTCGATTGCCCTTGCTATCACGTCGGAAGGAAGAGCGAGACGAACATTGTCATCACAGGCCTCAACTTCAAAATCGGCAGAGTCTCCAGCCCGGCAACAGATCAGCTCAAGTTGCCAATGGCCCTGCCAGCTCCCGGGACTGGCAAGGGAGATGACGGATGCGAGTTCCAGGGGCGAGACGGGGAATCAGGGAAACGCCATGAAGGCAGAGAGCTGTCACGACGGTTGACATACCAATCGTCAAGTCAGGGAGCGACGTCAATGACCAACATCTCCTGTGGGAGGATGGCCAAAGTGCCGGCGATAGGCTGCCGTAAATGCCGCCGCGTTTGAGAATCCAACCCGATTGCCCGCTTCGGCAATTCTCAAGCCGTGCTCGAGAATGAGAATACGACTCATCTTCAGTCTTTGCGTTCGCACATAACCAAAGATCGTCGTTCCGAAAACCGCTTTGAAGTTAGCCTGCAGCGTCGTGACATTCACGCCCACCTGCTTTGCCAGATTGAGTGATTTCGGGGGGTCTGTCAGCGACCGGTCCAGAATCTCGCGGGCGTGATGGGCACGATCATATTGGAGCCGACCGATATTTTGAACGATTCTTCGCTCATCACGCAACGCAATAGCAACCTCGAGAATAAACCGCAGAGCATGACTTTCATGGTAAAGGGTCCGAAGCTTTCCTCCATATGGATGGCTCAGGACATCTTCTGCTATTTCAATGATTTTCTGGCTCCAGGGCAGGTTCGCAGCGTGAAAGCCGGGGTTCAGGAAATCCTGTATCGGTGCAAGATCCTCGCCATCGAGCATATCACCGAAGCGCTCGAAGAAGACAGGTTTTACCGTAATTCCGAATGCGCGTGTCCGTTGGCCCGTCCGCCATGGCCGTCTGCAAACCGTCGGCTCACCGAACCCGATAATCGCAGCATGCTTTGGCTCATGCACTACCGGTGCATATCCGTCTACATGCATCGGCTCACTCTTACCGTCCAGCAGTACGGCGCAGACGAGCGAGCGTTCCATACCGACACTGAATGCGCTGTCTGCCAGATAAGTAATGTCATACCCTGACATCAGCAAGCCAGGCTGCACTTCCTCGGCTTTGAGTGAACCGGACATGGTCGCCGTATCGAGACCTGGATTCACATCCGGCTGACAATCGACAGTGATGGAGCGTTCTGCCGCGGCCCGCAGCAGATCTGACAAGGAGAACTCGCCAGTAATGTCCGAGGCAATTTTGCCCATGATTGTTCTCTCTCTTACAGACGAACCGCGATGCAATACTGCCGGGTCAGAAAATAAACCACCAATTCCCCTTATCGCGATAGTTTTGTTTGGTACTGCGATGCTCAGCGGATTGCGGCCAATTTCGTCACTCGTTAATACATGAATACTTTAGTCATATTTCATGCTGCTGGCGAGTCCTTATCTCGCCGGTACGCTACGGATTGCGGGGCGCAATATGGGGAATGGAAAATTCAGGGTGTCAGTGTCTTGTGGCCTGGCAGTTGTCGGGCTGCCTGTACTGGCATTGACGGGTGGTGCGGTTGCACAGGAAGGTACAACTGCCGACAACTCGATTGTACTGGATACTGTTGTGATTACCGGGCGCAAACGAACCGAGGTTGAAGAAAAAGCACCTGTGAGTGCAACCATCATCGGTTCGGAAGAAATTCCTGCTTCAGCGCTCGACGCAGGTGCCGCGATCACCCGGCAAGCACCCAACACGAATTTTATCGACTATACCCGGTTTGGAGAAACCTTCATCAATATACGTGGTGTCTCGACACTTGGCAGTCCCCTCAATTCGCTTGACTCGACAGTGGGCTACTCGATTGACGGTGTGCCTACCAGTGTCGGTGGCTTTGCCGCTCCGCTGCTCGACGTGGAACAAATCGAAGTATTGCGTGGACCCCAAGGCACAACCTTTGGCCGAAACGCTCTTGCCGGCGCAGTCAATGTCGTTAACCGGCATGCGGATGGCGAACGCGAATTGCGGGTTGATACCGAGGTCGGCAGCAATGGTCATGCATTCATTCAGGGTACTGCAGGTGGATGGCTCATGCCTGACACAGTGGCCGGTCGCGCTGCAATACGGCTACAGAAATACGACGGCGACATCCGCAATCCCTTCCTGGGCGAGCATCTCGGGGATGCGAAGCTGGGGGCTGCCCGGGGCACGCTCAGGTTTACGCCGGACGATACACTGACCATCGACGTGACCGGCAGCTATAGCCGCGACGAACGCGCAAATCCCGCGTATCTGCGCTTCGACATTCCCGGCTTTCCGATCAGCGGTGAAGACGTGCGCCCGGAGAATGAGCGAACCATCAGCCAGGGCACGATTACTATCCGCAAGGAATTCGACAAGTTCTCTTTCACCTCCACGACAAGCTATCAGGATATCGGTATTTATAATTACGGTGATTTCACCGATGCCTTCATCTTCGGCGGTGCAGCGGGTGTTCCACCCGAATTCATGCTCAATCCTTTAAATGACAAGATCGCAACCAAAGAGGATGAGCGAATCTTCACGCAGGAATTCCGTCTGAACTCTGCAGACGCCGCCGACTGGCAGTGGGTCGTTGGCGCGAGTTATCTGCATTCAGATTATAATTTTGATCGCGTCACCGGGACAGATTTCTTTCCGACCCTCAACGGGGTATTCGATAACGATGTCGTCAGTGATACCTATGCCGCCTTCGGCGACGTCACGGTGCCTCTCGGAGAAGGTTGGGAAGTCTCGGGCGGTCTGCGGGTTTCGCGCGACCGGCAGACATTCGACGGCAATTATGTATCAAACGGCTATCCGGGAACCCTGCCCTTCTTTACCCAAAGCGGTGAGATCAGCGATACGTATGTGACAGGCCGCGCCGCGCTGTCTTATCAATGGAGCGATGATGTGATGAGCTATGGCTCGATCGCACGCGGCTACTCCTCGGGCGGCTTTGAGAAGACGGGACAATATGCACCATTCGGCATTGCTTCACCGCCATTCCGGCCAGCCAGGGGCTGGACTTACGAGCTCGGCACCAAAGCGACCGTGGCTGACCGTGTGATGCTGCGCGGAGCTGTTTTCTACAACGACATTTCCGATGGCCAGCTTAGCGGCTTCGATGTAAGCACGCTGCAGGTGTTCATGACCAATCAGGATTTCCGCAGCTATGGCGTAGAACTTGGTGGCTCGGTTGAATTGACCGATGGCCTGGAGTTGGTGGGTGGCCTCGGCTATACGAAATCAGAGATGGTGCACGTCACACCGCAATCCATGCTTCCGGGAGCGCGCGAGGGAAATGCCGTACCTCAGGTTCCGGAATGGACTGCCAACATCGGCCTGAACTATAAGTTGCCGGGCTCGACCGTGGGCGTTTCCGGCGATTTCGCGGCAAACGTCAATTACCGGTATACCGGAACCCGTTTTTCGGATCTGGCCAATCTGGAGAAGATGGATGCCTACCACATTGTCAATGCACGCATAGGCTGGGACAGCGGAAAATTCGGAATTCATGCCTTTGTTAATAATCTGCTGGACGAACGTCCGCTCTCATATTCATTCAATTTCGCGCCGGATGTGAAGGGCGTTTATGTTGCCGGACGCGGCCGCGTTTTCGGGATAGGCGCTACAATGAAGTGGTAGATCTTGTGTAAAGACGGGTTCAAAAATAGAACTCGAATATAACGCCGGTGCAGCAACAAGTTCGCATTGGCGTTGTTGTTTTGTCAGCGGAATGCAAGACCTCGGTAGAATCAAGCAACCTGTATGGGTTCTGTCCTGGCAGTTTCCAACTTCCAGATCCGGGCAGCGCGTCGGCTCCCCCAATAGCGCGCAAAATATCCGCCCTCTGCTATCAGCGTTTCACGGGGACCAGCCTCGACGATCCTGCCGTTCTCGACGAAAACGATATGATCGGCATGAGCAATGGTTTCAACGCGGTGCGCCACGATAAGAACTGTGTGAGAGCTCAATCTTTGCAAGGCTGCCGTAATCGCCGCTTCATTGGCTGTATCGAGCGAACTTGTCGCTTCATCAAGCAGCAGGACCGGCGCGTTTTTGAGCAGTGCGCGAGCAATACTTACCCGTTGTCTCTCGCCGCCGGAAAGATTGCTGCCTCCCTCTCCAACGGCCGCATCCCAGCCGCCCAGCCGTTCAATAATTTCCTCGACTCCGGCAACGCGTCCAGCCTCACGAACCTGTTCGTCGCTCGCGTCCGGGTGGGCTATGCGAATATTGTCCGCAATGCTTCCCTCAAAGAGCTGGACGTTCTGGAATACGATGGCCAGTTGCTCCATTAAAGTTCCGGGCAGATAATCGCGCACATCCTGACCGCATACGCAAACCTCTCCGGCATCGACTTCATGAAACCTCGCGACCAAAGACAGGATAGTGCTTTTACCTGCACCGGATGGGCCGATAATGGCAGTTGTAGTTCCCGCCTCCACTGCGAACGAGATGTCTTCGAGTATTCTCTTGCCGACCTGTCCAAAGCTCACATTGCGGAATTCTATCGTAGCCGGCCCCGGCTGCGCATCTCTCTCAGGCTTGTGCAACAGGGGCGCGGCAAATATGTCAGCTGTTCTTTTCCATGCTCCCCTTGCCGTTTCGAGGGCCGGAAACAAGTTCGAGAGAACAGTGAAGGGCTCTAGATACCGGGTGATTGCAACGATCAGGGCCACCGACTGTACAGCATCTATTCGACCCGTTGCAAAAGAGGTCGCAAGTGCCGCGATCATCGCCACGAGGACCAATTGCATTGACAGCGAGAAAACGAGCGTACCGGGTACCGTAAACCAGAGCATGCGCAAGCCCGTATGTCGCTGGCTGTCAATAGCTGCACCAAGGGGTGTTCCGTCAAGGCCTGTTCTTCCTGCGGATCGTAGAACTGCCTGTGCACTGGCAAACTCGTCGGTGCGCTCGGCCACCTCTTCGGCAGCTGTGGAAAAGTCCGCTTCGGCACGCCGCATCAGCCGGGCACCCAGCACAAGCGAACCTAACAATAGGGGCACACCGCACAGCGCCACGACACCCAGCGGCCATGCAATGAAAAGCAGCCCCAGGCCGATCATGGCGGGCAGAACAATCGAAATGCCGATCTGACCGCCAAGGTTGACAAAGGCAGGGAAGAGTTCCGGCACGGCCCCGGCCAGCGCGGTCTTGGCTTCGGCTTGCTGCCTGGCGCCAAGCCAGCCAATCGGCACGGCCAGAAGATGATCAATCAATTTATCATTTATATTGCGTACAGCGTCAAACCCCAGATCAAAGGCCAGAATGACCAGCCTCCACTCCGCGGCCCATCCGGCCGCAACCACAGCAGTGAGATAGCCGAGCCAGGGAACGGCAGCACCAGGACCTGAAGAGAAAAGCGCCGAGAGCAAGGGGATCAGCAGCAGGGCAGCCATTGCGCGCATTGCTGCAGAAAAGAGAACGAGGACAATATAGACAGGGACATATCGCCTTGAGCTGGAGGATAAAATCGTCATGCCCTGTTTTCCGATCCGGCGTGCCACAGCTTACGATAAAGGCCGGGCGTGGTCATTAATTCCTCATGCCGCCCGCGCTGGACAATGCGCCCTGCCTCCAGGACTGCAATGAAATCGGCATGTATTACGGTATGCAGCCTGTGCGCAACGACAAGGACGGTGCGATGCCGGGTCAATGCACTCAGCGCTTCCTGAATGAGATGTTCGGATTCCGGATCGGCAAAAGCAGTTGCTTCATCGAGGATGAGAACCGCCGGATCGGCGAGCAGCAACCGGGCAATCGAGAGACGTTGTGCCTCTCCCCCCGAAAGATGTGCATCTTCGCCAACAACACTGTCATAGCCCCGCGGCGACGATAAAATCCTGTCATGTATACGGGCGGCACGAGCTGCCGCCTCGATATCCGCAATGGTGGCATCGGGTCGAGCAAGGCTAATATTCTCCCGGAGGCTGGCACGAATGAGCCTCACATCCTGAAAGACAAAACCTATGTTTCTTTGCAGAGCCTCAGGCCGCAATTCGCGAATGTCGATTTCTCCGTCACTGCCCGAAAGCAAAATCGCACCGCCCGTAACATCATGAAAGCGGCCGGGCAATGCAGCCAGCGTAGACTTCCCGGCACCACTTGGACCAACAAGTGCGGTCAGCGTTCCCGGCTCAAGATCAAGCGTAATGCCGTGAAGCACAGGCTTTCGCGAACGGTACCCGAAGGACACATCGCGGAAGCGCAGCGCAATGCGTCCCTGCGGCAAATCCCGGATCGACCGGCTATGGTCCAGTTCAGTCTCCTCGAGCAGAACCCCGATCCGGCTGGCAGCGGCCCGCGCGTCCCGCCACGGCACAAAACCATAGGCAACCGCCATGATCTGGCTTCCAAAGGCCGCGCCGAGAAACAGGAAGGGCAGCAGTTCCGCTGACGTCATTCCGTCCGTTGATATACGCCATATTCCACCAGCCAGGATCAGCAGCGTAAATGTGGGCGGCTGGATGGCCAGTTGTGAAAGCACTTTGCGACCGGCCATAGGGCGTTGCCAGCCATTCAGGAAATCCGCCTGGCCGGCAAGAACCTGACGTAACTGACGCCCGTCTCCGCCAAACACCCGGACCACCGGAAGTGCTCCGGCAAAGGCTCCGGCGGCGGCCTGCGTCCTGTTTTTCCACTCTGCCACCTTGGCGAGATTGTCACCATTGCCGCGCAGCATCATGCTGAATATGATCACGAAAGCCAGCAATGGCAGGAACAGCACGCCTGCCAACGCGGCATCGACAGTGAACAGATAGCCAATAACCGCCAGGGGCGTTACCGCTCCTGCCACAATGTCCGGCACAGCATGTGTCACCGCATAATGGAGGCGCCCCGCATCGTCCTGCACTGCCTGCCGGACAGTCGCCGTATTGCGGTCTGAAAACCATCCGAGTGGCAGTCGTGCGAGCTTTGAGACAATTGACCGCCGCAAGTCACGCCCGAAACGCGCGTCAACAGCATGGAGCCAGAGCAATAACGCCGTTGACAGGCCGGCGGCGCTGCCGAACAGTACCAGAGTGGCTATTACCGGTATCCGGTAGTCACTCCAGGAGGACTGGCCTTCCAGAAGTTTGCGGCCGATCTCGGCCAGCAGGATAAAAGGGACAAGCTGCAGCAGGGACACCATTGCCTGCAATATTCCGGCAACACGCAGTTTCCAGCGCAAGGATGCGAGCAGTTCTTTTCCACGCTGCGAGCGCCAGCGTGCTGATAATACAGGTGGCCGGGAGGTTGGCAATTCCGGCATGGCCGGAGCAGGTTTGACAGCAGAATTCTCGGCGACGTCCTTGCCACTATTCTTCTTCAGCCGCATGGCCTTGCCGCGCATCCAATACGCCCGATGCTGAATATCGACCAGAGGGAAGCCGTGCTGTTGGTTGAGCGTAAGCCTGATATGCTTGACCATACCGGATTCGCCAGCCAGCCAGGCATGCCAGTTCGACCAGTCCCTGACGGGGATAGCTGCAGCTAACGCTTCCGGGTTCCCCGGCGCTAGCCAGTTTACATGTGCACCCGGATGATCCGTAACCGGAATTGTTTCGTCACCCGGGGAAACTGCCTGAATAACCACGACAATCTCTGCTTCATCCGGCAATATTTCAAGAATGCTGTTAATGGCCGGTATTGCCGATGGGTCGCCTATCAACAGATAGCCTTCAGGATCGGGCTCCGGGACCTCAAATTTTGTATAGGAGATATAGGACGCGGTAATCGTATCCCCCGGCTTCGCGGCTGCAGCCCAGCTTGCCGCGGGACCGGCCGGGTGGTGCATCACGAAATCAAGCGTGACTTCTCCCGTCTTCGGGTCGGGATCTATGAGCGTGTAGCCACGCTGATGGACCTTGCCGGAACCATCCGGGTCCGGCGCCCATAATCTCAGGAAGCTCGCCGTCGGCGTAGAACGGCCGTCAATCATCGTCGGTGCATGAAGACGGATGCGCCGGAAACCCGGCGTTACATCGTGAGTCCAAACAACTGTCATAACGTGATCTGTTGCCCCGAAGGCTTTCATCACCGCCCTGTCGAAGCTGCTCATCTTGATCAACTTGCCTTTTTGGAAAGTGCGCCAACGGGGCCAGGTAATTTAAACGGCCGTTCTGCGCAATTTGCATCTCGCATTCTCATACGTTGGAGCAGACGGGCTTTGCAATTGTCTGACTATGGCCGCAATCAGCAAAACTATCGCGAGACGAAAAACATCACTTGCCCGTCAGCATCATGATTTGCGGTGTGCGTTGCTACGCTCCATGAGATTCGACAACTCCGGGTCGATACCATCAAGCGCTTCAATTGCAGAGCGCGTATCATAGAGCCGCTCGTCCTGACCCATCTTGAATTTCGCATCGAGGCGATCAACCGGAACTTCAAAGCCGATAATATACGGCAAACGCCTCCCCATGCCGCCAGCTCCAAGCTCCTTCAATTGCCAGCGCTTCTCGCGACCTTTCTCAAGAATATCGACAAGTTGTATGAGGTGGCGCACGAGCCCGGCCTCATCGAGCAAAACCGGCCGTCCATGCGCATGAACAACCGCAAAATTCCAGGTGGGAGCACTGTCGCGGACAGGCTGCGCCGGATACCAGGACGAAGAAATATAACCATGCGGTCCGTGAAAAATGACCAATGTGGGCAGTCCTTCCAGGATCAGGCTGCTATGTTCGTTTGCCCTGGCAAGATGGGTGATCAGCGTACCGTGCGCGCCGCGCGTTTTGTCGAGTATTATCGGCAGATGCGAGGCGACAGGACCATCCGGACCATTGGTCACAACTGTTGCGAACATTGCCCTCTCGATCAGCTCGAAGATATTCTCACGGGAAAGAGCGGAAAATTCGGGTTTTGTGTACATGTCAGCTTCTTTGCGCCTGAATAGCCGGGATAAGGCCATTGGGCCGGACAAGGAGGATGAGGACTACGCCGGAAAGCACCATCGCGTCCTTGAACGGAGCAAGCGCTGGCGGCAGCGAAGCCTGCAGTGCAACCTCGATGATCCCGAGAAGCAGGCCGCCTGCAACTGCGCCCGGCAGGCTGCCCAAGCCGCCGACGACCGCTGCAATGAAGGCTTTGAGCACAGGCGTGAAACCCATCATCGGGTCAACGGAAGCACGTTGTGCCACCCACAGCATGGCAGCCAGACCTGCGAGCAGTCCCGACAAGACAAAGGCCGTGGCGATGATGCGGCTGGCGGGTATTCCCATCAGCCGCACCACATCGAAGTCCTGCGCGGCGGCGCGCATGGCTGTACCTGTGACAGATTTGCGCAGAAATAACTCCAGAGCGAGAAGGGCGACGATCGAAACACTGATGGAAATAGCCGGACCGACGCCGACCGTCATATCACCGAAGGAAAAGGCACCCGTCATCCAGCCCGGCATGGCGATAGCTTGCGGGCGCGCGGAAATTCCGTTTTGCAGCACGACTTTCAGCAGGCTTGAAACTGCAAAGCTGGTGAGGAGCAGGCTGGTTACGCTTGCTCCGCGCATCGGGCGGAAAGCCACGCGTTCCATAAGAAGCGCAGCAATGGCCGCGCTGCACAGAGCCACCATCACCGCAAGCGGAAACGGACAGCCCAGGAGAAGCATTGCCAGCAGTGAATAACCTGAAATGGTCATCAGCTCGCCATGGGCAAAATTGATGAGGCCGACGATGGAGAATACGATGGCGAGGCCGAGGGCCAGCAAGGCGTAGACACCGCCCAGACTGATGGCGTTGATAACCTGCTGCATTATCATCTTTTTTCTATGCTCCGAGATAGGCCTGCCTCACGAGATCGGAATCTGCCAGTTCCCTTGCGGTGCCGGACAGCACGATCTCGCCATTGGCCAGAACAGTTGCATGATCTGCAATTTCCAGAGCCAGAGCGACGTTCTGCTCAACCAGCAAAACCGTCAGCCCCGTGCGCCGCAAATCCGCAATGAGATCAAAAACGACGTCGATCATCTGTGGCGCAAGACCCAGTGATGGTTCGTCCAGCAGCAATAATTTCGGCTTCGACATCAAGGCGCGGGCAATTGCCAGCATCTGCTGCTCGCCGCCGGAAAGGTTGCCGCCCTTAACCCGCAGGTAACGGCGCAAGACGGGAAACAAATCCAGCATTTCCTCCTGCCGCTGCTTCGCCTCTTGAGCGGGCAGATGCATTGCCCCGCCAAGCCGCAAATTATCTGCAACGGTGAGCGCCGGGAATATGCGCCGCCCCTCCGGAACCAAAGCCATGCCCTTGCGGGCGATGAGCTCGGCAGCCATTCCCGTAATGTCCTGCCCGTCGAGGACGACTTTGCCCGCTACGGCAGGTATCAGACCTGCAATAGCTCCCAGTGTCGAACTCTTGCCTGCCCCGTTGGCACCGACAAGCGCAACGATCTGGTTTCTGGCAATGGCGAGATCGACACGGCGAACCGCCTCGACCTCCCCATACCTGATCTCCAGTTTCTCCACCGTCAGCATGTCATTTTCCTGCACAGCACTCACAAGGGAGCTGGAACATCGTCAGCAGCAGGTGTGACTGCATCTACATATTTCGGCTCACCGCCCTCGTACCGCATCAGCACCACCGCGCGCAGCGGCATGCCCGTGGTTCCTGCATAGGTAATCTTGCCGGTTACGCCCTCGAAATCCTTCAGCCCGGCTATTGCGGTACGGATAGCTGCCGGATCGGCCGATCCGGCAGCGGTGACCGCTGCATCGATAATATAGCCGATCTCGTAGCCATTGACCTCATAGGTGGATTCCGGCGCATGACCGGCACTTTTCGTGAAGGCATCGTTGAAGCCTTCAAGCTTGCTGCCGGGCAAGGCATAGCCCGCCGCCGTAAAAATCACGCCATCGACCAAACTGCCCAATCCCTTGATCGTCGGCGTGCCAATGGCATCAGCGCCATAAACGGGAATTGTCACACCGGCAGCTCTCAGCTGCTGTATGAAGGCCGGGAAATCCGGCTCATAGGCCGATGTCATGATGACATCGGGTTTTTCGGCCAGATTCTTGATCTTCGTAACCTCTGCCGAAAAGTCCGGCTGGTTCATGGTGAAGGTGCCGCGCCCTGTGACCTTGCCACCTTTCTTCTCGAACACCTGACCGAAATATTCCGGAAGATTGAGATAGGTGGCATCGGGGGACGTAAGCAGATAGGCCGACTTCTTGCCTTCCTTGATGGCAAATTCGGCGATGGCGGCAGCCTGGATATTATCCGCCGGATAACTGCCAAACATCACATCGCCGACAGCACCGGGCAGAACCGGTGCCGATCCGCACAATGTGATTGTCGGTATGCCCAGCGGCTGGGTAAGCTGGCCCGCTGAAATCGACGGATCTGCATCACAGGGTGTAATCATGACCCTGGCACCGGCATCGATAAGTTCCTGCGCTACGGTCGCCGTCTGGGCGGTATCGGAGCGGGTATCCTTTATCAGCAGTTTTACCGGGTATTTTCCCGCCATCCCGCCCTTGGCATTGATCTCGTCGATTGCCATGCGGAAACCGGCAAGCGCAGGTTGGTCGAAGGGTGCCAGACCGCCGGTCTGGGCAGTGGCTGCACCGATGATGATATCCTCGGCGCGAGCGGAGGCAGAGCCGGCAACCGCGATGCCGAAGATGGCCGCTGTCAGGAGTGCACGTCTTGCATGTAACAGGTCAGACATTGTGATAAATCCCCTTGTTTTTCTTGGTTTCAGCTATGTTTTGGCTTTGGTTGCGAATGCTGCGGCTGCCGAGATAAGCTGCGATGACTGCCGGATTGTTCTGCACCTCGACGGGCGAGCCATCGGCGATGACCCTCCCGTGATCGATCACGACGATGCGTTCGCACAGGTTCATCACCAGCCGCATATCATGCTCGATCAATATGATGCCAAGTTTTCGCTCGGAGCGAACCGCTGCGAGAATGGCAATCAACTCTGCCGTTTCCACCGCATTCATCCCTGCCGCCGGCTCGTCAAGCAGCAGATAACGCGGCTTCAGGGCCAGGGCCCGTGCTACTTCCAGACGCCGTCTCAATCCATAGGCGAGACCTGCCGCATGTCGTTGCGCATGGTCTTGCAGACCCATCCGCGTGAGTTCCGCCATTGCTGCCGCCTCGGCAGCCATAAGCGAAGGCTCGACCTGACGTGCGGCGACAACGACATTTTCCATGACGGTCATGTTCGGGAAGATGCGGATATTCTGGAATGTACGGGCAATTCCCGCGCGCGCAAAACCAAAAGTCTCGGGAGGCGTTTGCTGCAACCCGATATGGACACTGCCGGAACTTGGAACGACATCGCCTGCCATCATGTTGATAAATGTCGTCTTGCCGGCTCCGTTGGGGCCGATAATGCCGGTGATCATGTCCGGACGAAATTCCAGTGTAATATCTTCGACAGCAACAACTCCGGCGTAGCGGCGCGTCAGGTTGCTTGAACCGATAGCCGTCACGCCCGTTGGTTCGGCCGGCGTCGGGTTCGGGGTGACCTGAACGAATTTCGGGAAGCGTTTGAGTATGTTTAGCTCGCCCTTGCCAAGCAGACCTTCCGGGCGCTTCCAGATAATCAGAATGATGATGACTGCCAGTGCGCCCTGCGTGAGGCCGAAAAGTGCTGGCAGGTCAAATCCAAAAAGAGTGCCTCCGCCTTCGAAGCGCCGGATGACTTCAATGATGATCGTGGTCACGACCACGCCTGCAAAAGCGCCCAGTGAGGAATTCATGCCGCCGACAATGAGCATGGCAAGCAGGGTAAAGCTTAACTCGAAGTAGAAATCCTTGGGTGAGAACGCACCGAGAAACTGGGCGAGCGCTGCGCCTGCCGCCATGGATATGACGACGCTGGTGACCCAGGCGCAAAGGTAGGCAATGCGATGATTTACCCCGACAGCCGCAGCTCCGCGTTCGTCATTGGCGGCGGCCCGAGCTGCCAGACCAAGCGGTAACTCGCGGAAAATCCGGGCCACGCCAAGCGCGATGACAGCAAGCAGGGTTGCAGTCCACAATCCAACATCGCGTGGCACACCATAGAATGGCTGGCTGCCGCGTGTGATCTCCCGGCCACCCACGAGCAGCGTGTAGATTATGATCAGCAAGGCGAGCGTTGCGATGGATGCACTGGAGCCCGAAAGCCGCAATAATGGCATTCCGGTAATCAGGCCGACAATGATTGCAACCAGCAGAACGATCGCCAATGCCGTAAAGAACGGCAGGTGATAACCCGCCAGTATGGAAGGAAGCTCCTTCAGTGCAGTGCGTTGCAACGCTTCCGGCATGGTGAGGATGCCAGTCATATAAGCGCCGAGCCCGAGAAAACCCGAATGACCAAAGGAAACAATGCTGGTATTGCCGGAAAATATCTGCAGGCCCACGACGGCTGTCAGCATGATTGCGGCATAGGTTACCACGCGTTGCGATGCTGGCCCCGCGAATAATTGGGAGAGCGTTGAAACAAGAAGGATCGCAAGCGCCATTATCAGAACATCGGCCCAGGCAACCTTGAGCGCGGCGGGAATGGCAAAGCTCTTGCTTGCGCCCGTTCTTTCCATCAGGCCGCGCCTCCAAAACGTTCCGGCGAAAACGGTTTCAGCAAACTCTCATCGGCGCGGATCAGGAGCTCTGCAAGCGCCTCCCCTACGGCAGGTCCGGTCTTGAAACCATGGCCGGATGAACCTGCAGATATGTAGAGGCCCTCTATACCTGGCATTTTGCCGATGATCGGCAGATCATCCGGGCTCATATCGTAAAGGCCCGCATAGCCGGGACGAATGCCAAGATCGAGCATGGCCGGAACACGGGTCGTAAACGTTTTTAGTATCTCGACCGATTCAGCCTCTTCCACGCCCTCCATGTAATGATCGGGATCCGTAACCGAACGTGGCCGCTCCGCAGTTTCATGACGCAAGCCGGTCCCCCCGCCGGCCCAGCTGCCAGCCAGAATGACACCGTCATTGTCAGGACGCGCATAATTGCAATTGATGTCGTCGCACCAGGCGAATGGCATGATGCTTCGTGCCTTTCCGCCCGCGTCCAGCACTGCCATGGGATGGCGCTCTACATGCAGCGGCAATTGCAATCCTGCCGTGGCAAGCAGTGCTCGCGTCCATGGACCGGCCGCCATGATGATATTGCCGGCATTCAATGTGGTTCCGTCTTCAAGAACTACGCCTGTGACTTTGCCGTTCCGAACGGCCAGCGACTTTACCGAGGTGTTCTGCAACAGCGTTGCTCCCTCGTTTCGAGCACCATTTGCCAGCGCATTGGTTGCACCGAATGCATCGGCATAGCCAAATTCCGGCTCCCAAAGCGCAAGTGCCACCCGGTCATCGGAGAAGGCCGGAACAGCGGATGTGAACTCCTGCGGCGAAAGCGTTTCTATCTGGCCGCCCTGCCCGCGAATGCGCTCTGCGGCTCCAGTCCATGCAGCACTGCTGTCTTCTCCGCATACCCACATCATGCCGACTTGCGTGACAAAACTGTTGCCGTTGGCGATTTCGGGAAGCCCGACAAGTATCTCACGTCCGCGCAGGGCAAGACGGGACAATTCCGGCATCAGATAGAAGGCATGCAGCAGGGCCGATGACTTGCCTGTCGGGCCGCCTGCCGGATGAACACGGTCAACAAGCGTCGTCGATAATCCGGACCGGGCGAGGAAGTAGGCGGCGCTCGACCCCACGATACCGGCACCAATAATCAGTACATCGCTGCTTGTGCTCATTGTCTGTTCCCCGAGCCTTGTTGCTGCATTGCCCCAAATGGTAAGGCCAGAAAATAACCAATGTCAATATCTCTTCATAGTTGACCTAAAATAAAATATCTGTAATTTTATCTTCAACACATCAACCTGCTGCAGCGACCTGGGGAGGCCAAACGATTGAGCATAAGGGATTTGCTTCTGCGCGGGGACGCCGCCTTCACGCCTTCCGAAGAAAAGATCGTTCAGCTGTTGCTGACAGACTATCCGACATCCGGATTGGGCACGGCGACAAGCCTTGCGAGAAAGGCTGGAGTAAGCGATCCAACGGTGGTCCGGCTGGTCATGAAACTGGGATTTGACGGTTTTCCGGATTTCCAGTCGAAGCTGCTCGCCGAGGTTGAATCCCGCCTGCATTCGCCGCTCCTGATGATGGAAGCCAAGCGCCACGATCACACCGGAACAGGCAAGGACGACGGTCCGGCGCTGTCTTACATGCGTTCGGTAATGGACAGTCTCGACAAGGCGATGTCTACCACACCTGCCTCGACATATGACCGGGCCACAAGGCTCGTTACGGAGTCAAAGGGTCGGGTCATCCTCCTTGGCGGGCGTTTCAGCCGCCATGTTGCCGGAATGCTTGCAGGCTATCTCGTGCAGTTCCGCCCGGGAATAGTCGAGCTGGGGGCCATATCGGCGACTGCCTTCGATACACTGATCGATGTCGACAGGCGCGATGTGCTGATCGTCTTCGATTACCGGCGTTATCAGCTCGATGTGGTTGCCTTTGCCGAACAGGCCGCAAGCCGCGGCGTTCGCATTGTGCTGTTCACTGATCCGTGGCTGTCCCCGATCGCGCAATATGCCGAAGTGACAATCGTCAGCCCG
The DNA here is from genome assembly GCF_040009165.1 of Phyllobacterium sp. SB3. Taxonomy (NCBI): domain Bacteria; kingdom Pseudomonadati; phylum Pseudomonadota; class Alphaproteobacteria; order Hyphomicrobiales; family Phyllobacteriaceae; genus Phyllobacterium; species Phyllobacterium sp. SB3. The sequence goes on along the minus strand of NZ_JBDYKI010000002.1, from coordinate 311,507 downwards.
CTTGAAGTTGCCTCGCCTTATGACACGCTTGCACCCGCCATCGCCCAGGTAGAGGCACTTGTCGCCAACATGCTCTCCAATATGAATGACGCGACGCGCAATCGCATTGAACGGCTTGAGGACATCCGGCGCGATAATGCCGTGACACTCGACAATGCCCGCGCGCTGGCCCGGCTGGCAAAATCGCCGAAAGCCGATAGCCGCAATTTTCCCGGACCAAAAACATCCAGGCAGGAGCAGTGAACATGACGAAGAGTACCATCCGCCGCGACGCACCCTATGTGGCTGGCGAAACCGCATTGCTGCTCGTCGACCTGCAACGGGTATGGCTCGAACCGGGTTTGGATGCCTCACATCCGGAGCGCGGACCGGACCATTATTTCTACAGGCAGACGGCCGGCCAGACGATCCCCAACAACGAACGCTTGCTGGCTGCTGCACGCGCCAGCGGCGTCGAGGTCTTGCACACGATCATCCAGAGCCTGACGGAAGACGGCCGCGATTGTTCGCTGGATCACAAGTTGACGCCGATCCATATAGCTCCCAGCAGGCCCGAAGGGCTGCCGGTCGCAGCGCTGGCACCGGCCGGCGACGAGATCATGCTGCCAAAAACATCATCCGGCGTCTTCAACTCCACGAATATCGACTACGTATTGAAGAATCTCGGCATCAGGCAGTTGATTATTACCGGCATCATGACGGACCAGTGCGTCGACATGGCCGTGCGCGATGCAGCCGATCGCGGATATCTGGTGACCTGCGTCTCCGATGCCTGCGCATCGGCAACCCGGGAGCGTCACGATACTGCGCTGAAGGCCTTTGGCGGATATTGCTGGGTCAGCGATACCGATACGGTGGTCGAGCGCCTGTCCAATCTGGAGCGCAACAAATGACCCCGGCCTGGGAACCGCTTGTTTCAATCGTAACCACCGACCTTGCGGCAATAACACGTGGCCGGTCGGTGACGGAAAGCAAGCTCGAAAGGCTTGCGGCGACCGGCATTGGCTGGCTACAGGCAAACCTGTCCCTGACGCCGTTCAATGCCATCGCCGATCCCAATCCATGGGGTTCGTCGGGAGATTTGCGTATACTGCCCGATATGGGCGCTCGCTTCCGCACCGGAAAAACGGGCTCGGCGACACCTTTTGATCTGGTTTTTGGCGATATCGTCCAGCTGGACGGCACACCATGGCTGGGCTGCACCCGCACGATGTTGCGGGATGCTCTTGCCGCTTTGAAAAAGGCCACCGGACTGTCGGTTATTGCGACATTCGAACACGAGTTTCAGATTTTTGATGGCGGGTTCCCGTCATCGCATTCATTGTCCTTCGAGGCATTGCGCCGCGCCGATCCATTTGCTCCGCAACTGATGGCGGCACTGGAAGAAGCAGGGATCGCGCCCGAAGTGATTATTGCCGAATTTGGTGAGGACCAGTTCGAAGTCACCCATGCGCCGACAGATGCCCTCAATGCAGCTGACCGTGCTGTGGCCATACGCGAAATTACGCGCGAAACGGCCCGCAATACCGGATGGCGAGCAAGTTTCGCTCCGAAGACTGCCCCTTTGGCAGTGGGCAATGGCGTGCATATCCACTTCAGCTTCATTGACAGCGAGGGAAATCCCGCGACCTACGATCCAGCGAGACCGGGACGGCTTTCGGCAAAAGCCGGGGCTTTCTGTGCAGGTGTCCTGCGGCATCTGCCAGCGCTGACGCCAATGACGGCAGCAAGTGTTTCGTCCTACTACCGACTGAAACCGCATAGCTGGAGTTCATCCTATACCTGGCTTGCCGATCAGGACCGCGAAGCAACATTGCGCATTTGTCCAACGGTCTCGATCGGTGGCCGCGATCCTGCCCGGCAGTTCAACATCGAATACCGCGCGGCGGATGCAACGGGCAATCCCTACCTGTCACTGGCAGTGATCATCCGTGCGGGACTCGAAGGCTTGAACGCGAACCTGCCAACGCCGCCGCTGGTAACTGGCGACCCATCGGTCATGGACGAAACCGCGCTCAAATCCCTTGGCCTCGTACGCCTTCCGGAAACGCTGGATGCTGCTCTTGATGCACTGCTGGCAGACCGGATTGTGACGGGATGGTTCGCGCCGGAATTCATCGAAACTTTCGCCGGAGTGAAAAAGGCAGAAATCGAAAAGTTCGCCGACAAGCCTGCCGACGAGGTATGCGATACATACCGGAAGCTTTACTGATGGATATCGCCACTCCCAAACCTGTTCCCCCCATGGATTGGCCGGACCCGGTCGAGGTCGTCAATGAATCCGGCCTGTCCGATATTGTCCTCACATGCGAGCATGCCTCGAACCATATTCCGGCGGAATATCGCAGCCTTGGTGTCTCTGCACCGGATCTTCAGCGTCACATCGCCTGGGACATTGGCGTAGCCGGGATCACGCGTTCGCTTGCAGCCCTGCTGGATGCACCGGCGTTCCTTGGCACCTATTCGCGTCTGCTGATTGATCTCAACCGGCCGCTCGACAGCGGCTCCAGCATTCCTCAGCGTTCCGAGAGTACCGATATACCCGGCAATCTACGCCTTGATCCGCTGGAGCGTCAGCGCCGCGCCGATGCGATTTTCCATCCTTTTCATGACTGTATCAGCGCTCATCTCGACAAGCGCGAAAAGGCCGGCAGGCGCAGCCGTATCGTTGGCATACATTCGTTCACACCTGTATTCTACGGAAAGCAGAGGCCGTGGCATGCGGGCGTCCTTTGTGGCAAATCCCGTGACTATGCGGAAAGTATCGTTGCCAGCCTGCGCGAAGATACATCCCTGACCGTTGACCTCAACGTCCCCTATGTGATCGATCGCAATGACGACTATGCCGTTCCGGTGCATGGCGAGGATCGAAACTACCCGGCAATTCTCATTGAAGTGCGCCAGGACCTTCTCGCTGATGCGGACGGTATTTCCCTCTGGACGGAAAAACTCTTCGCAGCTCTGAGAAAAAGCGGAGATGCGGGTAAATGAGCACCACCGGCCCATCACTGCGTGAAAGAGATGCGCATGCGATTGCGCAAATCGGCCGGTTGCGGTTTTCTCCGCTGAGTCTTGTTGGCGGTGCCGGAAACAGATTGATTGAGGAAGGCGGAAGGTCGGTACTTGACCTGTCCGGTTCTGCCGGAGCGGCAATTCTTGGCTATAGCCACCCGGCTATTGTCGAAGCCGTCGAGAAATCTGTTCGCAGCATGGCCGGCGCCAGTCTTCTGCTTTACCCGAATGAACCTGCGGTATCGCTTGCGGAAGAGCTGCTGCGCATTACGCCGGGCAAGGGCGAGCGCCGCGTATGGTTTGGCCATTCCGGATCTGACGCCAATGATTGTGCAGTCAGGGTTCTGGCCGCTGCAACAAAACGCCCGAGGTTCATCTCATTCATCGGCTCCTATCATGGCAACCTTTCCGGTTCGATGGGAATAAGCGGTCACACGGCCATGACCCATACCCTGCCCCGGCCGGGTCTTCTGCTTCTGCCCTTTCCGGATACCTTCCGTCCGCAATTCTCTGCCGAAGCGGTGCTGGCACTGCTCGACTACCAATTCGAAACGACGTGCCCGCCTGAGCAGGTCGCGGCAATCTTCCTGGAACCCATCCTGTCCGATGGCGGCATTATTCTGCCTCCGCCGGGGTTTCTATCGGCCTTGCAAGAGCGATGCGGACGCCACGGGATTATGGTCGTCGTGGATGAGGTAAAGCTCGGACTGGCGCGAAGCGGCCTGACGCATTGTTTCCAGCATGAAGGCCTCGAGCCGGATATGATTGTTTTCGGAAAATCGCTTGGCGGGGGATTGCCGCTGTCCGCCGTGGTCGGTCCGCAGCGCATAATGGATCATGCTCCGGCATTTGCCCTGCAGACAACGGCCGGAAACCCGGTGGCTACATCCGCAGGCAGAGCAGTTCTCGCCGCGATAGAAACAGAGAAACTCGCTGAGCGTGCCAGTTCCACAGGCGCGCTGTTTTCGGACGGGCTCTGCGCTCTGGCGGCTAAATATCCAATTATCGGCGACGTGCGCGGCCGCGGCCTCGCTGTGGGTATCGATCTGGTAGTCGATCCGAAAAACAGGACACCCGTTCCGGCCTCGACAACGGCGAAGATCATCTACCGCGGATATGAACTTGGCGCAGCTTTCAGTTATGTCGGGCTAAAAGCAAATGTCCTTGAGTTCATGCCGCCGCTCACATTGACCGAGAAGGAGGCCTGTGAAGGCATTGATATTGTCGACAGGGCAATTGGTGATGTGCTTGATGGCAAGGTAAGCGATGAATCGGTTGCACCGTTTATCATGTGGTAGTCGGCGAAACCGGGTAAAGGGTAGAGTCGTGGTTCCAGTGGCTGGTATGTTTTGCGCTTTCGAGTCACGGGAGATCGCGCCCCGCATCGGCCCTTGATGCAGAAAATCAGGATATAATCCTCGTCCCGTTAAGGAACATAGCCCATAGAGCAAATCTGGCGATCAACGCAATCACGCCGGCAGTCGCTGGCTCTGTAATTTCGATGTAGGATGCAAGTGGTGGCGAAGGAGAGCTGCGATCCCCGGTTCGACAGCTGCCGGAGATCGTTGCAGCAAAGACCGGATGGTCTTCCTGGTGACAATGCTACTGACGTGGGGAAGCACAGGCATACCAACCAAAGCAAACTATTGAAGAGCAGAGAAATCAGCAGCACACTCATTGACTTCAACCTTTCACGATATTGCTCCCTGGATCAACAAATGCGGCAGCCGACCACTGAGCTGGTTAAAAGGAGGGCCGCCTGCGAGAAGGCGGCCCTAACCGGACCAAAGTCCGTAAGCGGTATGGAGGGGAGGACACCGCTTTATCGAAATATAGCTCAATGAACTTCTGGCCGTAATTATACGTCAGTCCTGGTTAAGGTAGCTAAAGGATTACAACGCCTATATTTGGTGCGCGTGTTGCGGTGCCCGGGACCTGGCAGTCAGTGGCCAACCAAAAGTGGAATTGTTGGGTCATCGAGCAGCCAATCCGTCACACCACCAAAGATTTTTTCCTTGATCCTGGAATGACTGTAAGCACCGATAACGGGCAAGTCGGCTTTATTCCTGAGAGCGGCACTTTTCTGTGTTTCCGCGACTGGAGTTCCATTTGAATAAAGTTGTTCCACCTGCACATTCGCGCCATGCCGACTTGGGTAGGTTGCAAGGTCTGCGCCGGGTTCAGCCCCATATCCTGAGTTTTTTTCCGAATCTGCAATGGCAATCGTAACTGACTGCGCTGTTGTGAGAAACGGGAGGGAATCCGGGTGCTCCGTGTGCCTCACGACTTGCATTCCACGCCAGCAGAATGTGGTCGCCAATTCCAGGCTGAGTCCAATCCGCAGGAATGATCAACAACGGAACGCCAGTGGCGAACAACAGTTTCTCGGGGGGGACCAACTCTGAACTGGCGTACTGCCAAGGTTACCGACGATAATGAGATCCGCATGTAACGAATGAAGCTCTGCAGAATCTACATGCTCATTATCTTCAATAATTCAAAGCTCATCGTCTCGCGTGCAGTCGCGGTCTGAAACTGTTGGTTTGCAGAGTTCGAAGCCAAGGTGTTTTCGATATTGCTCCGGTCTATAAGATGCCGAATGGCAGCCTCCCTACGAACGCAGGTATCGTGGCGGCTGTAAATCAAGCCTGAGGGTGTGGGATATATACCTGTGAGCAAAGGTCCACTGCGTAGCGTGTGCGTGCATCTCCGGATGGTGAGAAGTCAACGAACACAACGATTGTTTTAAACGTCATATGTGTTTCCTGACCAATTGGTCTGCCGATTCCGGATTTGCCGTCAATTTGCATCACGATCTTTACGGAATACATCGTGTGTCTCATGTCATCAATGTTACCGAGACAAACACCTGACTGATGGCCTGGTTCGTTGCCGTAAGCATTGAAAAGGCATGCTGGAAGATTGAGCAACAAGATGAGGAATTATATTATACGTGAGACTGAATGATCCCGTACTTAAGGACAGGACGGGTTCAGAACCCATCAGCGGCCGGTATCATCCCGGAGTCGACAGCCAATGGTATCGAAAAGGAGAATACAGCACCACCTTGCGGGTGATTGTGTGCAGATATCTGCCCACCATGAGCCTTGATGATGGATTGGCATATTGCGAGTCCAATTCCGAGCCCACCTTCTTTCGTGGTGAAGAACCCGTCAAATATCTTATCCATGTGATCGTGTTGTATCCCCGTTCCGGTATCTCTGGCCGAAAAGGCAACCCGGCCATTCTCAATGACATTGGTTTCCAGGTGTATTTCGCGATGGATATTTGACGCATCTCTCATCGCCTGAATGCTGTTGACCATCAGATTGACGATAACCTGTTGCAACTGAATGCGATCGCCTCTGATTGCCGGCAGGTCGGCTTGCAGTTTCATTTTAACCGCAACATTCTTCTCTTCGCTTTCGTGGCGAAGGAACACGACGCATTGGCGCACGATATCATTGAGATCAAGAGCGACAGGACTGGCAGTGCGCTTGTCTGCCATGTCCTGAATCCTGCCTATTATATCGTTTGCACGTTGAGCGCTCTCTATGACACGCGATGTCAGGCGGTCCACCTTTTCCAGATTTGGTTCATCGCGCCTGAGATAACGCAAGCTGGTTTGTGCATTCATCAAGATCGCCGAGAGCGGCTGTTTTATCTCATGAGCGATTGATGTCGTCATTTCTCCCAAAGTCGAAAGTCTTGCCGCATGGGAAAGATCCGATTCGACTTTTCGCAACTTGCTTTCGGCTTCCAGCTTTGGGGTATTGTCGATCATCATAAGGATCGTCGTGTCGAGGCGTTCACCGGGGACAGGGAATGTCATTAACAACAAAACATCAAGTACCCGGCCGTCAAACGTTCTGACTTTCAACTCTTCGACGTGGTTTCTGGCACCTGACGCGTGAGCGAGCATAACTCGTTTGTCTGCACCCGGGGTGGTTGAAAACAGGTATTTAACCGACCCTATGAAATCCGAGCGATGCTTGCCACCGAACAGAACCATTGCTTCGTTATTGACGTCAAATACCTGCACAATGTCGTGCGTCAGTTCGACTATTTCCGGGTGTTGATCTGAATATGCTGCCATGTCGGTAACGCCGCCCGCTCTCAGACGGTCAAAGATACGGCCAGCTGGACGGGCATCAATTTGCCAGACAGGAATGGGAAGCGAAGAAATCAGATTCCGGTAGCGGTTTTGGCTTGCTTCGAGTTCGATAACCGCCCGCGGCGTGTTCAGCACAGCGCTGACACGGACGAAGACGGTATCTGAACATCTCGGATCAAACGCTCTCCATCCTGTCAAGACGACTTGCTGCAATTGGTCGACCACCGGAATCTCCCGAGTGACCGGACCTGTATGGTTGCTGGAAACGATAGTGGTGAGCAAGTCACCGAGTGCGGCACGCGATTGCTCCGGCCACAGACTGGTGATGGGCCGGTCTATAATGCGGTCCCGCTCGGCCGGCAGGCAAAATAATCGAATGGCCTCATCGTTGGCATCCACGATCTGTACAGTGGCAAGCAGCATGTCCAGGTGATCTGGCTGCCATTCCTGGCCATCATCGGGATTCTTTGGATCCATATCTTTGAGCAAAGCACGTGCACGTGCAATGCCGAGTTGCCAATAAGCAATTGGCCTGCTCTCCGGCTCCTGGGGCTTTTGCATTGCCCCGTCAGGAAAATCGACTGCTTTCAATGGCGACCTCTTTGTCAAGCGATGGCCGATCGCGAAAACAAGCTGGTTGAAATTGCTTTGGCACTTTGACGGGCTCCGTTTCGCAGTCAGACCGATCCTCGATTGAGAGCCGAAACGATATGCCTGTAAAGAACCTCGTCGTTGATCGGCTTGCCCAGAAAAGCGATCGCTCCGGATCGGAGCGCTTGTGATCTCGCTTCAGAAGCCGATTGGGCGGACATGAAGATTATGGGCAGTTGTGGGTTGGTGGAGACGAGTCTCTTCTGCAACTCCAGCCCGTTCATGCCCTTCATGTTCAAATCCGTAATCAGACAATCGAATGCCCCATTCACATTTGCAGTAAGGAAGTCATCGGGCTGCTCGAATGTCTCGCATTGAAAGCCGAGAACTTCCAGTAGTTCGGCAAGCGCTTCGCAGATTCCTATGTCGTCGTCGACGACTGCAATGGTGGGTGAAGGGGTCAATTCGAAGACTTTCGCATGCCGTACTCTCGTCACAGGGTTTAAGTATCTGCCCGGTGACGGCTTTATCAAACCTATACGAAGGTTTAGGCTGGATAGTCATGGCGTATATCCGCAGGTATGGACTGCCAAGCGCGCACAAGATGGGTAACGAATGGTGTTTTCATCTTTCGCATCACACTGCTGCGATGAAGTTTCACGGTAATTTCTGAAATGTTGAGCTCAAACGCAATCTGTTTGCTCAAAGCACCCTTCACTACAGCTTCCATTACCTGCCGTTCGCGTGGTGTTAGAGTCGCGTAAAGTGCAATGTTGGCATTGGCCGTTGCTTGCTGGGCGCGCTTTTCCCTATCGATTTCAATGGCGGTGTTGACAGCATCCAACAATGTCTGGTCCCGAACAGGCTTTGTTAAAAACTCTAGTGCTCCTGCCTTCATCGCCTGAACTGTCATCGGTATGTCGCCGTGTCCAGTAAGGAAGATAATGGAGGCGGAAATTCCGTTTGTGGCAAGATAATTCTGGAAATCCAGTCCGCTCGCGCCTGGCATGCGGACATCAAGTATGATGCAACCTGGCCGCCCGAGAACCTCGGCATTCATAAGTGCTTGCGTCGATGCGAATCCAATGGCCTCAATGCCAACGGACTCCAGCAACTCGCATATTGAAAATCGAACAGCGTCGTCATCGTCGACTACCAGAACTGTCGCTTGCGGCTCGCGCCGGGTTTCAATGGTGCCAACAGCATTCTCCGAAGAACTTATGCTCATTTCATCCTCCTGCGTGCAGCAGCTGTACCTTTTAGGCTGCCGGGTCCGATCGGTCCGCGCGCCTTTTTCCTCGAACTGTTTTTAACGGCTGAAATACGTGTAACTTCCCTGGTCGTTGCGCGATTATCGAGCCAATCACCGACCTCTTCGCCAAACTCGGCAGGTGCCCGAAAGCTGAATGCATTGGAAAGGTCTTCGAGTGTCGTTCGGGCCATCTCTGCCCGCATGCTTTTCTCTGCCCGAAGCATAACTGCATGGATGCCGCATACACCACGGGTCATCCAGGTCGGCGCATCGCCCCCGAACAAAACGCATTTCGTGCGCACTTCCTTGCAGTCAAAAACCTTCTTTCGCCCATCAACGGCATCGACGATTTCAAGAACGGATATGTCCTGTGGATTTTTTGAAAGCCGGTAGCCACCATTGATGCCACTCGTGGAAACAACCAGCCCGGCCTTCTCCAGCTTTGGCATGATCCTGGCCATCAAAGCGGCTGGAACTCCCTGCAACTCGGCAAGATCACGGCTACTCACAGGCTTTGCCCGTGGTTTGATCAGCCAGACCATGCAATGAATTCCATACTCGACGGCAACGCCGTAGAGGCTCGGTGATCGCGCAGTGCCTTCTGCAACGGCCACTTCCGTTACCTTTCCGGACTTGGTTCGCAGTGCTTTCATAACACCTCTAATACACGTTCGTGTTATAAATTTCCATATGCCGCCTCTAATCAATAGTCGTTATCGGCCTGAACAGATCAGCCGGGAGTATCAACAGGATAATCGAGCACAGGAACCTAAACGAAAGCACGGTTCAAATGACAACCCGGTATGATAGCGGCAGCCACCGGTGAAGCTCATGATGGATGCATTCGATGCTTTTAAAGAAGGATAGTAACGATGCCTCGCTTCATGCCTTTCAAAACTGCCCCGCTCCTTGTCAAAGCACTATTGGATCTTGAAAACGCTATCAGCGGAGGTGGACTCGAGCGCGGCCTGGGTGAACTCGTCAAGCTACGGGCTTCCCAAATTAATGGCTGTGCTTACTGCATCCATATGCATGTAAGTGAAGCACGTTCACAAGGTGAAACCGAGATGCGTTTATTCATGCTCGATGCGTGGCAGGAATCCCCGCTTTATACAGATAGAGAGAGAGCCGCTCTTGCGTGGACGGAATCGTTGACACTCGTGGCTGACACCCGGGTTCCGGACGTAGTTTACGAACTGGTGAAAGAGCAGTTCAATGAAACCGAACTCGTTTACTTGACTGTGCTGATTGGCGCGATCAACCTTTGGAACCGGCTGCAGATTTCTGCACGGGCAAGCCATTCGGTGCACACCGCAGCTTGATATTGCCATCACCTGGCTGGACATTATACCTGCCGGAACGGAGTAAATGATGCTCGCTGACGCACCTATAGAAAATAACCTGCTCCATCGTCGCTTCGAAATGCCGATAGCCGGTGACCTTGTTGCAGCGGTATAGTTGTAGTCCACGTCTAGACTGAAGTTCCATTCCGGTATTCTGGTGAAGGCATCGGCGCGATGTTGGCTAAAGGTGTATTTGACCTGATACGTCAGAGTGGGCGCAAGGTGTGGCCTGCTTGCAGCTTCATGGTCAGGTTCGCCAACTGTTATCCGGAATATCAGGATTTGGTCGTCACCCAGGATTGCGCAATCGGCCCCCTCGTGGTTGTTCCGAACACGTCCCTCGACGTTTCACCGTACATGACAGCAAATTTGCCGGCCCGGTGAGCGCCAGTCAGATTGATGCTTTTGTTCGAATAGGGCTGCGTCGAATGCAAATTCAGCTCGAAACGAATGATCCCCAAGCCCCGCTGCACGCCTTTCGCCCTTCGGAGTCAAAACCTCTGCGTCACTTGTCTAAACTTTAGAATATGGCAGCTAACCCAGTTGATTAGATCAATGCAACTTCCGCACGATAGAACGAAGTCCTCTCTCCCGTCATTGTCATTGCGATCACTTTGATCCCCTCAATCCCAAAACGATGGAGATGAGTATGACACAACGTGTAAATCATGCAGAGCGATTGCAAGACCTTTTCGGAAACTCCACTGAGTTGCTGGTTGATATCCGCGAAAGAACAATCGAAGAACCGAACCGATTACAGCAGAGTGGCTGCATTTCTTGTTCAAAGTACACTCCAACCTGCCTGTCGAACGCGAACTGCGCAATGACGGGTTGGCAAGAACAATTCGACACCGTCAATTCCTCGCTGTCGAACAGGCTTGGCATGGATCAACATCTCCGGGACGGAAATCTCGGATCTCAGCGTGGATGTCGCGATGCTCCAGGCTCTGCAGTCACCAGGTTCGGCCTGGATAAAACCGATCTCAATTAAGCGATTAACCACCCAGCGATCATGCTCCCGGAAACGTAACGCGGAGGCGCAGGCCTCGACAAGGAGAATTGAAATGAAAATAGTTGTTATTGGCGGGACCGGCCTTATTGGATCAAAGACTGTTGCACGCTTGAGAGAGCGAGGGCACGACGTACTTGCGGCTTCTCCAAACTCGGGCGTGAACACGGTTACTGGAGAGGGACTTCAAGAAGCGCTGACTGGTGCAGACGTTGTACTTGACCTCGCCAACTCTCCGTCATTCGAAGACAAAGCCGTGCTCGAATTCTTCGAAACTGCAGGGCGGAATCTTCTTGCTGCTGAAGCCAAAGCAGGAGTGAGGCATCACATTGCGCTATCGGTAGTAGGAACGGAACGCTTGCAGGAAAGCGGTTATTTCCGCGGCAAGCTTGCTCAGGAGCGACTTATCAAAGCATCGCCAACGCCGTATACAATCGTACATTCGACGCAGTTTATGGAATTCTTGAAGGGCATCGCCGATTCAGGAACGACCGGTACGACCGTTCATCTCTCGCCTGCGTATGTTCAGCCTATCGCATCTGACGACGTTGCTGATGCGATGACGGATATCGCGCTCGGAAAACCTCTCAACGGGACGGTAGAGATTGCCGGTCCCGAGCGCATTCGCCTCAGTGACCTTGTTGGCAAGTATCTGGAAGCAACCAATGATCCGCGGACTATCGAGGCTGACGCCGCCGCGCGGTATTTTGGTGCCGAATTGAATGATCGGTCGCTTGTGCCTGATGAGGGTGCACGCTTGGGAACAATCGGCTTTGAGGAATGGTTCCGCCACTCCCGGCAAGCAAAATGATCCGCAATCAATACTTGTGAGGTGACCTCCAATTAATCGGTCATCTCGCCTGGTTCCAAATCAATTTAAGGAAACCCAAATGCTTAGAACCATCTTGGCATCCACTGCGATGATTGTTTTTGTCGTTGCCAACGCCGCCGCTCACGAGTCAGACAAAGCTTCGAACGTCAAGCTTGTCTATGATCGTAAACTTCCGAATGTACCGGGGAAAAGTCTGAAAGGAGTATTGGTTGAATACGAACCAGGCGGATATTCGGCAGCGCACACGCACCCAAGTTCAGCTTTCATTTACGCAACCGTTCTTGAAGGAGCTATAAAAAGTCAAGTCAACGACGGGCCTGTCAAGGTCTACTTCGCTGGCGAAAGCTTCTCTGAATATCCCGGTGACCGCCACGGCGTCAGCGAGAACGCAAGCTCAAAAGAACGTGCCCGGCTTCTGGCCGTGTTTGTTGTTGACACCAATGAACAGGAACTCGTTCTGCCGTACAAATAAGAGCGACGAGAGCGGTTGGTCGGATATGCATATCGGCCTGTTTACCTCTGCGGTGATGACCTTGCCAATTATTCGTGCCGGCTGCATTGTCTCGGCCGGCACTCTTCATCGCCCTGGCGGGAGTTCTGTTGGCAGAGAGCATTTTGCCAAACGATGTAGATCTTGGTCGGATCTCGGCGCTGGACACAGTGACAGAAGGCACAGACGTTGATCTGGCTGGCACGCAGCTTGACCAGATGCAGAAACTTCGGCTCTGGTGTGCTTGTCTTGATCGCGGCTTCCAGCAAGAACAGCGACTTGAAGCCGGCTTGGCGTGTTTGAAATGGTCTGTCATGTGGCAGGCAAGTTAGTCTCCTTGAAGGTCCGATACCGTAATGACGGAACTGCCGGGCAGAATGTGACATGGTCCGCAGAAAAAATCAGGCGGCCCGCGAGGCTTGTCGCGGGGTGGTGCCGGTCACCCGGCGGAAGGCCACGCCGAAAGAGCTTTCCGAGGCATAGCCCAGATCCGCGGCCACCGCAGCGACCGGGACTCCCGGCTGGGTCAGCGCCCGACGCGCCAAAACCATTCGCCAATGTAGCAGATAATCCATGGGCGCGCGGCCCACGGCCTGCCGGAACCGAGCCGAGAACTGTGACCGCGACAGATGGCTGATCGCTGCCAGATCCTCCAACCGCCATGCCCGACCTGGATCACGGTGTATCGCTCCAAGCGCCGGGCCGATGCGCGGATCGGAAAGCGCCGCCAGCCACCCCTTGCCGCCGCCCTCGGGCAGGGCGCGGATCAACTCGATGAACACTATTTGCATGATCTGTGTCGCCATAGCGGCTGATCCGGGCACTGCGGCGCGACCCTCCTCCTCCAGCCGGTCGAGCAGCCAGCCGATCCGCAGCGCCACCGGACTACCGGCCGGAATCACCGTTACCGGCGGCAGCGCCTCGACCAGCAGTGCCGCTGCAGGCGGCAGGTCCATGCGCCCACCGAGGCAAAGGAAATCTGGCCCCGGCCCTGCGTCCAGTCGCGCGATGAGGCCGTCCTTGCAATCTGCAAAAACCTCTTCTGCCGGGCGTGCCTGACGGTCGAGGTCGGTGCCAATAGTAAACGATAGTCCCGGCGCCGCCAGAAAGCAGTCGCCGGTGTGCAGTTGCCAGCGCCGTCCCTCCATCTCGAGCGCACAATCACCCTGACGGATCACGTTGCATTTCAGCGTCGGGAGGGGCGGAACCCGCACGGCCCACCGGCCCCGCGCCTTCAGCCCGGTCGAGACGGCGGCTTGCACACCGGCCAGGCGCAACAGTTGGGAAAGCGGGTCATCGGGCAGCGACATCGGATGATCTCAACAGAACTCAGGATATTCGAGTATAGATTATCCGCCCATCTCGCGCCATCTCTGTCATAGCAAAACAGGAGACAACAGATGAACCCGATGCAAAAGCCGCTAGGCACTCCCCACACTCCCTTCACCACAGCCGAGGAAGTCGCCCGCGGCATCGACCTTTCCGGCAAGACAGCCATCATCACTGGCGGGGCCTCTGGCCTCGGGCTGGAGACCGTGCGCGTGCTGGCAGGGCTCGGTGCCCGGATCATCGTTCCGGCGCGCAACACAGCCGCGGCGCGCGAGGCTCTGTCGGGGATCGCCGGGGTCGAAATTGCGGCGATGGAGCTGACCGATCCGTCCTCAATCCGCGCCTTTGCAAATGCGTTCCTCGCCGGTGACGAGCCACTGCATCTACTGATCCTCAGCGCCGGGATCATGGCTACGCCGCTCTTCCGCGACCCCGACGGGCGCGAGGGCCAGTTCGCCACCAACCATCTCGGCCATTTCCGGCTGACCGCCGCTCTCTGGCCAGCGCTGAAGGCGGCCAACGAGGCTCGGGTCGTGGTGCTTTCCTCACGCGGTCATCTGCTGCCGGGTTTCGACCTGACGGATCTGGATTTCATACGCCGTCCCTACGACAAGGTCGCTGCCTATGCCCAGTCGAAGACTGCCAACGCCCTCTTCGCTCTGGCACTGGATTCCAGGGGACGAAACCATGGCATCCGCTCCTATTCGGTGCATCCCGGCTCAATCCTCGGCAATCTGGCAAAACATGCCAGCCGTGATGAGCTGGAAGCTTACGGCGCATTGAATCCTGACGGAACGCCGCTGATCGACCCGGCCAATGACAAGAAAAATTTCGCGCAAGGCGCGGCCACAATGGTCTGGTGCGCCACTGCACCGGAGCTGGCTCGTATCGGGGGGGTATATTGCGAGGACAGCGACATCGCCCCGATCGAAACAGAAGGCAGATTCGGCGTCCGCCCTTATTCCGCTGATCCGGAGTTGGCCGAGGCGCTGTGGACGGAAACCCTCCGACTGACAGGCGAGGTGCCGCAGCGCTTCATGTGAGCGGGTTTGAACGCACGCCGGAGAACGGAGGCACACGCTCCCGGCGAATTCCCGAATGCGTTTCTCGTCGAGTTGAAGAGACATGTGTTGCCTTGATCTCCAGGAAGCAGGGCATGAACAACGCGGAGGCGGATCCGTCCTGATATCAATAGGGAACAGGCACTGCCAGTCGAGTACTTCTGATTGAGTAGTGGTCGAATCCCGATGATTGCGCTGGTCCGGATGCTTGCCGTTGCGGAATATCTCGGCTTCCATCGTGCTACGCTGGCGTTCGGCACCAGCCAGTCGAGCGTCAGCATCCGGATCAAGGCGCTTGAGACAAATCCCTGTGCCATCCTCTTTGATCGCAATACGCGCGGCGTTCTATTATCCGGCACGAGCGGCCGGATAAAGCTGCTCTATTTCAATTCTCCTTGCAGATTCTGAACTTTGGTATGAGCCATGCAAACCAATGGATGGGATGTTTGTAACCGGAACCGGCGCTAGTGTTTTGGTGCGTGCCGTGTCCACCGAACACAGATGCGGAACGCAGGGTATTCCTGCAGCTCAGTCCGCGCGTTCGGCCCGCGGTGAAGGAGATTTCGTAATGACCGGACCTCTATCTTTTCGACCGACTGAAGTGTCTCGCAGGGAGGCGCTGCTTTTAGGAGCGTTCGGAATGTTTTCTCTCCCTTCGTCGGCAATGAGTGCGCCCGATTCAACCCTTGTCAATTCCAATAGCCAGCACGAAAGAGCACAAGTCATGAGCACTATCAGGACCAAAGACGGTACAGAAATATTCTACAAGGATTGGGGCAAGGGTCAGCCGATTGTCTTCCATCATGGCTGGCCGCTCTCAGGTGACGACTGGGATACACAAATGCTCTATTTTTTAGACAAGGGTTTCCGAGTCATCGCCCATGATCGTCGCGGACACGGGAAATCCAGTCAGACCGCAACAGGGAATGACATGGATACCTATGCTGCGGACTTTGCGGAA
Organism: Phyllobacterium sp. SB3; assembly: GCF_040009165.1. NCBI lineage: Bacteria > Pseudomonadati > Pseudomonadota > Alphaproteobacteria > Hyphomicrobiales > Phyllobacteriaceae > Phyllobacterium > Phyllobacterium sp. SB3. The sequence continues at coordinate 295,513 of NZ_JBDYKI010000002.1, read as the reverse complement.
TTGGCAGCATCGCTCGATTTGCGCGACGTTGTTCATGTTGGCCATTCAACGGGTGGCGGCGAGGCCGCTCGGTATGTCGCAAAATATGGAAAAGGTCGTGTAGCCAAACTCGTTCTGATCGGAGCCGTTCCTCCAATTATGGTAAAAACGGCTGCCAACCCTGGCGGCCTGCCAATTGACGTATTGAATGGGTTGCGCGCACAATTATCAAACGGGCGCTCCCAGTTTTTCTGGGACTTTCCCGTACCCTTCTATGGCTTCAATCGTGAAGGGTCAAAAATATCAGATCCACTGCGCCTCAACTGGTGGCGACAAGGGATGATGGGAAGCGCCAAGGCCCAGTACGATTGCATCAAGGCATTTTCGGAGACGGATTTTACCGACGATCTGAAGAACATCGAAGTGCCAACGCTCGTAATGCACGGTGATGACGACCAGATCGTGCCCGTTGACGATTCCGCACTACTATCGGTGAAGCTTCTGAAGCAGGGCAGCCTCAAAATCTACAAGGGCTTTCCACACGGTATGTGCGCGACCCATGCCGAAACGATCAATCCCGACCTTCTGGATTTTATCAAAAGCTGAACACGGCTACATCATTGTTCAAAGAAAAATGAAGAGAGTTGTTTTATGAAAACCTTCCTTTCCGGCTTGATCACAGCGGCACTTGTCAACGCCTCCGCGGCTTTTGCAGCAGACAACAAGCCCACCATTGTTTTGGTTCACGGAGCATTTGCCGATGCATCAAGCTGGACTGGAGTTATTGAGCGGTTGGAGAAGGATGGCTATTCTGTCGTAGCTGCATCGAATCCACTTCGCAGCGTTAAAGGTGATGCTGAATACATTGCGCGGATCGTCGCCTCGATCAAGACTTCCGTGGTTCTCGTTGGCCATTCATACGGCGGTAATGTCATCAGTGAGGCGGCAACCTCGGCAGACAATGTAAAGTCGCTTGTTTATGTCGCGGCTTTTGCTCCTGATGTGGGGGAGACCGCCGCAAGCCTTTCCTCACAGTTTCCAGGAAGCACCTTGAGTGCAGCGCTTGGCACGCCCGTCGATCTGCCGGGTGGTGAGTCTGATCTTTATATTATTCGGGATAAATTCCATCTGCAGTTCGCCGCAGATCTGAACGAAAGCCAAGCGCGGCTGATGGCGGCCGGGCAACGGCCGATCACCGCTGGCGCTTTGAATGAATCGGCGACAAAGGCTGCCTGGAAAAGCAAGCCCAGCTGGTTCGTTTACGGTGATGCGGACAAAAACATTCCGGCAAAGACATTGGGGTGGATGGCCGCGCGCGCCAACGCAAGAGAGACTGTTGTTGTCAAGGGCGCTTCACACGTTGTGATGACATCGCATCCGGACGTTGTAACCAGGATAATTGAAGAAGCAGCTTCGGTAGATTGATGCGTGGCATCCATCAGCTCGAATCCGCACGATGCAGGGCGTATGGGTCGAGATAGATAGGGACATCAGTGCGTGAAACTCCTTGTCTGCGCCTGGACAAAGTCGCACAACAACCGAACCCGATTGGGAACGGTTTTGCCAAAAGCGTGAATTGCGCTGAAGGGCAAAGACGGCAAAGGTTCGTTGTGAAGAATTTGGATTAGTTTGCCATCGCGCAAGTCGTCGGCGACAACGCAGTTCATAAGATGAGCCACTCCCATGCCTTCGAGAGCTGCGGCCCGCAGACCATAGGCGGAGTCACAAGCGACCCGTCCATGGGTAACGATGGTTTCGCCATTTGAAAATCGCACTGAATGTGACTGGCCACCGGCCAAATATTGCGCGAATGGAAGGTTCCGAAGGTCATCTATCTCCTGTGGAATTCGCTGATCTGCGAGGAACGCGGGTGATGCAACGAGTACCATTCGGATATTCGCCAACCGCCGGATCATAAGCTCGCCGTGGCTCATTTCTCCTACGCGGAAGACGACATCATAATTCTCTCTTACGAGATCGACGTAGCGGTCGGTAATGCCGATTTCCATATGTAAAAGGGGATATCGTTTGGCAAATTCAGCCATGAGAGGCGTCATAAGAAAGCGCGCGATTTCACTGGGAATACTTATACGAAGCCTTCCTGCCAGCTCAGCTTCCGGCTGAAGAGGTTCGGCTGAAGCATCGATCTCTTTGAGAAGTGGTGCAATCCTGTCGAAGAAGGCCTGTCCATCCGGGGTCAGCTGCAAGGCTCTTGTAGATCGTAGAAACAGCCTTGCACCGAGATGTTTTTCCAAGCGCGCGACAGCCTTCGACACAACAGATGGACTCGTTCCCAAGTCACGGGCGGCCGTCGTGAAGGTACCCGACTCGACGGTTCGCACGAACGCCAAAAGCCCGGAGGCCTCAGTCAGCAGACTCACCATTCAAACCTCCAGGGAATATGTCATGTTCGTCATGCCCCTCTAATAACGCAAGTTCATCAACAATATCTCTGCTGCGACAACAAGGAGAACTAAATAATGGAAAGTCTCGCGGGCAAAGTGGCCGTCATTACGGGCGGCAACAGCGGCATAGGAATGGCTACAGCACAACTGTTTGCAAAAGAAGGCGCGCAGGTGATCATCACCGGTCGTCGCCAAGATGCAATAGATGCAGCATTAAAGAAGATAGGTTCGAATGCCATCGGAATTTGCGGAGATATCGCTGATTTGGCCCATCACCGGCAAATTGCAAAAGAGGTAGAACTCGAGTTTGGCCGCGTGGACATCTATATGGCGAACGCCGGTTACATAAACATCAAAAAGTCTCATGCTGTCACGCTTGAGGATTACGACCGCCACTTTGCGATTAATACACGCGGAGTCTTCTTTGGCGTGCAGGCAATAACACCCTTGCTAAGTGATGGCGGGAACATCCTCCTGACAAGTTCAATGGCGGCAACGAAGGTACTTGACGGACATACAGTATATGCGGGATCGAAAGCGGCAATTGCAGCATTTGCACGTAACTGGGCGTTAGAGCTTAAAGCGCGAAAGATCCGTGTAAACGTCTTGAGTCCCGGGCCGGTCGAGACCGCCATTCTGACAAAATTGGGTATTGGAGAAGCCGAGAGGCCGGGCTTTACCCAGATGATGGCCGAAATGATCCCTGCAGGCAGGCTCGGTGAATCAGAGGAACTTGCGCGTGCGGCATTATTTCTGGCGTCTTCCTCAGGAAGTTTCATCAATGGGGTCGAATTGATCGTTGATGGCGGCATGGCTCTGACATGACCCGGCTTGCGATTGGCTCACACAGTTACGCCGTTTGACTTCACCTGGTGAGGCCCACCCGGCATTCATGAACGCATGTAATTCCGGGTGGATTGTTTGGGTCTGGTCTGAGCTATTCAAAAACATCGTTGGAGGTCTCTGCATTCTTCAATGATGCGGCGTTGGACGCATCATTGCCAAGGGAGCAGTGCAGGCATTATCCTATATTCATTATGTACCGTAGCGGACAATCCAGGTCGGATATCCATGAGCGCTAATAAAGGAAATACCGTGCCAACAAGTGCAAAAGCTATCCTTCTGATTTGTACTGTGATGATAAGCTGTCAATGCACACGTGCATTTGCAGAAGATACTGATGCGGTCCGCAATGCTACACTTAACAGGATCGTGCGAGGGGAAGGTAAACCGGGTGAAACGGTGACATCAAAAAATGGCGAGGTAATTTATCTGGTTTTGGAGGGCGGCATAGTGGAGGTCAGGAACACACGTTACGGTACATCTCAACGGTACAGCGTTGTTAAAAAATCGGACAACAGCCGCAATTGAATCTGGTACACGGTTGGTGCCAAATTTGGCTCCTTGAAAAGGTTGATAGGTTACATGGTACACAGCAAAAGTCAGAGTGTTCGGACGATAGGAAGTTCAAGTTAGGTGAGTATCTCGGCTCGAACGTTTTTGAAATCCGGGTTCGCTTGACCTCGTGTCCGAAAAACCGCCAGCAGACCGAGATTTTGAAATTAACGCTGACTCCAGCGTAAAAGCGAACGAGATATCCGTTCATGAATATTGTGTCATTGGTGAAGCGGGCAGAGAGCTGCAGCCCATCTATTCATCCTTCATGGATGGGCGTGGAAGTCGCCATTTATCACGAAAGCCAGAGATGAAGACGTCCTGCCAGCGGCAGCACCTATACTCGAGAATAGGTGTTTTCTTGCTTGATCCCGGATAAACTATAATCACAGGAATGCCTGGTCCCTGCGCGGGCGTGGGGATTATAAGACATGATGGGATGGGCCGGATTATGAGCGTAAATACCCGAATATTAATGTCCATTGCCACGCGACGTACATGCCGGTCCGGGTTTGGCTGGTCCGGCTAGAGCAACTGAGCATAATGGCCCTGTTCCCTCCGAAACGCTCATCGCTTGCAATCTTGACATCTATGACCGGAGTGGCCGTGGCGTGGATAGCAGACACGCCTTTCGGCCTGTTGGCGCCGGCTGCTGTTTCATTTCTCTATGTACGCGACCGGACAATTCCGAAGCTTTATGTGAGCTTGGGGATCGCTTTTGCCTTCTTGCTGCTTGCAGCGATGTTTGCTGCGGGCAGTGCGCGAGATCTTCTGTTGTCGTGGGCAGCGTTCTTCGTTCTGGCCTTCTGCATCGGTATCATTGTTGCAAACAGTGTTGCCGGTGTCGACAGCCTGGTACATCAACGCGTTGCTCGGACGAGCAATCAGCCCTGCCTCCCTCTGGAATGTTGGGTGCGAAACGCCCGAATCTCTTGAACTCATTCATCCGGATGACAGGCACGCGGCGACACAGGCCGCTGCCCGCGCATTCTGGACAGGGGTGCCGCAAGTCATGAAATATCGGCGGCGTCAGCCCGATGGCAGCTATTCCTGGGTCGATATCCGTACAACGCCGGAATATGGCGTGAGCGTCGACATCAACGATCTGATGACGGATAAAGAGCAGCCGATGACGATGGCGTCCGACTCCTTCAACGAATCCGGCAGCGAAGCAGTTCGGGTGGCGAAGGTAATCGAGCGATAATGGGGTCGGGTCGTGAGCGGGGCATTGGAGACCGTACTGGGAACCGGCGGCAGTATTGTTGGCGGTGCCGGGGGTGCCGGATTGGGTACATTGCTGTGCGGGCCTGTTTGCGGATACATAGGCCGGGCTCTAGGCTCTCAAGCTGGTAAATTGGCGGGTCGTGCAGCAGCCGGATGGATCGCCAACCAAATGGAGCAGGCAGACGTCAATGCCGAAGCAGAGACGAAGGCAACTGAAGCAGCAATACCCTGTGCAACTTGCGCCAAGATAAAGTGCTTTACACCGCCGAAAGGCAGTGATGAGAAAAAAACAAAAGAGTTTGCGGATCAGTTAAAAGAACAGCAAGACGCGATTAACGAAATCCCTCCCGAGAAGTTGGTCGAAAACCTAGATAATTATGCCAATGTAGGACGTGGACCAGGTGATGCGCGAGCAAGGCAAAACATCAGAGACAAGTTTCTGGAAGAACGCACCGCTGACTTGAATGCAAAAAACCTTTCGAAAGGTAAGAAGGCTAAAGAAGCACTCAGTGCAGCCGAGGCTGAGGCTGCCCGGGAAGCGAGTACTCTCGATGCCATTCATACACCTGATTTGGGCGCTGGAGGTGATGGTACATTCTCGTCTAGAAACAGCGGTATGGGCAATCGCTCTGTCAACCGTTCCATCGGATCGCAATGGGGCAAGGACAGCCGCCTTGATGCCTTGAAGGAACATGCAAACGATGCAAAGAGGCAAGGTAAGAAAACCAATGTCAAGCTTGAAATTTGCCCTGACAAGAGCGGGAAAAAAGATGGCGGGGCCGAACCGGATTCTCCAGTCAAGGTTGAGCCGGGAGTCGGTGATGGGAGCAATGGCTATGGCGTATGATACACTTTTCCGATACGGCAACCGAAGGACACAAACATGGCACTGAATGATAATTTCCAATTTATCGTTGAGCGCTTTGGTCGGCCGGAGGGTTATGCCCATCAGCCATTGCCAACCGATCCAGACATTACTGCTTACCAGGATGTTGTGCCCCCTTCCTTGCTCGAGTTTTGGAAGGAGTGTGGATATGGAAGGGTTCTTGACGGCTATTTCCAGTTTTGCGACCCTGCGAGCTACCAGCCTCTAGTCGATCAGATATTTGAAGGCGATGCGGATTTTGACCCCAAACTGATTTGCCCGGTTGGGTTTTCTGCCTTTGGCAGACTACTGCTTTGGCATAGAGAGTTTTTCACTATCAAGGTCGATCTGGTGAACTTGGAAATGTCGTGTAAATATTTTTCCAATAAAAATGCGGAAAAGTACGACGCTGACATTGTCATAGCGAGCGCTCTCAATAGTCTGGACGCCAAAGCCAACGATGAAAATGATGAGAATGGAAAGCCACTATTCAAGCGTACGCTAGCAAAGCTTGGAAGTTTGCCACTGGACAACATTTATGGTTTCAAACCAGCCTTAGCGCTGGGCGGGTCGCCCATTTTAAAAAATCTAGTCATCTACAGCGCATTTGAGCATATGAGCCTTTTGTCACAGCTCGGTGAAATCCAGTTAAGGGACTATTCCCAACCACCCGGATGAAAACTGAGGGATAGGGATATCATCAAACACGTTGGAGTTTTAACAATCATGCCTGGTAGCGCTGTTTCATTAAAAGGCCATATGCATACTTGCCCCATGGTTGATCCGGGGCCAAAACCCCATGTCGGTGGACCGGTAATTTCAACAACCCAGAACTTCGTCAAGGTCAATGGCATTCCGATGGCAACGGTTGGTTCCAAATGCCTCTGCAGTGGGGTGCCGACAACAGCCGCCATCACCGGCGGTTCTTCCGTGGCGAAGATAAATGGTCGGAAGATCGCACGCATCACAGATAGCTGTGAGCATGGTGGAAAACTAATCCAAGGCGTGAATTGGTTGACGTTCGAATAGATGCCAGTCAACTAATATCGCTTTGTTCTCGATAGTTATTCATCAATAGCTGTCCGTGTCGCGCTTTGTTTAAGAGCGAGGCTTAATGATCTTTTGGAAGCTGTTGGGTCGGATGCACGGTCAATGCAGCGGGAGTGAAAACTCGTTAAACAGTCATAAAAGACTTCACTCCAGCGGCAGCTTTTTTCCATTTTATTGATAACAAGTGCTGCCCGAAGCATTTTAAGAAAAATACCATTATATTTCAATGTCTTATATGGCTTTCCACCCCTCACCTACCCACATTTTCCCTCCATGGTGGTGATTCAACCCATACCGAAGTATGGCCCATACTACCTCTCAACCCAAATTGACCCCGGACAGGCCTCGACCTAGCGTTGCCTATGTCGTGTGTAATGCGGCGGCCAAAAGGAGGCTAAGATGAACATAGAATATACCCCACAACCGAGTGGATCGGGTCCCGATGAGCTGGTGCCATCACGTTACGCGCAGCGAGTCGGAGATATAGACGTGCTTATAATCAGCGACGGTGTTCTGCCGCTCCCAACAGCGATGATGGGCCACAACGCTGATCCGGTGGTTCGGGCGACCTGGATGAAGGACATGTTCCTGCCGCCGGACGCCTTCGACTGGCCACTTAACGCAGTAGTGGTGCGTAGCGGCAAGCAAACCATTCTTGTCGATGCTGGACTGGGCCTGGACCCGGACCTGCACCTGCCGCGGGCTGGCCAGTTGGTCAAGCGACTGGAGGCCGCGGAAATCGATCTTGCATCCGTGACCGACGTGGTGCTTACCCACTTGCATATGGATCACATCGGCGGACTTCTCGTCGAGGGCGTGAAAGACCAACTGCGTTCTGACCTGAAAATCCATGTGGCGGCTGCGGAGGTCAAGTTCTGGGAAGCACCGGATTTCTCACACACTAAAATGCCAGAGGGATTCCCCGACGCGCTTCGGGCGACTGCCAAGCGGTTCTTGAATGAATACCGCAGCCAGCTTCGGCTGTTCGATGACGAGTATGAGTTGGCACCAGGGGTAGTAGCCCGTCGTACTGGTGGACATACGCCCGGACACTGCGTGATCCGTGTAGCGTCTGGCGGGGAAGGACTGACGTTTGCCGGTGACGCAGTATTTCCTGTTGGTTTTGACCAGCCAGATTGGCACAACGGCTTTGAGCACGACCCGGAAGATGCCGCTCGCGTCCGCATTGAACTTTTGCGTGAGCTGGCGACGACCGGTGAACTGCTGGTGGCCACTCACCTGCCATTTCCTTCAGTCGGTCGGGTGGCTCTTGCCGGCAAAGCTTTCCGTTGGGTCCCTGTCTTTTGGGATTACTGACTGCTCAACAGGTTGGTTGCACCAGGGCGCGTTTCTTTCACTTCAATGGCCCGCGCCCTGGTGCCGTGAAGGCCTCCCCGCGATCAGCCACTTGCCAGTGCGGAAGACCCAGTGGGTAATGGCTCCAGAATGGCAAACCAAATAAACCAATTCAGGCTGGCGATTGGTGGCAGGTCGGTGGAATCGGTACGATTTACGGCCCGTTCATCGGCGCCTGGGTGACGGTTATCCAGGGAGCGCTTTTCGTTCTTGTTATCCTGCTCTTCCGAAGAGGTGTTGTCGGCGAGATAAACGCCAAGCTGAGACTTCGGCTGTAGAGTCGATCCGCGGATGAACACACAGTCTGCATCACGGATAATCAATTTTACCTAGACATCTCTGGCAACTATTATCTCCACCAGGCATAGTTTTGATTGGTTTCTTACATCATTCCATAGATTGGACCGTTTAAAAAATCCCCCAAACTTTTGGTTTGGGGTTGAGCTGCGCAAGGGGCGAGCCGTGCGTACTTCCTCACAAGCATGTCGGACCATGCAAAAACAATAATCGCAACGAAGGTTCTGCTAAATATAAAAGCTTAGTGGAGATGTTTTTACATTTCTTAGCGCAAGTAAAAGAGCTGGCGGCAAGGCCAATTTAACGTAGCGGTTTTGTTTCATACATAAATTTCGTGATCTAATGCTTATTTATAAGTTCGTATGTTGGACGTGGAATGTTAGGGTTGCCAATGGGGTTTTCTAGACTGCTGAAATCGTTCGCGTACAAATGAACGATAAGCAAGGGGCGGTAATGTACAAGAACGAATTGATTGCCGAGTTGGGTCTTCGTGCCTTGATCAAGGAAGACTTCATCAATCACCGAAAAGACTTAACCCTGCCTGGATTTCGGGCCTTGGCCGTCTATCGTTACGGGACATGGGCCCGCAGCCGCCGCAGTTATCCGGTCAGAGCATGTTTCTCGGCCATCCATCTTTTCCTGGCACGCTTTGTCAGAAACTACTATGGTATCGAGTTATACTATACTGCCAATATTGGGAGGCGGCTTCATATCGGGCATCAAAGTGGCATAGTTGTTCATGAATATGCAACGATTGGCGATGACTGTGTTATCCGCCAGGGTGTTACCCTTGGTATTGGCGGGTTGCAAAGGGGGGAGACCGGCCGCGAACATGCTCCAATGATTGGAAATCGCGTCGACTTCGGAGTTGGAGCAGTGATCATCGGCAAAGTGACGATTGGAGATGATGTGAATATCGGTCCTAACGTCGTTATCCTTACCGATATTAAATCAAACTCCACTGTAATGGCATCGCCGCCCAGAGTTCTAAGTCGATCTATATTGGCCAGGCCCGATATGGAACCTGAGATCTGCAAAAGTAACTTGGAATGCAATTCGACATCCGGTGGTATTTAATGGAAAGATCTTCTGTCAGGGAAATAATATTATCGGAATACACGTTCGTCGTCGCCCCAAAAAGCGGCGCGCATCTGGAGAAACCGGAAGACGACACTATGCTTTATGACACCGGACTCGATTCACTAGGCTTTTCTATTCTCATGGCAAGGCTGCAGGAAAGCATTGAGTGGGACCCGTTCGCTTACGCAATAACGCCTTTCGAGCCTCAAACATTCGGAGATTTCGTATCGTTCTATTACGAGAATCAGCCTTGAAGCGCGGGTGCCTTGTCAAGATTGGAGCTTTTGTGAAGTGATGAGGCCAAGAGTACGCGTTCGTGTGCGGATTGTAATATAATCTTTTCCTTCTGCTCCCCCACAAATCCTTGTGAAAGCAATCCCGCAAGCGCTGATCGATCGACCTTTCCGTTTCCGTTAAGTGGTAATGCATCCATCAGATGAAATCTGGAAGGCATCATATAACTTGCGACCTTTCCAGCCATGGTTGCCTGGATTTCTTTGGATGACAATTCTGTGCATGCTACGAACGCAACAATGCCTGTGGCTGATCCATGCTCAATGGGCCATGCGACGGCTGCAACTTCGTCTGACTTGCTTGCAGCACGCAAGTGCATTTCAATTTCTTCAAGTTCCACCCGATTGCCCATAATTTTAATCTGATTGTCGAGTCGGCCGAGATGATGAAAAATTCCATTTTCGTCTTCGACGCCGAGGTCGCCCGTCAGGTACCATTGAGTTCCGTCGATCACAGGAAAGCGTTCCTGCGTGAGGTGTGCCTGTCCAAAATATCCCTTGGCCAACTGAACTCCGGAGAGAGCGATCTCGCCCGGCACGCCCCTCCCCACCCGTCGTTGCTGTTGATCAAATATTGCAGCGCGCATTCCCGGGAACGCGGATCCAATTGCTACGATGCCTCTCTCTGCTGTGACAGCAATCGGTGTCTCGACCACCTGCCTCAGACAGGCAATGGTGGCTTCGGTGGGCCCATATATGTTCTCTACACGACTGTTTGGTGCAGCCTCGAGCCATGATTGCGCAGCCCCGGCTGGCAAAGGCTCGCCACAAAACATGGAAATCCGCAAGCTGCATAAGGAAGCAGGCTTAAGCATGTTTGATTTGCGCATGATGCTTATAATTGAAGGTACGGACAACCAGCATGTGATAGCGTTATCTCGTATGAAACGCGAAGGCTGCAACATTTGTATGGCAGACATGATATACAGTGATGCCCCGCCATGCCACGTCAAAAACATGTTATGGACCGAAAGGTCGAAGGTGATATCGCAAGTTTCCGCGGCTCGGTCAGCGGGGTTAATACCACTCCAGACCTGCATTACCTTGAGATAATTATTAACGGCAAGCGCCGGAACCATCACCCCTTTCGGCTTTCCGGTGGTTCCGGATGTGAATTCAATATAGGCAACGTTATCCGCATCTATTGGGGCAGGCTTTCCTTCAACCGTTTCGCTTACATCCGACAGGTACACTACATTTGGGCCGGTGATTGTGGTTGATGGTTTGGCGTCCGCCGAAAGAATTAACAGCGTGGGCAGATATTCTGCGACTGAAGTCGACATCATTCGAGCGCCACGTTGATCGACAACAATTGCGTCCAGGTCAAGTGTTTTCAGTAGCTCGATCAGTCGTTCCTCGGGTAATTTCAAACTCAATGGCACATAGGTTAGTCCTGCCCATACGGCACCAAGGATGCCAAGGCAGGCAGCTATGCTTCTTGAAGCAAGAATTCCAATTCGGCCACTCTTGCGAACTCTTGCAAACCTGTTTGCGAGCGCAGCAGCAACTCTTGCCGTTTCGGCATAAGACCAGGCCTCCCCGCCTGCAGAGATAGCAATCGCCTTGGGCTGAACAGAGGCATATTGATAAAGGGGTTTCGCAAGATTATCAGTCATTATTCTACAACCACATATGTGAGGAAGACGGTTTGCAACTATTCGTTTCTTTAGAAGACGTATAATTTGATAAGTTAAAGACCTGCCAAGGTTATTGTTTTGAACGTAAATTCAATTATTTGGCAACACCATCTTTTTATGTATAACAGCAAGTGATATCATGAGTTATTCTATAAAATGAATTGTTTTGTTTCTATAGATAATTGGTATTATTTTAATACATTACTTCTGAGGGGTCGGCCCGATCGCTCATTGGTCACGCATCTTATTTAAGGGGACTTCGACCGAGACGTGGGGTGCGGTGAAAATTGTTGAACTGAGACCACGCTATTCTTATCTCCGCCATCTGCATGTGTGGATCAACCTGCTTGGCAAGCGATATGAGATGAACCAATCTTGATGCACGTGGGTTGTCGCGGAGAACCAGCTCAACGAGCTCATCGATGCGCTTATCGCGAGGTGAAATCTCCATACTCAAGTTACCTACACGTCTATGCTGATATGTGACAGCTGGCACGCCCGACTAGATTACGCGCAAACAATGGCAACCGAGAGCAACGCAGGAAACACTACTCCCAAACAATCTTTCAGAACCAAGGGAATATAGTCACTGTTCCCGTCACGTAACTTGCTTCAATCGCGGATCTGACTCAACCCAATCAATTTACTTACAAATTACAGAATATTTTAATCATAGTATTTATTACATTTTGTCCCTCATCCTGTACGCTGCAATTGTCGTTGAATGCCGAGGGCGATTGGCCTGCCCGGTCAATGTCAATATTCATCCCGGTTTATATACTATTTCTCAATATGGTGATTGGAGTGGGCCGTGCTATGATAGAAGCTTTATCAACTGCGACGAGACCGTTGCTTCAAGAAAAGCCTGTTGCCGCAACACGCTCTACACGTCGTCGCCTTGGTAAAGTCTTGTGTCTTGCTGATTTTGAAGCCCTCGCGCAACGTCATCTACCCCGGCCCCTTTTCGGTTACATAGCCGGTGCGAGTGAAACCAACCTGTCCCTGGCCGACAATACGCAAGCATTTGCCGAGTTGGGTTTTCGCCCTCGCGTGCTCGTTGACGTGTCCGCCAGACATCAGCGAACAAAACTTTTCGGACAGACATTCGCAGCACCCTTTGGAATTGCTCCCATGGGAATTAGTGCAATGATGGCGTATCGGGGCGATGTTGTGCTCGCAGCCGCCGCGCAAACGGCAAATATTCCGATGATAATGAGTGGGTCCTCCCTTATTCCCCTGGAAGAGGTCGCAAATGCCGCGCCCACCACCAGCTGGTTTCAGGCCTATCTTCCAGGTGAACCGTCGCGAATTGACGCGTTGCTGGACAGAATTGAAACCGCCGGATTCCAGACGCTTGTAATTACTGTAGACGTGGCAACACTTCCCAGCCGTGAAAACAACGTTCGTGCCGGATTTTCAACGCCCTTGCGCCCGAGCGCCCGCTTATTATGGCAGGGGCTTACACATCCATCCTGGAGCGTGAAAACGCTTGCCAGAACCTTGCTGAATCATGGCGTTCCTCATTTTGAAAACTCCTTTGCAACACGTGGCGCACCGATAATATCCAGGAATGTATCGCGAGATTTCAGCAAACGCGACCATTTGAACTGGTCTCATCTCGAACAGATTCGCAAACGCTGGAAAGGGATTCTGGTCGTGAAGGGAATTATGAGGCCCGAGGATGCCGTCCGTGCTGCGTCAATCGGGGTTGACGGGATCATTATTTCCAATCACGGAGGCCGCCAGCTTGATGGAACGCTCGCGCCTCTTAGAGTCTTGCCCGGAATCAAGACGGCCGCAGGCTCGACAATGACTATCATGATGGATGGTGGTATTCGCCGGGGCACCGATGTCTTAAAGGCACTGGTTTCGGGAGCTGACTTTGTTTTCGTTGGGCGCCCCTTTCTCTACGCTGCAAGCGTAGGTGGTCAGTTCGGAGTTGCCAAGGCAATCGATTTGTTGTCGAATGAAATTCATCAGGATATGGCGCTTCTCGGAGTCACTCAAATCGGTGATTTGTCATCGGATTTGCTGTGTGGATTTAAAGTACCAGGCTAGATCCGATTGTTTGAATTGTGCGGATTTTGTGTGTTGTTGTTCGGGAGTTAGGGGATTGGCAGCACCTGTCTGGAACAGATTTCGTGCCGTATTCCAGCATTTTGGGCACAATTCACTTAAAGCCACGAGGCGACGTTCCCGACTGGACATAAGCATTGCCGATGCCGCGGTGTACGTGGTCGGTGACGTCCACGGCTGTTTGCATGAACTGCTGACCTTGGAAAAAATTATTTACTCTGATGCCAGGCGGCTGATGGGTAAAAAAATCATCGTAATGCTGGGCGACTATATTGATAAAGGGCCTGCTTCAGCACAGGTTTTGGAACACCTGATGTCGCCGTGCAAAGGTGGTTTTGAGCGGATTTGCCTAACGGGCAATCATGACATGGCTATGGTCGATTATTTTGACCGAAAACTTGCTCTTTCAACCTGGATCCAGATAGGCGGCGATGCAACTCTGGACTCATACGGCATAGACATCGCGCATTTGAAGAAAATCTATCCGAAGGCCAAGCATCTTGATCAATACATCCGTAATAACCTGCCGGTTCATCATATCGATTTCTTGCGATCGATGCCCATTGTTGTGAAGGCGGACAACTTCGTTTTCGTCCACGCGGGTGTCCGGCCGGCCATTCCCTTTCAAGACCAGCGTGATGAGGATTTTGTTTTTATTCGGGAGGATTTTTTCAATGAAACGCGCCTTCTGAAGTACTGGGTGATTCACGGACATACGCCTGTAGTGACGCCCGATCGTCAAGGAAGGCGACTTAACATTGACACGGGTGCGTATTACACCGGAAAGCTCACTGCTCTGCGCATCTGGAAGAGGACCGGAACGATTTTGGGCACGTGAGACAGCTATATGCTTTCATGTGCTGCAGGCTTTGGTTTCGGGATCGCCTGATCAAGGTAGTAGTTACTGTATCGCTCCATGAAGTGCTCGGAACTTCCAAACGATGTATACTTGGATAGTTCCTTCATGTCGGTTCGATTCAGAATTATACCAAGCACTTTCGGCAGAATATGCGTCTCTGCCTGCAACACCGATCTTACCAGCGCGCGCGGTGTGTTACCCCAGTGTGCAACCATGACAAAACCGTCGACAAAAGGCGCAAACGCTTTGGCATCCACAACGGGTCCAAGTGGCGGCAGATCAACAATTATGTACTCAAAAGAGCTTCTGGCCTCATTAAGCAGTTTCTCCATCGCCTCACTGGACAGGAGCTCACTGGTATATTGGAAATGCTTATGTAACACCGCCGGCAGAATAGCGAGTTTGGTTCGCCTGTCTATCTTTAACATTGATTGCCAGGGCTGATCGCCAAGGACCGCCTGTACAAGGCCGCGTTGTGGAGTGAAGGAGAATGATCGCGTTAGTCCAGGGTTGCGCAAATCCGCATCGATCAAAAGCGTAGAAGCCCCCTTCGCGGAAAGTTGCAGAGCCAGGTTTGCCGCTACGGTCGATTTACCTTCATGGGGCAGAACTGAAATAATACCCAGCACCTTACTCTTATGTCCTTGCAGCACCACGTCAGCAGCAATTTTGGCATTCCTGAGAGTTTCGGCAAAAACCGAAGAGGGATTTTCTACTGCCATTCGCGTGACATTCACCGGCGGTGCAGTCGAAGCGGGGACACTCGCCGTGGAAAGCTCCCAACGCGTTGATTTTCTCTCATTCGGTGGCCCCTCGAAACTTGGCACATATCCAAGGAATTTCAACCCCAGCAGCGACCTGACATCATCGCCTACACGGAAGAATCGCTCACGAAATTCGCGCACCGCTCCGATGCCCATTCCGGTCAGCACTCCGAGCACCAAGGCCAGGGCCAGTACCATTGTCCTGTTCGGGCTTGATGGAGCACTGGGCATCGTGGCGATGGAAATGATGCGAGCTTTGGCAATTGGAAACGACTGTTGCTGGGATGCTTCCTGAAAACGGGTAAGATAGGTGCGGTACAAGTTGCTTAAAGCTTCCGAATTCTGTTCCAGTTCCTTTAGATGAACCAGCGCTTCATTGGCAACCGAAGTTTCACCCGTCACCTTGCCAAGCCCCTCACGCAGTGAAGTTTCCCGTGATTGCGCAACTTCAAATTGATTGCGGTAACTTTCTGTCAGTTGTTTCAGTTCCTGGAATATCTGACGCGCTATTTCCTGTTTCTCAGAGCGCAGGGTTACTGCCTGTGCATGGTTCTCGCCAAAATGAGAAACAATTTCCTGCTCCCGTTTACTGACAGTCAAATAGCGGGTTCTCAGGGTTTCTATGACAGATGTACCGGATTGTTCAGAAAGAACAGAAGCGTTTGTCACGGCCTTCTCAGGACCTGAGTCTACGATTGATTTGAATTGGCCGTAGAGAGCTCGGGAGCGAGCCGTATCAGCTTGTGCCAAAATCAGTTGACTGTTGAGATCCGAAAGCTGCTGTTCGGAAACCAGAGCTCCCTTCGCAGAGGTCAGGCCGTTCGCTGCCCGGAAGCGTTCAGCTTCAAGGGCTGCTGCCTGGGAACTTTCCTTCAAGTTTGTCAGTCGTGACTGAAGCCAGATTGTTGCGCGTTCTGTTGCGTCGTAATTGGCGTCAAGTTGATCCGAGAGATAGACATCCGCATAGGCTTTCGCCAACTTCCCGGCAAGCGCGGCGTCTCCGGATGTATAGGTAAGATCTATCACAAAACTGCGGCCTTGACGTTCGACGTACAAGCCCTCTTGAAGCAGCGAAGCGGCGTATCCTATCCGGGCCGCCTTATCGTCCAAGTCGACATTCGAGCCCATCCCCCCTCCGAACAAACCGACAATTGTTCTCACGGCAGACTTCAATCTCAACGCGAGTGATTGCGGTGGGTTCATAAAGAAAACGTTCTCGTCCAATTTTTCTTTGATCGCTACCTTGGTGGCAAGTTCGGCAGATCTCAGGATAGCTATCTGGCTGAGTATCGTTGTGTCCGATTGCATATTGGACGGAGCCGGCGAGACGTCGTCAGCAAACTTTCCCAATGTGTCATCCAGAAGAATGCTGGTCGCCGCAGTATAGTGCGGCTTCGCCATGACGATATAAACGGCTCCAATCAATAATCCTGCGAGAGCGGCGGCAATGACGACTCTCGCCTGACGCTTTGCGATGGTAAGCAAACGTTCGAGATCGATGAAGTTCTCGTCGGCTTGATCGTGTTCGGACTTAACCTTCGCGTCCATTCGGCTCGATACGGGAATATTTATCTGATGCATGTTACCGCCAATTTTTCTTTTTCGTTATCAGACGAGTAGTGAAGCTGGATACATCGGTTGCGGGCGGGATTAACCTGTCCGCCAAACGCCCGTAGATCAGTTGTTCAGTGTCGCAGCAGTCTGTCATGGCGACGTCCTGATATCGACTTTGCCTGATCGAACTAAATGCCGGATATGGATTATGGCACGTTGCGATCTGACAAGTACCGGTAAGTAAAGAAAACGAAACACGCGCGGATTTTTCCATGCCATCCTGGCAATCGCTCTCATATTTTTCTGCTTGATATCATCTACCAGGGTCAAGAAATTGAGAACTTCCTTTAAGTTGAGAGTTCTGCGCGCCTGCGCGAGCTGCGCCTTTTCGTCCAGATTGAAACTCGAAACGAAAGCACTGTCGCTTTCAAGCATTGCCAAGACGTGTTGGCGGTCAAGCACACGAGAAATCGAGCCTGCCGTAATGTTGTAGCGGTATCCTGCAACAGGCAAGATCGAACATTTTGCGCCGCATGCCAGCACTGAGGCCAAGAAAAGGTAGTCTTCGCCAATGCGAAGATTCTCATTATATCTAAGGCTATGCTTACGCAAAAAGTCGCAACGAAAAGCTGGCTTTAGATACCCATAGTTGAATTTTTGGCTGAATATCCGATTGGAATCTATAAAGGCAGGCAGCGTCAGTCTCGACATCTTTTCCAATCTGCCGGCAAACATGGAATATAGCGACTGATCATTTCGGTCGGCGACCTGGATATCATCAACAATAACATCAGCCCCGGTGCAGTTCCCGCATTCTACCATCGCTTTCAATCTGCCGACCAGCATTTCGTCGTCGGCATCAAGGATCGCAATCCAGTGTCCATGGGCCTCAGCTATCCCGGCGTTTCGCGCCGCCCCCGGACCACTGTTATTCTTCATCTGGATCAATCTGACCCTGTCTGGCCAAGTCGAAGTGACCAATCTGGCTGTGTCATCGGTCGAACGATCATCTATGACGATAACCTCAATACCGACCTCGAGTTGTGCCAAAGCACTGTTGACGGCGCGTACGATGGTCTTTTCCGCGTTGAACGCAGCTATGACGACGGTGACGTCAGGACGCATTGCACTCATCTCCCCTGCCCGGTGCACCGTATGATTCAAGCGTACGCATACCTGCCAACCGGCTGACTACGCCCGCGTGCATGATTGCCCGCAACAGCCATTTGTTTCGACGCACCGGCGAAAAGGCCATGATGAAGGCTACAATGAAACTGTATGCAGCTTTTGCACTTGCAAGCATGATTTGCATGACCAGCCGTATCCGTCCTTTTCTTTCGCCTGCAATGTCGGCATGCGTTTGGCCAAACCGAAACCGGCGATCGCGCAACCAGCGGAAACTGGCGCGATCACCTGGTACTATTTCCTCAACCCACGCGTTTGGTGCGTACCCAATTCGTCCCCCCGATTTCCAGACATTGTGGAAGAAATTGGTGTCTTCCCCTCCGGTACGCCCGAGGGCAAGATTGAAGCGACGACCTTTGACTGCTGGTGAATGAAGAGCAATGAGTACATTACAGGTATATCCGGCACGGATTTCATTTCTTACCCACACCGGATGCGTGTCATGAAATCGACCATTAACCATCCACTGCGGCGCATAGGGTCCATAGACTGCCCTGACCGGACCAAGGACAGCATCGGATGCGTTTGAGCGTGCCTCCAGAAGCAAATTCGACAGCCATCCAGGAGAAGCAGTTTCGTCATCATCGATGAAAGCCACGTAGTCACCATCTGTGGCATTGAGACATGCATTGCGGGCAAGCGAAATATTCGAAGAAGGCGCGTGGATGTAGCGGACGTTCATCGACAATTCCCCGGCGACTGACTTAACGAGATTTTTGGCGCTTGGCTCCAGGTCATTGTCGGCGACCAGGATATCAACCTGGCAGTTCTCAATCCCGGTGGACCTGTCGATCGAGCGTAACGTTGCCGCGATCTGAGGACGCTGATACGTGCAGATACATACTGTGACTTTGAGGGGGTCGTTGAGAAACACTTTCTTATGGTTCATGATTTGGCACCGGAACCTGCGAAATCCGCGTCAGTTGCAACCAGAAGCCTGTAGACCAAGCCAAATGCATAATCATTGCCGACAGAGCAGCAAGCATGCCATACGGACTGCGCTCTCGTAGCGAAAGCCACAGCCCATAAGTGAGACACACTCCAATCCATGAAACAGCAGGAACCGCTGCTGACCAGTGAACAGGTGCCAACAGAGCCATAGTCACTGCAGGCATGACAAAGAGAGGGATAGCCTGCCGAATTTTCGGTATCATCCGGTGTTTCACCAGATTCTTTGCTCTGCCACGACCATAGCCAAGGTACTGACAGAACAGGGGCCATGCAGCGGCGCGGGGATAGTAAACCATATGGGTTTTTTCTGTCATCCAGATCCGATATCCCGCACTGCTCAACCGGCAATCGAATTCAGCATCTTCATTGTGTGCAAATGTCTCATCATAACCATGAACAGCCTGAAATGCGCTGACGGTCATAATTGCGTGGTGCCCGTGATCCGTCCAATGTCCGGACGCACCAATCCGGTGCTTCGCCCCGCCGTTTCCGAGTTTTGAGTTTTGCGCCATCGCGGTGGCTTTTTGAAAGGTCCCTGTTCCCACAGTCGCCATGGCCACCACGACACTGTCGGCACCCGTCTGCTCAATTTCCTGAAGAAGGGTTGCACAGTAATCATCTGGATAGTAACCGTGCGCGTCTACCCTGATAATATAATCGTGCCGGTCGCCATATCTTGCGACAGCCAAATTGACACCAGCGCTTTGAAATCGTTTGCGGTTGTGTAACAGGATCAGCCTTGTATTTCGTTGCGCAAGATCAGAAACGATTTCCTGTGTACCGTCGCTGCTGCCACCGTCGACGACAATTATTTTCATACCGAGGCGCAACGCATCTTTATCGATCTTTTCAATCAGTGCTGCGATGTATTTCGCCTCATTCAAGCATGGAATGACAATCATTGCAGATCGGCCTGATGGCGCACTAAGTCGAGAATCCATGTACCGTCCTTCAGTGTTGCCTGTCCGGGAGTTCAGGCGATTTGTTGACTAAAAACATGAGTTTGATTTTGCATTGCCAATTGGCGGAATTGCTCCACGAACTCGACGCAATCAGTACTTGAGTACTGCCAGCTATTTTTTGGTTGCAGCACAATACGTGTTCGAGCTTCTGTATAAATTGCCTGGTCCAGATAACTGAACATTGCCGACAGCGCTTCTGGCGTGGCGTCATCAAGAATCAGGCCCATATTTCTCTGCTGGAGATACGAAGCAGTTTGCGTTCCGGTCAGGGCAATCGGCACGACTCCGTAAAGGCAGCTCTCATAAAGCCTGTTGGGAAGGAGCCAATCCGAATTTTGACCTGCTTCGAAAAAATCGATTGTCCATGCGAAATCCACCGCTTCATAGATTCCGCGAAGATCCTCCGGATTTCGGTAGGGTCCGCAAAAACGAATGAAGGGTTCGTTTTTAACAAATCCTTCAAAATCCGAAAATTCGTTCAAAGACGGTCGTCCCCGCAAAACGACTTCAACCTCACCGTCCATTTCGCGCGTGAAGGATGCAAGCATTTCAAGGGAACGCCTGCATCGTAAAGCCCCGAACCAGCCAATCTGCCATGGTTTCGATAGCCGTCTCACCATCTCGGGAGACTGACTTGCCGGAGCACCATAGACCTTGTTTTCGATCAATATTACTGGCGCGTCGATAATCCGATAGGGCTTGAAATAATTTTTGACAAAAGCTGGAGATGACGTAACCAGAAACCGCACCTGATTGGCCAGCAAACGCTCAACTCCACGCAGCATGGCTCCCACCGGGTCTTTTCTCAGAAGCAAACGATGGATGTCGAGGCTTTCATAGGCAAGCGGCGTCTTCCAGGTGCGTGAGACGCGGTTCGCAAGGGCCAGCATCTCCAAATTTCTGGCAAGTATCAGGTCTGGTCGTTCAATATGTCGGAACGTCCGTCCCAATGACAGCATCGCCTTGGCAACTGCAATCATTCTTTGACCGAAATCGCCGTTCCTGGTCAGGCCAAGATTGATTGCGGCCCCGGTCCGTTCCAACTCTTGCCCGGGGTCATTGCTTCGTGAAAATCCTGCAAGAGTCACCGTTGCACCTCCGGCACGAAGCATCTTCACCCGCCGGTTAACCGCAGGATCGCAAAGATCGTGAACGAGATACAGAATATGCAACTTTCAGTCCTTGTCGGTTTTGTTGGTGTAAAGTGAATACTGATGGGCTAGTTTCTCTCGCAGGCTATGGAATCTGGAAACTGACAGGGCTTACCCAACGCCGTGTAAGCCACACGGGTGAAGTGTGCTGCCACCGGCGCTTTGGGTTGTGCAAAGGCACCAAGCCAGGTTGTCAGCGTGTCACTTGCCCAAAGGCTCAGGTAGATTTTTTGAGGATGGCTGGGCAAGGCGGCCGGGCTGGTGATGGTATGGACGAGTTTCTGGTCGATATAATACCTGATGCGGTCTTTCTCCCACACGAAGGCAATGTCGTGAAATTCAAGATCAGCCTTTTGGGGAAGGTCCACGAGCTTCTCGTTTCCGCCTTTCCCGTCAACATAGGCGTTGAGCTGAACCTGCGACGTGTTCTTTCCCAAGAACTCAAAATCGATCTCGTCCCACGGTTGCTCATGGGCCGGCCCGATATAGGTGAAAAAACTGGTGTTGAAACCTGAGCCAGCTACGGTTCGCACTCTGGCCTCGAAAGTTCCGTACCCGAACCGTGCATTCGTCTGAATTTCTCCGCAGACGTACTTGCGTTCCCTGGTCGTTTCTTCTGCAAAACCAAGCGTCAGTACACCCTCGCTGACTGCGACCTGTTCGGCCGACCAGACACAGTTTTGGTGATCGCCGTTAGTCCATCCATCAGACACATACCAGCGATCTGAATTTAGCTCTGTGAAGGTTTCGACGAACGAACCGCCGGGCTTTTCGGACGATGATGCAGCGGTCGCAGCTGACGCCCCGATCGTGAGGATGATCATAATATAACTGACACGCAGATACTTCATCACACGCTTTCTTCATCTGAAAGTACGAACAGATAGATGTACTTCATCAAACCGGGTTGTTATCCCGTGATTTCGAACAAGCGTCAGTGTAGTCTATGCGGGAAAGATTGAGCTACCCGGCGTGATAATTACATCGATTGAGATTCTCGTGATCAAATTTAGTTAATTGCTGTTTATTTGGCCATTTTCGAAAAGATATCTTATTTGCGCTGTGTTCGAGCCGGGCTTTGAACTTCGCGATAACACATCAAACTTATCCAGAAATATTTCTCTCGCGGTGCGGGCAAATCCGGGCGGATCAGTTAGTGCGTCAAACACCGCCGCGGACAAACCCTTGCGAGATTTTGTGTCGAGAAAGCTTCGATGAAGGTATTTGGCACGCACGTGCGATGCATGTTCTTGCACGGCACGGGCCGCCTCTGACGGCAGGTTTGCGCTCAACAAGGCGTTTGACGCTGCTGCCAGGTTAGCCAGGTCTTCAGTTGAATGCTGTCCACTGAGCGAATCTGCACGGATAACCGCCGCGTAACCACAATTGTTCGTCAGATAAAAGACAGCCCCCGCCGCCAACGCGCGTGCATATAAGTCGTAGTCTTCACCCAAGCGCAGTCGTTCGTTGTATCGGAGTTGGTGTTTTTCGAGGAACTCCCTTCGGATGAGAGGCTTGAGAAAACCGAGTTCACCGCGCCGTGCACCACGTCTGCTGATATTGCGCCTGGCGAAGGTGGCGAGGTCCAGCTGCCATATCAGGCCGTCGAATGCGGCAACCGCTTCGCAATCGAATGTATCGCCGTCGCGTTCGTCAATGAATGCGATATTATCGGCAATGATATCCCAACCGTCGATCGGCATCATTTTTGACAATCTGCCATCAATGAAAAAGTCGTCTGCATCAAGGATACTTATCACGGGCGCTCTTGAGCACTCAAAGGCGTGATTACGAGCCGCGGCCGGACCCCTGTTGGTTTCAAATCGAATTACTTTCAAACGTCTCGTCCCGTCATCACATTGGCGTGCGACTTCGGCGGTATTATCATGGGATGCGTCGTCGATAATCACGACTTCTTCCACGAAGGAATCGCGCAGGGCTGAACGAATAGCTCGTGCAATCGTTGGAGAGGCATTTCGCGCAGCGATTACAGTACACACTCCGTCTACCATCTCAACGCATCAGCTCCGTTGATTACCTCATTATCAGGCCACATCAGCGGGTATGCTTCAAGCGAGGGGCATGAAGGGCTGGTTGCGATTTCCCTGAGCCATTTTCTTCTTCCACATTCGGTTGCGAAGAATATTGGCGCTGCCTGACCTTCACCATCGCTAGTACAATCAGGAAGTACCCTATCTGAATGACAAACGCACAGATGAGAGTTTGAACAAAAGTGGTCCATAAGTTCTGGCTGAAGACATACGTCACGGTTCCGAACAAAAGGAGGACCGCAATGAAACCGATCAGAAATCGTGGCAACTTCATTGGCCTGCTCCCTTAGCCTATGATCGGTCAAATTTCAGCAAGAGAAAATTGAACCGAAAAACACCGCAGCACTTAAGCATTGCTTTCGTAAAATCGGGTTAAGATAGAAAAAGACATACTATTGAATTAAAGCGAGCTGCACAAGGCGTAGCGGACGGATTGGCAGGCTGCGTAGGTGCATTCAGCCTGTGTCAGGAAAGCAACATCTGCGAGCTGTCTGTGGAAAATCGATCATTTAAATCGAATTGACTAGCGTCGTTTCCATGTAAGCGATGCAATGATCTTTGAGCGGGTGAAAAGGAAAACGACTTAATATAGTTCGATAAAAACTTACAAATTATAGCTAGTTACCGATCTATCATAGAAGACTACAATGATATTGATCCGGACTTAAATAAGCTCAATTTCTTAATTTTACCAGAAAATCTCCATTTGGGAATAGTAGATGTACAGCAAATATCGAACTTATACGATGAAATGATGAGGTTTTATTTATGCGTATTTTTTGTTTTGTTTTAGTATCCTTGGTTTTATCCCAGATCAGTCAAGCTTAATTCCTTTTAGCTGGTTTTGTGTGCGTTGCAACGCGCAGCTTTTCTGTTAACGTTTCATTAGTTTTACAGACTGATTTGGAGCATAAAATGAAGCCTTCGGTAAAGTTGGCCGGTTCTCCGTTCTTCGATGATGCAGACATCTCAGAAAGTGCCGCAGTCGGCGGGTATATCAAAAGGATATTCGATATTACCGCGGGCATTACTGGCTTGGTATTGCTTTCTCCTCTCTTTGTGATGCTGGCGCTCTTGGTAAAATCAAGTGATGGTGGTCCCATATTTTATGGCCATACCCGCGTGGGTCGAGGAGGAAAGACATTCAAGTGTCTGAAGTTTCGAACGATGAGAACCGACGCACAAATCGTGCTTGAATCCTATCTTGCCCGGAACCCTGCAGCATCAGCAGAATGGCATGCCAATCGAAAACTTCAGTGTGATCCAAGGGTTACGAACGTCGGTGCGGTAATACGCAAGCTGAGCCTGGACGAACTCCCTCAGCTCATCAACATTATTTCCGGGCAGATGAGTATTGTCGGGCCGCGGCCCATCGTGTTTGAGGAACTCGAGTACTACGGGACTTCTGCCGCCTTTTATTTGCGATCACGTCCTGGTCTGACCGGAGTCTGGCAAATCAGCGGCCGAAGCGATGTTTCTTACGACAAACGCGTCGCCTTTGACAAAGGATATGTCGAGAACTGGTCCTTCATCGGCGACGTGGCCATCATTCTAAAGACTATACCGGCCGTGTACACCGCCAAGGGGTCGTATTAGTGCCGCTGTGAAATAGCGCCTTCGCGTTGTGGCTCAATGAAATCACGACGGGATGGCTAATTTAACGGACAACAGCATTGTCTGCGTCAACTTATAAAAATCAATACGCAGCAATTTTGGAGGTGAATTCGTGTTAACCGAACTGATAGCAAGGAGAATTGAGCCCCTGCTCCAAAACTCATGGCGCCGTCTGGAAGGCGCTGTTTGCGGCCTGGGCATTGCACTTGTTTGTAGCTGTACAGGGCTTGCACACGCATCGGATTATTCACTTGGTGCTTTGGACAAGGTATCGGTGAAGGTCGTTCAATGGCAGACGGCCGAGGGAACTTTTCGCGAATGGCCTACAATTACATCCACCTATACGGTTACTTCTTCGGGAAACCTAACCCTTCCGTTTGCTGGATCTATTCCAGTGTCCGGCAAAACGCCCAAGGATGCTGCTGACGCCATCAGTCGATCGTTGCAGCAGAAACTCGGTTTGGTCGATCTGCCCGAAACATCTGTCGAGATTGTCGAGTTTCGTCCTGTGTATGTGTCCGGGCTGGTGCAGCTACCCGGGAAGTACATCTTTGAACCCGATATGACGGTATTGAAAGCTGTTAGCCTGGCGGGTGGCGTGCGCCGATCGGTGGATGAGGGGCAGCGTTTTGAGCGCGACTTTTTCAATGCGGAAGGGAGCTATGCCGTTTTAATCGCCGAGCGGAATCGATTGATCGCGGCGCTCGCCCGCATTCAGGCGGAACTACAAAATCAACCGGAAATCACCATGCCGGCCGAGATCGCGAAAGATCCGCAATCTGCTGCTCTGATTTCCGCTGAAAAAGAAATCATGGTGTCCAAACAGAACGGGGTGGATCTGCAATTAAGCGCCTTGCAGGAACTGAAAGCTCTGTACGAAGCTGAAATTATCTCGCTCGAGAAAAAAATGGTTGTACAAAACAGGCAACTAGGCCTGGCGAAAGACGAATTGCGAAGCATTGGTGGCTTGGCTGACAAGGGGCTTGTGGTCAATTCCAGGGTCATGGACTTGAAAACGACGGTAGCAGATATGGAAGGAAAGCTTCTTGATCTCGATACAGCCTCCTTGAGAGCAAAACAGGAAGTCAACAAAGCCACGCGTGATGCTTCTGATCTCGCCAACACGCGCAAAGCGGCCCTGACGGTTGAAAATCGCACTACTCAAGCTGCACTTGATGAAAATAACCTGAAACTGGTCATGTATAAAAAGCTCATGGCTGAAGCACTGGTCAATGCGCCGGAGTCTGCCGTAGCAACCGGCATGGTGGCTCCTTTACTGAACTATACGATTGTGCGCGCCAAGGACGGCAAGGTTACGGAAACTGCGGCTAAAGAAGATACGCTGCTCATGCCAGGTGATATGGTAAAAGTTGCTGTTTCACGAAACCCTGCATAATCAGCGGTTGTGCCCCCGAGATAATATTATGCGTAAGTCCACTTTTATAGATCCCGAGCGTAATGAGCATTATGCCAGTGCGGCAATCGCAGCGTCGGTTTTCGTGTTTGCGTATTCCATAGTCTTCGGGTTTCTCTCCATTCTGGTCTTCTACGCGTTATGGCTGCCATTGGTTTTTCTGGATTACCGCAGAGTATTGGGGAACTACACAAGGTTTTACTGGATATTTTCCTTCGTCATATTGGCAATCTTGTCGTTTGCCTGGTCAGCTGCACCTTCCGTCACCATTCGCGCGGGCATCCAATATGGCACGACAATCATATGTGCCCTGATTGCTTCCCGAACGGTCAGCACATCCAGCTTCATGCGCGGCATGACAATCGGTGTTGCTACAGTACTGCTCTACTCGCTGGCTTTCGGCGAATTTCAGTATGATGAACTGGATGGTACTTATGATTTTGTCGGAGCTTTCTCGTCCAAAAACCAGCTCGGGTTTTTTGCCTCGCTTGGCGTCTATTTTGCTTTTGGCAGTTTTTTTATCATGCGGGCTTCACGGAAATGGAGAATAATTTCTCTTATCGGCGGCACGCTGGCAGTCTACTGCCTGCTGTATTCCAGTTCGGCAACCTCCATTATCGCAACCGCCGCCACAATCGTTATCAGCTTGACGCTCGGTTTCAGTCTTTTGTTTCCCCCGCGTTACAGGAAGGTCTTTTTTTCTGTATTGTTGATTGTCGCCATAGCGGGTGCTGGCATCGCATTGAACAGCGGCGTCCTTGATGTAATCCTCGGAGCATTTGGCAAGGACACGACGCTCACCGGTCGCACTTATCTCTGGCAAGAGGGGTTGAGGGCCTTTCAAACCTCTCCACTACTGGGAATAGGATATCAAGCATACTGGGTGCAGGGTTTTTCTGAAGCTGAACGACTATGGGATGAATTTTATATCGCCAATCGCAGCGGATTTCATTTTCATAATACCTATATCGAGGTGCTCGTGGAGCTCGGGTACGTTGGCCTTGTCCTGATTGGAACAATTCTGGCGGTTGTGGTTTTCGGCAATCTTCGCCGGCTGCTGATTTATCCCCGCGCGCACAGCGCACATCTTTTGTTTGGTGTATCCATTCTGTTGCTCATTAGATCGTTTTTCGAAATCGATTTTATGCAGCCTTACACAATTGGATCATTCCTGCTTTATTACCTTGCCGGCCAAATCGCTATAAAACGCCATGCGGACAATCCGGTTTATTCCACCACGTTCCCCTATCATCGTGAACTGCCATATCCGCAGCTGTGAATTTTCTGCGTGCATAGCTTTGAACTTTTTTACTGAAGAGAGCAAAATGGTTGTTGATACACTCGCTGAAATTGGCGTTTATGTTCTCTCCTTGAAAAATTCAACGGAGCGGCGTGAGACCATCACCGCCATGTTTTCCAAAATGGGCTATCGTCACTGGGAATTCTTCGAGCCGTTGGCTGCAGACAGACTTCCTATTCCCTATGAGGCCGATATAGCTTTCCGAGCTCGCCACTCTGTCCTTTCGAAGGGCGAGATAAGCTGTGCTGCAAGCCATATTGCAATGCTTGGAAAGTTTCTGGACAGTGATTTGCAAAATGTATTGATCATGGAAGACGATGTCCAGTTCGACCCGTTTTTCAATATTGCCGGGTTGGCTGAGGTGATGAAGCAACTAGATCTTCATTACCTCAAACTCTACGCTCGGTATTTCGTACCCTCCCGATACATAAGCAGCGTCGGCAGATATACTTTCTATCGTGGCTCATGGCCGTTACTCGGGACTCAAGCCTATGTTCTATCGAGAACCGGCGCTGCACAGTTGTTGAATCATCTGTTGTCGCTGAACGCTCTTAATCGGCCGATTGACGATCTGATCGACAGGTTTTGGTGTACTCGATTACCGATCACTTTTCTCTACCCATTTCCTGTCATGGAGCTTGGTTACAGCACGACCATTCACGGTGCGAACAATCGGGAAGTGATTGCCAGCGAAAATTCCAGGCTTGAAAAGTCGTTCACACGGCGTCAAAAAGTCGGTCTCGCGGTGTCGCGGATATCTGACAAGTTATTTCGACGCTACTCGGACAGGAAGCTGAAGGCGTTCGACAAAGCACTGATGCAACGAATTTATGGAAACGAGGAATCGATCTCCGAATCTCTCGACCGCGTTTAGGGTATTTGTTTCAAGTGCGAACGTTCTGACCTCCAGGGAATTACGCAGATCGACCTCGCAAAAGATCAATGCGCTCCACAAGCCATCGTCTGTTGAAAAGGGCCAGCCAGCCGAAATAGATTGCTCCTCCGATAGATACGCAGGCTGTCAACCTTAGTGCTGGATGAAACTGGCCCAGTTCCATGCGAATGAAGATCGTTGCAATGGCCATGATTCCAGCAGCAATTATGGCCGG
Source organism: Phyllobacterium sp. SB3 (assembly GCF_040009165.1). NCBI lineage: Bacteria > Pseudomonadati > Pseudomonadota > Alphaproteobacteria > Hyphomicrobiales > Phyllobacteriaceae > Phyllobacterium > Phyllobacterium sp. SB3. Next base: position 266,942 of record NZ_JBDYKI010000002.1, on the reverse strand, counting down.
CAACAACCCTGCGTAAGCTTCCCAATGCGAAAGTGCCAGCCGACGATGAATAATTATATTACCGGCAATTCCGATTACAAAGGCTGGTGCTGAAGTCCAGAGGATTGCTTCTTCCGGAGAAACGCCACCGGACAACAAAAGAGCGATAATGCAGGCAGAAACGGAACAAACACTAAAAATTAAAGAGGTCCTGTTCATGTCCAATGCATTCATGGCCAACGTATTGAACCATACGAACGGAATAGACAGTGAAACAATCGACAGCGCCCGCATCAGCGATGCTACATCAGAATATCGTTCGGGCAAGATGAGGTCCACTATGTCGTTCGCCACAACGAACAAGCCCGCAAACGCCGGCATCGCAAAAAAAGCGGCTGTCCTGACTATTGCAACATATATTTCGCGTTCCTTCGCCTTATCCCCGCGCACACGCGTCATAAGCGGCAGCCAAAGAGAGTAGAGCGGGCTGATCAAAGGTGCCTGGATTGACTCGTTTATTCGATCCGCAGCACGCAACAAACCAAGGACATGCGCGCTATAACGCAACCCGAAAACAAAAGTCGCTATCCTGTGCAACAGCAGATTGAACGCTCCAATCGCCCAGAGCGGAAAAAACCGCTTTGCTATTGCTACGGCGGTGTTCCTGTCGGCCGACAAGCCCGGATGCCAGCGGGTATAACTGAATTCAAAAGCGACCGTAACGGCTGTCGAAACACTGCGCTGGATGATGAGCGCCCATATTGCCCAATCGGAAAATGCAAAGGCAATACCTGCCCCGCCCCCCACGATCGTGCTGGCAATATTACGCTGTGTCATGATCTTGAAGTCAAGATTTCTCATGATCAGGGCATCCATCACAGACAGCCATGGAACAAAAAGTACCAAAATTCCAAAAACGGGCATAAATTGTGCAACCAGGGGCTTGCCCTGCCAGTTGGCGACGTAAGGCGCAAGGATGACCAAGGCCAGCGCAAACACGACAGAGACTGCCGTCAAACTATAGAACGCGGAGTTTAGACTTCTTGGCTGGAAATCATTCTGCTGAATGATTGCATCCATGCCAGCCGTCCGCCCCTCATTCATGAGAATATCTGCCAAAACTGCGGAAAGTGCTACGAGGCCGAATATTTCCGGGGAGATTCTGCCGGCAATAATCAGGAAAATCAGGAATCCGGCTATCTGGGTGGTCAGCATGTTCAAAGCGTTCCACACCATGCTGTTGTGTAGAGACTTGCCGATAGTAACCTCAGTCATCGTCCCTCAATCCTGAAGTCCGGATTTCGGACTTTCGTTAGGTAGTGGCTCGTATTTTCCCGAAAATTGCCAACGTCCATTTGCTCCCACATTATGAATTGGGCTTGCCGGTAATTGTATGTGGCGGGACGAACCCACCCTGGTGATGAGTTCGTAAACTGAGCTTGCGCAGAAGCCAGTCCACGCAAGCATCAAGGACCAGCAGTGGGCCAAAAGCAAAACCTCCGCGCTCTAATGCTGAAACGTGGTTTTTGATATCCGTCGCTCCTGCATCCTTCCACCACCACAACAGGATCTGCCGCACATAGATGCGTCGAAAATGCACAAGTGTCTCCTGATAACGTCCTGACAGCGCCCTCTGACCGTATTTTAGTAAAAGATCAAAATGGTCTCTGGTGTTGGAGTGAGTCCCGGGGCCATAGACAAGGTTAGAAACCGAATTTGGATGGGCGCGCGTAAAACCAAGGCTCTCGTGCACGAATCCGAATTTCGAACGCGTCAACAGGTCGAATACTGTGTCCATATCAAATGCGCCGCCTGCAATGGAATGGTCAAAAAGTGGTGTCCGCTGTTCGACAATACTACGACGCCACATCATCTGAATCGGCATAATCACTCCCTGTCCTGTCAGTGCCCTTGCCAGGGCTTCTTGACCGTCAAAGACTTCACGCTGAGCGGGCCAGCGAAAATCTTTAAGATGCCCGTCATCGTAGCTACCCACGACTCCGATATTGTCATCCCGTTCGGCAAGCTCAGCCATTTTCTCGATAGAATTGGGGTAGATTGTATCGTCGTCGCACAGGAGCCGAACGTACTCACAATCCTTGGGAACCAGCGAAAACGCCCTATTCCAGTTTTCCCGTTGTGGCAGCGTAGTTTCATTGCGTGAATACAAGACAGGGACTTTCCCGCCTGTGAAGCTTTCAACGATAGCCGCGGTACCATCGCTGCTGTTATTGTCCAGAACAACATGAACCAGATTGGGCCATGTCTGCTCCTGCACGGACGCCAAGGTGTCAGCCAGGTAGCGGGAACCGTTGTAAGTTGGTGTAACGACTGCTACCAGCGGCGTCTTTTTCATATGCATTCCTACCGATCAGATTCACAAGGTTGGTTTATCTGGGCATCTGAAAACCGATGTATTTATCCCTCAGGCCCAAATTTTCCATGGTGCACTGCCATCCGCCCAAGACTTCTCCAGCACTGACTTGTCACGCAGCGAGTCCATACTTTGCCAGTAGCCTTGATGCCAATGCGACCCCAGCTTTCCACGCTCGATCACCCGCTCCATAGGCTGTTCTTCCCAAACGGTTTCATCACCATCAATAAGGTCGAACACTTCTGGCTCACACACAAAAAACCCCCCGTTTATCAAGCCACCGTCTCCGGCCACCTTTTCACGAAATGCACGGACCTTTGCTGAATCATCCGACAGGCCAAGGGCCCCATACCTTCCCGGCTGTGTCACAGCTGTCAGCGTGACCCAGTTACCACCCTGTTCGTGCGTACGTATCGATTCCGGTATATCGGTATTGGAAACGCCGTCGCCATAGGTTAGCAGGAACCGCTCGTTGCCGATGACTTTACGGGCGCGCTTCAACCGGCCGCCTGTCATTGTATCCAAGCCTGTATCGAGAACGGTAACCGTCCAGTTCTCTGCTTCTTTCTGATTCCAGCTGACGTTACCGGACGCAAGATCTACGGTGAAATCACTGTTGAGCATGAAGTAATCAAGAAAGTAGGATTTGATTACTTCGGCTTTATAGCCGGCAAGAACAACAAAATCCGTAAATCCATAATGCGCGTAAATCTTCATGATGTGCCAAATGATCGGACGCCCGCCCACTTCGACCATTGGTTTCGGACGCGCCGTTGTTTCTTCAGTCAACCTGGTACCAAAACCGCCTGCAAAAATGACAACTTTCATGGGGCTATACTCTTTCAAGTGACTCGGTCGATTGGTCGGGTAAATTGTCTGGAGAACCTGGCCGGGAAGGCTGCAGAGCTGGAAAGGTCAGAGGGAAAAGCGCATCTTGTTCCCGGCGCAGAGCATGAACGACGGTGCTGTCGGGTAGTTCGACATCGTCATAGGTAAGCGCCTCATCAACGTCGATATCGCGCTTTAAACGGCAGTTTTCTGCAAGCCCCATGGGCAAGAGCCGTTCCTGCCTGCCGACTTCGTAGTTTTCGCCCGTGCCATAGGTGAGGTATCCCCCCATACCATCGATCGTCTCCCCTTTCTTCAGTGGACGTTTGGCCATCGTTATGACGTCCATTGATGGCGCGTCAGTCGTTCCGATAATGACATCACGGCAAAGTGCTACACGGGCGATTGATATGCCAAATTCCAATACGGTCATGTGCCAGGCCGTGTAGAAACTGTACAGTGGCCCTTTTCCCAGTTTGCCAAGATTGAGGAAGAAAGCTTGATTGTCATCGCGAGCCTCTGCCAAAACATAAATTCCAGGACTGGGCCGGGTACCCACGACGTAGTCGACAATTCCTCCAAGCTCACGCAGTCTTTCGACATCATAGAAATCTACCAGATCATCGACGTGGCCAAGGTGTTCCCGCCCGATCATTCCTCTTTGCGGAACCTTCAGACCAAGGGCATTGGCAACGATAGTTTGTTCGGCGGTCATCTTTGTGCCGTCGGCGAAGCTGGCAACCATGCTGGGAGTCTGGTTCCATTGCCTGGCGAAGGACTCTTGAGTTGTCGGATTGCGAAATCGGTCCTGAAGGCCTTTGATATTTCCGCAAACCAGGGGCCGCAAGCCCATGGCTTCGACGTGGCGAACCAAGTTCATTGTCACGCCAGGTTGATCACCATCCGCGCCGGTGAATATTACCCCGGCCTCTTCGGCTTTGACGCGCAGCAAAGGCCCTACGGTTGCATCGAGTTCTACATTGAGAGAAACAACATCCTTCTTGTTTGCGATGCATTCGATCGTAACGGTTGCGCCGTATTCAACATGTCCGGTTGCTTCCAGGACAATGTCGATTTGGGGAGACCTTGCTATCAGGAGAGGATCGTCCGTGACGATGCGTTTGCCTTGTTCCAACGCGGTAGAGAACGACGCCTGACCTGACACAACAATAACGTCTTCACGGTCGATGCCAGCGGCGACGAACGCATCGACGGCGCGTGCGACATTCCTGTTGCAAATGGCAGCAACACGAAGGACCGGCATATAGCGCTCGACGTTGATCAACAGGCCCCGGCCCATGAATCCTATGCCGTACATTCCCACTATTACCGGACGCCCGGTAGCTAAACGCGCCTTGATGGCTCTGTCGACAATGATCATGCTGATACTCCGGTGGGCATGGACGAATTGTTGAGTGTCTCGGACCGGAAAACGTCTGTGCCGTGAAACACTGGATCAAAATCAGGCCAGGATCGATCCTTCACCGATACTTCGACAGGTGTCCGCGGCCATTCAATTGAAAATACAGGGTCATTCCATCGAAGCCCGCGTTCTGCGGCCGGCGCATAGCGATTGCTGACCAGGTACAATGCTTCGGTATTGGCCCTCAGGGTAATAAAGCCGTGAGCAAAACCACGTGGGACATACAGCATTGTGCGATTTTCTTCGCTCAGTTCAGCGCCGTACCATTTCCGAAAGGTTGGTGAGTGAGGACGCAGATCGATAATGCAGTCCCACAGCGCACCTTTGATACAGCGCACCACTTTCACCTCCGCTGATGGTGAAAGCTGATAGTGCATGCCGCGCAACGTACCGGCGTCAACGCTCAGGGATGTGTTTATCTGGACGAAGTCTGTTTCCAGCCCCTTGTTCGAAAACTCGTCTTCACAAAAGAATCTCGCAAAAAATCCGCGTTCGTCACCTTTCTTTTCAAGGTCAATAAGCCATGAGCCGACCAGTCCCGTGTCTTGAAATATCATTTCTGCTCCTGTGCCATCAGCGGGCCAAACCAGCTATGCGGGTTTATTTTCAGGGTTCGATGCGTAAGGTCTACTCGGCAGCAACGGAAATTTCCGGTTTATTGGGAGTCAAGGTAGTGGTCCAGCGCAGGTCCGGGCTGAGCCGGCCTTGCTCCAGATGCATTCCAAGCACGTTAAATCGAACCAAAGAAGCAGGACGGTCAGGCGGACTGTCAAAGCTCGCCGCAGTCAGCCCGTCACGGAGATTTTCAATGGCTTCCTTGAGCATGATCCGAGGCTGATGGTCCGGTGCCAGATCTCTGTAGAGTGAAAAATCCACGCGATACGAGCGTTTGTCCGGCTGTGCATTTTTATTGATGTGGACATCCACGCCAGGCATTGACTGCTGCACAGCCTCGGCCAGTTCATGTACTTGATAGTTCCATTCTTCCGAGCCCGCATTGATCGCCAGAAATCGACCATGATCCGGTGAACGGACTATAGCCCACTCAACAGCGCGGGCCATGTCTTCAACATGGATCAATGGCCGCCATGGCGTTCCGTCGCTCAAAACGGATATGCGTCCTGCATTAAGCGCTGATGCCACGAAGTCATTGAGTACAAGGTCGAGGCGTGTGCGGCCTGAAAAACCGCAAGCGGTCGCAAACCGCAGTGCAGTAATGACCATATTGCCGTGGGCGCTGACCGTCTGCAATCCGATCTCTGCTCCCACTTTCGATCGAGCATATGCGGTGAGCGGGTTCAGCTCATCCGTCTCAGTGCGAGCGCCACCTTCAGCATATCCGTACATCGAGCAACTGGACGCAAAAATAAAACGCTTCACATCATTTTCCGCGGCGAGCCGAGCCACGCGAATCGTTGCATTTTGATTGATCTCTTCAGTGACCTGCTCAAAACGGGAGCCCATCGGATCATTCGACACTGCTGCAAGGTGGATGACGACATCGACACCCTTGAAAACATCGCTTTCCAAGTCCCGGACATCAGCAAAGATTTGCTCATCCAGGACGGTTTCGGGAAAAACACTGTCCGTCAGGCAATGGGCAAACAGACCACTGTCTACTCCTACCAATCTGGCATGCGGAAAGACACGGCGCAGACGCTTTGCCACAACGGGTCCGACGTAACCCATGTTGCCAGTGATAAGAATTTTCATAGCTTTGTTCCCCGTGATTCACCAGCGAAGACTTTTCATCTTCCCCCAATCGGCCATTGTTTGTGTCGGCAAATAGATTGTGAAAAAAATGTACGATGATTGCTGACGTTTAGACATTCAATACATGGAGTTAGATTTTACCTACTAAGGCGTAGGTCATCGACATCCTGGATGGAACGGAGCTGTTTTATGACCAAAAACAACTCAAGGATCAGATCCCGACCCGCTCTGCGAACGGCTTCCTAACTCCAATTGATACCTTCAATGGCGGAGTAACCGCATTAAATTAAATCTACAGAAGAACCGGGGGATACTGATGAGAACGCAGCCAGTGGTATTGATCTCTATAGGACAGTCCCGACGGGGCGCGCAATTTGATGCGTTCGATACTTTCGAGGAGGCCCTCAAAGCCCTGGAGCATGAAACCTACGACGTAGTTCGGGTAGGCGACGGCCTCCTGTTACCAGTTTCTCAATTTCTGGAATCACAGGGCATTGTTCCCCTCTAGCTTCTTCATATGCACCGGCCGAAGGCAACATCTGTGAAGCTGATAAATCCGTCTCCTCCGATTAGCACAAGTTCGGCACGGCACGCTGGCATTGACGCTGGTCGTTGGGTTGCTTTTATAGCCGTTGTAATACTTCATGTATTCCCGACGCACGATTCCGGTACGGTGTCCTGGCGCGCCATCCTCGATGTGATCTGCCGTTTCGCGGTTCCATTCTTCTTTCTTGCATCTGGTTTCTTCCTTTCTCAAAAGCCAAAGGGCTTCTGGAACGAACTAACAAGCAAGATCCGGAGATTATTTCCTTTATTCGTCGTATGGGCGATATTCTACATCGTATTGTCCCCGCCTCCGGTGACGGTCTTTTTCAGTGCGTATTTTCTCAAAGATTTGCTAATTAACGGTGGGCCAGGATTTCATTTGTGGTTTCTGCCATCACTTGGTTTTTGCCTTGCATTATTTATCATACTCAAGCGTTTTTTCAGTCAGACCGTGCTTCTCGGATTTGGAGCTGTCCTTTATTGTCTTGGGCTTTCATACGGAGAATTTGAAAACTATCCCGGTCTGCCCGACATGCATTGGGATGTCCGCAACGGGCCTTTTTTCGGATTTTTCTTTATTGCGATAGGATATTTTTTCAAGAGGAAACAATTTGCGCCATCGCCAGCGCATTGTTTATTGCTCGCGGGAACCGGGCTTCTTTGTCAACTCGCTGAAGCTGATCTCCTCTTTGTCAGCGAAATTCGGGGATTTGCGGACGACATCAACTTTTATTTTGGAACAGTCGCGTATGCATGCGGTGTGTTTCTTTATTGCTCTACACTGAAGGCAAACCGGGGTGTTCTGAAACTGGCCGCCGAGCTAGGCAAGTATACTCTCGGTTTCTATTGTTTACACGTGGCGATAATCTGGATGCTCGACCGCTTGTCACATCCAGTTACGTTTATGGATCGAACACAGGAAGTGATGGAGACAATTATGCTCACTGTATTGTTCGTGTTGGCAATGCGCAGGTATAATTGGTCAAGTCGACTGATTAAATAGATACCCTACACTTGGCTCTGACCCCGATGGACAGTGAGGGCTTACCGGATCTAACGGTTGGGCTTAGCTCCTTTGATGTGCTTGCCATTATAATTTATTCTCCCACACTGTTCTTCGAGCCTCGTTCAAATGCGGCCAAGGCACTGCTCCGGCTGTAGACATTGGACGTCTCCAAAGGGAGAACTATGTTTGCCGATGGAAGATAATTCGCAAAATGCCAAGCTTCTCGAACTTACTGCCGGACTGGTGGCCGCTTATGTCAGCAATAACGCCATTCGAACTACTGATCTTCCGACGGTCATCGATAGCGTGCAGCGTGCTCTTTCCTTGACAGGTACTATCAAGCAAGAACCGATAACTCATCGCCAATCCATCAACCAGCGTATCGATATCCGAAAGTCAATTACGCCCGATTACATTATCTGCCTGGAAGACGGCTTGAGATTCAAATCTTTGCGGAGACATCTCAAGACTCAATTTAACATGACGCCGGAACAGTACCGCAGCAAATGGAGCCTTCCGGGCGATTACCCTATGGTGGCACCTAACTATTCCGCAGTTCGTTCGAAGGTCGCGAAATCCACCGGTCTTGGGAAATCAAACCGAGCTGAAAAAAAATGACTCTCCGCATGCAGGCATTCATGTTGTCATCGCCGCGCGGGACGACGAACGCGCACGGGCCGCAGTCGAAAATCCGGCATCGCAAAATCTGGTCGCGCAGTCCGTTGGATTGACTTGACGATCTCGCAACAGCGGCTGCCGCCGCCACACTTCGGTCGATGCAGTGCGCCACGTAATGGAAGTAAACCTTACAGGTGCACTGGCGTTACGCAGGCAATGCAGCCTTTGCTGGAGGTGGCCCCTGCAGCTCGCATCGTAAATCTGGCCAGTCGCCTGGTCGCTGGCGCTCAATAGTGATCCGAGTTCGACCTGTTATTCGCAGCGGTTCATTGGATATAATGCCTCCAACGCGGCACTGAACATGCTGACGATACAGCTGCACGAGGAATTGCGAAAAACCGGCCTCGTTGACAATTCCGTAAGCGCGGCTTCGTTGAGGCCGATCTTACGGAATATGGCAGCATGACGGCCGACAGGGCGCCAGGCTTCCGGTAATGTATGCTGTTCAAATATCGAATCCGGGATGTTTTCGAGCCGAATGGAAAAACACCTTGATAAAGTCTGCAGCCGCCCGAGCCCTCGCCGGCTCGGAATGCTGGAACTATCAGGGAGCATCAGATGCGTCTCTGTTACCAGGTTATCAATGGCGAGCGATGCACCCAGGCATCGCCGACCACCTGGTCCAACACGAATGTGGCAACGTCCTCACGCGAAATCGCGCCGCCATGGAAACCGCTCAAATCAGTCAGCGTGCGAACCGCTTTACCTCCCGGCTTGTTGTTGAGAATGGAGGGGCGGACGATGGTCCAGTCAAGCCCGCTGTCCTTGATGATGGCTTCCTGACAGTCCTTGTCAGCATAAACTTTCCGCAAAAGCAGCGGAAAGATAAGCTTGTCGAACAGAAAACCGCCGTGTCCTCTGCTATCGCCAGCGCCGATACCTGAGATGCTGACAAGCCGCGAAACCCGCTCCGCCTGCATCACTTTGACGAGGGCTCGGGTCGCGGTCGAGAGAACGGTGACTTCACGAAACGGACTTGCGGGTGTGCCGAGGGCGCTGATGACTGCATCGCGACCCTTTACCGCCTGGCGAAGCACCTCCTCATCCCGGGCATCCCCGACAACAAGCTTTGCTTCTTCTAGATCGGTTGCTTTTCCCGGGGAGCGCAGCAATAGGGTGACATCATAGCCGCGGCTCAGAGCCTGGCCAACGATGTGATGGCCGGTTGGCCCGGTCGCACCGAGGACCAGGATCTTCGGTGTAGCGGCGCGATTTGTTTCATTCATGGACATGGTCATGACTTTTGTCCTCTTGAAAGGCAGGGCGCCTCTCGAGAGGCAGCCCTGTTGGGGTTGTTGATATTGGTGATCGGAGCCGGCCCTCTGCGAGCAGTTCGCGGGTCCGCTTCAGCGTCGACAGCAAGGCAGATCTGTAGCCCTTGTCGCTGTCGAACTGCGTCTGCTCTGCCTGCTTCTCGAGACCGTTCGACTCCTTGTCACGCAACCCGAGATAGCAATAGAATCGAAGCTGCAGCGCGCCGGTCTCGTCCTCGAACAGTTCGTTGACGATGGTGCCCTGGCGGCGGCCGGTTGCCTGAAAGAAAGTGACCTTGCTCTGCGATTCGAGGGTAATGATCTCCCTGATGTCAGAGCCCGCGATCGTGGCTTCACGCACGAAATAAGTTGCGCTTTCCTCCACAACATCACAGCGCGCGCATAGGTCTGGCGGGAGAAACAGGCGCGCATCGCGCGCCTTCAGCTCCATGCCCTTCCAAGCCTGCTCCCGGGTTAGCTTTGTTTCACCTTCCGGATTTACCGGGACGGTAGCGGTCGAATAGATCACGATGATGGTCCTTGTTTATGAATTCGGTTGGTATGTCCTGCCGTCAGGCGGCAGAGACGTCCGAGGCGAAGTTGCGATAGGAGCGGAGCGGACGGCCGAGCATGGCAGTCAGTCGTTCGACGTCACCACCCTCGGGCAGCATTCCGTCCGTCAGGAAGCGTTCGCCCATCATGCGCATGTCATAAGCCATCCATGAGGGCATGAACTGCTTGAGGGTCTGTTCAAAGGCCTGCGTCTCGCCGCCGCCGTAGGTGATGGAGCGACCAAGCACATCGGTCCAGATTGCGGCAATATCCGTGCCGGTCAAAGTCTCGGGACCGACGAGGTTGATGCGGTTGAGTGGAAGCGGCTGTGCAGCCTGTTCGCGACGCAGCAGTTCAAGGGCGGCGATCTCCGCAATATCGCGGACGTCGATCATGGCGAGCCCCTTGCCGCCGATGGGCATCGGGTAGACGCCGTAGCCGGTGATCGCATCCTTGATCATCAGATCATTCTGGATGAAGTAGGCCGGGTGCAGGATGGTTGCGTGGAATCCCATCTGCTCGATCATGCGCTCGACGCCGAACTTGCCGGCGAAATGCGGCACGTTCACGTAGATATCGGAATGGATCACCGACAGATAGACGATCCGTTCAATGCCGGCCGAGCGAGCGACATTGAGGGCGACCAAAGCCTGGGTGAATTCGTCGGGGACGACGGCGTTCAGCAGGAAGAGGGTTGATACGCCATCGAAGGCGGTGCCGAGCGAGTCGACGTCGAGAAAGTCACCTTTCACGACCGCGACGCCCGCCGGGAAGTTTGCCTTGAAGGGATCGCGAACCAGAGCGCGGACATCAGCACCGCGGTTGACGAGGTGTTCGATGACCTGGCTGCCAACATTGCCTGTGGCGCCGGTTACGAGAATGGTCATGGGATTGTCTCCAGGTTTGTTTGCTTGACACCCCGAATATGACTGGATCAATATCGATCCAATAGACCGTCATTTTAGACACGCCGTCTCATAAGTGGAACAAACATGGACCTCCTCGCTCTGGCCGATTTTAATCTCGTCGCTCGTCATGGTGGCTTCGGCAAGGCGGCGCGGGCTTCGGGCCGTCCCAAGGCCACCCTCTCCCGGCGGGTCGCACAACTGGAGGCCTCGCTCGATCTTCGTCTGTTCGAACGGGGGGCGCGCAACCTGAAGCTCACGCAGGAAGGGCGCGCCCTTTATGAACGAACAGCTGCTCTGTTGACGGAACTGGATGAAACAGCAGTCAGCATCGCCTCAGGGGCGGAAAAGCCGCGTGGAAGGTTGCGGATCAGCGCCCCTCTCCTCCTGTCGCAGACGGCCATGGGAAAGATTGCTGCCGGTTTCGCGCTGAAGTATCCGGACGTGAAACTGGAGATCACCACGGAGGACCGGACCGTAGATATGATCGAGGAAGGGTATGATCTGGTCATCCGGGTCAATCCGGATCCAGACGAGAGACTTGTCGGTCGAGCCTTTCTGCATGATCGTCTCGTTGTCGTGGCGAGCCCGGATTTCGCTCGCCCGACTGAAGCTGGCCCTCCTGTCCCCGGCGTGGTGCGCGGCTCGGCCAATCCGCAGACCTGGAAGGTCACGACATCCAGCGGGCCTGCGATGATCAGGATCGAGCCTCTCCTCGCCTTGTCGTCACTCATCATGGTCAGGGATGCCGTTCGGGCAGGTGTTGGGGCCGCTCGTCTGCCGATATCGCTGGTAAGCCACGATCTGGCCGACGGCACGCTGCTGCATTGGGGAGATGTCGAGGGATCCGAGATCGCCCTATGGGCGCTTTATCCGTCGCGACGACTTCTCAGCGCCCGCGTGTCGGCGTTCCTGGAGTACCTGAAACACGCCTTCCCCAATGGCAGCCCCGACGACCTTGCCGCCTATATCGGCAAATAGCAGGCCCGTCGGCCCGAACCGCCATTGTCTTGCAGGTGAGACATTCCGTGCATAATTGCCGATTTTCGTCGTCAGCGGCGGCTGGGCCCGATTGAAGACATCTTCGATTTTATCGCGCTGAGGATATGCTGCCGAAGATTCCGGCCGGCTAGGGCTTCGTGCAACCTCGGTTCCTCCCATATTGGTCGATGTTAAAATCCGCAAATATGTCTCAGTTTTAACGAAGACCTGTCCAAGGTCGCCATGGGCATGAAGCAGCATTGTGCGCTCCTGAAAGGACGCACACTACGGGAACTCCATTCTATAAGTTTCATGATCTTGAGTCAGAATAATTTCTTCAGACAATGGACTATCATAACCTTCTTTTTAAAGCTGGTTTTCAGCGATGTTGACTGGATCAAAAACTCATTGCACTAAAATCTGAAATCCTTGTAGCTCAATCACTCCGTCTTAATAGTCGCGGCGGCGGGCTGAATTAACAGCCGAGATACCTTTCAGCCCTTCTTTGTCGCCGGTAGCAGCTACCGCTTCGAATATACGCATTGCATCGGACAAACGTTGCATGCGCATGTAGGCATAGCCGCGCAGCACCATTAAATCTGTCCTTTCAGGCGCTATCCTGGCGCGTTGATCGAGTGCAAGTACGGCTTCCGGCATACGACCGGCGTTGAAGGCCTCCGTCGCTTTTGCAGACAAGAGTGCAATCTGCAATTCGATCTGCCGCGATTGTTGTTGACGCGCTTTGGACGCCGCGACGGCCGCCTTGTCCGAAAGTCCCACTCGCAGATAGGCAAGACTTTGACCATAGGCGGCGTCGCTGCGACTTGATTCTGAGTTACTGAGCGCAGCCCGCTCGAATGCAGCCGCCGCTTCCAGGGGGCGCTCTAGGTCCATCAAACACCAGCCCCGGACTAGCGCGCTTTCGGGCGTGAGTGTTTGCGGGTCCACAGTCGTTGCGCAACTTCCTGGTGGTCTCCTGCGCGCTGGTACATCTGCGTGCACAGCAGCAGGCACTTGCCGCCGGTCCACTTCAAGGGCTCTTGGAAAGGTCGATCCCCCGGGAGTCACGGAAGCTACGGATGCTGGAGTTCGAGCAATAGTTGCCGCAACCCTGTCAGCAACCGACGGCGGTGTTAAAGGAACCCGATGCGTACTTGGCAATGCTGCTGTTGTAGTTTGCAATTCCGCTGGTTGTGTTTCAGATTTGATTGGTTCACCAAACCGCTCTGCCATTGGCACAAGCTGGTGGCTGCGCCCGACGTTTGGCTCGCCCAGGCGTGCAATTCTCTCTGATCGTCCTCTCCATCGCTTTTGAATTGCAGCGACCTCAGCCACGTCACCCATTTGCTGACGAGCCAGTACAAGTCCATAGGAGGATGGTTCGTCATCCGGTCTCCAGTGAAGCGCTGTTGAAAACCATCCCGATGCAGTCTCGAACTGATTGAGAAGATAAGCATACCAACCAAGCTGCTGCGCCGCATTCGCATCCTTTGCCAGCATGACTTCCGGTACAATTCGTTGCAAAACAACAGGCGCAATCTGGACCGGGGGATCTTGTGCAAGAAGGTTGGCGACAGCAGCCATATACACTGCGTGCGCATTGTCCGAATTGTCACGCCACTCATAAATAACTCTTTCAGCTTCGGCAAAACGCGATTGTGCTATCATCGTGAGTGCCAGACCTTGGGAGGACGATGCTGACTTGGCGCGATCATGGGAAAGCTTAAACCATTTTTCCGCAGTTTGGGCATCGCCCCGTGTAAAATAGTACCAGCCGAGAATCAATGGATCGGACGGCTCAACAATATCGCGGGCCAGTTTCTCCACTCGAACCAGATCAGCCTGAGGCACCAGTATCTGGGTGTCTTCACCTGCAGCCGCAATGGCTTTACGAGCCAAATCATCACGTATGCTATCGAACTCGCCTGTTCCATCCGGCCGCTGTTTCTCGCGTTTGAGAAGTTCGTCAAGATCAGCCTGGCTAAGCTGAGGCAGCGCTTTCTGGACCGTTGCCAATCGTTCTTCGGATTTGGTGCAATTGTCCAGTATGTAAGCATACGCATCTTTTGCTCGAGCAGCGCGGTTCGTCTGCGCGAAAGCCTCGGCAACGCGCCAGAGTGAATCGACATCGTCGCACGTCAGAAGAGCTGTATTCGAGGAACCCAAACGAACTACCGCATCGTACTGTTTAAGTTCGGAAGCATTAACCAGCCTCTCTCTGGCTTCGGCCAAATCCAGGCGGGCCAGCAGATCAGCGGGCGGTTTCCATTGCGGATCGTTGTTTTGCTTTTCCTGTATTGCCCTGCGGGCTTCAGAAAGCTTGCCGGCCGAGTATAGCTTCCAGATTTCGTCCAGTGCGACATCGGCGACCGGAGCGGTGGCTGTCGGGTCGGCCGGTGGCGTCCAGTTCGGGTAAAGGGCCCGCAAACGGGCGATTTCCGCTTCAAGCCGCCGCTGGTCTCCCTGGCGAGCAAAATAACGAAGTGCCGTCTCGTCGACCTGACTTGCAGTGTTGTCACCGGGCGGGGCCACACCGGTGCCGGTTTGTGCGATGTCGTATGATCCGTTCGTCTTTTCTGCAGCACGATTAGTTATCGCGCTGAAGCGGGCAGAGCCGTTGGCAGCACTGAACAGCGGCAAGTAGTTTTGCTGGATTGCCGTAAAAGCGGCAATTGCAACAATAGTTGGGATAAGGACGATGGTGATTTTTTTCATAGGCACTCCGGGTGCTGGCTATGAGCAAATGACAGAGACAACAAATGAAGGGTAGATGGGTAATAGAGCGTCGGGCTGAACGTCTTGACGGAATCTGGTAATTTCTTGCGCTCAAGTACACAATCAATCAACGCCGGAATAATGATATAACCCGGATCAGCAAGAGTTTCGGTTACAATACCGTTCGAAACATCGATAACCGCAAGATTTGTGCCGTCTGGAGCCATTAGGTGACGCAGTTGAGCGAGCCTTTTGCGGTCTGTCAATCCCGCACGCATCAGGTAAAGCGGGATGCGCAATCCGTTGTATCCGAATTCAGCTTTGAAGCCCTTCGCTGGCCTCAAACGCGTCTTCGCAGACAACCAATCTGCCGGCAAAGTCCCGGCACCGCCACCCGACTCGTCCAAAAGCGAAATGCCGGCATCTGAAAGCTTGTTCCAGTCTACAGTCTTGTCGATTGCTGCAAAGTGCGGAAAGGCCTCAAAAACCCAATAGGACAGATTAATCACTGGTCCGTCATCGCGATCAGTTTGTGAAAACCCGGATGAACCGGGTAACAGAAGCAAGCGTCCCTGATTATCGATTACATTGAACTTGCCAATCGATTGGATCATCAATTCGGCATTTTGCGTCAAGTCCGCACGCCCCCACGCGGATCCTGCGAGCGCCAGGGCGTAGGCAATGAGGATATCGCCATCCGAAGCGTTATTGATGTCCGTTATATGAGGCTTTGTTCCTGGCTCCCATTTCCAGGCAGCAAGTCCGTCATCTCTTATGATGAATTCAGTTCTGGTGAATGACCAGATTAAATCAAAATCTGCCTTGCTGTTGGCCAGGTAAGCCAGCAGAAGCCCGTATCCCTGACCTTCACTATGGCTGATATTTCCATTTGCATCATCGATTATCCGGCCGGCTTCATCGACAAAACGTGCTTTATACGCGGCCCAATCAGCTTGGGTTATGCGAGTGGTGTCATTGGGTTGCGCCATAGCAATTTCGCTCCCCAACGAGACAAACAGAGCCAGCAGTATGCATATTTGCCTCATTTACGTCTGCCAAAGTTGGAAAGGAGCCGGGAAGTCGCAATACCCAGCAAGCCTGAAACAACGAGAAGCAAAAGCGAGAATGACAGAATATTCGCCGATAGCCAGTTTGCAATAATCAGTCTAAGATTCGAGAATGACAATGGTTGCGTCGGTATAAAGCTGAATTCCCCGACCGGAACATCCTGCATGACGTCTGTCCCGACTTTGAGGGTCAATATATGCCCCTTGAGATTTGACCAATGGTCCTGGCGAGTCAGTAAAACCAATCCATCCGAAAGTTGATCATCGGTGGGCGACGTTACGAGTGTCCATAAACCGTCACCTGCCGGATTGGAACGTTGCGCGACCAACAAGGACGCACCAGGCTCGGGTGTAAAGCTTTCGTCTGTGCCGGCATAAAACGAAAACGATTCCAGAGATATATTGAACGTTCGGTTCAACCAATCATCGAAAGACGAAATCTGACCACGCCAGCCCCGACCAGCCAGCCGCTCGCGCCACTGATCGAATTCTACCTGCGTATTGCTTGCATCCGCTTCAGGTTCAGCTCCCCCAACATTGCTCCACGCCGTCCGGATAGCCTCCGATACACCTGTTTGGATCAAAACGGTGGATGGAATCTGCGGAATGGCGCCGATAAACAGAGCGTTCGTATTCACTGTCGAGTTCGCTGTTGCGCGAGCATCAACCTCGAGTGGTCGTCCGGCTGCCACCGACATACGCGCAAGAAGGGTTGCAGCGGCTGAAAAGCTTTTGGCCCCCCCATTGTTGAGAACAACCGGCAAAGGCCTGTCGGAACGGTTATATGGAAAGCTCGTGCCGCTTAACCCGGCCAGATTGGGTACCGTTCCAATTCTTGCAAATGAGGGTATGGAAAACTCGGAAGTATCGAAAAGCGCAAATCGCGTAGTTGGTGTCGTTGAGCCGGGAACGCAGGCATTGTCAGAAGTGGTGTTGAGAACAGCCTCGATTGCAATGACGTTGGCGCCCGGACGGAAATGGCGCATCGTAAAGCCGATAGGAAAATGTCGAAGAATTTCTCCGCCTGTCGTCGTAATGGGCAACGATGCAGCGATATTGTCATTAACATAGATATTGATCTGGCTGCCGGGACGTACATCTTCGGAATAGGCCGCATCAAGAAGGATAGTCGCCTTGCCATACTCACCTGCATAGAAATCCGACGGCACTCCGACTGCAAACTCGGTGCGTAATCTTCTGCCGGAAAAATTGTGCGTACCAACGCCAAGATCGCTGAGTTTGGTTTTCGATGCGGTGGTCAGCAAGGGAATGTCCGGCGAACGCCATGTCTGAGAACTGATAAAGGTCCTTGGCACTGCGATATCCCGCTTCAACGGATCTACCAAACTCGCGACTGCGTTGGTGACTGCTTGCCAATCCTGCCCTCTGATACGAAGTATGGAACCGCCGGTGACCGGATCATCCACAAATGCCGCCAATGCAGCGCCCGGTGTATTGGCAGCAAGATATTGTGGAAGGCCACTGAACTCCTCATCTGTTCCAAGCAGAACAGTGAGCGAGCCAGGTAATTGTTCACGAGGTAAACTGGTTGATATGTTTACCGATTGGTTGGGCATGTTGGCAAGCACTGCCAAGGCTTCGGCGAGATGGAGCATCGGAGTGGTCGCAGCCATACGATCAAGCGCCGGAACCACTATGTTGAAGGATGTCCGCCCCTTGTTGTCTACGCCGATCGCACGAATATCATCGATCTTCCTGAACTTCCGTGATGCCTCGCCTGAGAATGTCAGGAAAGTTTTCGATGGATCAACCTCCGTCCACAGCTCGTATGTCGATTGCACTGAGCAATCAGTACGGTGCCGCAAATTGGCAGCAAGTTTGAAAGTGTTGAGGCCAGCCCTCAGAATACCCGGCGGAACCTTGACTGTGACGGTCTTTTGATTTTCCGACGACTGAACCGGCTGACTCAAAACCTTGGCGTTATTGATAACGAGCGTGAGCGAGGATGTTTCGGGAGCCACTACCAGGCTGTTTTGATATGTCAGCGTCAGTAATGTCGCTGAAGCAGCCTGGTCTTCGGTGACGAAGACGCCCCACGACTTTTCGGAAGTTTCTCCGCTCAGGGATATTGCCTCTTGCGGTATGACATAACGTATCATTGGCCGGTTCAGGTTCCGGGCAGTTAACGCAGACTGCGGCAAATCCGGCGTGTTGGCGGGGGCGGACGGTTGCGGAAGTTCGATTGGCGCTGATGGCGGCGGCGTAACAGTTTTATCCGCAGGCTTTTCGGGCGACATGTCAAAAGGCGACGTTTGCGCCTGAGCCAGATACACGGCACACGTTGCGAAAAGACAGGTAAGTAACAAGCGTTTCATAACGGCCGCTCCCACTCACCCTTGTCGCTGCCGGTTGCCCGCCTAAGGAGATAGGCAAAACCGCGAAAAGTCTGGAACATGGCGACGCCAAGAAACCAGATCGTACCTTTGATCAGCCCCGGATTGCCGCGCCTGTCGAGCTGGAATTTCGTCCATTGCGATGAATTTGCGAAGATGAGATCGGCGATCAGCCTGTGGTCATCCGGTTCGTGAGGCATGAACAGACAACCGACAGCCGTCTCGCCGGCTTGTTTCCTGACATTTCGGACTTGGATGGGCAGATCTCCCATCTCACCTGTGGAAGAAATCTTGAAGCGGACATGAGAGACCAGATCAACAGATAACTGGTCAGTCAGATTACCCAGAAGTTGCACTTTTATACCGTTTACAGATGCGTCCGCGATGGTACCTGGCATCCACTTTCCGCCGACATCAAACTCGCAGCGGCGACTGATCGAGACGCGGCGCGATGGACGTTTGTCGCCCCGCTCGGAGACAACGCCCAGTGCGCAGCCTGCGAAGATGAGATTGAGAAGGTTCCAGGCCCCGACGACGAGCGTCACATCGGCTTTGTAGGGCTCGGTATAAATGCGGTAGACTGTGACCACCACGCCTACCAGCAAAACGAAGAAGATGATAAAGAACGGTGCGCTCAGCTCCGACAGGCGACTGCGATCAATTCGCTCATCCTTGGCAGTGACCTTGAATGTAGGTTTTCGAGGATTGAGCACCACCGAAACAACTGCTGGCAAGAGATGGATTGTCTGAACATACTCGTATAGCTCGGAAATCCAAGGCCATCGAAAAGCACCATAAAGATAGTTCTGCATCATGAGGTTCACGACCATGTAAATGAGCGTGTAAGCCAGAAACTCACCTCCCGATGCGGTGAATATTTCGAGACCGAAAAACAGGTAGAATAACGGGGCGATCAGGAATATTGCTCGCGGAAAAGGGAACAGCCAGAACAAGGTAGACGAAAGGTAACAAAGGCGTTGCGGCAGCGAGAGCCCGCCATTGAACAACGGAAAGCGGAACCGCAGAATTTGCATCATGCCCTGGGCCCAGCGGCTTCGCTGGCCAATGAAGCTCGCGAATGTTGCGGGCTGGAGTCCAGCGATAAGCGGCTTATCGACATATACGCTATTCCAGCCGCGCGAATGCAAGGCGATCGCAGTTTCGCAATCCTCAGTGATACTGATGCCGCTAAATCCTCCCGTGACATTCAGAGCCTCACGTCGCAGCACCGCAGCAGACCCGCAAAAGAACGCCGCATTCCACTTGTCGAGGCCGCGCTGGATGACGCCGTAAAACATCTCATTTTCTGAAGGCATCTGTTCGAAAGTACGCAGATTGCGCTCGAGCGGATCGGGGTTGAGGAAGAAATGCGGCGTCTGGACGAGGAAGAGCTTTTCGTCTTCGTCAAAGTACCCCACAGTCTCCAGGAGAAAATCCCGTGCAGGAGCGTGGTCGGCGTCAAAAACCGCTATCAACTCTCCCGTTGAATGTTCAAGCCCGTTGTTGAGATTCCCTGCCTTGGCATGAAGATTCTTTTCGCGGGTCAGATACCTGACATCCAGCGCAGCGCAGAGTTTGTTTAGATCTTCGTAGCGTTTTTCAGCAGTATGCGCCTCGACTATCTTGTCGGCATTGCGTTTTTGAACAGTGCCACCATCGTCCAATATCCACACACTTAATTTGTCGGCGGGATAGTCCATCGCCTTTGCCGCTGCCATCGTATTAGCCAGCAGGTCAATATCCTCGTTGTACGTCGGGATGAATACATCCACCCGTGGCAAAACACCTTTGGTTTCAGGTCGACTCGCGCGTTGAGGTAGTGGCATCGCGACAACAAACAGGCTGAGGGCCAGCATCATGACACTGTACAATTCGGCCAAATACAGCAGAAATCCCGGTATAAAGTTTTCGAGCTGATTTACTGGCGGCAAGGTGCTGGTCGTTCGCCAGTAAACATAGCGCATTACAATTGCGGTACCCAGTGCCAATGCGATCAATCGCCAAATGCCACCGGCATTCAACGTCTTCAACACCATCATCACGAAAAGCACCGTAGCACCCGCGATCAACTGTGTTTGCAGATTCACCGGCAGCGTCACCAACAGCAGCACGCAGGCCGACATCAGCATCCACACAAGGATAAGCACAAACTTACGCATGGGCGAGCGACCGGAGAAAACAAAGATGATGCGAAATATTCATTTCAATTCCTGGTTTCAGTCGGTTGTATGCTGGCTTGAGGCTGGTTTACTCCGGATGGTGAAGCGCTGTTAATTCGGCGGTGCGGCAGGTACTGGTGGTACAGTCACGCCTTTTGGTGCTGGTAGTTGTGAAGGCAACGTTGTCAGGGACGACTGATCGCTGCCTGACATTCCTGACCCGGGCGGCGGTGGAACAAGCGGGCCGATTGGTGTCGGCCGTGTGGGCCGCGCTTCAGTTGGTTGTATTGCTTGTCTTCTCTGTGGCGCAACACGTGCGGATCTGGCTACCGGCGCTGGCATAAGCGTTTCTGCCGACGGGGCTGGCGGCCCGTCTGGATAGATATCCGCGCCCGGTTTCCCGAGATTTTCCGGCGAACTCGCCATCTCACCATATGGGTTCCAGCTATAGCTGTTGAATGAGGCATTAATCGTGAAGCCATACATGAATGCCAGTAACTGTTCTTCCGACAAGCTTGCGTCGCAGAGACGAAGTCGCAGCTGAATACTGCCCCTGCCCGTCAGCCATCGGGTCTGACTTTCCGAAGGGCGAATTCGTTGCCACGCATAAATGCAGGTGTCACCTGACGTTGAACGCCCGGACGCAAACCCGAAGGGACCATAACGATTTTGAACGTAATTTGGTGACCGATGCATCGCGACGCCCGGTAACGTACCTCGCAATTCCCGCGAGATATCTGCAACGCCCAACTGTGGATCACGAAGTGTCTCTCCTCCGCTCAAATTAGGTTTAACCGGACCAAAGAGCTGAATGCGAAAGACGTTCTGGCCAGGAGTGTTTGCCGAGGTCGACAGCAGTATCTCCTGCTGGACAGCATTGTTGTAGGGGCGCTCGATCACACTCACCACCGAGGGGCCCCCGGGTGGGGGAAGAGCATAGGCCTGACTGGCATCAACCATTTGGGTAGAAGATAAAATTTGAGGCGCTCCGCCCGAGGCGCAACCCCAAGGCAAAGTCATAAGTGTCAAAATTACAGATCGCCTGAACATTGAACAAACGTAGATGATGAAATCGATTGCTCAAAGCCGGATTGCAAGTTAATTTCTGAAAACAATTGATTTTCTTTGAATTATTGCCACCAAGACACACCCCTGTGGACAACATCAAAAAGAGCTTTCCGGTTTTGCCCAAACATTCAGCATGTTAGATAATTTGATTTATATCATGCCTGTTAATTCTATCTATACAAAGTTGCAGCTGAGTCGGCCATTGCGGGGATGTGCGGGCTATATGCCGGAAGTCCGGACAAGAAATATGATTGAGGTCCACAAGACCAACATTCCCGAGAGGCCGATAACGAAGTAGTTTGGCATTTTTTCCATTCAGCTACGGTACACTCGACGCATTGATAAAATTTCCTGAAATTCATTAAATTTATAATTGGCGAGTGCGTTTGCCTTCTAATCCGGGGGCGAGCTCGTTGCGGCGCTTGCAGTCAGGGTTTTCGCTGTCCCAGGGCTGATTTATTAACGCCTTCATTGGCGTCGGTATAATTCCGTGTGGCTACTAAAAAGAAAGGTCTGATATCAAGTTCGTATCTAACTGCCTGAACTTTTAAACGTTCATTGAACCAATTGTTCTTGTTGACGGTATTCTATCAAACGGAATCACTCTGGATGGATCCAGAACACAAACCTTATTTATCTCGGATATGGCCTTACCTCTTGGGCGTGGTGATTTTGGCGGCTTTGTCGATTACTTTCGGTCGCTCTTGCTCAAAAAGGCATCCGCCAGATTACCGGGTGAGTAAACTACAAGTCTCGTTGCAAGAAATCGGAACGCATACATAATCGGTCCTCTTGTGCCCCGTTGATCAATCTCCGGGCCTGAGGCTGACCTGCAGGGTGCCGATCAATGGAGTATTTCGTAGTTTAGGCACGAAGTTCTCTGCACCGCTGCATGGGCTGTTGATGGAATGAAGCTCGATAACATACCGTTCGATTGTGAACCGTTCCCTTGAAAAGGCCACGCGGACAGGTTGGCCATTACGCCACGGCAAAGGGTAAACGAAATCCGCCTGGGCCATCTTGCCAGAGGAGTTCAAAGAGGCGCGTTCGCATGCGGGAGGCTGTCATATGCTCCCCAGACCGCCTGATCAAAGTTGATGATCGCTCCGGTCATCAAACCGGATTCCTCCGATGCTAGGAATGCGATTGCCCGCGCGACCTCTTCAGGCTCGATAAGGCGGCCATTCGGTTGAGCGATTACCGCCTTGTCAAGCCAATCCCCAGGCTGTCCATCGAGCTCACGTTGCGTTCTATCTTCTCCCTCGGATGCCATCCAGCCGATGTTGAGACTGTTTACTCGAACACGATTTCGGAGCGCCGCATAAGCCGTGTTGCGAGTGAGTGTATCAAGCGCGCCCTTGGAAGCGCTGTAGGCCGCCAAGAACGGCTGGCCGCCCATCGAGGACATCGTCGAGATATTTACGATTGTCCCGGCAATGTTCTCACGCTTAAAAATCTCGATCGCGCCCTGCATGAGGAAAAACGGTGCGCGGGTGTTTACCGCAAACAGCTGGTCAAAGAGTTCCGGGCCGGTGTTCAGAATGGTACCGCGATTTGTCATCCCGGCTGCATTGACAAGGCTGTCGAGCCGTCCAAAGTTCTTGTCAGCCGCGGCAATCACTGCCTTGCAATCCTCGACCTGCGAAAGATCGGCTTTGACGAAAACGGTCTCTGCGCCGAGCGCTTCAAGTCGAGTTGCCTGCGCCGCACCTTTTTCTTCAGATCTCCCGCATATTACCAGCCCTCTTGCTCCGCGTTCCGCAAAAAGTTTTGCGGTGGCGGCGCCAAGGCCCTGGGTGCTGCCGGTAACGACGACGATCTTGTTTTCGAACTGTGCCATCTGGATCTCCTGTGCGCGCACCCGCGCGTTGTTGTTCACGGCCTTTCTGCTGGCCATTGTCGATTGATGTCCATCTTTTCGCGGATCTGCGCCAGCCAACATCCTACCGGCACCACCGGGTTTCCAGGTAAGAAGGCTTTCGTCAGCGGCGATGTGGATCAGCGGCAGATGATTGTGCCTTGTTTGGTTTGCGTTGTTTTGACCAACATATTTATGCAAACTGCAGGGGTAACCATCCCCCGTTGTGCCTTTCATGGCTGTCGACGACCGCATCAACGAAGGCCACGCCCTTGAGACCGTCGTAGGATGTGGGTATTCCTTCTCCAAACGGCCCAACTGTTCTTCCCTCGTCCCTGGCACGGACGATAGCCGCGAAGCCCGAGTACAGGTTTGTGAAAGCCTCTATGTAACCTTCCGGGTGCCCCGGCGGCGTCCGGGTTCTAACTCCGGCACCATCTGTCAGATCCTCACGACCGCGCTTGATCGTTTCCGGAGCACCAAACAGCCGCGTGAAGATCAGCTCATTGGGTTGTTCTTGATGCCATATGAGGCTGGCCTTTTCTCCGAAAACCCGCAGTCGCAGGCCATTTGACTGGCCAATGGCGACTTGAGAGGACCAGAGAAGACCCCGCGCACCTCCCTCATATCGGATCATGACGTGAGCATTGTCATCCAACGCTCGTCCCTCAACAAATGTGGCAAGGTCAGCTGCTACAGCCTCCGCCTTCAATCCCGTAACGAAGCCGGCGAGATGATAGGCATGCGTGCCGATGTCGCCAATCGACCCCCCGCGCCCGTTCTTCTTCGGATCTGTCCGCCAGGCCGCTTGCTGATTGCCTTGCAGTTCAATTCCCGTGGCCATCCATTCCAGTGGATACTCAACCTGCACCACCCGAACCGCGCCAAGATCACCCCGCGCAACCATCGCCCGTGCCTCGTGCACCATCGGGTAGCCACTATAGGTGTATGTAATACCCAGAAAACGTCCCGTGGTCTGCGCCAGTTCGTGCAGCGCGATCGCATCTTCAATGGTGGTTGTCATAGGCTTTTCGCAAATGACGTCGAAACCTGCTTCGAGAAACGCCTTGGCGATAGGGAAATGGGTGTGGTTTGGCGTGCAGATCGCGACGATATCAATCCGGTCGCCACGCGCCTGCTCTCGCGCTATCATCTCAACGTAGTCGCCATATGACCGGTCGCGATCGATGAAATTCTTTGAAGCGAAATCGCGGCCACGTTCAGCGTCCACGTCGAAGGCACCTGCTATAAGATCGAAGTGGTTGTCAAGACGGGCGGCGAAGCGATGGATCCCACCGATATAGGCACCCTCCCCTCCACCGACCATGCCAAGACGAAGACGACGGTTGAGCAATTCTTTGTTCGACACGGCTTGCGTCCCTATATACCGAGAATTTCGTGATTTACGGATCGATCGACGCCGGATTTGACGAAATCGTCGAAGGCGCGATCCGAGACTTTAATAATATGGTCGCGAATGAAACGCGCGCCCTCGGCCGCGCCATCTTCCGAATTCTTCAGGCAGCATTCCCATTCAAGGACTGCCCATCCGTCAAAATCGTAGCCGGTCAGTTTTGCGAATATGGCGCCGAAATCGACTTGTCCGTCTCCGGGCGAACGGAACCTGCCGGCGCGGCTTGCCCAGGGCTGATAGCCTCCATAGGCACCGGTCTTGCCCGTTGGTCGAAATTCTGCATCTTTAACGTGAAAAGTTTTGATCCGCTGATGGTAATGATCAATGTAGGTCAGGTAATCAATCGACTGAAGCACCAGATGGCTCGGGTCATACATGATGTTGCAGCGTGGGTGATCATCAACACGCTCCAAAAACATTTCGAACGTGAGGCCGTCGTGCAAATCTTCAGTCGGGTGAATTTCATAGCACACGTCAATACCCTCGTGATCGAATGCATCGAGAATTGGCCTCCAACGCCTCGCCAGTTCATCAAAACCGTCAGAGACAAGCCCATCGGGCCACTGCGGATACGGATAGAAATATGGCCACAGGAGGGTCCCGCTAAAGGTTGTGTGGCGATCAACGCCAAAACGTCTCGAGGCTTTCGCTGCGCAAAGCAGCTGATTGACGGCCCACTGCTGCCGGGCGTCAGGATCCCGGTGGACTCGCGATGGTGCAAACGAATCGGCAGGCAGGTTGAATGAGGAATGGAGGGCGATGAGTTGCCCCTGCAGATGGCTGGCAAGATCCGTTACGACGAGGCCATACCCGTCAAGGATTCCTTTAAATTCATCGACATAATCCTGGCTTTCTGCCGCAAGCTCGAGATCAATTATACGTTGGTCCCAGGTGGGGATCTGCACGCCTTTAAATCCCTTGTCGGCAGCCCATCCAGCCAATCCGTTCAGCGAATTGAAGGGTGCTTCATCGCCGGCAAATTGCGCAAGAAACACGCCAGGCCCCTTGATGGTTCTCATGTTTTTATCCTTGGATCAATGTGCGACCGAGATCATCGTGCCGTTGCGGCCACCGGCTCTCACACACCAACACGTTGTTGTTTGCGGCCTTCTTGCTGGTCCTTTGCCGCGGCGTTGACTTCTGTCCTTTCGCTGACCTGTGGCACGCCGACATCCCACCAGGCGTCGCCCGGCGTCCAGGTAAAGGCATCAGATACGATTGCGAGCACAGTCGTGCGATCGGTTGTCTGCGCCCATTCGACCGCATCGCCGAGATCAGCAAGGCTCTCGACGTGCCGGGTGAGCGCACCCATAGACTCCGCATGCTTCAGGAAATCGACTGCAAAGGGCTCCTTGACGCGGCAGTCCTTGATCAGGTTATTGAACGAGACGCCGCCCTTGGCATTCTGCAGGCGGTTGATGACTGCATAGCCACCATTGTCGCAAACGATGAGGATCATCTTGTGACCAGTGAGTACGGTCGAATAGATATCAGAGTTCATCATCATATAGGTGCCGTCGCCAATCATGACGATCGGCGTGCGGGTGGGATCGGCCATGGCCGCGCCCCAGCCGGCGGCGATTTCGTAGCCCATGCAGGAGAAGCCAAATTCACAGTCAAAAGTGTTGGGCGCTTTTACCCGCCAGTTCTTCATCACTTCGCCAGGCAGGCCGCCGGCGGCAGTGATCAGCACATCGCGGTCCTTCGCCCTGGAATTAACGATGCCGACAACCTGGGCATATGTCGGGACAGGAGCATTCGTCGGTTTCTGATAGCCGTCAAGTGCAACATTCCATTTGGCGAATTCGAGTTCGCCCCTCTTTGTCCAGGCTGGATCAGCCTTATAGTCGCCGATGGCTGTTTCCAGCTCTTTGACAGTTTCCAGAGCATCACCGACGACGGCGATGGCGCGGTGCTTCTTGGCATCCCAGCGCGCAGCATTGATCGAGATAAAGCGGGCGTCCGGCGAAAAAGCTGTCCAGGATCCCGTTGTAAAGTCCATAAGTCGCGTGCCGACGGCGAGCACCACATCGGCTTGGGCCGCGAGAGCATTGGCCGAGGTGGAACCCACGATGCCAATGGGCCCAACATGCGCCGGGTGATCATGAGTGACTGTGCCCTTGCCGGCAATGGTCTCGCAGAGCGGGATGCCGTACTTCTTGGCGAAGTCAGCAAGAACACCTTCCGCGCCGGAATAGCGTACGCCTCCGCCAGCGATGATCAGCGGGCGCCTTGCTGTCTTCAGCACGCGTATCGCTTGTGCAAGACTGTCGCGATCAGGGCGAGGCCTTGGCGACGTGTGGACAGTCGGTTCGAAGAACTCTTCCGGATAATCCCAGGCGATTTCCTGCACGTCCTGCGGCAGCGCCAGGAACGCCGGACCGCAATCGCCGGGATCCAGCATCACGGCGACCGCCTGCGGCAAGGAAGAGATGATCTGTTCAGGATGGACAATACGATCCCAGTAGCGCGTTACCGGTTTGAACGCATCGTTGACGGTCGTCGTCGGGTTTCCGAAATGCTCAACCTGCTGCATGACCGGGTCGGGACGCCGGTTGACGAAACTGTCCCCGGCAAGCAGCAATACTGGCAAGCGGTTGGTATGCGCGACGCCTGCGGCCGTTACCATATTCAGCGCGCCCGGACCAATGGAGCTGCATGCAACCATGATCTGTCTGCGCCGTGTCGCCTTGGCAAAGCCGATGGCCGCAAGCGCCATTGACTGCTCGTTCTGACCGCGCCATGTTGGCAGCGTGTCCTTGACAGCTTCCAGCGCCTCCGAGAGGCAGGTCACGTTGCCATGGCCAAAAATAGCGAAAACGCCAGGGAAGAGCGGCTCGCGCCGGCCGTCGATTTCGGTAAACTGGTTGCATAGATAGCGGACCAGGGCTTGAGCCATGGTCAGGTGAACGGTACCCATCGTAAAACCTCCCTGAGCCGACATTTCCGCATCGGCATGTGTCAAGAAACCTTTATTCTATTTATTACATATCTGCAATACTTATTGCATCTGAAATTGGCAGCGAGCAATCCGTCCAGCCCCCACCCGACTGACTGGACGCCAGTGCAGCCTCAATGAATTTCACGCCAAGCGCGCCATCCACCACAGTCGGATACTCGAGCAACCCTTCCGGCAAGGTCCTGCCAAGACGGCGGGTCTCGATGGCGATGGCAAACTCTTCATACAGATTACCCCAGGCGTCGCTCAACGCCTCCGGATGTCCACGCGGCAGATGCACGAAGCGTGCCGCATGCATGCCAATGCCCGCACCTTCGCCGCGCGTGAGCAAACGGGCCGGTTCGCCGAACCTGCAAAAGTGCAGGACCTCGGGCTTCTCCTGGTTCCATTCCAAACTCGCCTGATCGCCGAAGATACGGATGCGCAAGCCGCAATGGGCACCTGGCGCCACCTGTGAAATCATGATGGTGCCGGGAATATCGCCGTCGTAGCGCACATGCATGAAAGCGGTATCCTCCAACATCTTTGGCGTGCCGAGCGTATGGAACTCCGCGCGCACTGCGGTGAGGGGCCGACCGCAGACGAAGGCACCGAGATGGTGGCAATGGGTGCCGATGTCGCCCGTGGTGAAGGTAGGGCCGACGATCGAAGGATTGACGCGCCACCGGGCGCCAGCGCCGGTTGGGGCCAGCGCCCATTCCTGGAAATATTCGACATGCACCTGCTTCAAGGTGCCGAGCATCCCTTCCCGGACCATCTGACGGGCCTGTCGCACCATAGCGGAAGCAGCATAGGCATAGGTCACGCCAAACACCAGTCCCGTGCTTCTCTGTCGGCGAACCAGATCGAGAGCATCGTCAAGCGTCGTCGTCAACGGTTTATCGCTGATAATGTCGATGCCGTTTTCCATAAAGGCGCATGCGATGGCGTGGTGAGAATTATTAGGCGTGGTAATTGCAACGGCATCGATACCATCGGGCCTTGAGGCCTCACGCTGCGCCATTGTTCGATAATCTGTATAGATCCGTTCTTCGTCAAAAAGCCAGGCGCGGCCCGATTCTTGCGCTACTTCGGGCCGCGACGAGAGGGCGCCTGCGACAACGTCCCATCGATTGGATAATCGCGCCCCGCGCGCGTGGACTTGCCCAATGAAACTTCCGGTTCCTCCACCGACAATACCCAGCCGCAGGCGTCGTTCTGCTCTCGGGAAATCAGCCCTGATGTTCTCCTTGCCCATAGTCGCCTCCTGGATTTTTTGTGCGTGCTCTAAAACAGACTTGCAGAATTATTATTGTCGTAATATCAAAAGTGCAACGTTTTTTGCATTATCTCCAGGAGGAAGTTGATGATCAATATTGCATTGCTCGGTTGCGGGCGCATTGGCAAAATGCACGCCGCAACCATTGTGCGGGCGAGTAACGCCAGACTTGCCGCTGTCTACGATCCCGTAACTGCAGCGGCACAGGATGTCGGTCACCAGTTCGGCTGCGTGGTCGCAGCAAGTGCCGAAGAGGCGATAGCACATTCCGATGCGGTGTTGATCGCCACTTCTACCCCAACGCATGCAGACCTGATCGAGGCGTGTGCAAGAGCCGGCAAAGCTATTTTCTGTGAAAAGCCTATCGACCTGTCGCTCGCCCGGGTTAAAGCCTGCCGCGAAGTGTTGAAAGGCTTCGGCAAGCCCATCCAGATTGGGTTCAATCGACGATACGACCCAGGGCACCGGGCGGCTCGCGAGGCAGCCCGTTCGGGAGAAATTGGTGAAATTCGCCAGATAATCATCACTTCACGCGATCCAGGTCTTGCCTCGCGCGAATACTTGAAAGCATCGGGCGGCATATTCAAAGACATGACCATCCACGATTTCGACCTCGCGCGCTTCATGCTGGGAGAAGAGCCTGTAGAGGTGTTCGCCACCGGCAGCGCGCTGATCGACCCGACGTTGGCCGAACTGGGTGATATCGACTCCGCCATGGTGATTCTTCGCACTGAAAGCGGCAAACTTTGCCATATCAACAACTCGCGTGCTGCCAACTATGGTCACGATCAGCGTGTTGAGATATTGGGCTCTGAAGGCATGGTTATCTCCGGAAACCGGCGCGCTCACAACCTCGAACGATTCGGGTCGGGTTCAACTGGTTCCGGCGAGCCGTTCCTCAGCTTTTTCATTGAGCGTTACGCCGAGGCCTATGCCCTGGGACTGGAGTCATTTCTGGAATGTGTTGCGTCCGACAGGACGCCAGAGGTGACTTTTGAAGATGGTGAAAAATCGCTTGCTATTGCCGAATCTGCAAATCTCTCGCTTGCAAATCATCGCTTTGTGAACATCCGCGAAATCGCTGATTAAGGCCAGGGCCCGCCATTCCCGGGAACACGGCGGGCTTTTTTGCTCAAGACTTGCGGCGCTGATTTCCCGTAACGGTCGGAATTAGCGGAGATCCTATTTTGTCTTCCTGCAGCAGGGCGGCCACCGCCACCGCAATCGCCTGGGTCAGACACATCGGAGCGGCAAGAGAACGTGAGAATGAGTATTCGTCTTCTGGAATAGTGAATAAGACGCTCGCATTCTTTGCCAGTGGAGAGAGCTGACTGTCGGTAATCGCAACCATAGGGGTGCCATTTTGGGCCGCAACGTCCGCAATCGTTACGACCTCCTTGGCGTAATGGCGGAATGCGATGGCTACCAAAACGTCCTGCTTGCTCATGACCTGCGCCATTTCGGGTGCCAATCCACCCGCAGGGTCGAGCAAAATTACCCGCAATTGAAGCATCGAAAGGACATATCGGAGGAATTTCGCAATTGGTTCCGAGCGCAGTTGTCCGGCGATAAATATTGTATCGGCACTTTTTAATGCTCTGGCCGCCTGGGACAGACTTTCTTCTGGCGTCGTGCTCAGCAACTCTTGCAAGGTAGCAATATCACGAACGACCAGATCGTGCAGAAAGCCAAGGTTTCCCTTTCGCTTGTTCTTTTCCAGATCAACATCTAACGCGCTGATCCGCTCACGATATCCCGGCGCCGCTGTCGAGAGCCGGCTTTGGAAAATGGATTGAAGCTGTTTGAAGCCCGAAAATCCAAAACTCTGTGCGAACCGGACAAGTATCGAGGGATGCGCACCACACTCCTCGGCAATGGCGTTGATCGATTGCATTGCAACCACGTTGGGATTCTGCGTGACGAAGCGAGCGACCTGCTGGAAACGTTCGCTCAAACCCGGATAGGCTTCCGTGACAAGATTGACAAACGTTTCGTAGTTGGCTGTCCGCGGTGGCGGTTGATCGGACTGTTTTACCCTTGGCATGCAGTCACAACTCCTGTTTGATTTTACGAATGGCTGCGGCATTCATGCATATAATCCGCGCAGTCCAGTAGGCTTACCATGTGCAGTATTGCAAAAACTGCTGATCCGCAACGCTTATCGCATCTCTCTCGTCCAAGGGCTCTCACAGGATGGGAAAGCCCTCCTTGCTCCGTCGCCTTTCAGGTCGTCGTTATGGCTTGCGAAATACCGCGGCCACAGTGCGCCGGACATAGACCGTAGCCGGCGGAAGGTGCCCCCGCGTGCGGCCCTGCAATGCCATTGTCAGGCACTGACTGATGACAGGTGCTGTGGCGCGATATCGGTCCGGTTGACGACCAGGGCCGGATCAAGGGTGCCTTTGAAGTAGTCGAGGATGTTTTCTGCTGCCGCAATGGCCATGCGCCGCGCGCATGCTTGTGTGAGCCCGGCATTATGCGGTGAAAGGATGACTCGTTCGCAAGAAAGTATCGGATCATTACTTGCCGGCGGTTCAGAATCGAGTACGTCGAGTCCGGCAGCGGCAAGTCGCCCTTCATTGAGCGCGGTAATCAGAGCCCTCTCGTCGATGAGTCCTCCCCGGGCCGTATTGATGAGAATCGCAGAGCGCTTCATCACCGCCAGCTCTGCTGCTCCAACAAGCGGTTCTGTCCCGGATTTCGGCACATGCAGTGACACCACGTCGGCACGACTCAAGCCATCCAGAAGGTCTTCAACCGGGGAGGCACCGGCGGCTGCTATCTCAGCAGGACCCTGGAATTTATCATAGGCCAGGACCACCATGCCGAGCGCTGTTGCGATCTGCGCCAGCCGTCTGCCTATCCGTCCGAAGCCGGCGATCAGCAATGTCCGGCCGTCGAGTTCGTCCGCATCGAGGCTGTTGCGATAGTTCCAGTCGCCCGCCCGCATCTTCCTGTCGAACAAAACGGTTCGACGGGCAGCCGAGAGCATCAACATGACTGCGTGTTCTGCGACAGCACGGGAATTCACATCACCCACAATGGCGAGGGGTATGCCGCGGCTGTTCAACGCTGCAACATCAACGGAATCATAGCCAACGCCGTGACGGGAGACGATCTTCAAATGTGGCGCGACCGCTATGAAGCCTGCCGTCAGCTGTTGGGTTCGAATCAGAAGTGCATCAGCGGTCGGAAGATAAGGTTCGTAACTTGCCGCGGAGACCTCCTCGACGTAATCGACAGTCATACCGGGTGCCGCATGCAGTATAGCGAGGCCGTCGGGGTGAATTTTGCCTGCAACAAGAATCCTCGGCATTCAATATCCTCCCGTATCGATCGTGCTGGTGGGAGCGACGTCATGCACGAGGTCACGGAATTTCCGGACGCTCGCCTCGGCCGCGCCGGCGAGCAGACGCACATCGTTGGAAACAGTTACGAAATCGAAACCCCAGCCCACTGCTTCGGCCGCATATTCGGCGGTACCGTTATGAAGTGCGGCGCGTTTTCCGGCTTTATGGGCGGCATGAAGAATCGTTTTGATCGCCTCTATCATCTCCGGCTCCCGGCGGTCGAAGCCCGGCACATATCTTCGCCCCTGCAGGCCGAGCGTGAGGTCCGCCGGGCCTATGTAGACGCCGTCCAGTCCCGGCGTCGAAAGAATATCCTCCAGATTTTCGAAGGCCTGCGCCGTCTCGATCATTGCAAGGCAGATCATCTCGTCGTCCGCCTCGCCGGCGTATCCGGCACCTGTGGAAAAGAGGGCTCGGCTCGGTCCGAAGCTGCGTACCCCGACAGGTGGATAACGAACGTAGGAGACGAGCTTCTCCGCCTCCGCGCGCGTGTTGATCATCGGGCAAATCACACCATAGGCACCGGCATCCAATGCCTTCATGATGTCTGCCGGATCGAGCCATGGAACGCGCACCAGGGGCGTCAGGCCGCTCGCACGCATGGCCTGTAACATCGGGATGGCCCCATCGTAACCTACAATGCCATGCTGCATGTCGATGGTTATGGAATCATAGCCTTGTGCTGCCATGATCTCCGCACTGAATGAATTGGCAATCGAAAGCCAGCCGTTGAGCACAGGCTTTCCCTCTGCCCAGCGGTTCTTGACGCCGTTTTTGATCATTGCGAATTCCTCAGATCAAGACTTGAGCAAGCTTGACGTTCAGGTAATCAAGAATGCCTTCGGTACCGCCTTCGCGGCCCATCCCGCTTGCTTTGATGCCGCCGAAAGGTGCTTCCGCTGCTGCGAGCGCGAAGCTGTTGACACCAACCATTCCGGCCTCAAGCTGCGCCGCCGCTTCGCGGGCACGCCCCGCATCGCGCGTGAATACATAGGCAGAAAGGCCCATCTCCGAACCATTTGCCCGCTCGAATACTTCGTCAGCCCTCGAGAACGGTGTGATGGCTGCGACGGGACCGAAATTCTCTTCGGCAAGGGCCTTGGCATCATCCGGCAATCCAGTGATCACTGTCGGCTCAAAAAAGAACCCGGCATTGATATCGGCCGGACGTCCGCCACCTGTCAGAATATTCCCACCCCTGTCGCGGGCGTCTGCGACAATTTCCTCGATGGCGTTTATTCGGCGTTGATTAATCAGCGGACCCATTTGCGTGGCTTCCTCGGTTCCGTGCCCCAGACGCAGGGCACGGGCACGGGCCGCGAAACCCGCGGCGAAGCGATCATGCAACGATTCATGAACGTAGAACCGATCGGGTGTGACGCACACCTGGCCGCTATTGGCGTATTTTGTGGGCACCGCCAAATCCAGTGCCTTTTCCACGTCGGCGTCGTCGAAAACGATCATGGCGGCGTTGCCGCCCAGTTCCATGCTGATCCGTTTGACGGTTTCTGCGCTATCGCGGATCATCTGTTGTCCGACCCGGGTCGAGCCTGTCAAGGAGACCTTCCTTACAACAGGCGATGTCATGATCGGCTTGTATGTGTTGGCAGTTGGCCCAATAAGGAGGTTGGCGACGCCCGCCGGGATGCCGGCTTCGCGAAGACAATCAAACATGATCATGGCCACGCCTGGCACCTCTACGGAAGGACGCACAATAACGCAACATCCTGCCGCCAGGGCCGGAGCGACCTTGCGGGCAATCAGGGCGGCAGGAAAATTCCAGGCTGTAAAGGCAGCGACAACGCCCACTGGCTCGTGCGTGACCTCAAGCCTGCCACCCGGGACGCGGCTTTCCACGATACGGCCGTAGATGCGGCGAGCTTCCTCGGCATACCAACGAAATTGATCGGTTGCCAAAGCCCACTCCCGTCCCGCCTGTGCCAGGGGCTTGCCCGTTTCGAGTGTCATCTGCCGTGCGGCTTCCGTTGTCCGGCGCACCATGATGTCGGCGATCTTGTGAAGAA
Source organism: Phyllobacterium sp. SB3 (assembly GCF_040009165.1). Taxonomy (NCBI): domain Bacteria; kingdom Pseudomonadati; phylum Pseudomonadota; class Alphaproteobacteria; order Hyphomicrobiales; family Phyllobacteriaceae; genus Phyllobacterium; species Phyllobacterium sp. SB3. Next base: position 232,478 of record NZ_JBDYKI010000002.1, on the reverse strand, counting down.
GTTCCGCGCGTGTCCAGGCAGGTGTTTCTCGCCATGTCCGGAATGCGTGATGGGCAGAGGCGATGGCGGCCTTCGTATCTTCTATACCCGCCACCGGGACAATACCGAGAATTTGACCGTTGCCGGGATCGGTAACTTCAGTGCCGGCACCTTGCGCAGCACCGGACCAGATGCCATCAATGAACAGGCCGTAAGATGCGTACATATCTCCTCCTCGTCAGATGCGTGCAGCCCTGACATGCAATTTTTATTTCTATCCTGAGCATTGAGCAATTTTTGTTGCCAGTCAAGTATCAAAGCAATGCGATGAACGGAAAACCCCGGACGAACCCGTGCCGCACCTTCCCCGGGAGAGCGCATGTCTATAACCGGCAGGTTTGCCTTGGCGGCAACCGAACCGGTCATTGTTCCGCATCGGAAATTATTATTGCATCATCGTATTTTCTGCAAGTTAGATTGCTGACCGGTATGAAGCCGCTTGGAAGCAATTGTGGGCGCTATCGGCCGCACGGGTTGCCCGGCTTGCCTCAGAAAGACCCGTTGGATACCACGCCCGCAGAATCCTTGAAATCCGGAAACCCGAATGCGGGAACCAGAATTGGTGTCATCACAGCTGATTCTTCAGGCATTGCGTTGGCAACTGCTTACAAATCGGCGGTAAGGTCGTTATTGATTCCGCCGGTTTACCAGTCGCCCTGATCGTCAAGGTCCGGCATTCAGAGCAGTTGCCAGGTGGGGCAGGAATGACTTCACGGGGTTAAAAATGCGCCATCTCTCTTCATCGGTCAGCCACCGCCAGCCAGGTACCGGCACGAGAGGAGTTCTGGATTGCCTCCACAAGTGTCTGAATGCGCAGCCCGGACCGGAAATTGAACGGCTCGGACCGCAGGCCGGCAATCGCCTCGAGATAGCCCGCAACCTCGATTGCCTTCAGATCATTAAATCCGAGCTGGTGGCCCGGCGCCACGCAGAAGCGGCCGTAGGGCATATGGTCGGGGCCTGCCTCGATGCGGCGAAAACCCTGCCGGCCTTTCGCATCCGCTGTGGAATAGAAGTGAAGCTCGTTGAAACGCTCCTGCGAGAAAACGAGTGCGCCCTTGCTGCCGTAGACTTCGAAATCGTGCTGCATCTTGCGACCGGTCGCGATCCAGTTGCCTTCAATGGAGCCGGTTGCGCCGTTGACAAAGCGGAGAAAGGCGCGGCCGATATCATCCGTTTCGACAGTCTGCATACCACCCGTGCCATCAGGGCGGCTGGCGATCATCGTGACGCAATCACCCATGACTTCGGTAATCGGGCCGACAAGGAATTCGGCAGTCGCCAGCGCGTGGCTGCCGATATCTGCCAAGGCTCCGCCGCCGGCGGGATCGTGGCGGAATGTGAAGGTCGCATTTGCATCTGCCATGTAATCCTCCGCGTGGAGGCCACGATAGCCACGGATGTCCCCCAGCTCGCCGCTGGCGATCATGGCTTTCGCGAGGCTCATCATGGGATTGCAAAGGTAGTTGAAGCCGACCTGCGTCCTGATGCCGGCCTTTTCTGCCGCCTCGGCCATGTCGCGCGCATCGGTGGCAAGGGGGGCAAGCGGCTTTTCACAATAAACGTGCTTTCCGGCGGCAATGGCTGCGAGTGCCATTTCCTTATGCAGGGCATTGGGAGCGGTTATATCGACGACATCGATGTCGGGATCCGCCACCAGGCTGCGCCAATCGTCGGTAGCCCGCAGGAAGCCGAACGCTGCCCTGGCGGCTTCCGCCTGCGCCATGGTCACGTCGGCGATCAAGGTCCGTTCCACGGCATAGGGCAGATCGAAGACCCGCTCTGCAGCCGCAAAGCCGAACACATGTGTCTTTCCCATGAAACCTGATCCAATCAGGCCAAGACGGAGCTTCTTCTTCATTCTCACTGATCCTCGGACGTATACGGGCTATCATCACTCCCTCGGATGCAATTATCTTTGCATAAATCTTGAATTGTCAATATTTGTTTTGTATGAGGGATGGGAACGAGGAAGACTAGCCGGCAATGGTGAGAACATGTACGTCGAACCTCGAGCAAGTTCCAACCCCATTTTTATCCGGAGCCCCGACATGAAAGCAAAACTCGGCATTGCGCCGATCGCCTGGTGGAACGACGACCTGCCGGAGATCAGCAGCGATATTTCGCTGGAAGGATGTCTTGCCGAAGCGCGGGAGGCAGGCTTCACCGGCATGGAGACCGGCCGCCGCTTTCCGATGGACGCGACGACATTGCGCCCCATCCTCGATCAATACGGCATGAGCGTGTGCGGCGGCTGGTTCTCCGGTCTGCTCCTTGACGGCGACATCGAGGCCGAAAAGGACCGGATCGCACAGCAGATGGCGCTATTCAAGGCCGTCGACGCGCCCTGTATTGTCTATGGCGAGACTGCCGGCACGATCCAGGGGGATCGCAGCGCGCCGCTGTCGACGAAGCGCAAGCTTTCCGAAGACGAGATCAAGGTGTACGGCCGCAAAATGACGTCGTTCGGCGAATGGTGCGCCGACCAAGGCATGCCGATCTCTTATCACCATCACATGGCGGCTCCCATAGAGACCGAAGGAGAGCTCGACCTATTGATGAAACACTCCGGCGAAAGCCTTGCCCTGCTCTTCGACGCCGGCCACATGGCCTTTGCGGGGGGCAACGTTCTGCGTGTCATCGACAGGCATCACAGGCGCATCGCCCATGTTCACACCAAGGACGTCCGCCTCCCGGTGATCGAAGCGCTGGATCGCACAAAGGAAAGCTTCCTCGATGCCGTCATCAAGGGCGCCTTCACGGTTCCGGGCGACGGCGGCCTTGATTTCGAGGTCATCGTAAAGCGGCTTGCCTCCTACGGCTACGAGGGCTGGTTCGTCGTCGAGGCGGAACAGGATCCAGCCAGCAATCCGCCACTCGAAATGGCAAAAATCGGCCATAAGGAACTTCTCCGCGTCATGGCTGCGGCTGGCTACGAGGTCGTTGCCTGATATCCAACAGGCGTGTCGGGCCGAACGCCCAGGCTCACCTTTACATCACAGGCATTCAGATCGTGCCGCCGAGCGAGGCTTCCAGCAGCGCCAATTCCTGTCCACCTGCCATCATATCCTGCAAGGCTGCTGCATCCACCGTTCCCCGCTCTGCAGTTCCGAGGGTCTGGCCACGGTTCAGCACCGTGAAGCGGTCACCGACGGCAAGCGCATGGCGAACGTTGTGCGTGATGAAAACGACGCCGATGCCCTGCTTGCGTACGCGATCAATCGTACTCAGCACATTCGCCGTCTGTCTGACGCCGAGTGCCGAGGTCGGTTCATCGAGAATCAGCACTTTGGCGCCGAAATGGACCGCGCGGGCAATAGCGACCGTTTGGCGCTCGCCGCCGGAAAGTGTACCCACCGCCTGATCCGGTCCACGCAGGCTGATGCCCATCTTGCGCATTTCGGCGACGGTGATCTCGTCGGCCTTGAGTGTGTCGAATGTCTTGAACGGCCAAATTCCCCTTTCGGGTTCACGGCCCATCCAAAAGTTACGACTGACGCTCATGAGCGGGATCATCGCGAGATCCTGATAAACCGTGGCAATACCGGCTGTCATGGCGTCGCGCGGGCTTTGGAAGAGCGTCGGCCTGCCTTCCACCAGAACCTCGCCCTCACTCGGCTTGTAGACGCCCGACATGATCTTGATGAAGGTGGATTTTCCCGCTCCGTTATCTCCGAGCAGGCAATGGCATTCGCCCACTCGTATGTCGAAAGAGACGCCGGCCAAGGCAATGACATGGCCGAAGTGCTTCGTGATGTGTTTCATCTCCACAATGGCGGACATCAGCGTTCTCCCGTGATGATGCGGCGGATGTAGGTGTTCATGATCACGGCAGTGAGCAGAATGACACCGAGGAATACTCGGAAGAGCGAGCTTTCGGCATTGGCAAAAAACAGACCCTGCTGCACCACACCGAAGATGATGGCGCCGAGGCCCGCACCGATGACGGATCCGTAGCCACCGGTCAGCAGCGCCCCCCCGATGACCACACAGATGATTGCCTCGAACTCCTTCAGAAGACCGCGGTCTGCCGCCGCCGAGCCGAATTCCATCACCTGGCAGGTGGCGAAGATGCAGGCGCAGAAGGCGGAGAACATAAACATCAGGATCTTTACGCGGTTGACCGGCACCCCGACATATCGCGCAGCAACAGCATCGCCTCCTGCGGCAAATATCCAGTTTCCGAATTTGGTGCGGGTCAGGAGCCAATGCCCGAAGACGACGAGGACAATTGCCCACACGACGAGCATCGGGATACCGTCGATGACCGGCTGTCCGGCGCGGTTGCCGCGGGTGAAGGTAGCAATCCAGCCCGCCTCCCCCATCCACCGGAAAAGTCCGCCAAGTATCTTGCCGCCGAAGATCGGCGCGAGCCAATCGGTTGCTGCCTTTTCTGCGACGCCGCCAATGATCGTCTGCCTGGTGAAGTAGATCGATCCCCAGATCGTCAACCCGCGCAGGATATAGAGGAATGCAAGCGTTACAATGAAGGAAGGCAGGCCTGTGCGGATGACCAGCCAACCGTTGACCGCGCCAAGGAAGACGCAGAACCCGAAGGTCGCGATGATAGCAAGCCAAAGCGGCACGCCGATATGCACTGACAGAATGGCTATCATGACACCGGAAAAGCCGATCATAGAGCCTGTGGAAAGATCGAACTCGCCTGCGATCATCAGCAAACAGGCACCCACAGCGATCACCATGAACTGGGCCGAGACGACTGTCCAGTTCATCACACCCTCGGCAGCAAACATACCGCTGTCGCCGGCGATAGCAGCAAATAGCAGGAAAACCAGAACGGTGCCGCAAATACTACCGAGTTCGGGCCTGATCAGCGCGCGCCGGAGCGGTGAGACGGGCTTTATGCGCTCGTCCTTCAGCCCGTCTGGAATGACGTCGGTCATGAATGCATTCTCCTCCCTTAAAAGACGGAGCGCGATCCGGTCATCAGGAACGCGCCCCGAAGTCCGTCAGATCAACGGTACTGACCCGCCAGCGACTCGACGAGTGCAATATTGTCCTTGGTAACGAAACCAGGGCCAGTAAAGATCGAGTTGGCCGGGGCCACACCGTATCGGACATAGCTTGTAAGCACCTGGATCGGGATCGAGCCCTGCAGGAATGGCTGTTGGTCGATCGCGAAGCTGATCGTGCCATCCTTGATGGCTGCGGAAATCTCGGGCGATAAATCGAAAGTGCCGAAATAGATCTCTCCATCGCGGCCCATCTCCTTCACCGCACGGATCGACGGTTCGGCCGAGTTGGGGCCGAGCGTCAGGATCGCGCCGGTATCCGGATTGGCGGTGAGGTACGCCTTTACCTTGTTCTGGACTTCCGACGGGTCGATGCCGGAATCAACCATCTGGCTGCCGAGCTCCACGCCTATGCCTTCGGCAAAGCCACGACACCGCTCCACGGAGGCCGGGTTGGTGATATAGTGATTGACACAGACGAAGCTTTTGATGCCCGCCTCCTTTGCACGTTTGCCCGCCCCGAGACCCGCCTCGAATTCCGGTTGACCGACATGCATCAGCGCGCCGAGCTTTTGGCTCTCCTCCACCGTGCCCGAATTTACTGTGACGACCGGGATGCCCTTGTCGATCGCATCCTTGATCGGCCCTTCGAGCACGTTGAAGTCGGCAATCGTGACGATGATGCCGTCGACGCCGGCGGCCGAACTCTGCTGTACGATGCGTGCCATATCGGCAAGATCGCCGGAGGGCGGATTGCGATATTCGGTCTCGACGCCCATTTGCTCATTCGTGACCTTGATTGCGTTCTTGATGACGTTGAACCAGCTGTCGCTATCCGGCCCATGGCTGATCCAAACGAATTTCTCGCCGTCTGCATGCGCAACACCGGCAAACGCCGTCGTTGCCAGCAGCACACCGACAGCCAGGGATTGCAGAATTTTCTTCATTTTTGACTTCCTCCCGAAGTTGACTTCCTGTTTTGCTCCCGCCCGAAGCCGTTGCGGGTAATACTGTGATTATCGCATACGTTATCGCAAAATTGCGTGGCATGTATGCAAGCATCAGGCCAGACGCTTGGCTGCCTGTGCCGACAACGCAGCATCGAGGCGCGTCTCGTCCCAGCCTTCCTCCACAGCCCGCGCGAGCAGATCCTGCTGGCTGTCGGGCGCGAGACCGCCGAGAGGTGGATCGGTGTCGAGGTTGGTCGGAAACGGATAGCCGTCCGCCGTTGCAGCAATGACAGCCCGGCGTCCCTGCGGAGACAGTGAAGCCAGATGGGGATAGACAGCGCGGGCCATGGTGCTGCGATCGAGGTTTTCCATGTGGCGCGCGAACGCCGACGCCGTCTGGATGAGGTTTACCATGCGCACGACGTCAGTCGTCCGGTTTTCCCCCGCAGCGTGAAACAAGGCGGGGCTGAAGAAAATCGCGTCGCCTTTTTCCAGCGGCAGCTGAACGTAGTGTTCCTCGAAGTAATTCCGGAATTCCGGTTTCGTGGCCGCAACGTATCCCGGCAGATAACGCTGTGAGTGGGGCAGCAGCTTCGTCGTGCCGCTTTCCACTGGCATGTCGCAATGGGCAACGCCGCCTTGCAGGATGAGGGTCGGACCGGTGGCGTGGATGTGGCTCGGATATTCCGCCATTTGTTCAGGCTTCATGAAACCGAGATGATAGTCGCGGTGCGGTGCCTGCGCCTTGCCGCCGGGGCGGACCTGGTTGACCTGGGTGGCGATCTGATAGCCCGGCCCAAGCCAGGCCCGGCAGGCGATATCGATCACCGGATTGGCCATGTACCGGGCGTAGACTGCAGGATCGCGCAGGCAGAGTTTTTGCAGGCTGTTCCAGATGCGATCATTGGCACCGGCCCTGGCAAAATGATCACCGGCAGAAATACCGGCCGCACGTTCGTCGGCGATGATCTGACGAAACACCTTACTCGCCGCGTCAATGGCGCCCGTATCCGCAAAAGCATGCTTTACCACGAAGACGCCCGGGCCGTTACCGATGACCGATGCCCATTCCGGGCCGATGCCGTCATTGACGGATGCCCCCTCGTAGAGGGGAATGTTCTTCTCGATTGCGATCGCCGTCGGGCACATCGCATTTGTGGTCTCGGTCTCTACCTGGCGCCGGAATTGCGCAAGATCGGTCCCTGTAGCGATTTTATTCATCGAGTCCTCCCACCCGCCGTGTAACGATCCTTTAAGCAGACAGCGCTCGCCGCTCTGACTCCGCTGCAAGCCTCTGTTCGATTAAAAAATTGCAGTTATTCTCATCGAGCAACATTAATTGCAAGCGGCATAATGTCAACAGGACTTTGGCTCTGTCGCGCACAAAGCGTTGGCGTGAGCCCAAACTGCTCCTGGAATCGCGGTTTGCCTGGGACCATACGGGGTGCATGCCGTCTTGGACAGCGGCTGACGCGAATGCCGTCAGGCTCCAAGAGAACGGGATTCATTGTCGGCAGAGTCGACAATCATGGTCATCCCAGGCAGACCGCGTTATTCGATTTCGGAACAACGCAGTGCCCGGCTTTCCCGGATCCTCGATGTACTCGCAAGTCCAGGAGAATTCGGCGCCATAGCGCGGCGCCGAATTGGGCAAGCAGGGTTCTGACAGCTTTGTTATCTCTTGATTGCCCATTGGCGGAGCGATTTGTCGCCATAGGCCGCAGCAACAACGATGACACCCAGGATAAGAATGAACCACTGGGGCTGAACGCCGGTAACTACCAGATAGGATTGTATGGATGACAATACGAACGCCCCCATCAATGCGCCAATCAACGAAATGCGACCGCCAGCGAGGAGGCAACCGCCGAGAACGCACGAGGCGATTGACTGCAACTCCATCAGCCGCCCCATAGAACCGTCTGCGAACCCGAGCTTTCCGGCTTCAAGTGCGCCGGCAAAGGCAGCAAGAATGCCGCAAACAACAAATGCAGACAGCTTGATGCGATCAACGCGTACACCACGGGAATGTGCACTTTCGGCCGAACCACCAACGGCAAGCAGCCGATTGCCAAACGGCATTGTTTTCAGGACCATGATGAGGACCGCGAAGGCACCAATTAGCCAAAAAAGGGCCGTGTTGAAGCCGAGAAGGTCACCGCCGCCAAGAAGAAAATAACTCCAGCCCTTGCGCGCAGCGTATGGAATAGAAAAGGAAAACCCATCAGTCAGGGCAATCGATATGCCGCGAAAAATCATCAGGGTGCCCAGTGTGATGATAAGCGAAGGTGTCCTGGTCCTGGTGATAAGCAAGCCATTCAAATAACCGATTGCTGCGCCCACGGCGATGGCAGCTATAGCAGCAATGGCCGGATCCACGCGGGCGGCAAGCCAAAGATAGGCGAGCGCCCCCATGCCAAAGGTTGATCCCACTGAAATATCGATTTCACCTGTCCCGATCACGATCGCTACGCCCAGACTCATCAAACCGAGCGTAGCAGTGACCTGCATGATCGTTCCGATGTTATAGAGGTTGGCCCACCTTCCATCTGATGTCGACGCGAAAATAACGATCAGAATTGCGCCGATCAGAAAAATGCCGATTTCCGTGTGACGACGAATGAGGGGTTTGGCTGCTGACAACGCCATCAGACCGCCTCCCGTTTCTCGACCATGCGTCCGCCTTGACGGATAACGTCTTCAAGTGCTTCCGCCGACATGCTGTCAGTGTTCGCATCAGCGACCTTTTCGCCGTTCTCCATGATGACGATGCGATCAGCGAGCTTGTGCACCTGGAAGATGTCGTGTGTGATGTAGATAACGAGCAGGCCCTGCTCCTTCAACTGCACCGCCAGCTCGTTGACATGCTCCCGTTCGCGTACCGACAAGTGGTTCGTCGGCTCGTCCATAATGACGACGCGGTTCTTGAACTCGACGGCCCGACCGATTTTGATCGACTGGCGTTCACCACCTGACAGCATTTCTACCTCGTCATCCGCCGACACATTTTCGCGAAGGCCGAACTGCCGGATAATGCGGCTCGATTTCGCGCGCATTTTCCCCAAATCGAGAAATGGTATGCCGAAAACACGTTTGACCGGCTCCCGACCCAGATAAAAGTTCCGTGCTATCGATAGATTGTCGCAGAGACCTACGGACTGCTGAATGGTCTCGATGCCTTGGTCAATTGCCAACTTCGGGTGAAACCTTTCCACTTTTTTACCGTCGAAGAATACCTGGCCTTTTGTCGGCGCGTGAATACCACACAGCACACGGATCAGCGTGGTTTTTCCGGCACCATTATCGCCGACCAGACCGATCAGTTCGCCAGCATTGAAATCAACCGAGACATTTTTCAGGGCATGAAACGAGCCAAAATAGAGATGCAGATTTTTGACTTGAATCAACGGTTGTTGTTTGGTCATTTGAGTGTCCTCCACGTCAAACGCTATGTCCGATAAAGCGAGCAAGCTTCTGATTGAAAATAACCGCGACGATGAGAACGGCGCCGACAAATGTGATATACCAGGAAGATGGTGCACCAAGAGCAATCAACTCGTAGCGGAAGCTGACAACAATTAATGCTCCAAGGATGACGCCGAGGATTGATCCTCGACCGCCCGTAAGAAGACACCCTCCAATTACGGCCGCGGAGATGGCCTCGAGTTCCATGTTCTCGCCAAGCGTCACGTGAGTCTGTGGCCGATTGCACAGGGTCAAGATTCCAGCGAAACCCGCAAGCAAGGAACAAAGGACAAATGCCGCTGTCTTGACGCTGTCCGTGCGGACGCCACGTGACACGGCACTCTCCCGGTTTCCGCCGGTCGCCAGCAGCCGGTTCCCGAAACGGGTGCCCCAAAGCATGATCGCCAGGAGGACGGCAATGAGTGTGACCCAGTATATTGCTGCAGCAATACCGAAAAGCTCGCCGCCCAACATTCGGGTCAGAGCGTGGCTGCGGGCATCTGCGGAAAAATTATGGACGGATCCTCCGGTCCAGACGTAGATTATGCCTCTCGCTGCGAAAAGACCGCCCAGAGTGACAATCATGGACGGAAGCCGTCCTTTGACGACGGCAACTCCCTGGACGAAACCGGCCGTTGCTGCGATCAATAAAGCCGCGATCAAAGAGCCCGACACACCCAATGTCGGCTCCAACGTTATAAATGCAACCCCCGTTAGCCCGTATATGGATCCTACGGATAGATCGATCTCCTTGGTCATGATCACAAGAGCCTGCCCAAGGGCGACCAAGGCAAGGATGGCAGTGAACTGGGTAACGTTCGATATCGTCTGGGCTGTCCACCAGCCTGAAAAATCGATCACAGTAAAGACGGCAAGCATGGCGATGACGCCCACGGTCGCGCCAAATCCCTGGCTTCGTACAAAGTGATTCATAATTCTCGAACTCACGTTTAAGTGCGCTGCAAATGCACAAGGGAGGGCAACCCGGCTATTGATGCAGGCGGGCCGCCCCTGTTCGGCGGGTAAGCAGTTACCAGGTATTTTGTTCGTCGTAGGCCTTGTCACCGAACACGCCGCGCACCTGTTCTGCCCATTGATCTGCATTGTCAGCATTGATCACAATCGGACCAGTCAAGATGCTTGACTGGGGCGCGTATCCGAACTTCTTGTTCCAGTACAGCCATTCCATCGGAGCATAGCCCTGCAGCCAGAATCCTTGACTGTTGGTCGCCAGGATGTGACCTGCGCGCACGCCCTCGATGGAGACGGGGCCTTCATCGACGGTGAGCACGGTGACGCCCTTGTCATCGACATCGGGGTCGAGCTTCATATCGTTTGCGACACCCCAGGCCCAGGGCGATGTCCAGCCAGCGACTGTGAAGATGTAATTGGTGTCCGGATTTGCCTGCAGGAAAGATTGCAGAGTGTTGCGCGCAGTGGCCGGCTCGGCGCCGATGAAGAGTTCGTCAAACTTGGCACCCGCCTTCTCCATGATCTCCTTCATACCCGCGCAACGGGCCTTCAGACCCTGGTGCGCTGAGTCATGGCTTGCGCAGACCACATGGGTCGGCTTGGGGATTTCACCCGCTTCCACCTTCTCCAGCGCATATTCGCCGAGTTTTTTCCCCGTCAGGAACTCGTCGCCACCGACATAGGTGATATAGGGAATACGCTCGCCATCCGGACGACTATCGGGAATGTTGAAAGCTACGACCGGTATACCGGACTCGACCGCCTTGCGAAGTGGACCTTCAAAAGCATCGGAACTGACGATGGGCACGGCAATCCCGTCGGGGCGAGTTGCGATCGCCTGTTCCAGCAGGCGGACGTGTTCTTGAACGGAATAATTGTTTGTGGAAATGTATTCGGTCTTCACGTTCGGGTACTTCGCTTCGAACTCTTTGAGCGAGGTTGTAAGCCAGTTCATGTTGGGATCATTGGATCCGATATGCGAGACCATGACGAAGCGATACTCTTTTTCGACATCCTGAGCATGGGCAGTGCCAAACGCAGCTGATGCCAAAAGAGCGGTGTAAAGAATGTTTTTCCCAGTTCTCATAAGGTTCCTCCTCCTTGAAACAAACAAAGTGGCAATTGCAATGAATTTGCCGGACGTCTTCAGGCCGCAACACAAGCAATCCCTGTTGCGTGCCAACTCCCATATGCAACAATAATTGCATTTATTAAACACTGTCAACATTTATTCCGTACTGCGCGAATTCAGGGTGTTTGGGGGAGTTTGCGATCGCTCCGTCATACAGGAACAAGATGACCCGGGGCATCTTCAATGATGTCACTATCAGTCACAAGGTTTTCCTTGTGAGGACCTGATCATCCGCTGCGGCCAGCAAGCTCGATACCAACGCTGGTCGTCCGACGAGGAAAATCAAATAATAACGGCCTCGCGGGACTTCGGCTCGAAACAGGCATCGAGTACCTTTTGCAGATTCATCGCCCTTCGGAAGCTTGGCTCCGCTGTTTGACCGGTTCGAACCGCTTCGATAAACAGGGCATAGTTGGTCGGAACTGGCGGAGACCGGATGAGGCGCCAACTCAAATCATGCACGTTGTCGCCATTGCATGCCCGAAGCGATGTGCACTCATGACTGAAGTCGAGCTCCAGTGCCCCTTGATCTCCGAAGACATGGAGCCGAAGGGTATTGCCGTAACCGGTCATGAACCGGCTGGCATGAATCACGCCCAGCGCGCCATTGGCGAAGGTAAGTGACATCACGGCACTGTCATTGGCATCGAGCATGTAGTCGCCAATCCGATCATCCGGAGCCTTGGAGAAGGTCTGCAGCCGGGCCTGAATGGAGACGGGTTCGAGCCCGATAGCATACGTCGCGAAATCAAGAATGTGGATACCAACATCGCCGAGCACGCCCTTCGAGCCGTGTTCGCTCGATAGACGCCACAGCCAGCGCGGATCGGTACGCCAGTCGCCCCAGTGAGTGCCGACAAGCCAACTTTGACGATAGCTTGCCTCCACGTGCCGGACGTTGCCGATATCGCCATCCTCGATCATACGCCTTGCCTGTTGCAAGGCGGGAACGTTGCGGTAGGTAAGGTTCACCATACCGACGAGACCTGCTGCCTCGACGGCTTGGGTCATCTCGCGGGCAAGGGGATGGCTTTGGGCAAGCGGTTTCTCGCAAAAGATGTGTTTGCCTGCCGCGATGAGCTTCATTGTTGTCGGATAATGAACGCCGTCCGGTGTCACATTGGCAACAGCATCAAATTCGCCCCAGGAGATTGCCGCATCAAGATCGCTGAAAGCATGGGGGATATTGTGCATTGCACAGAACAATTGTGCCCGGTCTGCGTCAGGATCAACGCCCGCTACCACCTGGCAACCTGGGAGAGCGCTGAAATTCTCGGCATGGCTGGCGGCCCATGTGCCGGTACCGAGTATGAGAATACGAACCATCGCGCGGCTCACCGAAAACCGGCTTCATCGAGAGCGCAGAATTTGTTCCCTTTGTCGACCAGAGACTCCTTCGAACGGTGCATTTGATGCGTGGGCAAATGTCGAACATGGTTTGGCTGGATTGTGGGTGACCGGAATGCAGGACAATAAGTCCCGTTCGGCAGGCATTCCCCGTCGTGGGACAAGGCTTGTGCAATGACTGTATACATACCGTCGGGACAGAGAGCCACGGATAACCTTCCTTTGAAATGGCCGATAGATGATTTTTCAGTATTTAGAATCGTAGCACGAATGTCTACAATCCCGATTAAAGGCCCATTGTACAGTGCCTCCTGGCAAAGCCACGAATGAAGGCGGTCAAACGAACGACGACTGCTATATACCTCCATTTCAGTCCGACAGAAAGCTTTGGCTCTTTCTGGAGTGACGCCATGTCAGGAGCCTGGGGAAGGCCAGCCGCATCCGGCAGCATTCACCGGTGCGCCTGATTGCCATCAACGGAGGCGCGCCTGGATAGCGGGAAGCTGGCGAGCCATCTGCTCGCGCAGGCGGGGCGTGATCCAGTCCAGGAAGCATCGCATCTTCATCGGCAGGGGACCGGTTGCTCTATAGACAATGTTCACAGGCAGCGGTTCCGGTGCGAACTCCGTCAGCAATTCCTGCAGAGTGCCGGAGCGCAACTGATCGGAAATCTGGTAAGACAGCACACGGATAATGCCGACACCGGCCACGGCAGCCTGAATGGCAGCCTCTGTCGTGTTGACAGCGAGCTTGGGGCGCGGTTCGACGGCGAAGGCGGTTCCGTCGCGGCGGTAGCGCACTTCCGGCGCGGTTGCGAAGCCCTGGAAGCTTATGCCGTCATGCCGGGAGAGGTCTTCAGGCCTAAACGGCACGCCGCGGCGTGCGAGATAGTCGGGGCTCGCGCAGATCACCCGGCGGACGGCGCCCAGCCGGATTGCGATCAGTGCGCTGTCCGCCAGGTGTCCGATCCGCAGGGCCACATCAACATGCTCGTCCGCCAGACTTAGCTGCCGATCAGTCAGGGTCAGGCGCAGGTTGATATCGGGTTGCTCCTTCAGGAATTCCAGCGCAATTGGCAGCAGATGGCGCTCGCCGAAGGCAATCGGTGCGGTCACGTGCAGCCCGCCACGCAGCGCTCCATAATCGCCGCTGGCCTGCCGCTCTGCCGCGTCCAGTTCCTCAAGAATACGACGTGATGCGGCGACGTAGCTTCGCCCCTCTTCCGTCAAGGCGAGGCCGCGGCGGGTGCGCAGGACCAGGCGCACACCAAGGTGCTTTTCAAGATCGGCGACCTTGCGGCTGACCGTGGCGAGCGGTGCATGCAATCGCCGCGCCCCGGCCGAGAGGCTGCCGGCGTCCACCACCGCCAGCAGTACCGACATCGCTTCAAACCGATCCATCAAATCCTTCCGGAAATTGAGAGGAAAGTTCCTGAAATCGCAGGATACCCTGTTGGTTTTGGATATCCTAGCCTTCATGTCGTTGAAGGGGAACCATCCGGCTCCCCGTATAGCTAAAGATCAGGAGAAAGACGTCATGCCTCAACTTTCACGTCGTGCCTTTGCCAGCGCTCTTCCTCTCGGCCTCCTCGGGGGAGGACTGATCGGAGGCGCCCCGGCCCTTGCCTTGGTGCAGAATACCGCCAGGACGCCGCTCGGCATTATGCCACTGGCGCAGATCCGCGTCGGTCGCTTCACGGTGACGGCGCTGACAGACGGGTTTGCCGATATGCCCTACGACTATTTTCCGGGACGCGCCCCGGTCGAGGTGGAGCAGGCGGCAGTCGACCAGTTCACCGCCCGGGCGAGCGGGGTGCGGTTCCTCTTCAACCAGTATCTCGTTGATGATGGCGAGCGCCGCATCCTGATCGATGCCGGTGCAGCGGGCTCGATTGGGCAGACCGGCAAACTGCCGCAGGCGCTCGGCGCGCTTGGCCTGCAGCTTGACGAGATCGATGCGGTGATCGTGACGCATATGCATCAGGACCACATGGGCGGTCTTGTCGCCGGAGGCAAGAACAACTTCTCCAAGGCAGAGCTCTACATCGATCGTCGCGACGTCACCCATTGGACCGATCCGGCCAGGCGCAGCGGTGCGCCCGATTACCTGCAGACCAGCTTCCGAATGGCGGAGGAGGTCGTGCGCCTCTACCCGAAACTCCAGGCGATTGATGGAGAACGCGAAATTGTGCGCGGCGTCTCGATCGTCGATCTTACCGGCCATACACCTGGCCATATCGGCGTGCGGGTGGAAGATGATGGAAAGAGCCTCATCATGGTTTCGGATATGATCTTTCCCGTGGTGCATCCGGGGGCGACAGATGTGTTCTTCCTCTTTGAGCAGGACCGTGCAGCGGCCAAGGCGATGCGCGACCGCTTTTTCCCTCGCGCCGCTTCGGAAGGCGCGCTCATTGCCGCCACCCACATGCCCTTCCCGGGGCTGGGTCATGTCATTGCCGACCGCGGGCAGATGCGCTGGCAGGTAGCGGACTGGGCCTTGCAGGATTGAAGTCAGCTACAGCACCGTGGCGGACCTGCGGGCTTTCGGACCACCGTCGATGCATCGCGCTCGCCTGAGCCATCAAACCGGGCAACAGAGAAATATTATCCTCGATACCGCCGTCGTGAAGGAAGAGTCCAGTCGCTGCAGGCTTTCGGGGTCGATATTCACCATTGCTGTTCAGCTAAACGAGGCAACCGAACAGCGCTTGTTGAAAATAGCTTTTGTTGAAGACGTCCGTGCAAAACTGCCCATCGCGCCCTGCCCCGTTATGATCTGTTGAATATATCAGTGTAGTGCATTCCGCCCGATCGCAACTCCACTCGATGGCCTGCGCTCTACTTTGATGTGGTGATCATTTTTCCATCGTGATATCCAGAAAAATATAGCGCACGTTGTCGCCATCAAGCTGCACCGATTGCTCGACTTGCATCTGAATCGCATTGAACGACGGGAGGCGGACTTGAAGATACTTGCATATATGGTCGGGATACTGGCTCTGCTCTGTGCCGTTTCCACTGTGGATGCCAGGCCTTTCACAGACTCCGCCGGGCGAACAGTTGAAATACCGGACTCCATTGGCAAAGTACTTGCGGCAGGACCACCTGCGTCCGTTATCGTCTACACACTTGCCCCGCAGAAACTTGCAGGTTGGGTCCGCGAGCCTGGCGAAACTGACAAGACATTCTTGCTGCCGGAAACAAGGGCACTCCCAACCTACGGTCGGCTAACCGGCAAGGGAGGAACGGCAAATGTCGAGGCGGTCATTGCCGCCAGGCCAGACCTCATCATCGATGTCGGAACGATCAATGACACTTACATTTCCCTGGCGGACAAGGTTCAGCAGCAGACAGGCATTCCCTATATTCTGATTGACGGCAGCATTCTGAAAACAGCTGATACCTACCGGCTGACGGGAAATCTTCTTGGAGTGCCGGATAGAGCAGCGGACCTTGCTGATTATGCGGACAAGGTGCTCCGTGACGTCAGGACAATCGCAAGCCAAATTCCCGAAAAAAATCGCCCACGGGTTTATTATGGCCGCGGTCCCGATGGCATGGAAACCGGCCTCAAAAACTCAATCAATGTCGAAATCCTTGAGGTGGCGGGCGCTGTCAATGCAGCAGCAGCTGGCACGGGTGGTTTGACCAACGTATCGCTCGAACAGATACTTCAGTGGAATCCAGAAACCATTTTGGCTTCCGATAAGTCTTTCGCCAAGGAAGTGGCTGGTGACGACCGCTGGGCTGGCGTTGCAGCCATCAAAGCACACCGCGTGTTCACGACACCATCCAGTCCCTTTGGCTGGTTCGACACACCGCCCGGCGTAAACCGTCTTATTGGCATCCTGTGGCTGGAACACCTGTTCTACCCGGCAGAGGCTGAAGGCAATCTTCGGAATGAAGTAAAGCAATTCTATAAGCTGTTCTATCAAGTGGACGTATCTGACCAACAACTGGACGAGCTTCTGGACGGAGCCTTGCCACGCACCCCATGATGAAAAATTCATCCCGGTTTTTGTGGCTCGCCATTGCAGCCCTGTTCGCACTGTTCATCGTGTCATTGTCCATTGGCAAATTTCCGGTCCCGCTCGCGGACATACTGGACGCTCTTGGCTCGGGGCTGACAGGGGGGCCGCAGATTGACCCGATGACTTCGAACATCATTTGGAATGTCCGTCTGCCGCGTGTCGTCAGTGGTCTGTGCGTAGGTGCCGCCCTGGCAGCCGCCGGTGCGACCTATCAGGGACTGTTTCGTAATCCGCTCGTGTCGCCGGATATTTTGGGTGTCTCGGCAGGAGCGAGTCTTGGCGCGGTTCTCGGCATTTATCTGTCGCTGCCCGTTGCAACAATTCAGTTACTGGGGTTTGCGGGAGGACTGCTCGCCGTTGCAGCGGTGTACGCTGTGGGTTCCGGAATTCGCAATCGCGATCCCGTCCTTGTCCTCGTATTGTCGGGAGTTGCAATCGGAGCGCTCGTTGGATCGGGTCTTTCCCTGATAAAAATTCTGGCAGACCCTTACGATCAATTGCCTGCAATAACTTACTGGCTCCTGGGTAGCCTGACCTCAGTCAGCAATGGCGACCTCCTGTCCGTGCTGCCAGCATTCGTCGTTGGTCTGGCTCCATTGGTCCTGTTGAGATGGCGCATAAACCTGCTTACGCTTGGCGACGAAGAGGCCAGAAGTCTTGGCGTTGATACGAGGATTCTGCGGCCTTTGCTGATAGCATCAGCCACGCTGATAACAGCGGCAGCCGTCTCGATTACCGGAATTATTGGCTGGATTGGACTCATCATCCCCCACATGGCAAGGTTGCTGGTGGGTCCGGATTTTCGCAAACTTCTCCCAATGTCGATGATACTCGGTGCAGGATACCTGTTGATCGTCGATATCCTTGCGCGGACTATCGCTTTGATCGAGATCCCGCTAGGCATACTTACCGCAGTGGTGGGAGCACCGTTTTTCATCTGGCTGTTGGCATCAGGCCGAAAGGGCTGGCAATGAGACCGTATAATTGCAGGAGGCTTGAGTGGTAAGGGAAAACGAGATCAGGCAGAACGAAGTTGCGGTCGAACATCCAGAAGCCAAAGATGCCTTTCTCAGCTTTATAGGCAGGATTTCCACGCCATGGTCGTCGCGTTTGAAGTGCCCCCGGCAGGGAAGGCATGACGGTCCGATCTGCCGGATTGAGATATTTGAGCCGTGGGTCCAGGCGCTGCAAGGCGTAGATAAATTCGAGAGGCTGGAAGTGATCTATTGGCTTGATCGATCGAGACGCGATCTCATCCTGCAGAGCCCGGCAAGCAATGGCAATGTCCACGGCACGTTCTCCCTGCGCTCCCCTGTCAGGCCAAACCCGATCGGCACATCAATTGTGGTTCTGGAAAGCATCGAGGGCAATATGTTGAACGTTAAAGGCCTTGATTGTCTCGACGGCACACCGCTCCTCGACATCAAGCCGGATCGCAGTCTTTTCAAGCCTATAGCGCCAGCACAGCCGGGAGACTTCGAAACAGATCAAACGAACAGGACAACTTACTGCCAAAAGGCATAATGGAATGAGTACCCCGATGAAGGAGATACTGGCTTGCCAAGGCCGGGTTGCTGACCGTACCCCGAACGCTGTTCGAGGCGCTTTCCTGACGGCTCAGGTCCTGTCTGACCGTTACGACCTGACGATAAAGAAAGTTGGTATGGAGTTTGCCTCCGCTTGCGACGACTGGACTGTAAGCTTGCCGCAGGCACATGTCACACTGGCGGCGATGCAGTATGAGACTGAAAAGAACCTCGTCTCTGGAAATGTGCAATTCACGGCAGCCAATACCTGTTCGGCAAGTCTGGCTTCTCTACCGCTTGTTGCGAAGTATCACCCGGACGCCAAGGTTTTATGGATTGATGCCCATGGAGACTTTAACACGCCCGCTATAACCGAGTCAGGCTATCTTGGCGGCATGGTTCTTGCCGCCGCGACGGGATATTGGGACAGTGGTTACGGTTCTGGATTGAAAGCTCGGAACATCATTATCGCGGGAGCACGAGACATTGATCCGCAAGAGTTGGCCCTGCTTGAAAGGGCCGATGTTGCCATCCTGTCACCCAAGGACGCCACACCGGAAGCAATACGAAATGCTATCGGCGATACACCTGTCTGGATACATATTGATTGGGACTGTCTGGAGCCTGGCATTGTTCCGGCAGCCTACAAAGTTCAAAACGGGCTGGCTCAACACCAAATACGCCTGATCTTGCAATCTATTAAACCCGAGCAGATTCTCGGTGTTGAACTTGCAGAATTCGAAGCAGCAGACAACGCTGAAGAATGCGATACTGCGCTGTCCAATATTCTTGATATTGTCGAGCCGCTGTTCGACGGGCTTGTCAGTCGACGGCAACCATGACGTCGGATGCCTTGACAACAGCGTAGGCCGTGCCGCCAACTTCAAGGTCAAGTTCGTCAACCGCTTCATTGGTAATGGATGCGGTAACTAGCGAACCGCCGATATCGATCCGCACATGGGCTGTCGTTGCACCTTTGATGACTTCGGTGATTGTACCCTTGAGGCGGTTGCGAGCGCTGATCTTCATTTGATCCTCCGGTATAAGGTTCCTTACCATGGGTTGTTACCGGGCAACCCGTCAAGCTTTGTTTGGAAGTTGATCTGTTCTGGATTCTTTGTCATGCTGTTTCTGCAAATCTGAAAGAAAGGCGGGCATTGTGAGTGAACCCGTTATGTCGATTGAAAGCGCTGGCCACTCCTATGATGGCAATCGCTGGCAGTTCCGTGATCTCACACTCGATCTGCGGCGTGGTGATGTTCTGGCAATCCTTGGGCCCAACGGTCGTGGCAAGTCAACATTACTCCGATGCCTGGCTGGCTTGCTCAAACTCAGCTCCGGACAGATTAAAACGTCACAGACAATTGGCTTTGTTCCTCAGGATTTCGCTGGATCATTCCCTTACCCGGTTCTTGATATCGTCCTTATGGGAAGGGCGCGCCATGTCCCTCTGTTCCGCACTCCCTCGAACCTCGACAAGACAATTGCGACAATTGCTATGGATGCGCTCGCATCCGTTGCAATGACCCGTTATGCCGATCAAAATTTCAACGAACTTTCAGGCGGAGAGAAGCAACTCGTTCTGATCGCTCGGGCATTGGCTGGCGAGAACGCCATTTTGCTTCTGGATGAACCCGCATCGGCACTCGATCTGAAAAACCAGGACACTGTCCTTGCCCTGATGCGGGACATCGCCCAAAAGCGAAACCTGGCAATCGCCTTTACGACACATCAACCCAATCATGCGCTGGCAGTAGCAGGAGCTGTACTTCTGATGCTGGATGCCCCCCGGACAGTGTTCGGATCTGTCGATAGTGTCATGACCGATGACAATCTTGAAGCCCTTTACGACACTCCGGTCCGCTCGTTGAGCTTCCTTGACGGAGCTGTAGAGCGCACCGCTATCGTGCCTGTTTTCCGCAATGCAATGAAGAACGCCGCATCAACAATCGAAAAAACAGAGTGACGATTCCCGGGCAATTGCGAACAACCCTTCCTTTGAAAGGTAGACAGGGAGGGATTATTTGCGATCTCAAATTGCAGTTATAATGTCTACGGTTCCTTCGACATCATTAAATCTGGTCTACCCCATTGCGCTGTTCAACAGCGGTCAGGAAGGCTTTAATTCCTGGCGAATACTGCCGATCTGCGATGGCCTTCAAACTACGGGATCAGCTCACTGCAAAAATTACGACAGCAAAAATGGCCATGGCTGAAATAATGGGAATCAGGATCATCATCAACATGGCGCGATCTATGGAAAGGCGGCCATCCTTGTCCCTGCTCACATAGACGAACATTCCAAGCACGAATGCTGCCACCACGGTAACGAAGGCCAGAATGATGTGTTCAAAGATAAACATGACGCCTCTCGCTGAGATTGGATCAACGGCAAACCTGCGGTCTCGACATTCCGTGATCGCCTGATATCGGCGGCAATCATCAAGAAGGGCGTGACATCTGTTACCATATCGATACCTCATCGTTATCATTATCCTGTTAACCGTGACTCAAGAGCAACTCGGTTCTGTGACTGAAATCCGGGAAGTGACAACAGGGATCGCAAAGCCAGCCAATCTGGATCGTTCGGGGCGGAACGAATTCCCGGAGCCGGTGCACTGTTTGTTGACGGTAGCAGCTGAAAAATTCTGCAGCATTTTCGGCGACTTCGGATCTCTGGTTGTTTGGCGACAATGGCCTGTACAAATGGCCTGAGCCCCTCGGGCAATCGCTTCGAATTGAATACCCTGACCGCACGACACGGCGGATTTGGCGGTTCATCGGTCTCGTGATACTGGCATAAGTTCTGACAAAATCCGTCTTGTTGAAGGCGATAATACAGCGGACGGCAATGCGACAGACAGAAGCGAAAGCAGGGTTTTTGGCGAGCTTTGGGAGACTTCTTCTTCCCCAGCGACGAGAGGGCGTCCCCGACAGGCTGCGCGAGTTGCAAGGTTTGCCACCCATTGGACTTCCGTCGTGCCGGTCTTGACTTCAATACGAAGGACAAATTTTCGCTTTCCGGAGGGCTGAACGGCGGAACAGAAGGGATCCTGTTGCAAGCGCGGTGCCAACAGCCTCTCCGATAAAAATTATACTGTACGTATTTGCGGAAAGCTCTTATCCCTGAATTATTGGGACCAGCGTTGATTCGCCACCAGCCGAATTTTGGGGCCGACATATGAATTCAAGTTCAATCTTCACTCAGGTTGCAATTACGTGTGCCTTCCTTTGCAGCGCAACTACTCTTGCGGCGGCGGCCGATAAATCGCCGAAGGGAGAGGAAACGAAACCATTCGTGTATTTCGCCACGTCGGACCCGTTTCTGAAACCTGGACAACAGCCCACCAGGAACGATGTCACGTTTTTCGGAGGTGCTTTCACAACGGACACAGCGGGCGGGGCCTTGCGGGCGTTCACCACCGACTACACGTCCAATTATATTATCGGCGCAACCTATGGGCGCGACGTCTTTGACCTTGGTGCAGGCTTTCTGCTTGGCGGCGTTGCGGGTGCTGCAATCCGCTTCGGCGAAGATGATGACACCTCGGCCGAGTTCTGGGCAGGTGCCCGCCTCAAGCATCAGGGTCTTGTCATCGGCGACCTGCTGATTTCTCCGGCTTTCACGGCTGGCCTGAGTGCTGTGACGGGCAAGACGGAAATCGAAAAGGGGCGAGAAGAGCGTTATGATGGTAACGCGACTTTCATTGGCTTCCTTGGTCCTGAATTGTCGTTCCGCTGGAGAGGAGCGCCGAATCTCGAACTTACATGGCAGTTGCACCATCGCTCGGGCGGTGGCGGCACATTCGGCGATATGGGCGAAACATCAAACGCCAATACGATCGGCATACGCTACAGGTTCTGATCCAAACGCAGGTAGGCATGCGATAATCCACAAAGTGACATTTATGGCCCCATCTTTTTCGTAGAAGGTTGGCGTCGGCTCAGGAACTTTCTGCCTTTGCAAAATGCAGTACCGGGCGTCATCGTGGGTAATATCTCGCCCCGGGTGCCACCGGCCCCCTCAGGCGTTCGTGCTGGAATAAACCGCGTGAAAATCGTCTGTACCGGACGACTTTCGACAAGGAAGCAGATGTTGGGCAGAACGCGCCAGAACCGAGCCATTGCTCACAGGCTGCCCTTGGCAAATATCCCTTGCACATCAACGCAAAGATGCGCTGCCTTCTCTCTGACAGCTCCGAATCTCAACTCCGGCGTCATGCGCTGGACTCCGAAACGACCAGAGGGCCTTCTTCATACCCGATCGACCAATGCGGCTGCACCTTCCGTCGCAGCGCAGTGCGCGCAACAGTAGACAATTTCGTCGGGAGCCGAACTCCACTCCATGCCCGTTACAGCTTCAGAAGATCACGCGGATCCTAGCCGGGGGCAGCCGGTCGAAGCGGGAATGGCTCGGTCGAAACCGAGAACCGCAAGATCCAGCCCCTCGACAAAGGCATCGATCACCCGCACCGCCGCTTGGGCCGAAACGTAATCCTCGACCCGAGGTGAAAGCAACAATCGCCGATCCCGCTTGTCTCCTGTACTGTAGCTCATGAAAATGGCCGCCCTGCTCCCAGGGCGGCCATTCTATCTGGTTTGCTCGGCTTTCCGCACAGCCTGTAATGAGCGCCGGTTTATCTAATGTTAACTTTAGTTTGCAGGCGCTGGATCTGCAGGAGCTGTGGTATCGGCAGGAGGCGTCGGGGTGGCGGGTTCCGTCGCGTCCGGTGTTGCAGGCGCCGCGGGAGCCGGTTCGATCGGCGCGCTTTCGCTATTGGCTTCATCGGCCTTCGCTGGATCGGCCACGCCTTCGGTGAAGTTGTCTGCCGTTTCGAACGCTGGAGCTTCCTGCAGCTTATCCTTGGTCGTGTCGACAACGATCCAGTTTTTCTTGTCCTCTCGAACCGAGAGCTTGAGTTGATTGACCGGCAATGCAACGTTCTTCGCCCCAACTCCAAGGAAACCGCCTACACTTATCACCGCCGCCTGGACCTTACCGTCAGGACCAATAATGAGATCATTCAGCTTACCGATGGATTCCGCGTCGTCAGCGTCACCATTGTAAACGTCCTTGCCAATAAGGCCCGAACCGAGAAGTTGTCCCTCTTCCACCTTGGTCATCGCTGCCGCATCGGCGGCTGCGCTGTCCGCTGGCACGCCCTTGAACAACTCCATGGTGTCTACTTTCGCCGGTGGTGCTGTTTCTACCGGAGCGGGATCAGGTGCCGTCGTGGTCCCTTGAGCCATGGCAACGCCGGACAGAAGTGCCAGGCCGGCAGTCGATGCGATCAGAGCTCTAAACATTGTATATCCTCCTTGTTTTGCTTTTCGGAACGGCCGCTTTGGCGCTCCACTGATAGGACAACAGTCAAGAAGAACTCTAGTTCCAGGAAACTTTCTGATTTCAATCAAGAGGGAATAACGCGACTTATTGAATAATTATTGGGCGCCAGCTCAATTATTTCATGCCTCATAGGGAACGATGCTGTTACTTTCTTAAATGATTCTTTCGAACATTATAGATGATATAGTAATGGTCGCCACACGGTCCGGTGTCTCCTTCGATAGACTGGCCGCCCCTGTCCTGTCACGCCGCTCCCCGCCTGTCGCAGCGGGGGCGGCAGTCCCTACGCCGCCTGGGAACCACTACGAATTGCATTGTCGCCTTTGCACGGACGGATGGAGCGAAAAGCGTGATCGCTGAGCCAATCGGCCTCCACCGCCACGATGGTAAAATCGTGTTGCTCAATCAACCGACACGTGATCGTGGCTTTAGCGCGATAGAATTCTGAAGTGCCGTGACTTGCTTCGCCCGGCAACACGACCCGTCGGTCAGCAAAGCGATCAAACAGTTGTCCAAAACCCGGGTTGTCGAAATCGGAAGGCGTTCGGCAAGGACGCGATCAAAAGCGCGCTGAAGTCGACGTTCACTGTATCCCCGGAACTTAAATGGGCCGCGGAGGTTATAGGCGGACTGCCAGACCCAAAAGGCAACATTGTCAATGATGACGACAAAAAATCATGAGCGTATAAAAAACCTGCGCGGCCAGATGCTGAAATCTCAGTTCAAAGAAGCTATGCGTTCGGCGCAATGGCTCGTCGATACGGATAAAAGATTCAACGATTTGTTGAGGCGATTGGATGAGGCAGAGAAAAGGCATGCTAAACCTTTCCTTCGTTCCTGTGCCCTCCACAGTACCAGCTAATTCCATGGCGCCCTGTAAAGCCAAAACTGTCCCATCCATGATCTTCTCCGGTGTTCCGATATGCGACGGATATTCGGGCCTGGACGGTGTTTCAGACATCATTTCGCTTTCGGAGGCGGGCCAGTTCTGTCTCGACCGACAGCAACACGCTGGCGTTCAGGACCAGGCCCAGGTTGTCTGCAACTTCGATAACGGCATTCAGGATTTCGTTTCGCTCCCAACCAGCTTCACGGGCATCGCCAAGGATGTTGATCACGCTGTCTTCCACCGCGCGCTGGCACTCTGCAAAGCGCTCAGGGTGGTTGCGGTCAACTTGTGGAGGCATAATGGGCATGCTCATTTCTCCAAGGTAAATCTGACCGCATTATACGCAGGGTCGTTGGCCTTTGCACTGGTATAAGCACGTGCAATTCACCTTCGGTATCTTCGGGCACACCCGTGAAAATGTAAACCTCGCCGGACTCAGCATGATCTGCCCGGACGGCTTTGAAGGGAAATGCGTTCGGGTCGGCGGATTCGGTGGTAATTTTCGATATTTTCGGCCCCATGCATTTCGATATTGAAAGAACGGGGCAGTTCCTCAACGTCGGTTATGTTCGCGTCGACTTCGTCCATATCATTCTTCATCGAAATAGCCGCAGTGCACCACTCACATAAAAAGGCCCGCCAACCGCAAGAATGACGAGCCCAAATTTGCGTGCCTTTTGTTCGTTTATGGCACACGTAGCGTAACTATTTGTAACGTTCTGTGAAATAGACAATATTATTTAGGATGGGAAGGACATCGGTTGCGCTAGCGCGATACAATTTCCAACCAACGCAGGGGAATTCGCATGGGCGCAGACACGTAGATTGCGTCTCCATCTTCGTCATCATCGCGCTGTTGCACGGACATGCTGAAGGCCAGTGCGGTGGCCAAAAGAGCGGCCGCAACCAAGAAGTAGACCCAAGCGGGTATTTGCCGAGCAGTCACTCGTTATTTCCCCAACCCTGTGTCCTCCATGTTCCGGAACGAAAGCTCGGACTGACGCCGGCGTATTCCGCAGCTTGCATACAATTCAACACGCGGTGAGTCGTTTGGGGCTTGGTGTGGGGTGTCATTCGATCGGTTCTCGCTTATTGGCCTCCGACTGACTAACCTTGTTCTTGGCCACCAGGTACTCCCTTTCCGCCCTGTCTGGCATGGGCTTCATGCACTCGCCTTATAGATCGTACAATTCTACGCAAACAAGCAGGGCTCTCGGGTCGATGAATATAACGTCAGCGGATTCAAGCGCACCTGGAATCGCCTGGACGGTACTTATCCGGGCATCCTTTTCATAGCTGTTGGATAACGAATTGCGTTTCTATCGGCAAGGAAAATAACCGTAGGGTTTATGATATACTTAACAGTTATCTTAATGCCTTTTACGGTTGGTTTGCGAGAAGACCCGGGTTGCAGGACATATCCACCCTACTTGGGAATTCATGAATGCCAGGTATCAATCGATATGCCTGACGCAGCTATGGATAGTTTGCGCGACGCAGGCAACGCAGCTGGAGACATACCGATACACCATGATTACAGAGAATGCTTTGAACGAGCTGCAAGCGATGCGTGTATCCAATATCCGCAATTTGCATTGCAGGATTTGTCTTTCGGGATCTCTGCAGAGCCCCGGCCCCTGAGATTCTTTGCGATCTGACAAAGGCAATTGCGACTGCAGATCAAGCAATTTTGGAACATTATGAATGTTTGTTGGTTCAACCAACGTCAGCAATGTGATTGGTGTCAAAAGTCGAGTGAGGTAAAATCGGAAAGGTCATGTCCAACAATCAGAAAAAGTGGTCCAGGCAAGTGACTGAAAACAGCGATGCTCTGGATATTAAAGTGGATATATTTGAATCCGACGATCCAAAGGAGATTGCACTCTCGTTGAAACGATCAGCAGAACAGTCGGACCGGAGAAAGTCCTCGCCATTTCAATCAGCGATGTCGATGCTGACTTTCTATATAAACCGGGCGGGGAAAAATCTGTCTGTATCACGTAAGCGCGTGCTCGAAAACGCCAAGGATGAACTTCGCGAAGCTTTTGACCGGTAAATCTGGCTCATGGTTCAGCCGGGGAACAACTGTCTGAAAATGCTTCGAATATGGTGTAAATAACTGAAGACGGCTGAACAACAGAGTGGGGATTGTCAATTACGGATCGAGTGAAAGGCAATGTCATACAACGAGTGGAGAACCTGACCGGTGGAGCAAGTCGTACGCGAAGGTGGCTGCGTGTGTGGGAAAATACGCTATCAAGTCAGGGGCGGTCCAACAAGGGCTGGTCTGTGCCATTGTGGGGATTGTAAAAAGGAGAGTGGATCGTCTTTTGTGACCTTTGCTGTGTGGCCCCATGATCGCTTCATTTGCAGTGGTGGTTATGCAACCTATGAGGGGCGAAGCTTTTGCCCTACGTGCGGGTCGCGGTTATTCTGCCTTTCGAAAGAAGAGGCTGAATTACGGGTCGGATCACTTGATGACGCGCCAAACAACATTCCTCCAGATTACGAAATCTGGAGCATCCGGCGCGAGTGCTGGCTAAAGCCGGCTGTCAGCCTTCAATTCGAGCAGGATAAACCGCACTCTTGGCCTGAAGTATAGAAGTTTCATCACACGTTTCAGCGCCAGCTTTACGGGCTTGCTCGATCACCAACGCATCTATTGCTCGCCGAACTTCCGTGAAGCTCCAACCCGACAATTGGGCTTCGTCAGCTATTGCAAGCATCTCCCTGGTGGAAACTCTTTCGAGAAAGCGGTCCCTGAGAACTTCCATACAATGCGCGTGTCGTTCCTCTGGACTTTCATATTCGACTTCGGTGAGAGGTCCGACAATTGCTGCTCTGATCATGGCAGTAGTTCCTCCAATTGGTAATGAACACTCGCCAAATGAAACAGTTCCATTACTGCGCCCGATGGAACAATCGCCAGCCCTCCTGTGTTCTCTCACAGGAGAGATATTCATGACCAAGCAAATCATACCTGTTGCCGCTGCGATCGCCCTTATCATTACGGCGGGAGCGGCGTTTCTTATCCTGAGGTCATCCGACAGCGGCTCCGGGGCGCAACAACCTTCACCTCATGCGCTCGATCAGTCGGAGAGCACAAATCCCGGTTAGCGTGTGCGACAAAGCGGTATCAGCTTTCTTAAGCGAAGTCTTTCAGGATAGAGATAATATGGCAATTTCAGGCGTGCTGCAGCTTGCAGCGTCAACTCTGGCATTCCTGCTCGCCGCTGTTGGAGCAAAACAGTGGGCGATATCGCCCACATTGCTGAAGATGGTGTTTACACTGATTTTATATACCATCGGCAACCTGATCATGCTGCGCCTGGTGCGTGACTTTGGCATGGCGTCGGCATTCACCCTTTCTGCACTCCTGCAACTCGTAGCAGTTAATGCGATCGCGATATTTTATTTCAGTGAAGAACTGCCATCAGCTCAGCTTGCCGGAATATTGCTGGCAATCATCGCTGTCGGGCTAATCACGCTCGCACCTTCAAAGTAGGTAAGGTGCCAAAGATAACAGGATCAATCTGTCGGGTTCTCCCAACCGAAAACACTGCGACCGCCCCATTGCACCGATCGCCCGAATTCTCCGGCAACAATTTCTTTCAAGCCCGATCCGGTCACATAGCGCTCCAATTGTCTGGACTGATTGTCCAAACGCGAAAGCGCATCCAGTTCTTCGCGTTGTCCCAGCTTGCCGTTCTGGACAGCGGATTTCAGTACGTTGATGGTTTCATCGTAAACCTTGAGGGGCACGGGAAACGGATGGCGGTCCTTGCCGCCATGGGCAAGCGAAAAGCGGGCAGGATCAGAAAAACGGCAGGGTGTGCCGTGCATGACTTCGGCAACCATTGCAAGTGCCTTGACCGTCCGAGGTCCGACTCCGGGAACGAGAAGAAGGTTTTCAAAATCAACCGGGGCTGCTTCGACCGCCGCCGCGAGATTGCCGTGCAGACGTCGCATGACGATGTCGCTTTCCCGAACGTCATGATGCTCCGGCATGACAAGATGTGGCAGCAGCATTTGGTCTGAAACGGTCGCTCTGACTGCCGGCGATCCCTCGAGCGCCGCCATTTCTTCGACGATCCGCGTGGGATCTAAGGTCTTCAAAACCTCGATTTGCTGAACCCGGGAGTCCGCCGCGCGACGGTCAGCAAGGTTGACGATATTTCCCACCTGATGACCTTCGATTGCGGCATGGGGCGCATCGACAAAGCTGGTCAGTCCTTCAGATAACCAATGATAGCGCCTTGCTTGCCGACTATCACCATTCATTCCCTGCTGGACAACGACCCACTTTCCATCGTCAGCAACGATGAACCCGTGAAGATAGAGATCAAAGCCATCCTGTACAGCGGCACTGTCTACTTTGGCGACGAGCCTGCTGGCTTGTCCGAGAGCCGTTCCGTCAATTCCTGTACGCTCTCCGATCGCGTTCAGCTCCGAAGGTGTTTTTCGCGAGTGGGAGCCACGCCCGCCACAAACATGAATTCCCAGCTCACGCGACATGGGCGTAAGGCCGCGTTTCAACGCTCCGATCACACTGGTCGTGATACCCGAGGAGTGCCAATCCATGCCCATTACTGCCCCAAAGGACTGAAACCAGAATGGATGAGAAAGGCGGCGCAAGAGTTCATCTCGGCCGTAATGGTGAATGATCGCTTCGCACATGAGTGCTCCGAGCTTCGTCATCCGATCACCCAGCCAGCGGGGGACCCGTCCCCCGTGAAGTGGTAGATCAGCACTGCCTGCCCGTCTTGCCATGGTTGTTTTCCCCTTTGTCCGGATGCGCTGCGCACAGGATGTTTCAAGATGGAATATGGTGACACCGGTATTGAAACACAAACTTCGTTGCTTTCGCAGGGGTTATAAAAGGCCAACTGCAGCGATGATTGTCGTTCGGAACAATGGATTGGTTGACGGGTTTTGTGACTGGGAGGGAATATATCATGCCAAAGCAAATCGGAGGCGTTGTCTATGTGGCAATGTCAGGTTTTATTTGGCTGGAATTGAGCGAACTCATCTTTGTCACTGTGACATGTGCCGACGGGCGACCGGTAGCGCTTTTGCCGTTTTAAGCTGGGTTAAACCGGAAAATCTCCGATGGATGTCAGCTCCGGCAAAAAAGCGTCGGTCATCGCCTCTGGCGGCAAGAAGTTTCTGTGGCGATTGCGGAACGCCGATCTCCCTGGCGTATGATGGATCCGATGAGGTCGCCATATACGCCGGCGCACTCGATCAACCGGAGATTGCAATTCCTGCCTACAATTACAACGCTCGGTCGCGGCTACCCTGGGTTACATGTGGCACCCACCTTCCAAACCACACCGGGACCGAGGATTGGTAACTCAATGGATGATGCTCAGGTGTCGGCCTTGTAACTGCGCTGTTCCAAACTGATGCCATATCAGCGGAACCGTACCGCTTCAGGGGTGTTGAGAGTGAGGCGTTCCGGTCTCAACGCTGACGTGGAGTTTCAAGACAATGAAAAAATTGCTGAAGAATAACGGACTGACGCTTGTATTGATCGCCGCTTTTCTGGGAAGTCTGGTCGGAATGTGGGTTTCAGGCTGGTCTCAGGAAAACGCCGAACTTGCGCGTCATGCGTTGCCGCCGATTTCTCTCTGCGATTATTTTACAGACGAATCTTTCCTCTCTGCCCTCTTTGAAAACTGGGAAAGCGAATGGCTGCAAATGTCATTTTATGTCATGCTGACAGCCATGCTGTTTCAAAAGGGATCGGCGGAATCGCGTGATCCGGAAGAAGCGTCAACGGGCAAGGACAGGCTGTCGGCCAAGTCGTATCCTGTTTGGCTGAGACGATCCTCGGCAGGCCGCCGGATCTACCGTTATTCTCTGGGCGTGGCCTTGGCCATACTGTTTGTAGTTTCTTTTATCGGGCATCTGATCGCCAGTTCCGCTGCCTACAACTCTGGAGCAATCATGCACCATGAAGCTGTACGCACCGTACTGGAGCACCTTGCGAGTTCCCAGTTCTGGTTTGAATCGTTTCAGAACTGGCAATCGGAGTTCTTTTCAACGGCGATGCTCGTCGTGCTTTCTATCTTTCTGCGTTTCAAGGGTTCGCCTGAATCCAAGCCAGTTTCTGCGAGCGATTCTGAAACCGGGGCGTGAGATGCCCGATTCTCCAATTCCGTTCGGAACCTCTGCGTGCGGCAGCGGTTAAAGGATCAAACCGGAGCGCTCTGTCAGCCGGTGCAGAAATCGAGGGAGGATTCCAATGGCCAAATCTGCAAAAAGCAAAGATGCCTCTATGGCAACGATCCACGATCAGAAAATGCGACGTGGATCGGGTGGAGAGCTCCATCAGGTTGCTGCCGGCGAAACGCCCATCTTGACAACAGCGCAAGGTGGACCCGTTGCAGATGACCAGAGCTCATTGAAGATTGGCGAGCGTGGTCCGACTGTCCTTGAGGATTTCCACTTTAGAGAAAAGATATTTCACTTCGATCACGAGCGTATTCCCGAACGGGTGGTTCACGCGCGAGGATATGGAGCCCACGGTTATTTCGAAAATTATGAGCCGCTGGCTCAATATACGCGGGCTGACCTGTTTCAAAGACGTGGTGAGAAAACCCCTGCCTTTGTACGATTTTCCACGGTTGCCGGGAGCAAGGGCTCGTTTGACCTTGCCCGTGACGTCAGAGGGTTTGCTGTAAAGATCTATACCCGGGAAGGAAACTGGGATCTTGTCGGAAACAACATTCCGGTATTTTTCATTCAGGACGCCATAAAGTTTCCCGATATGGTCCATGCGGTCAAGGAAGAGCCAGACAGTGCTTTTCCCCAGGCCCAATCAGCACATGACAACTTCTGGGACTTTATCAGCCTGACCCCTGAAAGCATGCACATGATCATGTGGGTGATGTCCGACCGGGCAATCCCCCGTTCCTTCCGTTTCATGGAAGGCTTTGGTGTCCATACATTCCGGATGATAAACGCCAGGAATGAATCGACCTTTGTTAAATTCCACTGGAAACCAAAGCTCGGACTACAATCGGTGGCATGGAATGAAGCAGTTAAAATCAACGGCGCAGATCCCGATTTTCACAGGCGCGACCTTTGGGATTCAATCCAGTCCGGAGCATTTCCTGAGTGGGAGCTACAGGTACAACTCTTTGATCAGGACTTCGCCGACAATTTTGATTTTGATGTTCTGGATCCAACCAAAATCATTCCGGAAGAGATTTTGAGGCCTATCCCGGTTGGTCGTTTGGTCCTTGATCGCATGCCTGATAATTTTTTCGCCGAAACCGAGCAGGTTGCATTCATGACGCAGAATGTTCCCCCGGGCATTGATTTCTCCAATGATCCTCTTCTGCAGGGCCGCAACTTTTCCTACCTGGATACCCAGCTCAAGCGGCTCGGCAGCCCCAACTTCACCCACATCCCGATCAATGCTCCCAAATGCCCTTTTGCGCATTTCCAGCAAGACGGCCATATGGCGATGCGCAATCCGGCAGGACGTGCAAACTATCAGCCCAACTCGTGGGGCGAAGGTCCACGAGAGTCACCTGACAAAGGGTTTCGATCATTTCCGGCAGTTGAGTCCGGCCCCAAGGCCAGATTTCGCGCTGAATCCTTTGCCGATCACTATAGTCAGGCGCGTCAGTTTTTCATCTCGCAAACACCGCCTGAGCAAACGCATATTGCGGCGGCTCTTACATTCGAATTGAGCAAAGTGAAAACCCTGGTGATCCGGGAGCGGGTTGTTTCACACCTTCTGAATATTGATGAAACATTGGCATCCGACGTAGCCACCGGGCTTGGGTTGAAGAAGATGCCCTCGCCTGCTGACGCAGCAATGCCAACAAGACAGGATCTTGATCCCTCGCCTGCCCTCAGCATTCTCACGAAAGGCCCGAAGCGCTTCGAAGGTCGCAAGCTTGGCATTCTGCTGACCGATGGGTTCGACAACAAATTGCTCAAGGCATTGCAGAAGGCCCTGGCAGCCGAGAAAGCGGTCTTCGAGATCATTGCTCCAACCATTGGCGGAGCCAAAGCCTCTGATGGCACACTGATTGAGGCGCATCAAACGATTGATGGCGGCCCTTCCGTCCTGTACGATGCCGTGGCCGTACTCCCGTCGGAGACGGGCGTGGGACAGCTGCTCAGGGAACCGGGGGCTCTCGATTTTGTCGCCGATGCGTTCGCTCATTGCAAATATATAGGGCACACGGCAACGGCATTTGCGTTGTTCGAAAAGGCAGGCATCTCCCAAGACACTGACGACGGTATTATTGGCCTCAACCACCCTAAAGACGTTGCGCCCTTTATCAAAGAACTTGGGAAGTTGCGCGTCTGGTCTCGCGAGGCAAAAGTGGAATTGAAATAAAGCTTGACTGATTGGCAGGTGAGCCTGTCAATCGGCCCGGTCATAACCTGGCATGGCGATGAACAGGTAGGCTTTGATAGCGGGAGGCGTGATGATGATCGGCAACAATGTTCCTGTCGACGATATTGAGCGTGATTTATCAACCTTGAATACCGATGGAATCGTCGGAAAGAAATCGGCATTT
Organism: Phyllobacterium sp. SB3; assembly: GCF_040009165.1. Taxonomy (NCBI): domain Bacteria; kingdom Pseudomonadati; phylum Pseudomonadota; class Alphaproteobacteria; order Hyphomicrobiales; family Phyllobacteriaceae; genus Phyllobacterium; species Phyllobacterium sp. SB3. The sequence goes on along the minus strand of NZ_JBDYKI010000002.1, from coordinate 199,262 downwards.
TCCCGTGAGTGGGCGGAGAATATGCGTGAAGACATGATGACGGCGTTCTGGTCTGCGATCCAGCGTCCCGGCGGAGCTGTCGGTAGAGGTCCGCGGCGCTGGTATGTCGAGATTCACCTCGAAGAATTCAATGGATTTGTCGAACTTGTAACCCACCCGTGGGTTATTGCTATGTGCGAAAATATCCTCGGTAAAGACTATCAGATTGTCGAGATCGGTTTCGACATACCGTTTCAGGGAGCAAAGTTTCAACCTTGGCACAGGGACTTTCCATCACCTCCCGACACCTACGTTGATCACCACATCACCTCGCTTGCGTTCAACCTTACTGGTGTAGACGTGACCGACGATATGGGACCTTTTGAAGTTGCACCGGGAACGCAATATGTCGACGGCCGGGACTGGAAACATGAAATGTTTCCTGGAAGGGAAATCTGGCCTGGGTTTCAAAGTAAAGCTGTTCGCAAATTTCCCAAACTCGGTGATATTTCCTGCCGTTCCGCTCTGACAGTGCATCGCGGTACCGAGCATGGATCCCCGATAGCGCGCCCCGTGTTGGTTCTTGGAGTGGATGCTCCCGGAGCCGGGCATGCGGAGCTGCATGACCTCATGGTGACCCAGGAATATTTCGACAACCTGCCAGAACCTGTCAAAAACCATCTGGTATGCAGGGTGGTAGATACGCTCGTTCCGGTAACCCAAAAGCATGACATCGAAGGGCTGGTAATGGGTGCGGAGGCTACCTGACTGCAAAATCCTTCACATGATCATTGAGACGATTGAGAGCTATAAACGAAGGCAAGCACGATATGGACGGGAGAGTTTCCGGTATCTAGCCAGCGCTCGGATTTAGCGCTGGCGGTTGTGTCAGCATCACCAGGCCCAAACGTTGCTGCTTTGGTTTCCAAAGTTATACGTGAGTTCTGCCTTTCCTGGTAGCAATGGGGTTCGGGAGGTAATCTGGCTCGCTCTCGCGGTGCCTGGTCTATCTGCGCTGGCCCAAACCTTCCAGCCAGTCTTTCTCCTCATGAAATGGATCGGTGTCACTTACCTTCTTTATCTGGCATGGAAGATGTGGCGTGCACCGGCATTTCTCGCCACGAATTTGTCCCTGAAATTAATTCCGCGATTAAACTTTTGATCGCGGGTTTCGCCGTTTCGATCTTGGACTGGCCAGAACTTACAGCAACGATGTCAATCGTCGTCGCCCTGATTGGTATTGCCTGGACGTTGGCTGCGGTGCGCGCCAGGCGCTTATTCAAAGCCGAAAGCCCATGGTGATGGCTAATCGCACCAGCGCTGCATTATGCCAGGCGCGCAGCAGTCAGCATAGCAACTCCCGGCACGTCTTTTTTCGTCAAACAGAGTAATGTGTGGCCGACCAATGGAACAATGGGCCAGTTCACCGCTTCTACATTCGAATGAATAACGTTGGGAGCATTTTATGGATACAGGAAATCTCCAGCTGCAGGGCGTATGTCTGGCCTTGGCATCCCTCAATAAACTGCTTGTTTCAAAAGGGCTGGTTTCTCCGGAAGAGATTCAGGCAGCGTTGTCTCAGGCAGAAGTTGCCGCGGAAAGCGATGAACGCTTTTTTGACAGTCTCACTCCTCCCCAGCGCGATGCGGTGACCTTTCCTATCCGGTTTCTTCAAGCAGCTATGGGGAACGACGGGGCCGATTTGTCATTTACCGCTCTCGCTAAAGCGGTTGGTAAAACAAAGAAACCTTATAACGATCAGTTCTGATTTGGAGAAATCCTTATGAAAAACGATCCAGCAGTCCCCATACCGGATCATGTTGAAATAGACACGCCTTCCGACACCCCGGTGGCAGACGGCGTGCTCGCTGAAGTCGAAGACCATGACAGGGAACAGCAGTTCAGGAACACCGAATTGCAAGATCGGCTTTCGGCTATGAAACACGAGATGGATCGGATGAAGGAATCTGTGACACTCCTGTCGGCCGGTGCGAGAGCGTTGGTGGTGGAAGCGCCATCACTTGCTCAAGAAGAGCTTCGATACAGAGTTCGAACGAACCCTTTGCCGTACATGGTGTACGCGGCAGGAGCAGCATTTGTGTTCGGCCGGTATCTCCAACGCTGAACAACCGGAAAATGATGGGAGCTGGAAACCTGCATGGCAAACATCCTGGAAACTATCGTTAGACAAAACCCTGACGTACCTGACCAGAAGATCGTCGAATTTATTGGTAATGATGGAAACCAGGTATCGGTACTTTTGGAGGGGCCTCAACGTTTGGATCATAATGAACTTATCGCGCGAACCAAACGGCTGTTGACAAAGTCTTCACAGCCGGAGACCGCAGCTCAATCGCATACTGCAGCAATCGCCGAACAGCCTGCCGGTCCAGTGCCGGCTGCCAATCCTCTGCTCGAAGATTATGATCCCGACGGCGATGTTGTATCTGTCGTGGTTACCTTGAACGATCCCGAGGGCCACGATGGCAATGTGTTGGTCTCAAGGGCTAAAGCTTTCCTCATGCAAGTCGCAGAGCCCCGCCAAGGCGATCAGGGTATCGAGAGTGGCAGGCGGGCGGTTGGACGGGCCGAAGATGCCGAGACATTGAATGAACAACTGGATGAAGGACTTGAGCAAAGCTTTCCCGGAAGCGATCCGGTATGGGTTACCAGTACCGCTATCCCGGATCAGCCTGAACCGGAGTGACATCCGTGCTTTGATGCCATTAATCACCAATTGGCCAGAATTTCCCTAGTTTCAGCTGTTTCAACCTGACGTGATAGTCGTCCGGCATAAAAACGCTGCATCGCGTCGTGAGCTTCATCTGATGAACTGCAAACAGCATCGCTGACAAGGACAACCCTGTAGCCGAGATCAACGGCTCCAAGCACTGTTGCGAGAACGCAAACATCTGTCTCTCCGCCTGAAACCAAAAGTGTGTCGACATCGGCTATTCCCAGATTTTGATGCAGCTGTGTAAAGTGCCAGGGAGAGTAGACGGTTTTATCGAGTACACGCGCAGGAGGCACGTATGACTTCAGTTCCGGTACCAATTCAACTTGGTCATCCAATAGATGGTCGAGCGTCATGGTATTCCATTTTTCATAGTAACGGCTCCAGGTTCCACCTGTGTTCTCTTTCGACCGGGGAGGAATGAAGCGGGTAAACAGCGTATGTGAAGGCCGGTGATCGACAAGAACGCAGATATTCGGAAGGACGCGCTCAAACCAGGGCATTGACCAGGGACTTGATCCGGTGAAAATGCGCTGCATGTCGACACAAAGGTGGACAGCGTTACTGTTGACAGGACCAAATTTCAGACCTGTTCCCATAGGCAAGCCTCCGCCAGCAAGCGCGATCCTCACAAAGCATGTCTCTATCGCTTTCTTGGCAACCCCTTCTTCGTGAACGTAGCGTCGCCATCTTTTTTACCGGAAATTACCCGCGGATTGGCACTTGAAACCCCATCATTGCCGGAGTTGGTTTTGCCTTTGGCGAAACTGCCTTTGGCGTCCGTTTGAGGTTTGGAAGCCGGCTTCGTGTCCTTATCGTTCATTTACCTTTTCTCCTTGCGATGTGCTTCATCTCGAAAGATTCCGAGGTGAGGCAGCCCGTTCTTTAAGGCATCAGATCAAATGTCTGACGAAGACAATCCGCTCTTTGAGGATCATCATTATCAGTATACTCAGGAGCATTTTCATCAAATCGTTCCCAACCCTCTTCGCGATACATGGCTCGACGTGCCTCGACACCCTGGTTTATCAACCCAACATTTGTATCGCTGGCAATGTTTCAAGTGGCGCACTATGGGATGTGCTCAATGCTCTGCTCTGAAACGGGATGGGATTGATTCAGTTCCAGAATCGAACGAGCGCCATTTTTGCACGCATTGGAGGGTGATGATGGCACTCTGTTTTTGCTTTTTCCCGGCTTCATCAAGTCATTTGAGAATATCTTTGAAATGAAGATTGTTGGCAGATGTGTTGTATGCACTGGCCATCGCTGATGGGAAATCCCCCTGATGCGACTCTCGTCTCAGGTTTTCTTCAGTACCCGACTTCTTTTTGTCTTCATCTGCCAAAACAAACAACTCCGCTTCGGCGTATTAAGAACAGCATGTAATGTTTGTTCCAAAATTCCAGTCTTTTGTCTGTTGAAGGACGAAAAGGACCTGCCAGAACTGTATTTGTTGCCTTTTGGGAATAGATGCTTCAATTTTCAGTCGGGCCGCTATAGAGATGCTGCCGCGAATTGACGCGCTTTGTTTTTATGGAGTTTGAATTATGCCCCTGAGCAGGCGGGATGAACAATACACGGTGGAAGAATGGGAATGCATGCAACAAGCGCATATGATTGCTTCGACGATGCTCGGGCGTGATATAAAAACCCACGAGTATTCGGATCGATCTGCTCGTATGGTGATCACATTGTTCAGCCAGGGCATGCGCGATCCGCAAGAGATTGCAATCAGGGTGGTCAATCGGGAATTGGAACTGTCGCTTCTGAAAGAGGATGAAATTTAACACGAAAGTTCTTGGCCCGCCTCCTTCGCCTTTTCCAATACCATTCATCGATAGCGCGCTGCACTACGCTGCGGACACCAACAGGTGATTTTCCGGCATTTTAATGGTAGCCCCAACGTCTACACTCCCGCTTGGGGACGGTTGTGTCGTGCATTCAGATGTGGGCTGTTGACGGCGCTTCGCGCCTTGATTCCAGCTGTTAGGCCGTCTTGGCAAATTCCTTAAAGCTGCCCGTCTGCTGATTGGCAGGCAAGTTGTGCCACTGCCGAGCATCGCCTGAACGCCCCTCGAGGGGAGATTCTAGGCCGCTTGTCGTCTAGAGGAAAATGCTCCTGGTGGTGTTCCTACATGCCGCGAAAACGCCATGCTGAACGCACTTGCCGACCCATAGCCGACGCGCTGCGCGACCTCCGCCATCGCAAGGTTACCCTGCGACAACAAGTTCTTTGCCACCGCCATCCGCCAGGACGCCACATATTCCATGGGTGCCGCCCCGACCTCGCGACGGAAACGGTCGAAGAGGGTCGAGCGGGACATGCCTGCCACGACGGCCAGGTACGGGACTGACAGGCGTGTGCCAGGGTCGGCATGGATCTGCCGAAGAGCCAGGGCCAGTTGGGGATCGGCAAGGCCACGGAGCAGGCCAGGTTCCGCCATGGCGCTCTCGACGGAGCGCAACGCTTCGACCAGCAGCACCTCCAGAAGCCGCTGGAGCACCATGTTGCGCGCGGCGCGATTGTTCTGCGTCTCCTCCTGAATCATCCGCACAAGCGCGATCAGCCGGCCCTGCGCACGCACATGGATCACTTCCGGCAGGAGCGAGACCAACAGATCCCTGTCGGAGGAGGCAAAGACGCAGTGGCCCACCAGACAACGCATCTCGGTCGGTGCGTCCGGTTCGCCCAAGCGGAATATCCCCGGCCCCGTTTCCAGCGGTAGGCGCGGCGCACCGCGAGGCGGCAGATCGATGCTCGACATGGTGAAATCGAACACTTCGGGCACCAGCACGAAGTCACCCGCTTCAAGGACAAGGGGCGAGCGGTCGCCAATGGTCAGCAGGCACCTCCCCTCGACCATGGCGCAGTAGAACGGGCTTTTCATGTTCCTGCGCTCAACCATCCAGCGGCCGCCCCCACTGACGAGCTTTGAGATCGAGGGTTCAGGCTTCAGCAGCGCAACAACGCTGGCAAGGGGATCAGAGATCGGGTCGGACACGAATTCGGACTTTCAATGAAATAATAAGGACAATCAAATATAGAAAGTCTGCCAAGTTTTGTCCATGTCCTGAACTGATAACGACAGGAGATCCACCTATGCCCAGAATTCTCATCACCGGCGCTTCATCAGGCTTCGGCCTCGCCACGGTAGAACTTTTTCTCGCTCGGGGGTGGGAGGTCATCGCGACCATGAGAACACCGGACGACCACCAAACGCCTCGGCACGAGCGCCTGCAGATCCTTCCGCTGGACGTCACGGATACAGCAAGCGTCGCGCGGGCCGTTGCAAATGCCGGACCTCTCGATGCATTAGTCAACAACGCCGGGGTCGGCATGCTGAACGTGCTGGAGGGCGTGGACATCGCGAAGGCTCGCGAACTGTTTGAAACCAATGTCCTTGGTGCGATGACCGTCACCCAGGCGGTGCTGCCGGGCATGCGTGCGCGAAAAGCCGGCGTTATCGTCAACATCAGCTCCAGCGTCACGCTGCGCCCGTTTCCAGCGCTGTCCGTCTATAGCGCCAGCAAGGCTGCAATAAATGCGTTCACCGAAAGCTTGGCCCTTGAGACTGCGCAATTCGGTATCCGCACGCGGCTTATCCTGCCAGGTTCGGCTCCGACGACCTCTTTCGGGAAGAATGCCGTGGCGCGCATGGGGATGGATATCCCGGCGCCCTATGAGGCTTTCGTTCGAGACTACCTGGCTAGGATGCGCAGCTCGACCGAAAAGACGGACCCAAGGGATGTGGCGCAGGCCGTATGGCTGGCAGTGACGGAACCCGATGCGCCGATGCGCCTGCCTGCAGGCTCCGATGCGGAAACAATCTTCAGGAAAACGGCCGCTAACGTGAACTGAGCGTTTCTGCCCCCGCGATCTCGCCAGATGCATGGGCGCCACAAGGATAACGACACATGAACAATCTCATCGATCTCTCCCGGACCATCCCGGTGCCAGAGCCCCGGTTGACCGTGGCCTATACGCCGATCACCCTGCCCTTGGCGGGGCGGACGCCGCTGCAGCTGCGCCTGACCGCACCCGCCGAAGACGAGGCCCTGCCAATCGTGCTGCTGTCGCACGGGGCCGGACCGTCGAACTATATCCCGTCGAAAGACGGCTATGCGTCGATCGCGCAATTCTGGGCCGAGCGCGGATTTGCGGTGATCCAGCCGACACACGGGAACTCCCCCGTCGCGGGTCTGCCGCGTGACGCCCCCGGTGCTCCCTTTTTCTGGCGCGAGCGCGTGTCGGAAATGACGACGATTCTCGACCGGCTGGACGAGGTGGAACAGCAGGCGCCCGCGGTGACCGGTCGCCTCGACCATCGGCGCATCGCGGCGGCCGGCCACTCCTTCGGCGGCTTCACCGTCGGGTTGCTTCTGGGTGCGCAATTGCAGGGAGAGAGTTTCGCCGATCCGCGCATCTCTGCCGGCGTCCTCCTGGCGACGCCGGGCCGGGGCGGTCGCGATCTTACCCCGGAAAGCGCGGCGCGTCTCCCGTTCTTCGATGTGGATTTCTCGCACATGGCGACCCGCAGCCTCGTTGTCTGCGGCGCGGACGACAATCCACACTTCACGCGGCGCGGCCCGGAATGGCATGCCGATGCCTTCCATGACAGCACCGGAGCCGAGGCACTCATAACGCTGCATGGCGTCGGACATGGCTTGGGTGGCATTGCCGGATTGGATGCGAAGGAAACCGAAGTCGAAGCGCCGGACAGCCTGGAAGCGACAAAGCGTCTGAGCCTTGCATGGCTTCACACTGCTCTTGGCACCGATGCCGACGCCTGGGCAAGCGCGGTCGAATCACTTGACGGTCCCGCAGGCAAACTGGCCAGTGTGATGCTGGCAAACGTGACGGGTTCATAATGATATTTGTTCCCGCAGCGCAGGTTAGGGAGAGTGTCTTGGCAGGGAGTCCTGGCCAAGAACGGCAATGCGGGTAATTTCTTGCTTCAGACATGAGACGCTTGCGAAAGTGAATCGGCCACGAGCCGGACGCGGTGGTTAATGGTCGACATCACGAGCTGATCGGGAAAACCGTCGGGCAGCGCCGCGACAGCGGCCTCTACCTGCTGTTCAGCGTTTGCGGCGATGTTTTCAAAGATCGCTTTCATCGCGGGGTGCCGAGACCGGAAAGGTCTGCCGACTGCATGGAGTGACGGGGTGCGATGTCATGGATTGCAGAGTGGTGGTTTCTGCCAACGGCTCCTCAATCCCTCGGCTGGTCAAGAATGTCCGCTTCCAGTGCAGCTTCATAGAATGCGAGCCTGGCTTCGTCAGGCGTGATGTCGCCCGCCAGCGCCTGTCTGCAAGCCTGTTCTGCAGAAGCTCGCTTTTCACCGGTTTTTCGCGGCCACAGGCTATACAGAAAGCCGATAGCTGAAGTGCATGAATCAATCTCGTGGACTTCCTCTGATCTCAGCCCCCGAAGGCGAATTGGTGTAAACTTATCGGTCATCAGCATTTCCCGCCTGTCTGTCATGTGATGCGACAACCAAAGGCCTGCCGAATGGTTCCAAAATGGTCGAGAAAAAGGGGCCGCAACAGCTTTAAACACAAAGCGCCGCCCCATCCCGAAGGACAGAGTGGCGCTTCATTTCAGGCGTTGGCGTTCAATCCTGAATTTTCTGGTAGCTCACTCCACAAGCAGATGAACGCCCTACATTCGCGACAGTGGACAGGAGCACTGTCTCCATCTTCCTGAGGAATGGCGGTGAAGACAGTGTCACACTCCTCGCATTGTATCGCCGATGCCAGAATATGTATGTTCCGATCTTTCATCGTGACAAATGAACAGATCAACCGTGACTTCTACGTGACATCCATTTGAAGCTATGAGAGCCGTGTAGTTGTTATGGCGATTCTGGCGCCAGAGACTCGCTGCCCGCCAGTTTCTCTCGATCCACACCAGCCTGTCAAGCACCTGCATATTCAGACGCGCCGGCCGTGGATCCGGATTGTGTTTGTTTAATCTCGTCTATTTGGCGTTGACGGTTCCGGTGGGCCGCAACGCGCTTCTTGAACAGCGGCCAGCGGGAGCATCATAAGTCTGCCAAACCCGCTCATGCGTTTCGTTATAAAATAATGGGAACCAGCAATAAAAGCACTTGCAGCCGGAGATGGTGCCGAAGCTGCGTTCCGGAAGGTCTTCACTTAACTTTTCTCTCTTCAGGCCATTCCTGTTTCAGAAGGCCGGCCAGGAAGGGTTCGAGGCAAAGGGACTCCTACTCAAAAACTTTTTAGGGATATTGACTCTTTCGAATAACCGGAACATTTTAGGAACATCGCAGCAGATTGCGGCGGCTTCAAAACAATTCAGGACTGAAAACTCTGTCTGGCATGGGGAGCGGACAGGCTTGTCTCAGTGAAAGGGCTGGCCATGAATGAATCCGAATTGAAGCACGACGATGAAGTCGAGCGGCTTATTGCCGAACATGGCGGTGATGTGCAGGCGGCGTTTACCGCCCTGCTCTCCGAACGAAGCCTCTTGATCAAAGAGCTTGAATATGCCTCGCTCGCCATGGGTTTTGGCTATGCCCGAGGCTGGAAACCGAGGCTTTCAAGGCACTGACATGACCAGAACCAGAGGCGAGCCACCACCCAGCCTGATTGATAAGGGTTTCCCTTTTCAGGTAGCCCTGCATTGTGAAGATGTTCGGCTGAACTTCGATCAAGTCATGCTCCTGTCGCACCAGCTTGGCAGCTACCGCTTGAACCAGAGCATTTACGTTCATCCTGATCGATACATCATTTACATGTTTGCTGAAGAACGAGACGCTGCGTGCTTCCTAAAGGCTTTCGAGGGGGAATGGATTACGCCGGAACAGCGACGGAAGCGCACTTGGGTGCCGCGTTATAGCTGGATGACGGTCGGTTGCTATGGCAACCAGGTGGCGTCTGCGCCCGATAAGGGAGAACACGCGGTTCTGCTATGTTGAGGTGTAGGATAACCTTTACGCCCATTGTTACAAATGCTTACAGGTACGCCGGTTGCACCGCGAGGAGCCTGAGCGATATTTCGGCTCGCATGTTCGAATAACTCGCTGACGAAAAAGCCGTCAGATATGGAGTTGCAAGAACAAAGAAAACAACATGATCGACACCAGGACTGCGCGATTAATCTATCGACTGCACGGGCCGGATATTATCAATGCTGATATCACCGACGATCACACCTCGCGTCAGATCAGTTCGATCGCTTTCAATCTCAATGACTGTGTAGAGCTTGTCGTCTCTGAAGGCGCTCGCATTGAATGTTGTAACGTCATCTGCAGGCGCTGCGTCTACTTCCATGAAATCAAGTTCGCGGCCGGCAGCTACAATGCGAGCGTCACCAGTGGTCCTGGCTGCAACAACGACCTCACCCTGGAAGGGTGAGTTTTCCCATCGGGGATCATCAGGCAAGGCTATAGGCACGAGCCGGTATATATGAAGTGTTTCGCCTCTGCCTGCCAGACTGGATGATCGGCTGGCTGCATCGGCAATCTGTGCCTCGCTTTCTACCGATCGCCCAAAGGTTGTGGAACTGCTTCGGTCAACGGGATTGCCGTTAGATTTGTCGCCGTTTGACATGAGATATCTCCCTGAACCTCCAGATGTAACGAACACGAGCCTTAACCGTTCCAAGCCAGGTCTGCGATACAAATGCCCTGTCTTGAATATCGGTAACACCGATGATACGTTCTATCTTTGTTCCCGCTAGAATCAGGGATAGGAACCGGAATTTCGATGAGTGTTGCGCATCTTGAGAAGTTGAACGTTGCACAACGCAAAGCCGTGGAATTCGGTATCGGATTACCCGATGGTCAGACAGCAGGCCCACTTCTTGTCATTGCCGGTGCCGGATCCGGAAAGACCAATACCCTGGCGCACCGCGTTGCCCACCTTATACTGAACGGTGCCGATCCGCGCCGGATTCTCATGATGACGTTCTCCAGACGTGCGTCCGCCGAAATGTCAAAACGGGTAGGACGCATATGCACTCGGGTTCTGGGACAAAAGTCATCGATCATGACTGACGCCCTGGACTGGGCCGGAACGTTTCATGGAATTGGTGCCCGACTTTTGCGTGACTATGCCGAACAGATTGGCCTTGATCCGAATTTCACGATCCACGACCGTGAAGACTCCGCCGACTTGATGAATCTCGTAAGGCACGAACTTGGTTTTTCCAAAACGAAAACCCGTTTTCCAACCAAGGGAACATGTCTTGCGATTTATTCTCGCGTGGTGAATTCTGAACGCCCTCTCGCTGAAATTCTCAAGAACGTTTTTGCATGGTGCGCCATGTGGGAGGCACAGCTTCGGCAGCTTTTTTCCGGTTATGTCGAGGCCAAGCAGGCACAGAACATTCTCGACTATGATGATTTGCTGCTCTATTGGGCGCAGACTGTCTGCGATCCACTTTTAGCCGAAGACATCGGTGGTCGCTTCGATCATGTGCTCGTTGATGAATATCAGGATACCAATCGGCTGCAATCAACCATTCTGTTGGCCTTGAAGCCCGGGGGGCGTGGCCTGACAGTGGTGGGCGATGATGCGCAGTCCATCTATTCTTTCCGTGCCGCTACTATCCGAAACATCCTGGATTTCCCAAACTCATTCACTCCGCCGGCTGATGTCATTACACTTGATCGCAATTACCGATCAACGCAGCCAATTCTGAGTGCAGCGAACGGCGTGATTGATCTCGCCTCCGAACGCTTTACCAAGAACCTTTGGACTGAACGTCAATCGGACGAGAGGCCGAGACTTGTCACGGTGCGCGATGAAATCGAGCAAGCCAATTATATCGTTGATCAGGTATTGGAGAACCGTGAAACCGGAACGACCCTGAAACAGCAAGCGGTGCTGTTCCGGACATCCCATCATAGCGGACCTTTGGAAGTTGAACTGACCCGGCGCAATATTCCTTTCGTCAAATTTGGTGGATTGAAGTTTCTCGACAGCGCCCACGTCAAAGACGTTCTGGCCATGCTTCGCTTTGCGCAAAATCCGCGTGACCGTGTCGCGGGTTTCCGCCTCATGCAGATACTCCCCGGTGTTGGTCCCGCGTCAGCACAGCGTGCACTTGATGACATGGCAATCGGCGTGGAGCCGCTGAAAGCGCTCAACGTGCATCCTGCACCTCCCCGTTCTGGTGAGAATTGGGCAGACTTCGTTTCCACCGTCCAGCAACTCAGCGAAAGAAAGATGGGCTGGCCAGCCGAAATCGAGTTGGTCCGGCGGTGGTATGAGCCGCATCTGGAGCGTATTCACGAAGATGCGCAAATGCGCCAGGCCGATATTCTTCAGCTTGAGCAAATTGCAGGCGGCTATCCGTCTCGCGAACGGTTTCTGACAGAGTTGACCCTCGACCCGCCAGACGCAACAAGCGACCAGTCCGGTGTGCCATTGCTTGATGAAGATTATCTAATTCTGTCGACAATCCATTCGGCCAAAGGACAGGAATGGAAATCGGTCTACCTGCTTAATGTCATTGACGGCTGCATGCCGTCTGACCTTGGTACTGGCTCGTCGGCAGAGATCGAGGAAGAAAGGCGCTTGCTTTACGTCGCCATGACACGGGCAAAGGATAGTCTGCACCTTGTCACCCCGCAGCGGTTCTTTACGCACGGACAGAACGCTGGAGGCGACCGGCACGTTTATGCATCGCGCACCCGTTTCATTCCCGCCACCCTGCTGCAATATTTCGAGTGTTGCTCGTGGCCAATTGCACGTGCACAGAATGCAAGGCAAACCGAGGTCCGTGGCGTCCGTGTAGATGCAGGTTCACGTATGCGTGCCATGTGGAGTTAGTTTTCGTCCTGGAAAGTTGAAGGATAGCATCGCTTCATGTGTAACTTTACAAAATATCGACCGGCTTTGATGCCTTCCGCAACCCCTGCAAGGGGATCGGCAACCGAACGAGCATCGAATATCATCGCATATGGATGTACCGCAGAAAATCGTTGAGCATTGGTGCGAATATCCTGCCTGCAAGCAACGGGGAAGCTTTGGATTCTTCGGGCGATATCGGATTGGCTGGCATTATGGAGAGCATAAGGACGACGGCAAGGTATGACCGACAGCCAATCAAACTGATGCAAGCGACATCTCTGATTTCGTTAAAGAGGATCAGAGCTGGCTGCGATATCTGCACAGTCGGACATGACAAGTATCTTATCGGTGACGCTGATCTTCCCGGCGAGGACTTTGATACTGTAGCGGCCAAGCTGGAACGAATAAATGAAAAGTATGCGACTGGAATTTTCCGAAGCTTGAAATCGTCGCGTATCTGCGCTCACCCGGAAGGTATATTGATGATCCGACGCTGGAACACTGGACAGAAAACCCAAAGCCCGGTTAGCGCTTAAGCGCCCCACTGTGGATGGACTCTCGCCGCAAACAGCCTAACTCAGCATCCATACTACGCATGTTTGGTGATGGATGTTTGAGTGATCACGCGTGCTTCCGCCCAACACAGGCGAGGAGCAAAACGATGATCAAATTGCGCCCCGTTATGCAAGCAAGTATTCCACATCAGACTGGGATGTAATGTCCTTGGCTTTTGAAATCTCTTGTCAACAGATCGGCGGCCATCCATTCGCCCCACGTGACAGAATTACCCGAGCAGTAATGAACACATTCGACAGGGGCATTCATGATGCCGGTGCCTTGATCACGGCGGTAGCTGTCAATCTGGACGTCAGCTTGATCGCTCATCAACACAGGTGCGATGGTTGATTACAAGTTAAAGGAATTCAGAGGCAATTGCTCCACTGAAGGCCTAGCGACCTTCCTTGACGTAGATGTCGGCCTCGATTGCAGCTTTTATGAAAGTTAGTCTGGCAGCATCCACAGAAGCAATTCCAGATTGCGCTTCATAACAGAGAACCCGCGCTTCCATATACAAAGGCGCTTTCTTTTTAGGCCAACCTGAGAGCAAAAACGCTGCTGCATCCCGGATCGATGCAATCGTCTCATTTCTTCCGAAATGGTTGCTCTCCACAATTACCGGATGAAAAGAAAGACTATTCATGGGGTCCCCGTCTGTTTGCGGGCTCTCTTGCGGCCGCGCTGAAACTTTAACTAATAGATAAGCATTATGTTATTGTCCGTGACTCCTGCGTGACTTTTGTCAAACGCGAAAAATCTTTGTCAGGCAAAATGTGCAAGTAGGAACAGATTCGCGGCTACCAGCAGAAAAGCGGGCGCTCGGATACATTCACGGCCATTTTTAGATTTGGTGAGGCGCACTGCTGGCGGGAAAAAGACGTGACCTCAATACCGCACGAGATGCGGCCGATCAGGTGATAGCTTCTGCCTCATTATCGGTGAACCTCAGTGGTTAGACGAGTCTCATCCCAGACTGGCCAAAACACAAAAAGGTGCCTCCCGTCTGGAAAGACAGAGCAGTGCTGATTAACAGAATGGGCAGTCAGGACGCCCTTATCGCAGAGCTCCGTCGCCCGCTATGAAATGTTCTGGAAATTTCTGACGCGGCATTGAGCAGCAAGCAGGAGAATGTATGCACAAAGCTCCGCACTTTCTTCGAGAATTTGAGGGTCTCCCGCGAAAAAGCTTGTGTGAAGCCCCATGTGCCCCTCCGCAGCGGTCGACACGAGCGCGCAAACAGCCACAAATATAAGTTCCGTCCACGGCATATACTTTGACGGGATCAGGGACCTGACCAGAGCCCGCGCCTTGACGATCGACACAACGACGAAAAGCAGAACCACACTGACTGTCGGGTAGACAAAAGGTTTGTACCAAAGCGTACTGGACGAGAACTGCGGGCCGTGCTCGCCAATCGATGTGGGTGGATATAAAACTGCCCCCCAGCTAAGTTCGCGCGCAAAGCAGATCAACCATATTGGCGCCGCAACACACCATAGCCATTGCCAATCGTTGTCACTTTCTCTCTGGAACCAAATCGCCTGAAAAGCGCCAAGCAGAAGAACAAACGCTTGCGTGTTTTCGATAATTTGATTTTCCCAGCCGATCCAGACCGGCAAATCGGCGGCAAAAAACAAGGTTGTCGCCATACACGCAAAGGCTGCGCAACGCAGGCCAATAATCCGGAATTGGCCATTTCTATATTGATAAGATTCCATTCAGCGTGACATACGCCCTGCGTTTATGCATCGCAACAGATGGGTGGAAAAAACTGTCATAGTTAAAATTTGCGCAACTCCGGCACTTCTCAATCGAAACTTGCCATACAAGTATTCTCTGTCCGGGAGGCATTGCTGCCACGGGTCGCGCTCTGTTCGCTGCAGTCTATCTAACGAAAAAAAGTAATCGCCGACATCGCGAGACACCGAGAATTATTTATGTTGTGTCAATCAATATGCGGGCCTCTCTCGCAGCGGCTATGAAAAAATCCCGCGCTATCCGATCATCGATTTTACCGGCAAGAGCGTCGAGACAGGCCTGCCGCGCTGACGATATCGCATCGCCCGGCACTATTGGCCAGTCGTAGAGAATGAATTCTGCTGCTTCTTCTATGGTGGATATGACTGTTGGTTTGTTCGTATGCGAATTGAGTACCGTTACCGATGCGAATGCCATTACAATTCCGAAATCATGCTCGTCTTGCAATAGCTTATGCGAGAACGCGTGACTCAAAGGTGATCAGAACGTGACCGATATCACCGGCCCGAACTGGCTGCCCGCCGATTACGTTCTATTCGCTCCAGTCTGTCTGATAGCTGTGTATTAAAGCCCGGCATCGCGAGACACCGGGGCTGATTTATGACTGATGGACTATCGGCAACTAGATTGAATCAATCGCTGCAAGGCATCTTTCGGCGAGTTTGGCACGGTCACTGACATGCCGCTTTTCCAGAATGTCGACATTGAGTGCAAATATCGTCATTGCACTGCCGGTTTCCGCGTATCCTGTCAGCCAACCCACCGTGGCATTCTCTATTCCTCTCCTGTCGTCGACACCGACAAGTCCGCTCTTGGCACGAATAATGCTGCTCCCAACTTTTATGACAGGAAGAATGTCCAGTGTTAAATCCTGGCTGCGCCTGGATACAGGTAATGTGCCTTGATGCAGCCGCTCCAGAAAATCAATCTGCTGCAATGGGCTGATGCGAAGATCACCTGACAACCAGAAATGATCGATGCCGCCGTTTGTATTCTGATTCCCGTACTGAAGCGCATCCAGATTTTTCTGCATCCGCTCGTGTCCGATGTTGTGTGCTATCTGCTGGTAAACTGGCACAGCGGAAGCTGCAATTGCCGAGCGCAGAGTATGATCCTGATTCCAGTCCTCAAAGCCGCGTCTAATACCATCCCACTTGAAAACATCCTTGTCGGGATCGGATACGACGCCTGTTTCAATAGCTATTATCGAATGAGGGATCTTGTAGGTGGAGGCAGGGAGGATTGCCTCACGCACCCGGGTGTTGTCATTGACAATAAGCTTGCCGTTACGAAGTGCAGCAAACGAGCCAACCGTTCCAATTTCACGGAAAAGATCATTGAAACCTGTAAACGTATCTGCCGGCGGTGTTTTTTCTGCCGAAGCGGGATTGATCGGCAATAAACTGCATGATGCCAGAAGAGCCAGGGCATTGCGTCGATTTATCAAAGTTGTCTCCATAAACAGGGTAACGCGACCCCTTCATAGGTCACGCTTGTGTCGGCCATTACCGGCGTTAATCACACCCTTGACTGCGTAGACATGTGAATTTCCCCTACGGTCATTCGAGTGCAACATGAATCTATCGAAGAGCTGATAGCCGCACAAACAACGATATTTTTCAGGAGCCATAAATTATTCTAGGGTATTATTGATTTTCTTGCCGACGCCGCATTTCTGCGGATAGTTTCATAGTAGTTTCCTTTGAAAAGTGATACTCGAAGGCAGGCTGAGATTGTATCCAGCCAGGGTCACTGACGCTTTGCCCCTCCAAGTGCTCTGCGTCAGGTGTGCCGCTGATTCACAAAGGGCGTTCTTTAGTGGGTCCCGAGCTCAAGCCTTATCTGTCGCGTGTCTGGCCGTATTTGTTGAGCGTGGTAGTTCTGAAGTTTCCATGGGACGGACGTGTTCTGAAGGCATGAATATGGTTTCCGCGTAAGCACCGGCACCGGGCATCGGAACCCTATGCGTCAAACTGAGTTATACGATTGCTGATCGGGATTAATCAGCAGAGGCTCGACGCTGTAGCCAGAGCTCACCTCTGATGTCGAGCCTCACCCTTGGTTCAGTCGTCTTTAGAGGCTGACCTTCCCTATCAATCAGCAACAAGTCTGCTGCGTAGCGTATTGGCAGGCTGGTTTTGGAGGCTCGGGGATAGCTGTCGCAGAAAGCAGGTGGAACAAGGCCTCGACCTTACACTCCAGCTAAACACATTGAACTATGTTGGCTGACTTGAAGGTTTTCTGCGTTTGGATTTAACTGGTCTATGCCACCCCCTCTACCAGATGGCACAATCCCGGCGCTGATTTAAACAGCCCTTATTGGCGCCGGGATTTCTTTTCTGTGGAGCGGCGCGCGAAGCGCATGACAGTGACTGCGGCTATTGATGAACTTTTAAACCGTTATTGAACCAATTGTTCGTATTAGCAGTACCGCATGTTAAACGGGATCACTTGGTATGGACCCTGAACATAAACCTTATTTGTCCCGGATTTGGCCTTACTTGCTGAGCGTCGTTATTCTGGCCACGATTTCAATAATCCTTGGGCGCTCTTGCTCCGAGCAGCATGAACCGGGTTACCGAGTGAGCACTTACGTGGATTAGCGGTGCACGAAGTGCAGGAGATTATTCTTGCGGGATCGTATAGCCATTAAGCAGCCAGACCTTATTGCCTGCGATCAAAGACTGCTCTTGAGAAAAAAACTCGTCTCTTGACTTTAAATAGTCGTCCAACTGCTCGAAGCGGTTAATTTGTCCATGGGTATATGGTGTGTGCTGCATGCGGACAGTTCGCAATAATTCTGCCGCTTCAGGATCGGCATTGAACATTCTGTATATCTCGAATGCAGATTTCGGTTCTTTATTCCTATCCAATCGCTTCCACGCATTCACAAACCTGTTGATCAAGGTGAGATGAATGCGGGGCAATCTATGCGTGCTGCTGGGCGACACTTCCTCCAGAAGCGCTTCTGTTGCAGAAAGAATTTCCGAGTGTCTCTCTGTATCCGGCGCCACGACGCTACCGTTAACAACGATTGCACCAAGATTGATGGCAACTGTAAACTGCAAAGGCCCATCAAACTGAATGAAAAGATTTGCTGTTTCGGCAATGGAATGAGCCATCACCATCAGCCCGCAGCGATTCTCTGCCGGGTCGGGCAACCGTCCCTTGAAGCGAGTGGCCTTTGCTACCGCCACTGTGAATTTGCGAATTGCATCTATGTCTTTCTCTGCGGATATTGCTTTTACAATCCATTTTTTCTGCGCAGAAGCAGGCATTTCATTTACCTTTCATTAACAAATTCAATGGGTTGTATTAACAAATCACTAAATATGGCGGTTTTCGTGATAAAATGGCAACACCAAGGCAGCAAGCGACCTTTGTGTATTACTTGGTGATTGCTGTCCTGGACATTTTTGGATTAAACAGAGTTGGTCCACAAGACATTACGACGAAACTTTGACTGGAGGTCAAAAATGAACATTAAGAGCCTACTTCTCGGCTCCGCTGCAGCCCTCGTTGCAGTATCCGGCGCACGCGCTGCAGACGCAGTTGTTGTTGCAGAACCAGAACCAGTTGAATACGTTCGCGTTTGCGACACATACGGCGCTGGCTTCTTCTACATCCCAGGCACCGAAACCTGCCTGAAGATCAGCGGTTACATGCGTTATGACGCACATGCCGGTGATGATGCTTACACCGGTTTTGATCGCGACACATACTTCAAGCGTTCGCGTTTCTCGCTCCGCGTCGATGCACGTAACGAAACAGAACTCGGCACATTGCGTTCATACGCTGAGCTGCGCTTCAACTTCGATGACGGCAGCAATGCAGACGAAGTACAGCTGAACAACGGCTATATCGAACTCGGCGGCTTCCGTGTTGGTGCGACTGACTCGCAGTTCACTGCATATCTCGGCTACCTCGGCGACATCATCTCCGATGACGTGATCAACCCAGGCGGTTATGTAACCAACCAGGCTAGCTACACATTTGCTGGCGGCAATGGTTTCTCCGCTACGATTGGTGTTGAACAGGGTAACGATGGCTACCAGATCGACGACTACATGCCACATGTTGTTGCCGGTGCTAAGTTCGAACAGGCTTGGGGTTCAATCGGCGGTGTTGCCGGTTATGACTCCGTGTCTGAAGAATGGGCTGGTAAGATCCGCGTAGACGTTAAGTTCACAGACACTGTATCCGCATGGATCCAGGGCGGCTACAAGTCCGATGGCAACAGATATGACGAAAACTACTTCGGTCGTTGGGATGGTGACTACGCAATCTGGGGTGGCGTTGCTGCCAAGATTTCCGAAAAGGCAACCTTCAACATCCAAGGTGCTTATGAAGAAGACGGCACATTCGCAGCTGCTGCAAACGTAGCTTACGAACTGGTTCCTGGCTTCGTAATCACACCGGAAATCAACTACACCAAGTTTGATGGCCGTCGTGAAGATCTCGCACGTGCGATTAGCGGCAATGACGATGCATTCGAAGGCATCATCCGCTTCCAGCGTAACTTCTAATCCTTTACTGGATTTGGGTTGAAAGATCAGAGGGCTTCGGTCCTCTGATTTTTTTTGACATTTGGGATATTTCGCGTATTTATTTAGCGTGTCTTGGATGCGTAGAAGGACTGCGCATCTATTTGTGATGAGATCTCCAGTCACATCACCCTGACAAAAACGGTGGGCCTAACAGTCCACCGTTTTTTATTGCGCAGCAGCATCAGTAAAGAACTGTTGATCTGCTCATCAGTAAACCCAAGAGCTACGAAGCGTTGCTGGAGCGTTTCATCGGTGCGCAGGAAACATGCCGCTGTCTGCACAGGCGGCTTTTGCGTCATCCTGAGTGGCATCTGCCCTTCAACCTGTTCGAGCAGGCGGTATCGATAAGCTGCAAGCGGAACTGGCGGCGCGTGACATGCTCCGGAATGAGTGCAGCAGCCTTCATTTCCTTCGTGGTAACTGCGGCCGGCTCAATCTTCCACATCGGCAATCTCATGCACTTCCTCATCTCAGCCCCCGAAGGTTCCCGTCTGTCTGTCGTGTGATGCAACAACCAAAGGGGGGTAGCCCATGCGGGAGAATTTTCGGCTACAGACCCAACACGTGCAAAATTGCCTGGCCGTGAGCCAATGTCGTTGAGTATGGTCCTTGCTCAATGACGCTTGTGTCACTTTTACAGCGCGCTGAGCCCTTCAGCACTGCGCATCAAACTTGTGTTTCGCTCATAATCCAGACGCGAACCGCATCAAGCGCGTCCGACTTCCGATATCTTGGCCACACGAGATAGAAGTCGGACGGCCCGTGCAGCGAGCCATCGAGCGCGCGTACAAGACGGCCTTCAACTATGTCACGAGAGACAAAATCACGATTGGCAAGAACGATGCCCTGCCCGGCGATTGCTGCCTCGATCGCATGCGATGTCTGGTTGAAGCTGATACCCTTGAATGTCGACTGTTCACGGCGGCCAAACTGCTGTTCGACAAACTCCGGCCAGAAATTGTGAGCGTCGTGGAGGAGCATATAGCTGGCGAGCTGCTCGGCAGTCCGTGGAGCACCCAACTCTGAAAGCAGATGGGGGCTGCAGACGGCGACGATTTCCTGCTCGAACAGCAACTGATGGGCCAGCCCCGACCCGAACGGGGGCCGCCCGTATCTAACCGCCAGGTCGACACCATAGATCTGGAAGTTTGATATGCGGTCTGTTGCCAGAATGTGCAGATCAAGCCCGGGATACCGAGCCGTAAAGTCCGGCAACCTCGGGATCAGCCATTTCGAGGCAAAGGTCGGCGTCGTGCTGATTGTCAATTTTACCGGCTGAGGTCGAAGCTCTGTCGTCGCCTGGGAGATGATTTCAAAAGCCCGCCTGATATCGGCGATGTAACTTCTGCCTTCGCCCGTCAGCATCAGCGTTCGTGGCAGGCGTTCGAACAATGCGACACCGAGTTCAGCTTCCAGCCCCCGGATTTGTTGTGCCACCGCGCCCTGAGTTACGCCGATTTCTTCTGCCGCAAGCCGGAAGTTGAGGTGACGTGCTGTCACTTCGAAAACTTTAAGGCCGTTAAGCGGTGGAAGTTTTCCTAAAGGGTCCATAGTCGATAGTTTTTCTACTGGAAAATGTCAGGAGAACTCTCTCGTTCTCGCTTCAGACGGACGGTATATTATCGTTGGTTGCCCGGCAATAGATCGACAAATGCGTGAAGAGGAATGAGGAATGTCTGTAGAAAAAGTTGCAATCGTCACGGCAGGTGGCAGCGGAATGGGCGCGGCAGCTGCCAGGCGCCTTGCTGACGACGGCTTTAAAGTCGCAATTCTGTCGTCATCGGGCAAAGGAGAAGCTCTTGCCGGGGAACTGGGCGGGATTGGTGTTACCGGCTCAAACCAGTCTAACGATGACCTCAGGCATCTGGTTGATGCAACGATGGAAAGGTGGGGGCGCATTGATGTACTGGTCAATAGTGCCGGACACGGACCACGTGCTCCGATTGTCGAGATAACCGATGAACAGTGGCATACTGGCCTCGATGTTTATCTGATGAACGTCATCCGCCCCGTGCGTCTGGTCACGCCAGTCATGCAGGCACAGAAGTCGGGCGCCATCGTCAATATTTCCACAGCGTGGGCCTTCGAACCGTCGTCCATGTTCCCGACATCGGCAGTATTCCGGGCTGGCCTTGCGTCCTACTCGAAGATTTACGCCGATACCTATGCAGCAGACGGTATCCGCATCAACAATGTATTGCCCGGCTGGATCGACAGCCTCCCCGCCACAGACGAACGCCGCGACAGCGTCCCGATGGGACGCTACGGCACCAGCGAAGAAGTCGCCGCGACGATTTCCTTCCTCGTCTCGAACGGTGCGGGCTACATTACCGGCCAGAATCTCAGGGTAGATGGCGGCATTACCCGGGGGATATAATCGCTGATAAATGTGCGGATACCAGAGTGGTTGAATCTCGCCGGGCTGTTGCGATATCGATGTTAATCTCTAGCGGTTTCGTCCTATCAGCCACACGAGATAAGGCGCGCCGAAAAGTGCAGCAAAAAGCCCAAGCGGCAATTCATACGGGAACGTAACTGTACGCGCGCCGAGGTCTGCAAGCGCCATCAGGATCGCGCCGATGAGAAATGAGGCAAGTATCTGGTCTTTTGCCCGGGTGAATCCTGCGCGGGATGCGATGTGCGGCGCAACGAGACCAACGAAACTCAGCGGGCCAACCAGCAAAGATGCGGCACCGATAGCAATGCCTGACATGAGGATCATAATGATGCGAACCGGGCGTATGGGAAGACCAAGGGCAAGCGGTGTCGCGTGACCAAGCGGGAGGATCGTCAGCCACCGCCCGAAGCTGAGACTGACGATCAGCGCTGTTATCGCAAGGACCACCAAAAAAATCGCAGATTGAGGTGTCGCGGTGGCAGTTGACCCGGCAATCCATGCGAGAATTTGCCATGATCGCTGATCGCCTACTGCGAGAAGCGCGGCAAGAATTGAGGAGCCGAACGAACTCACCGCAATACCTGCCAACAGCAACTGTTCCGGAGGCAGATGCTTTCGGTTGGAGAATGCCAGTACAATGACAATGGCCAGCATTGCACCGAGACCGGCTCCCGCGAACATGATCGTCAATCCTGCTGCGGGGAAAATTGTGATAGTCGCAGCATAACCAATGCCAGTCCCACCGCTGACGCCGATTACCTCCGGACTTGCCATTGGATTACCCGTCAGCCTTTGCAGGATAGTTCCCGAAAGAGCCAGCATGCTCCCCGCCCCGGCTGCTGCCAGTAATCGCGGCCAACGGAACTGCACAAGCTGCTCGATATCTGATCCGCCCATAATCGACCACCCGTCAGTCGCTTTCCCAAGAGCAATCGAGAGACAGGCAATGATCATTAAAGTCGTGATCAAAGTAACGAACTGGCGCGATGAGCTTCGACTTGCAGATGCGGCAGAGTTTTCGGGGGTGATCCGGTTGGGATGAACTTTTTGCAAAAGCCACAGAAGCAGGGGCCCGCCAATCAATGCTGTCACTGCACCGGTTGGGAAACTCTCGTTCGTTGTTGTTGAGATAAACTGAACAAGGCCATCGCAAAACCACAGAAGCAATCCACCGGCCAGGGGCGCAGAAAAAATGATAGCGGATGGTTTTCTGACACCAAGCGCACGCACGAAAGCGGGCGCTGCCAGACCTATGAAGCTTATAAGACCAACATTTGCAGAAACGATCCCGGTAAGGACAACCGCCAGGATCGCAACACAGAAGCGCGTTCCTTTCAATGACATTCCGAGCGAGCGTGCATTGGAATCGCCCAGTTTGAAAAGAACAAGCGGCCGGACAAGCAGACGCGCGAGAATTAAACCGGATATGAGCGCTATTGCCAGTGTGCGGGCGACCGACCAGTTCTGCTGGCTCAACGATCCGCCATTCCAGATGACGAGCGACATAAGGTACTCGCCCTGCGACAGGGTAAGAGCAGCCGAAATTGCACTGGCCGTAATGCCGACCAGCATTCCCGAAATGATCATTGTGACGGGATCAAAAGATCGGCGCCAGCCGAGGGCGAATACAATCACTGCCGCCATGCCTGCTCCGGCAAGCGCTACAAGCGCACGATAGCCGTCTACACCTGCAGGATAGAACAAAGTACACGTCACGATGGCAAGCTGTGCGCCTGCCGATATGCCAAGAGTCGACGGATCGGCGATCGGATTACGAAGCAATTGCTGGAGCAACGCACCAACGAGGCCAAGCGTCGCTCCGGCCAGAATGGCAACCGACGCCCGTGGGAAAATACCAAAATACAGAATGACCTGATCCATTGTGAATTGATCGGGAGCAGTAAACGGCATTGGCCAGTTGCTGATCGGCAAACGAAGAAGTGCCGCATGAAGAAGGAAGCCACCTGAGACAAACAGGCAAAGCGCAGGTAACGACCATATGATTCTGGTCTTCAAAGCATTTTGCCTTCCGAAAGAAACGCATCAGATACCAGCCGGGCAAAGCGCAAACCGGCGGTTATACCTCCGTAAGGATTGATATTGCCGAGCATTGTCACCCGGTTTTGTCTGACCGGTGCGAGCGCATTCCAGATCATGCTGTCGGCCAGTCCCGTTCTGGCCTCTATGGGAACTTCCGAGATGACAACGATGCGGGCATTGTCGTGCGCGGCCAGATGCTCTATCGGAACCGGTGCGGAAAATGTGTAACGCGATCGCCCTTCCCACGCATTGGGCAAACCAAGACGCGAAAATACATCGCCAAACATACTATCGCTGCCAAATATACGCACATGCCGGGCATCGCCGATATTGACGAGATATGTCGGGCGCTCGGCATAGGCTCGCAGTTCATTACCCAGATGCGTTAAATTTGCCTCGGTTTGCGCAAGTATGATGGCAGCTTGTCTTTGTCTACCCAGACGTTCTCCCAACGCTTCGACTGCTGCCAATGCCTTGATGAACGGCGGCTCACCTCGAATATAAAATGGCAATGACAAAATCGGTGCCACTGCTGCAAGTCGATGCTCATGACGGGCATAAAATGGTGAACTTAAGATAAGGTCGGGCTTCAGAGTATAGAGAAGCTCAAGATTGGGCGTACCGCGAAGACCAAGATCGACCACAGTGGAGGGTAGCTCCGGCTCCACGACATCTTTTCTGAACTGAATGAGTTCGGTCGCTGCAACAGGTGTGATGCCAAGCGCCATCAGCGTTTCCAGCATGGCCCAGTCTATCGCCACGATTCTGGAAGGTTCCGATGCCGACGAGGCCGTTGCAAACATTGACGCAGCGGCTCCAACAAGAACGCTGCGCCGACTCAACAAATGAGACAAGAACGGATTTTGCATCGCGATTACCAAGAGCGGGTCAGCTTACCCATGATCGTTCGTCCTTCGCCGTAATAACAACCAAATGTTCCACAAGTTGAAACGTAATTCTTATCGGCAAGATTGCGCACGTTGAGGGATGCCTTGTAACCATTTTTCTCATAACCAAGTGCCGCATCGACAAGAGCTACGCTATCGAGATCAAACGTATTGGTCGCGTTTCCATAGCGCTGACCAATGTATCGAACGCCACCACCCAGGCTCAGACCAGCGAGAACAGAGTTTTCCTGAAACTTGTAGTTGAGCCAGAGGCTTGCCGAATGCTCCGGCAGATTGTCAGGACGATTACCGTCATTTGGACCTTCGACAATCTGGGCATCCATATAGGTGTAGGCGGCCCTCACATCGACGCCTTGCGCGAGACTTGCCACGGCCTCAAGTTCCAATCCCTTGACCCGGACTTCGCCGATCTGTGCGCTCACCGGATTGCCATCGACTACGACAGTCGTCAGAACGTTCTTCTGACGCAAATCGTAGAGCGCTGCAGTAAAAAAGCCATTCCAGTTTTCCGGCTGATATTTGACACCGACCTCAATCTGCTCGCCGGTCGTCGGTTCAAGCACACCTCCCGTTGCCGGGACCGGCACGGGCTCGAACGATGTTGCATAGCTGATATAAGGAGCAATGCCATTGTCGAAGACATAGGCCAGTCCTGCCCGGCCGGTCATTTTTTCATCGTCGCTGTCGAGAGAACGCGTCACACCGGAGCCATCGGTGGAACCACCCCTTGTACTTGCCCAGTCTTGCCGTAACCCCAGCGTTGCCCGCCAATTATCCAGCACCAGTTCGTCCTGGATATAGACGCCGACCTGCGTGAGTCTGGAATCGACTTTCGCATATAGTGTTCTTGGCCCCAGCGCGATCGGGCCACCGTAGACCGGATCGAATGCGTCGAGTGTGGGAGCCGCCCAGAACTCGGTCGTCACATCATTATCGAAGTAACGGTAATCAAGTCCCATCAAGACCGTATGTTCGAGCTTGCCGGTGGTAAATTCAGCTTGCAGGTTGTTGTCGACATTGAAGGTATTGAGAAGTTCGTCCTGAAAGGTAGCGTTGCGCCGAATTGTACGCCCATCCGGAGCGAGGCCCGCCGTTGCCATGCCGAGTGCCTGATATTCCCAGTCGAAATTTGAGTAGCGGGCATTCTGCCGGAACGTCCATGTATCATCAATACGGTGTTCAAACTCGTAACCCAGGTTTGTCAAAGTGCGGTCAGAATCGTCAAAGCTCTTGTCGCCGACAAAAAAATCACGCGCAAGCCGGTTGCCGGCCGAATTCAGCGTCAACTCATTTGGCAGAGCCGAAGGCGTGCTTGGATTGTCATGCTGAACGCTTGTCAGGATCGTAAGCCTGGTGTCCTTGTCCGGCTGCCACGTCAATGCCGGCGCGATAAAATACCGGTCATTGTCAAGGGAATCGGTTTGTTCACCGGCGTTGCGGACAAGTCCTGTCAAGCGATAGGCGAAGTCTGAATCCCGGGCGACCGGACCACCGAAATCGAATGTCCCCTGATAATAATCATGCGTTCCAAACTGACCGCCCACCTCGGCAAATTTCTCGAAGACCGGCCGTTTGCTGATCATATTGATAAGGCCGCCCGGATTTCCCTGCCCGAACATAACCGAAGCTGGACCACGCAACACCTCGACCCGCTCCAGTCCATAGACTTCCACGGCGGGAGCACCCGCAGTTCGCATCATTTTGAGGCCGTTAAGATACTGCACCTGCCGTCCATCAAAGCCCCGGATATTGGGAGAATCGAACCGCGGGTCCGGACCGAACGGCTCACCAGAAACGCCTGCAGTATAGCCCAGCACTTCTCCCAGGGTCTGGGCATTCTTCGCCTCGATCTGGTCCTTGGTAATTACGGAAACCGACTGGGGTGTTTCAAGCAACGGCTTGCCGGTTTTTGTCGCGCTTGAACTGGTTTTGGCAACGTAACCACGAACCGGCGCTTTGGGGTCCTCGCCTCTTGAGCCATCGATGATGATCGGATCAAGTTTGATTTCCCCGCCCTCCTGGGCATGGACTGGATGAGCCGCGATGATCGCCACGACAGCAGCACTGGCGAAGGGTACATATTTATAACGACGATGTCCGTACAATTCCGTTTATCCCCGACTGGATGCTGCCTGCAGCACCACTGCCAATAAAACTATACTATTTTTGTCATCTTTATATCCTTCTTGCCGATTGATCCAATAAGTTGGAGCTTTATTTTTAGAAGTTTTAATTATAATAACGATCCTACTCATCGCTTAAGTATATGAATTGAAACCTGTGCGAATGATCGGGATACTCAATGCCAAGAAGCACCGGCCGCACCATGGGTTTCGAGCTACGGCATCTCCGGTACTTTTCCGCCCTGGTTGAGGAGCATAATTTTGAGCGGGCTGCCGCTCGACTGGGAATAGCGCAGCCCGGACTGAGCCAACAAATCCTCAACCTTGAAAATATCCTCGGGACCGCACTTCTTGATCGCCGCCGTCGCTCCGTCCAATTGACTCCGGCGGGTCAGCTTTTTTTTGAAGAAGCGAGGAAAATACTCGGGCAAGCCGATGTTGCACTGGCGGCGATAAAAAGGGCTGGTCGAGGAGAAACCGGCAGAATATCCGTGGGTTACGTCGCTTCTGCCGCCTATTCCGGATTCTTTACGGAGTCGATTTCCAAATTTCGGGCAGTCTATCCCGAAGTGGAGTTGCAACTCGTTGAAATGGAAATGCAAAAGCAACTCGGGCAGATAGCAGAGGGCGGACTCGATTTTGGTTATATACGCCCGCCTGCCCCCCTCCCTGTCGGGGTGAGATCGGAACGCGTTCTTTGTGAAAACCTGTTTGCAGCGCTACCGAGTACCCATGCGCTGGCATTTAAATCGGCCATAGACTTGATCGCACTTTCCGAAAGCACCTTTATCACCGCCCGTCAGCCACCTGACGTTGGCTTCCACAACAATACGATCAAAGCGTGCCGAGAAGCTGGATTCGCGCCGAAGATCAACGCCGCAGGATCAGATTTTACAACAATTCTCAGCATGGTTGCCGTTGGACTGGGAGTTGCTCTTGTGCCCAAATCGCTGGAGTGTCTTCAACTGCCGGGCGTCAACTACATCAAGATCCTGAATAATCGGATCACGTCTGATCTTGCCGTTGCCTATCGGGCGGCAGAGCGCGTTCCGGCCGTTCGGGCCTTCATAGCGCAACATAGGCAGACGCCGGCGTGAATGATGGTATGAGGAAGTCCGCGCCTTCCTCGACGGCCCAGCCAATCCGTTCCTCGAACATTGCCCGCACTGCCTCGTGGGTCTTTTTTCATTGGCTTCATAAGCGTTGGTATTGCAGATATTGCCGGCCATCAGGCTACCATTGCGGTCCGCCACATCCCTGGCGATGTGCAGCATACTGCGATTGATATCCTCAAGAATCTCCTCGCGGCCAATGACCTTCAGCTTCTGCCGGTGCGCATAATAGGTGAAGGCTTCGACGACATCGCTGCCTGCTTGAACAAAATCCTCATGCAGGCGCGCGTCACTGCTTCGGGGTGTTCGATCACGACTTCGTGGACAAATGACCAGCCTGCAGATAACCGCGCCTTTCAAGCTCGAAAAGATAGCCCTCTGCGCAAATGACACCCTCCGCACCCAGCCTTTCCAGAAGGCCGCGTTCGGATTTTCCGATCTCTTGTGTCGTGCTTGTCATGGTTTTCTCCTCGCCTTGCGGGCACCATACGTTGGCAGCAGAAAGAAAACTGGCCCTTATCTGCAGGATGAAACTGCCGCGAAGGAAATGAAAAGGGCTGAACAATTGAAGAGCACGCGGTTCGCGAACGGAACCAGCCAGACAATCATCCTCCTCTTGGCCGCCACCGCGATCAGTCGAGTCTATATTCCCAAGGCTGGTTTCCGGGCTCCGAATTTATACAACGTAGAGGCTTCTTCCACCACGACGGTATTCAATCGCCGGGCTAAGCTCTGGCGTAAGCAAGTCATGCTTCTTTGCGAATGCTACAAACAGTCCTCGGGCGGTTTCAGTTTCGATTGCCTCTGTCAGCACACCCTTGCAAGCATTTAACGCAAGGGTGTGGGATGTATCCCGGTTGTGAACCGGCCAGTCGTTCAACAACTTGTATGCTTCCATCACAGACCGGATGTTCGCCGGCAGGCCCAACCCAACGAGGACGAAAACCGGCGTTTTGAAAAAATTCTCCTTCATTGCAGTTGATCCCCTATGAAAAGGGAAGGCGCCTGTAGCGCCCTCCCGGTTTATTCAGGCAGCTTTTTGACTTTTGGCTTGGGTCAAGTCCTTCGATCCTGAGGTGACTTTCTCCAGGCCAATGGAAATCTTGCGTGGTTTCATGGCCTCTGGAACCTCCCGGATCAGTTCAACAGAAAGCAGACCGTTCTCAAGCCCTGCCCCAGTCACACGCACGTGATCGGCGAGCTCGAACCTATGTTCGAAAGGACGCCCCGCGATGCCTTGATGAAGGTACTCAAACGGTTCTGACTCTTCCTTCTTCCCGCTGATCGTGAGGAGATTGGATTGATATGTCAGATCCAGGTCTTCCTCGGCGAAGCCTGCCACAGCGACGGTGATTCTATACGTGTCTTCACCAGTCTTTGCGATGTCATATGGCGGCCAGTCGCTTATCGACCTTGCACGCTGAGCGTTCTCCAGGAGATTGAAAACCCGGTCAAATCCAACACTGGACCGGAACAGTGGAGCGAAATTTGAATTTGCTGTCATTGCCATATCCTCCTTGAAGCAACATGACGCCGAGACGCCGAAGCTGACGCCTCCAGCGATATCGATCCTATGTTAGCGATCGACGCAAAATGATTTAGTTTTGCCCATATTGAGTTCAAGAAGTGTCGCCAAAAAAATCTTTTGGGAAAGGACGTATGCCCATTGGCGCTTCACGCAATAGCTTGTTGTGGCAGAATTCATTGATCAAAGGAACAAGAAGGCACATTTGCTGTTACATTGTCGGAGGTGCGCCATCATGACAAAGAAAATTACATTGACGGTTGTTATCGTGGCTATAGTCGGCCTCGTCGTGGCAGCAGTTGTTGCGATCAATTGGCGAAATAATGGCACATGGCAACAACCTTCGCCTCACGCATTGGATCAGACGAATTAGCTGTCGAGAATGTGGCAGCCTTTGGGAGAAATAACAGTGGCTACAAACAAGCCCAAATTTCCGGACGGTATAGACATCGGTGGCTACAAAATACTTTCACTTCCTGAAACAGGGGGCTTTGCAGCTTGTGACAATGACGGGCAACCTTTGAGCCCAACTTTTTCCACGAAAAAGGAAGCCATTATCTGGACTATCGAGAATCCCCGAACCCAATAAGAAAACGCTGCCCCATCCCGAAGGACAGAGCGGTGCTGAGGACTGGAAAGCAAGCAAGGGCAAGAGGCGGCGCAGGGCTTTATCCCAGGACTGATTCCTATCAAAGAACACTGGTAGTTCTGACAGTAGCCAGCCGCTACAAGCTGTTTATATGAGAGTGCGGGGAGGTAACGATCCCCATGGCACAAGGATGTACCGAGGCGAACTGGTGAAGTATCTGTTGATAGAAGCCTACAATCTGCCATGCCCTGCTCTCCTGAAGGAGGCGCCGCAGGCATAGACCCGCTGAGCAGTGCCCACATGGTAGCGCCCGGGATCGTCTTTATGATTTGAATAGCCGCCCTCGTGGACGAGCACAGCAGCCACCGCAGCGGGGAACTTCGCTTTCCTGATGTTTTCCTTGATGGTGGGAACTGAATAAACTGCCGCGGATTAATGCCGGGCTGGCATGGGTAGATACGTGTCAGCAGAGGTCCTGATGCCGCTTTTTCCAGATTTGCCCCTCTGCGGTATCAGGCCCAGGAGCGCCTTAGTCCAGTCTTGCTCCATCCTGTGCGGAAAACAGATGAATGGACCGGGTATGGAAACCTATTTCAACGCCGGAGCCTGCCATCAAAGACAAGCGCTCACGAAAAAGGCCGGTTATGGATGCCTCACCAAGTTGAACCGTAATCTGGGTTTCGTGCCCCATTGGTTCCACAAGCAGAACTTGCGCAGCAAGTCCCTTGTCCTTGACGAGAAGATGTTCAGGTCTAATTCCGATCGTCACATCCTTGCCCACGTACTTTTGTGCCCTGTCAGGCAGCGGTATTGTGACGCCTGAAGCAACCAGACCATCCGCCTGAACTTTGCCCGATACGAAATTCATTGAAGGAGAACCGATGAAGCCTGCCACGAACTTGTTGGCCGGATGATCGTATAACTCCAACGGCGTGCCGGACTGCTCGATCTTTCCTCCATTCAGGACCACAATCTTGTCGGCCATTGTCATTGCCTCGACCTGATCATGGGTGACGTAAATCATGGTTGTCTTGAGCTTGTCATGCAAAGCCTTGATCTCGCCGCGCATGACGACACGCAGTTTCGCATCAAGATTCGAAAGAGGTTCGTCGAAGAGGAATACCTGCGGGCTGCGCACGATGGCTCTTCCCATGGCCACACGCTGACGTTGGCCACCGGAAAGCTGACGCGGATAGCGATCCAGCAAAGGTGTCAGGCCGAGTATACCGGCTGCCCAATTGACCCGCTCGGCTATCCCGGACTTGCTGGCACCTCGATGCTCCAGCGAGAAACCCATATTCGTCGCAACAGTCATGTGCGGGTAAAGCGCATAGTTCTGGAAGACCATCGCAATATCCCTGTCCTTGGGATCAAGGTTGTTGACGACGCGCCGACCGATGGAGATCTCGCCTGACGAGATCGTTTCGAGGCCCGCCACCATCCGCAGAAGAGTTGATTTCCCGCAACCGGAGGGGCCAACCAGAACGACAAACTGACCATCCTCTATGTCAAGATCGACGCCATGGATCACATCGACATTGCCATATGACTTGCGGATGTTCGTGAGGGTAACTTCAGCCATGAGATATGTATCCGTTTTCAGCCCTTGAGGCCGGTATGCGCCAGGCCTTCGACGAAGTGCTTTTGCGCTATGATGAAAACAATGAGAACCGGAAGCGCAGTCAGCGTTGCTGCTGCCAGCTGGATGTTCCACATAGGCCCGCCATAGGCGTCGGTGAACTGCGTCAGCGCCTGTGGCAGCGTGAACCTGTCGGCACTGGACAGGAATACGATGGGTTCCAGATAGAGATTCCAGCTGTGCAGGAATGTGAATATGGCAACTGACGCAAGTGCCGGCCGGGCCAGAGGCAAAGCGATCTTCGTGAAAATCCTGAAGCGGCTCAGGCCATCCACCCGTGCGGCCTCTTCCAGCTCGGCAGGAAGCGATATGAAGAACTGGCGCATTACAAAAGTTGCAAACACGCTGGGCGCACCAAATATCGGCACCAGAATCAGAGGCCAGTGCGTATTGACCATGCCGAGCTTCAGAAACAGTTGAAACAGGGGCACGATGGTCACCTCCGAGGGTATCAGCAGACCCAGAAGGACAACCATGAAAATGGCATTGGAAAAAGGAAACCGGATACGGGCGAACGCATAGCCGGCCATCGAAGATATGCCCATGGTGCCGACAGTTACGATCGCGGCAATATAGGCCGAGTTCCAGTATTGCTTTGCGAATGGCTGGAGAGCAAAGACCTGACCATAGGTGGTGAAGTCCCATGATCGGGGTATCAGCTGCGGCGGAAAAGCAAAGATTTCGCTCACAGGTTTGAATGATGAAGTCACCATCCACCATGTCGGAAAGACAAAGGGGATGAGAAGAACGCACATCGTTCCATAGATCATTGTTCTGGCGCGTGGGGACAACTCAGTTTTCATAGAAAACGATCCTTTTGCGCAGTTGCCATTGGGCAAAGGTGAGGAGTGCCACGATCACGAAAAGCAGGATCGATAAAGTCGAGCCGTAACCGAAGAAGTGGAACTGGAATGCCTGCTGATAGAGGTAATAAACCAGGACTGTCGTCGAGACACCGGGGCCGCCTTGTGTGAGCACAGCGATCTGCGCAAATACCTGCAAGGAACCCACGATCGTTATGATCGAGGTCAGCAGGATCGTCGGGCTGATCATTGGCAGGGTAATACGCCGGAACTGCTTGAAGGGTGATGCGCCATCAATACGGGCGGCTTCATATAGCTCGTTGGGCACACCCTGCAATGCGGCAAGGAACAGGATCATGTTGAGCCCGACATTCTTGAAGACCTGAACCACAATCACCGAAACCATTGCAGTTGCAGGCTCCCGCAACCAGTTGGGGCCCTCTATTCCTATCGCCAGCAGCATGCCGTTGATGCCGCCATTCTTCTGCAGCAGAAATCCCCAGACGATGGTCCAGGCCACCAGTGACACAACGACAGGTGAAAAGAACAAGGTCCGGAACACTGCAATGCCCCTGAGCTTCTGGTTCAAAAGCACCGCCAGCAGGAGTGCGAGGCTCATGTTGAGCACGACAAGCCCGAACGAGAAAAGCGCTGTTGCACCCAGAACAGCAGGCAGCGAGGAGTCCTCAAGCAGCATCCGGTAGTTCTGCGCGCCCGTATAGGTAAAGGTGTTTGCCAGTACATTCCACTCATGCAGCGAATACCAGAACACGAGACAAAGCGGTAAAAGCACAAACAGCACAATGCCGACCAGTTGAGGCGCGATGAACAGGTAGCCAGCCGCACTGTCGCGGCGGGCTATAGTCCAGAATTGCGATTTATGCTCCGCCGTCATAACGACAGCCTAGCGCTGGAGAAGCGGGCTTATCTGTCCGCAAATCTTTTGCGTTGCGCCTGCAACATCAGTTTCCGGCGTCCATATGGCATCAAGCCCTGCACGCACCATTTGCTGGATTTGTGCAAAGCCGGTATGGCCCGGAATAACCTTGCCCGTGGCAATTCCGGCGATCACTACCTTCTCCAGCTGTTCCTGTGACAGAAGAGGATTGGTCTTCTTGAGTGTTTCTGCATTGAGCAGGGATTTGCGCGCTGACGGGAAGAATTGCGCCAGCTTTGCCGAGTTTTCCGGATTTGTCATGTAACCAACGAACTCTGCGGCTATGTCCGCGTGAGGGCTCGATTGCATGACGCCGATACCCGCCTGTCCTATCAGCGCATATTCTCCGGCTGGCCCTTGAGGCAAAGGCACCAGATCCCATTCAAAGCCATTGTCTTTGGGCAGCAGGGATGCGCGGCTGATCTGGGTAATCGTCATTGCCGCATCTCCGGCAAAGAAATCCGGGTTTTCGCCCGGTCCGGGCATGGCCCTGTTCCTGAAGACGGCATCATGGATGAACGACAGAGAATCTGTCATGGCCTTGTCGCCAAAGGTGCAATTCTTTCCGTCCTCACTCCACGGTGAAGCGCCCCAGCCATTCCATATTGCCGCCAGATTCTGCCAGTTCTGATAATTGAAATCCCGAACGATCAGACCTGCTTTGCCTGTTTTGCCGACAGCCGAAGCCATCTCGATTGCTTTTTCCCACGTCCATTCGCCGGAGTTTATCAACTCAGCCGGCGTTTTTGCCCCTGCCTTGCGAATGAGCTCATTATTGGCAAAGACCGCAAAGGGCGATGTTGAAAATGGATAGGCGTAAAGTTTTCCATCCCTGGACCAGCGTTCGGTCGCACCCGCGCTCACATCATCAAGATTGTAACCCTCAATGGCGCCAAGCTTGTCTCCCAGCGGATAAAGCGCCCCGGAATTGACAAAATCATAGGCCGTGGTTTCAAAAATCCAGGCCATATCAGGGGCATTGCCGCCGGCGATCTGCGTTGTCAGAGCGGTCGTGTAGGTATCGAACGGCAGCGACTCATAGGTAACGGTTACATTCGGGTGGCTTTGCCTGAACCCTGCCGCCATATCGTTAAACAGCTTCAGGTGCGCCTCATTGGCACTCCATATGGTCATGCGAAGATTGACGGCTTCCTGCGCCGATGCGTTTGCGCAAACTGCAAGCGAAAGGCCCAGCGTCAGCGTGGCTGCCAAAGATTTCAGACTGATGTGTCTAGACATTTTTTCCTCCCCTTTTTTCCTAATAGGCTTGTACATCTGGCCAGTGCATTTCGATCCCCTCCCGGGAGAGCTGCACCTGAAAGTCTGCAAGGTGCCTGTCATTTTCCTGCACCTGGTGTGGTGTCAGCTTATGATCAAGACAGTGAGCCGCCAGCATTCCCGCCACTTCGCCAATATTCCATTCGACCGGATGCAGCCGGTAGCAGCCATTGGTTATGTGGGTTGTTCCGATGTTTTTGCCTGCAGGCAGAATGTTTTTCATGCGTTGCGGCAGAAGCGCGCCCAAGGGTATTTCGAACGGGCAAGACGGCACATCGATATAGTTGTCTCCGCCTGTCGAAGGATGAAGATCGATGCGGTACATGCCAACGCCGATGCTATCGCGATAGTGCACAGCACCCTTTTCCCCGCGCACTGCAAAAGAGAGATCCTGCTCGACAATCCGCGTAACGGGTTTGATGCGGCGGCTTTCCCGGATATAGGGGGCCATTGCAAGCCCGTGCCCGGTTCCCGTGACGTCGCCGCGCAAGCGAAGCCCACGAAATCCGGCACCGCCATCCGCCCGTGGTGCCTCGGTTTGAAGCCAATAGAACACGGAACAGGAAAGTTCGGCAGCTGCCTTCAGGTGGCGCGCTTTTTCCTCTTCCGTCACATCAATGATCGAGCCTTCCAGATAGTCGATCATCGGCCAGTTCACGAGGCATATGTCTGACTGATAGCTGCCTGAAAGGAAGTTCTGTCGCGCGGCAATCCGGCGAAACGTCCAGAGATTTTCATCGCCGCCGCCCTTGCGCTGATCGGCATCGACAAGAAGCGGGTCATCATCGGGATTGGGTGTAAAACTCCGCTGGGTAATTTCCAGCGTGCGCGGATGGGGTGCCTTGAAGCCAAGCAATGGCCCACCCCAGAAATGCGGCTGATAGGTGCGCCAGAAATCGTAGTTTTCCGGTTTATCTATCGTCTGGTCACCATCAACGTGATCAATGGCAAAGCAGACCGAAATCGCCTGAACATTGTCCGGCTGCGCATGACTGGCAGCACTTGGTTCGCCCGTATCGTCCTGACTTTCAAAGCCGGTGACATATTCGGTACCGGCCAGCGGCAGGACATCGCCGAGTTCGGTCGCATCGATGATGTAATCGGCGGCAACTGTTATTTCAGTGCCACTGTCACGATGGCGCAATATTACCGAGCGGACTATATCGCCATCTATGTCCGCTGCAACAGGCTGAAAGGGCTGTAAAACCGTCAATTTCCCGCCGCCCCGATAGGGCAGAAGCATCGCCTCAAGCACGGCCAGACCAACGCGGGGTTCGGCACACAGGCGGCTTACCCAGCCAGCACCAGGATTAAGGTCATGCCACGCCCGGCTTGCATCGTTGAGCGGGTAATGGTCGCGGTAATATTGCCGGATACCATCGCGCAGTTTTCTGTAAGAACGGGTTACGCCGAATTGCTCGACCCAGCTATGTTCATCGGGCGGCACCGCCTGACTGGTAAGCTGTCCGCCGATCCAGTCGAACTCTTCACTCATGATGACAGTACGCCCGGATCTCAGAGCACCAAGTGTCGCCGCAACGCCGCCAAGCCCACCGCCGACAACAAGGATATCAGCCTTCAATTCTTTCATGCTCGTCAATTCCGTCTCATTTTTGCAGGGCCAAGGGTTTCACCCTCGACAGGTTCGCATGGCAGCAAAATCTGCTGCACGGGATCAGATGTTTCTATCCGGCGGATCAGCATTGCCGCTGCCTGCCGCCCCATTTCCTCTCTGGGAATATTGAAAGAGGCGAACTGGATGGCGGTACGCCGGGGGCGAATATGGCGGCCGAGAACAACAAAGGACATATCAGCAGGTATTGACAGGCCGCGCTGGCGCGCTGCGGATTCAACTTTGATTGCATCATCAAGCTCTACGAAAAACACCGCAGTGCTGCCGCTCGAAATCAGGGCATCCAGTATGTCCTCAGGCGGTTGACCGGTGTCTGGAATATGCAAGGCAAGCTCCTCGCCTTCCTGCGCCTCAACGAAGGCCTTCCAGCGATCCGAGACGGACTCCGCAGGCCCCTTGGGACCGACATAGGCCAACCGCGAGTGACCCGATGCCCTCGCCTTTGCAACAAGCGCTTTCGTTGCATCGGCATATGCGCCGCCGACATAAGGTACCTTGCCACCGGCGTCGTCGCGGCGACCCACGGCAACAAACGGATAGTCGCCTGAAACAAGCTGTTTGAGTTCAGCGCGGTTGAATTGCCGGCCAAGCACAAGGCAGCCATCGGCAAGGCGCAACCTGTTGCCATCTCCGAAAATCTTTCTCTTCTCGCCAATGCCGGCGCTGGTGAGCAGCAACAGATCGTAGTTCTGCCGCTGCGCCTCTTCTTCGATACCCAGAAGAAATGGAGCAAAGAAGTCCGCCTGGGCGCTCGGGAAAGCCGGCTCATAGGTAAAGACACCCAATATGCGATTGAGGCCTTTGGCCATGCGCCGCGCAATGGGATCGGCAACATATCCGGTTTCCCGGATTATCTTGAGTATGCGCTCGCGTGTTTCACCGGGAATGCGTGTCGCGGCGGCCTGTGCATCATTAAGCACGAGCGAAACAGTCGCCTGACTGACACCGGCAAGCCTGGCGATATCGTGTTGTGTTAGTCGTTTTGCCGATACCAAAAGAAGACTCCGGTTTTGCTAATACGTATTAGCGATAATGCGTATTACCAAATAATCCGAATTGGAGTCAACCGCGTTTCTCAAGGGTAAGAAATGATCTGCCCGTGCTGTCAGTCAGGGCAACGGACGCCATGGGATCCGGCCGGTAACCGGATCATCCTGTGTCGAGAGCTGTTAAAGTGGTGCGGGCAATCAGGCCTTCGAGCTGTTGGAAACCGGGCCGAGCTTCATGTGCCTGTTGACGTCTTTATACAGCAGATAGCGGAATTGTTCAGGGCCTCCCGCGTAGCAGGCTTGCGGACAAAAGGCACGCAGCCACATGAAATCACCCGCCTCAACCTCCACCCAGTCCTGATTAAGGCGATAGACCGCCTTTCCCTGAAGGACATAAAGCCCGTGCTCCATGACATGGGTTTCAGCAAAAGGAATAACGGCTCCGGGCTGCAATGTAACAATGGTGACATGCATGTCGTGACGCATATCCGCAGGATCGACAAACCGGGTGGTTGCCCAGCCGCCATCGGTATCGGGCATGACGGAAGGGGTGACATCATTGTCGTTGAGAAGAAGCGGAGGCGGCGTATCTATGCCATCCACGGCTTCATAAGCCTTGCGTATCCAGTGGAACCGGACATGCGCGTTCTTTGTATTCGACACCTGCCAGTCTGTTGCGGGAGGAACGTAGGCATAGCCGCCGGGACGCAGAATATGAGCTTTGCCTGCAAGCGTCAGTTGCAGTTCGCCTTCCACAATGAAAAGCACGCCTTCGGCCCGAGGGTCCAGTTCAGGGCGCTCACTCCCCCCTCCCGGTCCCACTTCCATAATGTACTGGGAAAAGGTTTCGGCAAATCCAGATAGCGGGCGGGCTATAATCCAGCAACGCGTCTTCTCCCAGAAAGGCAGATAACTCGTTACGATATCCTGCATTACACCTTTGGGTAGAATTGCGTAGGCGGTGGTGAATACGGCACGCCCTGTAAGAAGCTGACTTTGTGGAGGATGACCGCCTTGCGGTGCGTAGTATCTGTTCTCGGACATGGCGGGCTCCTCGTTTGATGGAATATTGCGCAGCGCGCTCAATCTTGCCACAGGACTTCATATGTCAAGTTGCACGAACCACAGAATTTTATGGAACAGGAAACGCGGCAGCCAAAATTATGGGTGCTTGTGGATGGGATCGACCCAATAAATCTCTTCCGGCGTTTCAACCGGATCAATGTCTGTTATGTTTACAACGACGGCCTCATTGTCGGATCTCACCAATACGCATTCCAAAGGTTGCAGCGG
Source organism: Phyllobacterium sp. SB3 (assembly GCF_040009165.1). Classification (NCBI taxonomy): domain Bacteria; kingdom Pseudomonadati; phylum Pseudomonadota; class Alphaproteobacteria; order Hyphomicrobiales; family Phyllobacteriaceae; genus Phyllobacterium; species Phyllobacterium sp. SB3. Next base: position 160,594 of record NZ_JBDYKI010000002.1, on the reverse strand, counting down.
GTCCGCATTGATTTCCTGATGAGGAACAAAGGGCGGAACATAAATAAAATCACCGGGCTCTGCTTCCGCGACATATTCAAGATTTTCGCCCCACCGCATGCGCGCTTTGCCACGTACGACGAAAATCACACTTTCAAGTTCTCCGTGATGATGAACCCCGGTCTTCGCGTTGGGTGCAATCGTGACCGTTCCCGCCCATATTTTCCGAGCCCCGACGCGCGCATGATTTATGGCAGCCTGGCGAAACATCCCCGGTGTCTGAGGCGTATTGGAATCGAGCCGGTCGCCCTTTATTACCCGAACACCGTCCTCTTTCCATCGATGTGAATGCTCATGGTCGTGTGACATCTCATCCTCCCTGTTACGGCGCTCAAGCATCATGACCGATTGGCAAAAGCATATGCCCGGCACGCATCCGAAGCCAGACCAATGACATTAAAGTTTGCAGGTCCCTTTACACTACTTAACAAGTCGACTTAGAGTAACCCATGACGGTTTGAGCATGCTCAACACACAAATCAGTCGGGTTCCAGCCTGAGGAGGACGTGAAATGTCAGGGAATCATTTGATAGTAGGACTTTCGACCCGCCCGCAAACCGGGTCGAAGACCAGCGCGGTTATCCAGAATCTCATCAATTCGGTCGAGGATTCATTCAGTCTGAATTCCGATTGCCTCGAACTGTCCGAGTTAAGCAGTAGTTTGAGAGCAGCTTCATTCAGAACGGAACTTGGTGGCCTCGCCAAGGATGCACTTGATAAAATTGAACGCTCTGATCTGCTGATTATCGGGATATCCGTAAAGACTCCTACCGGCTATCCGGCGCTGCTGCGATATCTGTTTGAAATGGCAGACCCTGCCGCCCTTCGCGGCAAACCTACCCTGCTGGTCGAAACACACAGCAATAACCCGACGCAAAAATGTACCGAGCTGGAGATCGACATGCTTATGCAGTCCTTTGGACTGAACGTCGTATCGAACATCCGGATTTCATCCAGTGAGCTGCTGCACGATGTCATTTCCGATGTCGGAAGAACGCAGGAAATGATTGCAACCCTTTACAGGTCTGGACTCAACCCGGCCACTCCGGCAACGGACAACCCCAAACCGTTACACATCAACTGAGCTTAAGTCTGGCGGAGTCCGAGCCGGGTTTGCCGACAGCCATATGCATCAAAAGGCATCCCGTAGCATGAGCAGTCATTCTGAGTTTCTTTGGTATATTCCCAATGATGTGAAAGCCGGGCATCGCGGCGATCCCACTGTCGAAAATCACAACAGCCTCGAGACATTGACCGGGCATGCCAAGGCACTGGAGGAGCATGGCTGGAAAGGAGCACTGATTGGCACGGGATGGGGCCGTCCTGACACCTTTACCGTCGCGACTGCGCTCGCCGCTCGAACCACGACTTTTGAGCCGCTCATTGCAATCCGCCCCGGCTATTGGCGCCCGGCAAACTTTGCATCCGCGGCAGCGACGTTGGATCAGCTTGCCGCCGGGCGTGTGAAGATCAACATCGTTTCAGGTCTGGACAATCTCGCGGCATACGGTGACAGCGAGGGCGATCAGGCACACCGTTATGGCCGCACCAAAGAGTTCATGCGTCTGGTACGCAAACTTTGGACCGAGGAAAACGTCACGTATGCAGGCGAACACTTCAGCGTTACAGAATCCACTGCCGCGCCGCGCATTCAGGTGCGCGGTAACCGGCTGCACCCGAAGCTTTATTTCGGCGGTGCGTCCGAGGCAGCCGAACGTGTGTCCGCAACAGAGGCCGATGTCCAGCTCTTCTGGGGCGAACCACTTGATGGCGTGCGCGAACGGATCGCGCGGCTAAAGGCTCTCGGCAAGGAACTGGGCCGGGATCTTCCGCCCCTGGAGTTCGGGTTACGAATTACGACATTGGTCCGTGACACAACAGATCAGGCCTGGGCGGATGCCGAGGCCAAGGTTGCCGGCATGGCCAAAAACAAAGCTGCCGGCTGGCAGGATCATCGACAAGCGATAGCCGTTGGCCAAAAACGGTTGACCGACCTGCATACACGAGGCGAAGTACTTGACGACAACCTTTACACTGCGCCCGGCAAATATGGTGGCGGGGGTGCAGGTACGACCTGGCTGGTGGGTTCTGCTGCAGATGTAGCCAGCTCGCTACGAAAGTATCAGGATTTGGGCATCACCCACTTCGTCCTGTCCGATACGCCGTACCTTTCCGAGATCAAGCGCCAGGGCAATCAGCTGCTGCCACTGCTGGTTGGCTGAATTTCGAGACCTGTACAGTCAGCTTACGTGATTGAATACGACCATTTTGTCATCCGCCATCTCTTCCATGCTCCATGGAATGCCACCGACGCCGTAGCCTGACTGGCGCCGGCCGGCAAACGGCATCCAATCCGTCCTGAAGGCGGTATGGTCGTTTACCAGCACAGCCGAGGCGTCAAGATGTCTGGCAGCCTTCAACGCAACCGAGATATCTGATGAAAAGACGCTTGCCTGAAACGCAAAGGGAAGCGAATTGGCGATGCTGATTGCTTTATCAAGGTCGCTATACCCATAGATGCAGGTCAAAGGTCCGAAGACTTCGAGCTTCGATACCTTTGCATCCGGCGCAGGATCAAGCAGGATGGATGGATGCAAGGTCGTTTCAGACAGGCGGCCTCCTCCGATCTCCTGTGCTCCTGCATCTGTCGCTTCCTTGATCCAGGCTGACACACGGTCCACCTCTCTTGGCAGGATCAAGGGCCCGACTTCCGTATCCTTCAACACAGGATCGCCAACGCGCAAGGCAGCGACCTTGGCGGCAAAAGCCTCCGTGAAACTCGACAATATTTCTTCATGCACGAAAAGGCGCTGCGCTGACACGCAAACCTGCCCGGCATGGTAATAGCCACCTTTGACGATGGTTCCGGCAATCTTTTCAATATCAGCACTGCGATCAACGATAACCGGGGCGGCACCGCCATGTTCCAGCGCGCATCTGGTACCCGGTGGAAGCATGCCTTTCAGATACCAGCCAACCTTGGCCGAGCCTATGAAACTGAGGAAAGCGATGCGGGGATCCGTCGCCAGTCGCTCCGCCAACGAATTGTCTTCGGTGACGAGCGTCTGGCACCAATGTTCATCAAGCCCTGCTTCATGGAACAGCTTGACCAGCTCTATGCACGAGATCGGTGTTGTTGAGGCTGGCTTGATGATGACCGGGCAACCCACAGCAATCGCCGGTGCAATCTGGTGAACAATCAGATTGAGAGGATGATTGAAGGCTGATATTGCAGCAACCGCGCCGATTGGCTCTTTTGTTGTGAACGCCCATCTGTTGGTGCTCGCAGCAGTCAGCCCCATGGGGATTTCCTTGCCGCCAAAGTTGCGAAGCTCATCTGCAGCATTAAGCAACCCGTCGATTGCGCGTGTGACTTCAATGACGGCATCGGGCAAGGGCTTGCCACCTTCCCGGGCAATCATGAGCGCGAAACGGTCGCGATTGGCCTCCAGCGAAGCTGATACTTTGCGAAGAACTGCCATTCTCTCATGCGTTGGCAGCCACCCTGATTTGTCAGCAAAGGCCTGGGCAGCCCACTGCAATTTACGCTCCAGAGTTTTTTCGTCGTCGGCTGCGATCTCCTGAATAATGGCTCGATCAAACGCCTGATAAACTTTCATCGCCAACCTCATTTCAGGACTCCAGTATCGCAGGCAGCCGGTCCCGCAGCTCTTTTACCAGAACGCGCTCATTTTCCGAGTAATCGATCGGAACGTTGACCAGATGGACACCGCCATCGGCAAATGCCGTTGCAATTGCCTGTTTGAATTGCCCGATTTCGGTAACGCGCGTTCCCTTCGCGCCATAGGATTCGGCGTATTTGACGAAATCAGGATTGCCGAAGGTCATGCCGAAATCAGGGAACTGATCGACCGCCTGTTTCCAGCGGATCATGCCATAAGCACCGTCTTCGATGATAAGCACGACAAGATTCAGTTTCATCCGGACAGCTGTCTCGAGTTCCTGGCTGTTCATCATGAATCCACCATCGCCACACACGGCCATGACACGGCGCTCGGGATAAAGCAGTGCCGCCGTCATGGCTGAGGGAAGCCCGGCTCCCATCGTTGCCAGCGCATTGTCGAGCAGCAGCGTATTGGCCATTCTGGTGCGATAGTTTCTCGCAAACCAGATTTTGTACATGCCGTTGTCCAGCGCGAGGATGCCATCATGCGGCATGACTTCGCGTATATCGTGGACCAGACGCTGGGGGGTAAAACGATCTTCAGTTGCGCGTGCCGCAATCCTGCCGAGGATGCCTTCCCGCAAATGAAGCAGTGCCTGTGCGTTGGGCAGCTTTCCTTCGATACGGTCTGCCAATTGCTTGAGCGACGGGCCAATATCACCGATGACTTCCGATTGAGGGAAATAGACCTGCTCGACGGTTGCCGGCAGATAACCGACGTGAACGACCTTGGGCCCATCCTTGCCCATGATGAAGGGAGGCTTTTCAATCGTATCATGTCCTATGGTAATAATCAGGTCGGCCTGCTCTATCGCCTCGTGAACGTAGTCCCGCTCTGAAAGCGCGGCTGTACCCATGTAGAGTTCCGTGCCGCCCGGAACGGTGCCTTTGCCCATCTGGGTAGTGAAGAACGGAATTTGGGTTCGAACCACAAACTGTGCGATGTCGGAAGTTGATCGCGGACGCGATGCAGCAGCTCCGAACATCAACAGCGGCCGTTTCGCCGCGATGATTATTGCAGCAGCGCGATCAAGAGCAATATCACCGGCAGTTGGCAATTCTACAGGATGAGGTGCAATCAGCGGAACGGACTCGCACCCTTCCGCTGCAATGTCCTCGGGAAGCTCCAGATGAACCGGACCGGGGCGTTCTTCCTGAGCAATCCTGAATGCCTCCCGTACAGTCGTCGGGATCATCTGCGGCGACACGATCTGCCGCGACAGTTTGGTCAGCGGCTTCATCGACGCCACGACATCAACCACCTGGAAGCGTGCCTGCCTTGAAGACAATATCCCCTTCTGGCCGGTAATCATGATCATTGGCATCGCACCGAGCAGTGCATAGGCTGCTCCGGTCGAAAGATTCAGCGCGCCAGGTCCAAGCGTCGTCAGACAAACACCGGGCTTGCCTGTGAGGCGCCCATAGGTAGCCGCCATGAATGCAGCGGCCTGCTCATGTCTGGTAAGGACAAGCTGTATGGAAGATTTCCTGATGGACTCGACCACATCGAGGTTCTCTTCGCCCGGAATGCCGAAGATGCGATCAACGCCCTCGTTCTCAAGCGCTGTTACAAGGAGATCTGAACCTTTTGTCATATGGATTTATGCCCGTACTGGTTAATGGATAGATTTATGGAGGGAACTCGCGAGAGTCGGGTTGCATATTGCAAGATAGGCCGATTTCCCCGGCTGTCCATCCAGACGATCCATCAACCAATGGTGATTTCAGGCGCTGCCCGGTCGCAATCACCCACAATCAATCCATCCGCCAGGTGGCGGTCCGGGGGAGTTCAGCTACATTATTGAAGGCCTGGGCGTTACGCCTGTTCAGCTGATTGCTTCTGCGTACGGCGGTGGATACCGTGCTTGTTTGCCATGCTTTGCAACATTTTTTCGGTTGCAAAGGGAAATTCACGACGAAGTTCCAACCATGACAACTTGGGAAAAAGATCCGACAGGCGGACAATTTCCTGGGTAGTCCAGTGGTGTTTGTTCGGCGACAGATCAAGTCTCCGGCATTGCCCGCGAATGGCAGCCGGGCTGCGTGTGGGCAACATTTCCGACAGCTTCCCATAGTTCGGGTAGAACCTGCGAACTATGGAAATTTCTTTCTCGGTCCATGGGCCGGCCTGGAATGTCGACATTGCAATTAGCTTACGGACGAAATCCGCCTTCTTGTATGACAAGTGAAGTTGGCAATTTATGAACGATCCTGTAAAGTAATCAATTACAACTAGTTGTGAGGTGGCACAAACATTGACGAAATTGTAGCCAGTCAAATTTACTCGAACAAACAGGTGTTAAAGCCATGATACAGCTTGTATTTCGCAAAGCTGTGCAAACGGATTTGCACAATTTGATAGCAATGCTGGTGGACGACGAGCTTGGCCAACGCGAGAAATTCCGTCTCATCCGGTTGTTAGCAAACATAAAGAGGTCCCGTTTCCTTGGATCCACCGTGCAACCGCGCTCCCAGGCATTTCTCATTCTCGCGACAGTCCGGCGTTTTGCACAAAGCACGAACCTGGAACCTTTGGCGGAACACGCGCCACGAGATGGGTCATTGTTTGCCGCGCCGCAGGAAACTTTGGATTTGGTTTACGAATTCGCCGTGCGTGGCGCATGGCAAGTCTGGTCAAGGATGCAAACGCACAATGATCCCCTCCCTTGCGACATGATGGTTATCTCAAGCTCCGGACGCTTTCAGAATCAAAAACTGCTGCAGATTTCATACTTATGGATGAAGCTGAAGATATTGTCAGTGCCACCATTCCGTATAGTTTTACTGTGATGGGTTCGAGCCGTTAGTTGGACTGCCATAAGACGAGCAAACATGTCGCAACAAAGCCTGCGGATGTGCCTGGATTGATAGAAAAGCATGCGTTACCGACTGCCACCGCCGATGTGGACTGTCTCATTGCCCGTACCCGAAAGATTAGCCGGAGGATGGACGAATCACTTTGTTTTTGTGCGTTCCAGAAAAAATCGAGTGCTTTCCAAACTCTCGATCCCTGCCTGGCTTCCAAGTCCGGTAGCGTTGAGGGCTGAAGAGGCCTGAGCCAGTCGCATGGTTTGCTCGGGATCGAGTTCGTGAACAAGACCCACCGCAAAACCTGCATTGAAAGCGTCACCACATCCACATGTGCAAATTACATCTATGTCAAAAGCTGGCATATGAAATTGCAGCCCATTTTTATGATGATAGTAAGCGCCTTCATCACCCATGGTCATGACTGTGCAACCGACTCCCAGATCAATGAAGAAGCGTCCTATTTCTTCTTTGTCTTTTAATCCGGACAGAGCTCGTGCTTCTTCAATCGATGGTATAAAATAATCGGTGTTTGGCAGCAAACCAGCAACATTCTCCATATCTTTTGAACTCGCTGCGAAAACATCCAGTGTGGTTGTTCGACCTCTGCGTTTAGCCTCCGCCATTAATGCGAAGCTCCGAGGCCCGTCCATCCGATCCATAAGTCCTGTACCGCCAATGTGTACGACCCGGGCATCAAGTACTTGGTCTATGTCCGACGCTGCAACTTCAAACGCACCTGTTGCGCCTCGCATATGCAGTGCAGGGCGCTGTCCGTCCGGCCGTGTGGTGACAATCGAAGACGAAGTTCCCACCCCTTCGCACAGCTGCATCATGCTCGTATCGATACCAAAATGGTTCAGCCGCTGGCGGACCCAATCTCCCATTAGATCATTGCCCAACCCGCCAACAGCGAGAACGCTCAACCCGTACTTCGCGGCGACAACAGCAGCAGCGCCAGCTGCTCCCGAGACTGCCATCGCGAGTTCCTCGATGAAGTAGGTGCCGCCACCTTCCGGGATTGCTGTAACGGGCCGACCCAGGCAGTCAAATGTGTAAAATCCGATTGATGAATAGTCATACTGCATGTTTTGTTCTCCTCCCAACCACCTCACGTTGATTTATTCAGGGTTTGAGCACCAGACGGAGGAGAGCTTTAGGGCGGTCTACAGCCGCTCAGGATTCATTCTTCCAGAATTCGCTCTGCGACCAGCTCGTCCGTGAGAATTACGTGGGGCGACAGTAATTTCATCGCGGCCTGAAATACCGCCAGCTTGTGCCAGCCTCCTGAAGCCAGGATGATTTTACGGGCTGATCGCAATGTCCTGGGATCAACCGCAACCACGCGCTCATTGACTTCATGGTCAATCACTTCGCCTTCTGCATTGATGAAGCGGCAAAGAATATCCCCAATCGCGCCCGCTCTTTGTAACGAGAGCATTTCTTCTTTTTCAAGGAGACCGTAAGTGACAAAAGTTGAAGCCGGAGACAGGTCACCAACGCTTACGATGGCTAGATCAAGGTTCTCCGAGCGTCTAAACACCTCTTTTATTCCTGGATGGGTGAGAAGCGCTTCTCGTGTCCGCCCGTCTGGTGCGTAGACCGGCGCAGCAATCAGATAGCTTTCAGCGCTTAACCTGTCCCCTAACCGCCATGCGAATTCCGACGGATTGAACGTACTGACCTTGGTGAGCCCTCCCAGAAGTGAGACAACGGTGATGCCTGCCTGCTGCTGTTGGGGTATTGAAGGCAGACATGAGCTTAAAGTTTTGCCCCAGCCCAATCCAATTGTCATATTGTCCTTCAAGGTATCGGTAAGATATTCCCCCAGAACTGAGCCAATGATCTCCGGGAGCAGCTCAGTCTTTTGTGGCATTGGCACGACTATGGCACGCTCCAGGCCAAACTTTTTTTCAAGTTTCCGCTCAAGCTCGACACAGTGACTATGTTTTGAGAGAACGCGTATTTGGACGGTTCCATCTGATCTTGCCGCGGCTAGCATTCGGAGTACTCTCGTGCGCGTCATTCCCAGATCTTGCGCTACCTGATCCTGCGTGAGACCTTCTTTGTAATAGAGCCATGCTGCACGTGTTCTCATATCATCGTTGAAGTCAGTCACCGTATTTTGCCACTCTCTGTTCCGGTTGGTGTAAAATCCGTATAAATGACCTGTCGACTAATGACCACACAGCATTGACCACTATCGAGTGAGGGTCAGTTCCGGCGGCGAAGCAAATCAACCAGAACTGCAATCAGAACGACACAACCAACAATAACACGCTGCCAGAAACCGGACACGTTCAACAGGACAGTACCGTTTGCAAGCACCGTTAAAAGCATAGCGCCAAGCATGGTTCCAATTATGGATCCCTGCCCTCCTCGCAGGCTTGTGCCCCCAAGGATGGCAGCAGTGATGGCACCCATCAACCACCCTTCACCAACGGAAGGCTGGCCAGCGTCCATACGGCTGGCAAAAAGTATTCCTGCAAGTGCTGCAAATATTCCAGCCAGGCCAAAAACTGCAAACTCGACAACTTTTGCTCGAATACCGACCAGCACGGCCGCATCCCGGTTTCCGCCAACCGCAAAAATATTACGGCCAAACTTGGTTTGCGTTAGAAGCCAGATCAGGAATATCCCGGATACCAGAAAAATAAGAACCGGAATGGGCACCGAAAGTATTTCGCCCTTGCCGAAGTATCCGAAGGTTTCGCCCAGAGGTCGGATTGGATAACCCTTGGTGATAACCATGGTAATACCTGCGAAAATCTCCCACGTGGCCAGCGTTACGATGAAGGGGTTCAGGCGGAGGCCAGCTATGAAAAATCCATTGACGAAGCCCAGGCACATCCCGAAGAGCATCGTCAGCGGCAGGACAAGGTAGGGATTTACTCCGAACATTGTCAGCATCAATGATCCAACGATTGCTGAAAGACCCGCTGCCGCACCAACAGACAGATCAATACCACCAACAAGAAGTACCAATGTTTGACCCAGTGCGACCAACCCTACAAAGGCTGCCTGGCGCGCTACAACTGACATATTGTAGGTAGAAAGAAAATTGTCCGTCATAAACGACAGAACAATCATCAGCGCAATAAGGGCAACCAGAATGCCACTCGCTTCCCATTGCCAAAATTTTGCCAGGAGGGTGGTCCGCTTCTTCTGCTGGGCGGAACCGGCGGTGATTGCGGTGTCTTGTGTCATTTGTTGACCTCTGTTTCGCTAGCTCATGGCAAGTTGCAGGAGAGACTCTTGGGTGGCAGCTTTCGCTGAAGGTATCCCCTTCACCTGACCCTCATGCATTACGAGAATGCGATCCGAAACATCGAGAACCTCTTCAAGCTCTGATGAGATGAAGATGATCGAAAGACCCTCGTTGTCCGTGAATCGTCTCAGTTCGTTCTGAATTTCAAATTTGGCAGCAACATCAATTCCGCGTGTCGGCTCGTCCAGGATGAGAACGCGTGAATTCTGCATGAGCCATCGGCCTATGATGACCTTTTGCTGATTGCCGCCGCTAAGGCTGGTGATCAAATCCTTCGGCGAACCAATCTTTATGCCAAGCCGTTTTACGAAGCCATCAACCTCTCGCATCATCTCAGAAGTACGCATATGCAAGGGCCCGGTGAACCGTCCCAAAGTTGGCATGCTCATGTTTTCGGCAATGCTTAAAAGCGGGAAAATTCCTTCCTGCTTCCGCTCTTCGGGAAGATAAACCAGTCCTTGCTCTATACATCCAAAGGGGGTTCGATTGTCGAGCTTTTTCCCGAAAAGCTCCACATTGCCCGCATCGGGCCGGGTGAGGCCAAAAATACATTTTGCCATTTCGGTTCGACCCGCTCCAACAAGACCAGAGACGCCAAGAATCTCGCCTTTGTGCAGTTCAAAACTCACATTTGCAAACTCTCCGTAACGGGTGAGCCGCTCAACTTTTAATACCACTTCACGGTTTTCAAGGCCTGTATGAGGAGCAGGATTGCCCCGTCCCACGATACGACCGGCCATTTTTCGTACCATTTCGTCTTTTGTCGTCGTCTTGGGATCAAGTTCACCAACATATGTTCCGTCTCGCAGGACAGAAATACGATCGGACAACAACAGGATTTCATTCAGTCGGTGCGAGATATAGAAAACTGAACCACCCGTAGACTTGAACCCTTTGATGTAGGCGAACAGTTTGTCGGTCTCGCGCGAAGTGAGTGCAGCAGTCGGTTCATCAAGAATGAGAATGCGTGCCGACGTTGCTGCAGCACGAGCGATCTGCACCAGTTGTTGTTGAGCTTTGCTTAACGTCGAAACTTTTGCAGACGGGCTTATCGTTTCATCTATTTCCAACAAATGGCGGATAGCCGTTGCGCGTGTTTTTTTCCAATCTATCAGTATTCCTGCTGTTTCATGAGCACCGAGCATTACGTTCTCGAAAACTGTTAAATCGGGAACAAGATTGATTTCCTGCGGGGCGATACTGATGCCCGCTTTCTGTGCATCAAGCGGAACATTAAAACTTATCGGATCGCCATTCCTGTGCAATGTACCGCTAGTGGGACGCAATCTTCCGCAAAAGATACCCATCAGGGTGCTTTTGCCAGCACCATTTTCACCAATGATGGCATGGACCTCTCCCTCGCCAATACCGATGGACACGCCCTTTAATGCATGGACAACACCATAAGACTTGGCGACATCTCGGGCTTCAAAGATGAAATTTACCATTTATGCCTCCCGGCACAGGATGCAGGTGCATCCTGTGCGGTAAGTTTACTATTTACAGTCTGCCTTGGTTATCAGGCGTGAGCCGGTATCGTGGAATACGGGATAGGTGTGATTTTCATTCATCGCGACCAGGTATTTCACGGCCCAGTATCCCATATCCCATTGACGCTGTGCTTTGAGTGCACTGATTGTTCCGTCACAGACGGCCTCAACTGCCTCCGGGAGGTCATCCATGCCTACAATAGCCACCTTCCCGGCAAGACCCGCGTTCTTGATTGCTCGCGCTGCGCCGATCGGATTGGAGGCGTTCGAGCCAAATATACCTGCCATATCAGGATGTGCCTGAAGTGCGTTTTCCGTCAGGGTTACTGCTTCTTCAAGAATATCATTGTCCGGCTGTTCAAAAACGATCTTCATATCGGGATGGCTTTCAAGTGCCTTCTTGAAACCTTCGATACGTTGTACGTGGTCAGAGGCAGTCAAGCTGCCTGCGAGAATGCCAACCTTCCCTTTACCATCAAGCTGCTCGGCCAAATACTCACCGAGATCGAAGCCGTCCTGAAAACTGCTCTTTGGGCCGACAAACGGAAATTTGTCATCGCAGAATGAATTGAAAGTAATAACGTTGACCCCAGCCTTCACCGCCTCACCCAACAGCTGGGTATTTGTGGCCTGGTCGAGGCAAGCTACGGCAAGACCATCAGGTTTGCGTCCTATATTGGTTTCGATACGCTGGTTTTGATCGGCAACGTCAGCCTGTGGAGGCTGGTCCCAGATAACATTGACCTTAATGCCCGATTTTGCCAATTCTTCTGCAGCGAATTTGCTGCCTTCTGCGACGACGTCATACCAGGGATGAATGACCTTCGGAATAAACACAAACGTCAGTTCTTTATCGACAGGCTTGATTAGATCCTGCTGGCTTTGAGCTAACGCGCCAGTGGAGACCAGTGCGGAGAACATACCAGCAGTCATAATTAGTTTGGACAGTTTCATTTCTACCTCCCAGTTGAAAGAACGAGCCGCTTACACAAGCGGGTGAGATCACACGGTTGCCCGTCGATTTGGTGCTTCAGACCGCCCATCGATCGGCGGGTCTCCTCTCTGCCTTGACGGCAGCTGTATTCATGAAGTGAAGAGTTTGATCAAAAGACCGGATACCTGCCTGAGAACCTAGCCCGGTGGCGACAAGTGCGGCTGCTGCCTGGCCAAAGCGGACTGATGTCTCCGGGTCGAAGCCCTTGCAAATTCCTGCCGCAAATCCCGCATCAAATGCATCTCCGCAACCGCATGTGCAGACCACATCTACATCAAAGGCGGGCACCAGAAAGCGGGTGCCGTCTGAGTGGTGGTAGTAAACTCCTACACCACCGAGTGTAAGGACGCAGCACTTTGCGCCCTTGTCGACGAAGAACGAGGCTATTTCCTTCATATCACGAAGACCCGAAAGACCTTCGGCTTCTTCAATTGAAGGAATGAAATAATCAACGTAAGGCATCAATTGCTCGACAAGGGGCAGAAAATCTGGCGTTCCGGCGAGCAGATCATGTGTTGTTACGCACCCGCGGCGCTTCGCTTCCTTCAGAAGTTCGACACTACGCGGTCCATCCATCTGGTTCATCAGTCCTGTACCACCCAGATGCAATACGTCAGTATCCAGAACCTGGTCGAGCATCTCGTCGGGAATAATGAAATCGCCGGTGGCACCTCTCATATGCAGGGCCGGGCGCGCGCCGTCAGGTCGCGTTGTGACAATAGTTGTAGAAGTACGCGACTCGGGCAGGACCTGCATTGCGCTGGTATCGACGCCATGGCTTTCAAGCTGCTGCATCACCCATAGCCCCATCGGGTCCTGGCCAACTGCGCCAACCGCTAAAGTCTTGAGGCCCAGTTTGGCAGCGTCGATTGCGCAACTTCCTGCCGTGCCTGACACCGCCAGCGTGATCTCTTCTACGAAACTTACACCGCCGCCCTTTGGAAGCTCCGTTATCGGACGTCCCAAACAATCAAAAGTATAGAATCCGACCGACGAATATTGGTATTTCATGGCGCCTCCTCCCAATTCAAACAAAGCACACACTCCCTGTACTTTTATGTTTGAACATTTGCATTTGTTCATTTGAGGGCGCCCATGTCAATCCATAAACAAAAGATTGATTGAGGCATGGCTCTAATATTATGTTATGGCTTGATATTTTATGAAACTACCCGGCCTTCCAAGCTGTCTGACGGAGCTCAAACGGCGCATCAAAGACTCCTCAATGCAATTTATACACCCAATATCTTGCATATTTGTATTTCTTGTGTGACTTATGTTCATATTTAAGGGAGGTAACTATGCGTGCTGGATTGTTGAATGCCCCAAATGAGCTGTCATTTGAGACTGTTGCCGATCCTTTTTTGAATGAAGGCGACATGCTTATCAAAGTGAAGGCGGCCACAATCTGCGGGACGGATATCAGGATTTTTCGCGGCCGCAAAACTGCGGGTGTGAGATACCCCTCAATACTGGGGCATGAGTTTGCGGGCGAGATTGTTGAGACAGGCGGGCACTCAGATTTCAAGTGTGGGGAAGCTGTAGCGGTCTGCCCTGCTATCCCGTGCGGATACTGCGATCATTGCAAACGTGGGCTGGAGAACATCTGTCAAAACCTGACCGCAATTGGTTATGAGATCGACGGCGCGTTCGCAGAGTACATCCGCATTCCCACCCACGCTGTTCGTTCGCGCAACGTATTTAAACTACCAGCAGGTTTGAGCTGGGAGAAAGCTGCGCTGGTGGAGCCATTGGCTTGCGTTCTGAATGGCCAGGAGAAGATCGAAGTCACCGTGGGCGATATCGTTGTTGTATTGGGGGCCGGTCCTATTGGACTGCTTCACGTCAAGCTTGCGAGATTGTCCGGAGCATACCGAATAATCGTAAGCGAGCCGAACGCTCAGCGGCGTCAAGCGTCGCTCGATGCCGGAGCGGACATTGCTATCGATCCCGGCACCGAAGATTTAAACGCCATTGTACGAGAGCAAACCAATGGTCTCGGCGCAGACAAGGTTATCGTCGCCATAGGCGTTCCGAAACTTGCCAATGATGCACTTTCTCTGGCACGGCACCGCGGAAAAGTCAGCTTGTTCGCAGGCTTTTCAAAATCTGAAATGGCAACGATGGATGTCAACTTGATCCACTACAACGAAATTATAGTGACAGGTTCGTTCGGATTAAACCGCCTCCAGTTTGAGAAATCTCTGAACATGATTGCTGCGGGTCATGTCGAGGTTGATTCCATGTTGACCCATCGTTTTGATCTGAAGGATATCAACGAAGCACTCGCAACGGCTGAAAGGGGAGATGCCGTGAAGGTGGCAATAGTAAGTGCATGAGGATCATCGATATGGTTGGTAAACTCCAACGTGACTCTGCTCCGTTACCAAGTCTTCAAAAAATCGCAACCCACTACCCCGTAATTATAATTGGTGCTGGAATAAATGGGTGCGGGCTTTTCCGTGACCTGTGCGCTCAGGGCATCGATTGTTTGATGTTGGATCGCAGCGACTTTTGTTCGGGTGCGAGTGCAGCCCCATCGCGATTGATCCACGGAGGCATAAAGTACCTCGAAACAGGAGAATTCAGGCTTGTGCGTCAGTCGGCTCGCGAGCGCAATCTTCTTCTCAAGAATGCGCCGCACTACGTAAAACCGTTGGAGACAGTACTTCCCGTCTATTCCTGGTTTGGCGGTATCATACCATCTATAAAGCGCTTCCTTGGTTTCAATACATCCATGAACGACCGGGGTGCCGCGATCACAGAAATCGGCCTTTTTTTGTATGATGTTTTTGGCCGCCATTTCAGAACGATGCCCAATCACAAGATGCACCTGAGGAAAGCAGCGTTAAAGTTGATGCCGGAACTGAACCCGGATATTGTCGCGACAGGCATATATTATGAAGGTCGCGTCACCCATGCGGAGCGGCTTGGTCTCGAACTTGTTCTTGATGCACTGTCTGATAACCCATTGTCAGTTGCGCTGAACTACACATCCGTTTCACGCAGTGTCGGGGACGGTATTGAACTCTTCGATGAAATAACGGGCGATACAGTGCAAGTGTCTGCCGATCTTGTAATCAATGCAGGCGGGGCATGGATTGATACCGTAAATGCAAAGCTCGGCATTGAGACAAGACACATGGGAGGCAACAAAGGATCACATTTGATTGTGAGGAACGATCGGCTTTTACAAGCTCTCGGAGGGCGAATGGTCTATTTCGGATCCGCAGATGGCCGCGTCAATCTTCTCTATCCTTTCATGGGAAATGTCCTCGTAGGCTCGACCGACATCCCGATAGATCATCCTGATGAAGCTTTTTGCAGTGATGAAGAACGTGATTACCTCTCGAAAATAACGCAGGAGGTATTTCCGGCGATCAAAATACAGCCGGAAGACATTGTGATGACGTATTGCGGTGTCCGCCCCCTCCCTAGAAGCGAAGGTATCGACCGTGGACTTGTAAGTCGCGATCATTCGATTGCGAAAGATACTCTGCCAGGCAGTCGAGTTCCCGTTTTCTCTCTGATTGGGGGCAAATGGACGACGTTTCGGGGGTTCTCAGAGGAAGTAGCAAATCTCGTCCTTGGTGAACTGGATCGCCGGCGTAGCGTCTCAACAGAATATCTTCCGATTGGGGGTGGAAGAGATTTCCCTATTAATGACGCGGCAATGGTGGAATTGCTGGACAAGCTGAAATTCTCAGGCAACATCACGGACCAGGACGCTGGAAAGCTGGTCGAACGATACGGAACAAGAGCATTGAATCTGCTCGAAAACATCGGCGCTGAACGCGACACGCCACTTCAGGCATTACCAGAGTTTGGAATGAAGGAGCTACAGTGGATTTGCCAGAACGAATTGGTCGGGCGCCTGAGTGATCTTTTGTTCCGGCGGACGGACATCGCCCTGTCAGGACAAATGTCGATGGCGTTGATGAAAGAGGTTGCTCAGATCATGGCGGATTGTCTTGACTGGTCAGAGGAGCGCACTGTCCAGGAAATCGAAAACACCATCCAAACTTGCAGGGCCAACGGTATGATTCTTGCCTGACGTTTTATGCAAGCCGCCTCGATTCTATGCATTGAGCACTCGATCAAATGCATCAAGAACACTTTCCTTCATGGATTCTGAAATTGTTGGATGCGCGAAAACGGTATGGATCAAATCTTCTTCGGTCGTTTCGAGAATCATGGCCAAAACGAAGCCTTGGATGAGTTCGGTGACTTCAGCCCCGACCAGATGTGCCCCGAGCAGTTCACCTGTTTTCATGTCAAAAATGGTTTTTACCAATCCTTGATCTTCGCCTGAAGCTATTGCCTTACCGTTGGCGAGAAACGGGAACCGTCCGACCCTGACATTATATCCATCAGCCTTTGCCTTTTTTTCAGTCAAACCCACAGATGCAATCTGCGGGCTGCAATAAGTACACCCAGGTATTCTCGACTTGTTAATCGGGTGAACATTCGGGAGACCCGCAATCTTTTCAACACATATCATTGCCTCGTGCTCTGCTTTGTGTGCCAGCATCGGGGGGCCCGCAACGTCGCCAATGGCATAGAGCCCCCGAATATTGGTTTTGCCAAAGCCATCGACAACAATGCAGCCTCGATCGACTTTGACGCCGAGTGCTTCCAGTCCGATGTCTTCGATATTCCCCTGAACGCCCACAGCAGAAATCATGCGATCCGCAGTAATCAGTTCGATTTGGCCGTCCTTTCGGGCAACATGGGTTGTGACTGAATTTGCCATTTTATCAACTTTTGTGATTTTGGCGTCGAGCACAAACTTCATGCCCTGTTTTTCGAACTGTTTGCGGGCAAAGTTGGAAATTTCTTCGTCTTCCACGGGCATGATCCCGGACATCATCTCGACAACAGTACATCGACACCCATGGTCCGATAGAACGATGCAAATTCAATCCCAATCGCGCCGGATCCCATTACAATCAGTGACTTCGGTATCGCTGTCGGCTTCATGGCGTCAAAGTACGTCCAGACAAGTTTTCCGTCCGGCTCGAGCCCAGGCAGAACACGAGGGCGTGCACCCGTTGCCAAGATAATATACTTGGCAGTGTAAGTTCCTTCCCCCAGCACATTTTTAGGTATCGGGGCTTGTGGCTCCACGATCGCCTTTCTGGTGTTGGAAACCGTAACCGTGAGAGGATTTGTAAGCTTGGCTTCACCCCAGATGATGTCTATCTTGTTTTTCTTTATGAGGTGGCCAACACCACCGTTCATCCGTTCTGCAATATAGCGTGAACGAGCAACGATCGCGCCAATATCTGGTGTCATGTCTCCCGAAAGCACCAAGCCGTAGTTCTGTGCGTGCTTTGATAGATCAAGGACTTCAGCTGACCGCAACAGAGCCTTCGTGGGAATGCAGCCCCAATTGGCGCAGATACCTGCGAGGTGTTCGCGCTCAACTATTGCCACGCTCGAACCTAATTGTGCGGCACGTATTGCTGCGATGTAACCGCCAGGTCCCGACCCCACTACAATGATATCATAGCAGTTCGTCATGAAGAATCCTTCCATGAATTCGATTGTGTCGCCAATAACAGCCGCAGCTGTAGTGGCGGCGAGGCAACTTAAACCAGCAGCGACATTGGTTTTTGGATGTAGTCCTTGAAAGCCCCGATCAACTGAGCACCTAGCGCTCCGTCAACAGCGCGATGATCAGAAGAGAGTGTAACCGTCATGAGCGTCGCCGCGACAATTGCATCTCGTTCGACAACTGCCCGGCGTTCCCCACTGCCTACCGCGAGAATGGTCGCGTGTGGCGGATTGACAATCGCTGCAAATTCGCGGACGCCAAACATGCCCAGATTGGAAATTGCTGCTGTTCCTCCCTGATATTCACTGGGTTTCAATTTTCCTTCTCGTGCACGAATGCCAAGATCGATCATCTCTCTGGAAATTGTCGAGAGTGTCTTGAGCTCTGCATTTCGGACGATAGGCGTGATCAGACCACCAGTTACCGATACTGCTACGCCAATATCCGCACGGTTATGTCTGATTAGATTATCATTGGTCCATGAGACGTTTGCTTCCGGAACTGCTTTCAAGGCAAGAGCATAAGCCTTGATGACCATGTCGTTGACGGACAGCCTGTATACTGGTTTCCCCTCCCTCTCAGGGGCCGATGCATTAAGTTCCGCACGAAGCTTGAGCATGGCGTCAATATGACAATCCAGGGTCAAATAAAAATGAGGGACAGTGCTCTTTGCTTCAACCAATCGCCGAGCGATTGTTCGTCGCATATTGGTATGGGCGATGCGCTCATAAGTACCCTGCTCGAAAAGCTGCAACACAGGCTCGCTATTGGATGCATCGGGCAGAGCCTTGGCTTGGAGTTCGGTCTCTGCTTCTGAAGGCGGCATATCAGTGGAATAGTTCTCGACGTCGGCCCTTATAACCCTTCCCTTGGGACCGGAACCGAAAATCAGACCGATGTCGATTCCGCAGTCGCGAGCCAGTCTGCGCGCAAGTGGCGTGGCGCGCGTATCGCTTCTTTCTGACGTAGTTCGCTCAGTTGAACGTTCATTTGAGGTACTCGGAGTCTCAAGCATTGAAGTGCAAGGATTAGCCGATGCGCCAGCTTGCGGTGCTGCCACATAAGGCTCACCCTCTTCATAAATCCAGGCGACAGGAGAGCCGACTGCAATATCAATCCCTTCTGCTGCCATTATATCACGTAACACTCCGCTAGCTGGAGCATCGATTTCCATTGCAGCTTTATCGGTTTCAATCTCGAACAGTACGTCCCCTTTTTTTACTGTTGCACCATTTTCGAAAAACCATTTGGAAATTTGACCGGTGGTCATGTCCATGTCGACTTTAGGAAGTATGACTTCAGTTGCCATGGTTCACCGAACTCCTCTTGCGAGGTCCCGGGTTGCAGTAATGATGCCTGGAACTTGCGGAACCGCCGCCTTTTCCAATTCCGGATTATACGGTATTGGAGTTTCCGCGCCGCCAAGCCTGACAATAGGTGCATCCAAATAGTCAAACGCGTCACTCTCGGCGATCATCGCACTTATCTCAGCTCCAATGCCCAGAGACTTTACGCCTTCATAGACACACACTAGACGGGATGTCTTTTTGACGCTGGCAATAATGGTTTCTGTGTCCATCGGACGTATTGTCCGCAAATCGATGACTTCGGCATCAATACCTTCGCCCGCGAGGATATCGGCTGCCTCCAGGCACTTATGCACCATGATCGATGTTGCGACTAAAGTGACATCACGGCCTTGCCTGCGCACGGCAGCTTTGCCGATAGGAACTGTGTAATATCCTTCGGGTACCGGTCCTTTTGATTTGTAGAGGAGCTTGTGCTCAAAGATCATAACGGGATCCGGATCCTCGATGGCGGCAAGAAGCATGCCCTTTGCATCATGAGGAGTTGTAGGCTGAATGACCTTGAGACCGGGGACATGACCAAGCCAGGCTTCAAGGCTTTGGCTGTGCTGAGCCGCTGCGCCTGTGCCTGAACCTGCAGGAAACCGCATTACCAGAGGAACGGATACCGCACCGCCGAGCATATAGCGAATTTTTGCAGCCTGATTGACGATTTGTTCCATGGCAAGCGCAGCGAAATCGGAAAATTGAAACTCGTATATGGGGCGCATCCCCGTGAGGGCGGCACCAACCGCAACCCCTGCACCTCCCAATTCCGAAATTGGGGTATCCATTACCCTGTCCGGTCCGAATTTCTCGATAAGATCGCCTGTGACCTGAAATGCACCACCGTAAACTCCTATGTCCTCGCCCATGAGGAACACGCGTTCATCGGCTTCCATCGCAATTTCCATTGCCTCTTTTATTGCTTGTGAGTAGCTTAATTCCCTGACGGCCGCGTCCACTATGCAAACTCCGTATAAACATTATCTGCAAGATCAGCGATCGCTGGCGCTGGGCTCTGCCTGGCAAACTCGATTCCCGCCGCGATTTCATTTCGGACACTTTCCCGAATGGCTTCAAGTTCTGAGGCATTGGCAACCGCTAATTCCAGCAGTTGCTTTTCGAAGAGATCGATAGGATCTCGATTTGTCATCCAATCATCAATCTCATCTTTCGTGCGATATCTGTTGCGATCACTTTTGGAGTGGCCGCGATGGCGATATGTCTTGCACTCGATCAAAGTAGGGCCTTCACCTGCGCGTGCTCGATCAACCGCTGTCTGGGAAGCTTCAGTGACGTCAGAGAGATTGTTTCCATCTACAATTACTCCGGGCATTGAGTATCCTTGTGCACGGTCAGCAATGTTGGCAACGGCAGTGGAACGTTCCGTGGAGGTAGACATCCCGTACTTGTTGTTTTCGCAAACGAATATCACGGGCAGCTTCCAGACAGACGCCATATTCAGTGCTTCGTGAAATGCACCTTCGTTATTCGCTCCATCTCCAAAGAAGCACGCGACTACTTTTCCAGTCTTCAATCTTTTTGCGGTCAGTGCAGCGCCTACAGCAATTGGAATTCCACCGCCAACTATACCGTTGGCCCCCAGATTTCCGGTAGTGACATCTGCGATATGCATCGATCCGCCACGACCCGCACAATAACCCGTCGTCTTGCCGAAAAATTCAGCAAACATTCGCTTTACGTCTGCACCCTTCGCAATACAGTGCCCATGTCCACGATGCGTTGAGGTGATTTGGTCGTCATTGTTAAGAGGTAGGCATATACCCATTGCACTCGCTTCTTGGCCGATTGACAGGTGCATGGTTCCGTGGATAAGGCCGCGGGTATAGCTTTCTTCTGCGCCTTCCTCAAATTGCCGGATAAGGTGCATTTTCCGCAAAGCATCAAGAAGCTGTTCGCGGTTAAATTGCTTGTACAAGAATGGTAGATTATCAGTTTTAACGACGGAGGATGCACCGGATGTTTTTGTCACGGCCTACACCTCCGTTCCAAAGACAAGTTTATCCTGCCGTGCACGCAACGCGGCGATCTTTGACCCGGGAGCCACCGCAGCGTTGCTGTAGGTGATGAGGTCACCCTTTTTTATAGCGATTGTGGCTGTGCCGCCTTGCAACAGCCCGCACGGGATTGCCTTGGCAATTCGCGCCTCTCCTACTGTCATGATCCACGCGCGATAGCAGTACTCACCAATTGCGTCGAGCTTTTCGCCAGGCCGCATATCCTTCTTTGCAACGGCGGAGACTTCTGCCACAGGTCTTGCCAAGGGCACCATGTCAGCTTTCCCGTAAAGCACAACGCGCGCACAGGTAAGGGGCACTTCCAGCGATGTAAGATGATATGGACGATGAAACGTGAAATATGGGCCTTTACCCATTTTGAGGTCTTCCATACGCTCGGAAATACGCGGATGAGACATGTCCGCCACAACAAACACACCTGGAGCAACACCCTTGCCAATGGAGTAATCCACCACTCCGATGCGGGACAGAACTCCTCCATCCCGCTCCGGCACAAGAACTTTGGAAAGTTGATCGAGTGTCGCTGCAGGGCCGTGCATGCCGGGCTTGTCTGGAACCAGCCCGGTAGCGTTCGCAATAGCCGCCATCTCGACCATTGTCTTCGAACCATCGACGAACTCCACGAGCATGCGAACATTCATATGGCGGCGTATGGCTTCCTCGGCATAGTCATCGGGAACCGCATCAATGTTGAGAGGGTTATTCTTTCCTTTGCCCGCAGCAACAATTGGGTGACCCATTGCACTTACGAACTCGATTAGTTCCATGCACGACGAAGGCTCGTCCCCGGCACCCAGGGAGTATGTGACGCCGAGACGTTCAGCTTCACTTTTCAGGTAAGCACCAATCGTAACGTCAGCCTCCACGTTCATCATGACGAGATGCTTGCCATTCTCCATGGCAGTTAGCCCGATTTCTGCTCCCACGGCTGGAACCCCGGTTGCATCAATAACGACATCGATCAAATCATTTTTGAGCACAAGGCTCGCGTCACCGGTAACGGCAACTTTCCCAGATTCCATCGCCGCAGTCAGAGCAGTAGCATTCGACACTTCCCTGCTGTGACCCGCCTCCTGGTATGCAATATCGACTGCTTTTTGTGCTGCTTCGACATTCAGATCGCAAATTGCCCCGATTTCGATCCCAGGCATGTGGGCGACGCGCGTGACTATATCGGTTCCCATTTCCCCAGACCCGATAAGACCAATCCGAATTGGACGTCCTGAATCACCGCGCGCAACTAGGTCGCGCGCCAAGCCTGTTGGCGCGACATTGATGGTCATCAAAATTCCTCCCAATTGAAAATTGTCTTGCGCTAATCTATTTGCACATTTGTTTTATTGTCAACATATTTGTTCGTATCCGCAGGCATTGATGCGTCAATACCTTCAGCTCGATAATAATAGCAAAACGGGATATGATTGAAAATATCTGGGATCGAATAGCTTTTTCAGCTCTGTGTCAGCTGAACAGGAGAATGAAATTTGCATATTGCTTCGCACATCATGATCAAGGATTTACAAAAGTTCAAACTCCAAATCATGATCCGAGCGAAGCACGGATTCAGTCGAAACACCGAGAATTCTGGCGACGCCACGTGACGTTGTCCCCAAATCTGGTCCAATTCTGAGTTCCCTCCAGCGGTTTTGGTTTCGGCATACGTGAGAGTCTGAGGAAAATGCAGGAAGATTACGGTTTAAAGGTTACCGCCACTATCACACCGCAAACGTTAGATGCCCTAAAGGTTGTGGCTCGATAATTGCAGCGATCTGAACGCCAATCGAGGCGTCGGAGCCAAATGCCGTTTTACGCTGTGATCGGCCAGAAAGCGCGTTCCCCCAAAACGTCGTTGCGCGCTGACCTCGAAGGTTTAATGCTAGAGAAGCAGGTTTCGAAGTTCAGATACCGAATTTGCGTGGGCGTCAAAGCCTTCATAAGTTGCAAATCTGTGAGTATGCGGAGCCATTTCAGCATATCCCTTAGCTGTCATATGGCCGATGGATGCACTCTTCATGAAATCATGCACACCTAAAGGAGAATGAACGTGCGCCGCCCCGGATGTCGGCAGCACGCAATTGGGCCCCATCATGTAGTTTGCGATTGATCCTGGTGCATATTCCCCCAGCAGGATTTCAGATGCATTCCGGATTTCGGAAAGATGTTCGAACGGATGCTTCGATAAAATTTGGAGGTGCTCCGGCGCATAGTCATTGATGAAATTGTAGGCGTCCTCTCGCGATGAGGTAAGAACGATGCCACCGCTTGATCCTCCCAGCACGGCGGACGAGAACTCAACCCGTTTTTTGCTCATCTTTACCCAGTATCCAGGCACGGCTTCGCGCACTTTTTCAGCAAAATCGCGTGACCATGTCACCAGAAACGCCGAGCTGTCCGAGCCGTGTTCTGACTCGATTAAAAGGTCCAACGCCGCCATCTGTGGATCTGTCGTCTCGTCAGCCAATATAATAATTTCACTAGGGCCTGCCGGCAGTCGTGATGCGATGTGTCCTTCTAGAACACGCTTTGCAGCGAGAAACCATGGGCTCCCGGGCCCTTCGATCTTGTGGCATTTGGGGATGGTTGCCGTACCGAATGCGGCAGCAGCGACCGCTTGCGCTCCGCCTGCCCTGAATACTCGTTCAACGCCCGCCAATCTCGCCGCCACGAGCGTTGCCGCATCCACTTTACCATCGGGTCCCGGAGGCGTCAGAATGACAGGAAGCTTCACTCCGGCAACGACAGCGGGTATCGCGGTCATTAAGGTTACGGAGGGAAACGAGCCTTTCCCCCGGGGGGAATACAGCGCAGCACTATCGATTGGGGTATATCGCTCGCCGACAAGCACCCCTGGCCGGATTTCCTTCATCCACATATCGCCAGGCAACTGGGCCTGATGGAAGCGGCGTATGTTATCAGCCGAGTATTCGAGCGTCTTTATCATGTCCCGATCAAGAGCATCGAAAGCCTCGTTAAATTCGCACTCTTCCACAGCCAACTTGTCGGGATCAAGCACTACACCATCGAAATCCTGAGCGAATTTTGCCAACGCAACGTCGCCGTCGCGTTTCACGGCTTCTATGATGGGTGGCACCTTCTCGATAAAGTACGTGAGATCATCTTCCGTGCGCAGCAGAAGGGTGTTGCGCTCATCGGTAGTGAGCGTGGCAAGATTATGAAGCGATATCGCATGTGTCATTTGGATGTTTTTTCTTATCTGTCGCATTGCTTGGCGCCCATTCCCGTCAAGAATGTTCCATAGCCATGAGTTTCAAGGTTTCTTCGCGAATATCTGCAAGGATTTCCCGCTTGTAGACAGCGAATTTCGGGTCTGTCAGGACTTCGAAGGATCGCGGTCTTTCGAGCTCTATGGGCATGACTTTCTTGATCCGCCCGGGGCGGCTGGCAAGAACCACAACCCTGTCGGCGAGAAAAATGGCTTCATCGACATCATGGGTGACGAAGAGAACCGTGACCTTGTGATCGTCCCAGATCTGCAGCAGCAGCTCCTGCATCATCCCGCGGGTTTGCGCATCCAGTGCACCAAAAGGCTCGTCCATCAAAAGGATCGACGGCTTGTAAACGAGCGCACGGGCAATCGCCACGCGCTGGCGCATGCCGCCCGACAGTTGCTTGGGAAATGCCTTTTCGAAACCCGACAGTCCCACGGCATGCACGAAATGCGCAACCAATTCTGTCTTTTCGGCTTTGGAAAAAGCGCTTTTCTCCAGTGCGAAGCGGATGTTTCCTTCGACGGTCATCCATTCGAACAGGCTGTAGGTCTGGAAAACAAAGCCTCTGTCCCTGCCTGGCCCGTTGACAGGACGTCCATCTATCAGAATATCGCCGAAGGTCGGTTCATCAAGACCGCCCACCATGTTCAGCAAGGTGGATTTGCCGCAACCGGACGTACCGACAATCGAGACAAACTCATTCTTGCCTATATCCAGATCGATCTTCTCGATCGCGACGAGATCGCGCCCGGAAACATTGAAGTTCTTACCGACACCAACGATGGATATCTTCGCATCGCGGGCGACATGCGCGGAGAGACTGCTCATCGGGTCTGACTGCTCCATTTAAACAGAGACCTGCCACCCCGTTTGAAGAGATAGTCGGTCAGGAGGCCAAGCAGGCCAATGAAAAGCGTTCCGAAAAGGATCGTATCGGTCGATAGATAGCGCTGGGCATCCATGATGCGGCGACCAAGACCGGCATTGGCGGCGACCAGTTCCGCCACGACAAGATACGTCCATGTCCAGCCGATGGTTATGCGGAACGTGTCCCATATGCCTGGAAGCGCAGCTGGCAAGATAATACGGCGCAGGATCTCGTTATTGGTGAAACCGAGGGTCTGCCCCGCACGGATGAGATTGAGATCAATATTCTTCACGTTATCCATGATCATCAGGGCTTGCTGGAAGAACGTACCGAGAAACAGAATGAGGATTTTCTGCCCGTCGCCGATGCCCGCCCACAGGATCGACAGCGGGATCAAGGCGACAACGGGCATGTATCTCACTGTGGAAATCAATGGCTCGAGCAAGCCTTCGATGAGTTTATAGTTCCCCATCAATATTCCGATCGGGACAGCCACGACGGTTGCCGCCAGCCAGCCGATGAGGATGCGATAAATGCTGACCGAAGCATCGGCAAAGAGGATGCCTTCAGTGAGTTGCCGCCACCCTTCCTCGAGAACGCTCCATGGACTGGGCAGGAAGAGCGGACGCACCAGTTCCAGCGCCGTAACGGCCCACCACAAAAGAAACAGGACGACCGGAATAGCAATGCCGGCAGCAGAAAAGACACCGTCGGGTATATCCTGCCGCAACCTGAGCAGTCCCTTTCTTTTCCTGGCTCTCTTGCCTCTGTCCCTTGCCTGGTCCGTCATAGCATTATCCCTGCCTGGAGAATTCGGCCGGCCACCCTTGGATGGCCGGCCCGCTGTTTATTGGTTTGCCGCAACGGCATTCAGGTCCTCAAGCGACAAAAGGTCCGCTGGGACCGGAACAGTCTTGATGTTGTCGGGATTGGTGGCATGCAGGATCTCGCCGACAGTCTGCAGCGATGCCTGGAACTCTCCCTTGAGCGCTTCCACATTCTCTTTCACATTATACAGACGAACGCCTTTGAAAGCCGGTTCGAACTCGGCCGTCGGGCTACCCACGGCTTTGGCAATGATTGCCTTGCCTTCTTCGGGATTAGAGCGGATGAAGTTGATCGCGTCATCCCACGCCAAGATCAAGCCCTGCACGTCCTTGGGGTTGGCGTTGATCCACTCGGATGACGCCGTCAGCATATCGCCGATCAGGCCGGGCTTTTCTGCCGCCGTGTAAATCACCTTGTTGCCGTCGCCCTGAGCCAGAGCCGTAGAAATATAAGGTTCATAGGAGACTGCAGCATCGACCCTGTCGGCGATCAGCGCGAGACCGGCTTCCGAAGCCCCCATGGGCACGTGCTCAAGATCAGCGATGGTCATGCCGTTTTCTTTCAACGCATAGTTGATCAGAAGATCGCTGGTTGCGCCGGCTTCAAAAGCCACCTTCTTGCCTTTGAGGTCCTTAATGGAGGAAATATCCTTGCCGGCGATGATGGCGTCTGCTTCAAACGACAGATCCATGATCAAGAACCCTTTTTGATCCACCTTCTGGTTGTAGTTGGTGATCATGCCGTTGGTGGCACTTGCGATGACATTCAGATTGCCGCTGGCGAGTGCGGCTGTCATATCCTGATCCCAGTTGAATGTCGTCAACACCACGTCGACATCATGTTTCTTGAAGAAGCCCTTTTCTTCGGCGACCCACAATGGTCCATATCCGAGCCAAGGCTGCAGCCCGAGCTTTACGGTTTCCGCGTTCGCTGCACTCAATGAAGCGGTCATCAAGGCCAATGCCACTGCCAGTTTCTTGATCATGTTAATTCTCCTCTTTCGATTGGATTTGATTTATCGTTTTGTTTTTCTTCCCCAGATTCGGATGACAGATGACGCAAAACATTCAGCGTTATCCGCCCGACATCATTCATTTCATTCCCACATGGCAATGCACCAAGCCAGGCAACAGAACTTGCGGAAAAAATTATCCCTCCGGCAGACAAGTATCTGACGGTCATCTCACCGCAGCGCCGCCTATCCCTTTGGCTATCTCCACCTTCATACCAACGTGATGAATCGTGATAGAAGCTGTCAGGAAAGTCACTTGCCCGGGCAACCACAATCGTATCCGGGGACGTCCCCAATCTGATATCGGTAGCATCGACCTCATATCCCGCTGCACCACCGAGTACGATGCCGTCCTCGCCAAATATGTCCGATGCCACGCCGTCAAACAGCCACTCGTGCCTGAGATCGTAACTATCTGCCGTTCTGGTAAAAGGACGTGCTCCGTCAAAACCCATCAGGGATATAGCCCCGCCAACCAGAGTAAACTCTCCCTTGCCGCGCGAACGCAAATGACCTCCGGGCTCATTGGTTATCGCAAGATTTTGCTCGGCAATCGGACCATCCCAGGTTCGGCCAGCTTCGAGAGGCGAGCGACGCAGCTCCATCAAATCGTCTTTGAATGCGACAGTGCCTGCAAAACCATTGCCGCCCATGTAGGCGATACTGCCGCCATTCGCCGCAAATTGCCTGTAGGCATTTTCAATTTCGACCGAGAGATATTCGGGATGGCTTCCGGTTACCACGACGCCATATGCATGCAGGCCATCCGCGCCCCTACGATGCAGATCATGGTCAGTTATCAGATCGAATTCAATGTCATGCTTATGGCAGAATTGCAGAAAGTGAAGATCAACCGGCAGGTTATGGGGACAGTCGCCAAGCGGATAGCGATAGTCTGCCCGAAGTGTTGCTTTCGGTTTCCGGTAAGAGCAGATCGACACCCCACTCAAATCGCTATGGTAATCGTAGAGTGACTTGAAATTATTGTCGACTGCCAGTCGGTGACCCCGATCATCGCACTTCCACTCGTAGAGGTGCTCGGGCAGGATTTCGTCCGCATAGGCCAGATAGGTTGCAGTTGGAACGACGAAAACAACCTTCTTGCGGGCAACCTTCGAAGCAACAAAGAAGACGATCTGCTCGGTTTTGCCATAGCCATGGACCTCAAAGGCATAAACACCACACGGTGCCGTTTCCGGCAGCGTGACGCGGTATGATGCCGGCCAATTGAGCGAAGCCAAGTCGTCATCATGACAATGCACGGCATCATAGTGAGTTGGTACAAGGCGGGGGTCCAGCGCCGAGCCGTCCCATCTTGACGATGTTACACAGGATGTCGGCAGATTGACCAGCTCCAGCAGCAGGGCTGTCGAGCCGCCTTGGGAAGATATCGGCCTATCAGGCAGGAGCGTCGGGAATTGCCACGCGTGAAGGGACGACGCTGTTTCCAGTGCAATGGAAGAGAATCGCGCATTCAAGGTAGGATTTTCAAAGCCTCTGTCAGTGCCCAAAAGAAGGTCGCCGGAGACATCTTCCCAGCTGAAGCCTGCAATCGTTTCTTTGATATGCAATGGCGACAATGGGTCTGTATTTTGTATTCCAATTGTTGTCAGACCACCGCAATCACTTAAGCAAATGCTGATCCAGCATCTTTGAGGAATATCGGCATCAATAACATGTCGCTGGTCGCCTTTGACAAGAACAAATTTTCCATCTGCCAATTGCAGTAAAGTTCTTCCAGTATCAACGACAGTGCGCAGCTCATGGTTCCGCGTCAGGAACAGTTCAAAGCGCACGGCCGTAATGGTGTTCAGCTTTTTCAACTCATGGCTTCTGATCGCAAGGTACGAACCTTGATCGAAATCACGATGGACAGGAGGATTCCCCAAGGATTCAACGTGCCATTCCATCGGTCGTGCGGATGCATCGTCCAGGCGGCGAATACTGACAGACTCAGGCGAAGACAGGCAGGAGAGATGCAAATCCACGGTTGCACCGGCAAGCGCACTCCACGGTGTGGTATAGCCAATGAACTGCATCGCATTGTGGTTGACGCGCTTCTTCATTTTACCTCTGCCCTAGCGGTGTTTCCGCTATTGTATGGCGGTGATCCCAATCTGTTGATTTCGGATCGAATACCCCTTAATTGTTGTGTATATACTCACAAAATGTTTACATAGGGGTATATACCCCCAAAGGGGTATTCAGAATGGTCCTGGACGAGTTTGAAAGCTTGGCCAAAACAATAGAGGCCGTGGGCAAGACCGACTTTTACGAAAAGATGGAAGCCTATTTGCGCGCCTGCATGGATTTCGACAATATCGTTGTTATTATCTTTGATGGCACCCAGGTCCCGTCCGTACGATTCAAGCGTATCTACGGCCCTAACGTCTTCAAGTACATCGAAAGCGATTATCTCACGGGCGCATATGTTCTTGATCCTATTTACCACTTCCATCTGGAACGCGGACAATCAGGAATCTATCGATTGCTCGATGTTGCTCCCGATCAGTTCAAACGAAGCCGCTACTATGAATGGTATTATGGGCGGATCGGCATCACCGACGAAATCTCGGTCGTCCTGACGATCGGCAAGAATATGACCGCGACCATTTCCATGGGCAAAGATGGTTCATCGGGAGATATGTTCTCGAGTAGAGCCGACGCAAACCTCCGCAGGCATCAGTCAATAGTCATGTCGCTCCTAAGGGCACACCTTGCACCGTCAGGCGAGCTTCCTGTGCACAACCGGGTAGAATTGTCACTCACCGAAAGTCTGATAAGCGCCATGCGGACGCGGTTCAACGTCAGCCTGAGCAACAGGCAGGCGGAGGTCGCACTTTTGATACTGCGCGGGCACTCATCGCCGTCAATCGGGCTTAATCTGGATATCAGCCCCCAAACCGTAAAGGTTTTTCGCAAGCAACTTTATCGCAAGTGCAATCTATCCTCACAAGCCGAACTTTTCGCACTTATGATGCCGATCTTCGAGCAGTTGACCACATCCGACAATATCTGACTGATCATCGCACAAACCATCTCAGTATGCTGAGTTCATGACTGCGTATGAAGCAATTGAACCGGGTCCCGGTTTGATGCAACCGCAGTACGAGTGCGTTCAAACCGGGTTCGCAGCGTCTCGTTCAGACATCGAAATTTGACTGTTGGGATTGAACATGTGACGCGGGTCAATGGCGTTTTTCAGAGCGTGGAGCAGAGACCGCTGAGGATCTTGCAGCCGCAGTTCAAAATCGTCGCGCTTCAGGCGTCCGATGCCATGTTCTGCACTGATACTCCCCTGAAACATATCCACGACTTCATTTATAATTTTCTTGGCGCAATCGATCTGTTTCGTGCGATCAGCTTCGCTGGCATCCGTCGGCGGGAGGACGTTGAGATGAACATTACCGTCTCCGACGTGTCCATAAGATATCGCCACACATTCGGGAAGTTTTGCCCTGACTGCTTCCTCGGCAACAGCCACGAAGTCAGATAATCGCGATAACGGCACGGAAATGTCGGTACGCATGTGTCTGCCGCGCAGAGCCTGTCCTTCCACCATTCCCTCGCGAATTTTCCACAGGTTGCTCGCCTGCGTGGACGATGAAGCAATGACTCCGTCAATGACGTGCCCCTCCTCCATCACATTTGTCAGGAAGCGCTGCATAAGGTCGCCAATATTCACGAGTCCAGAGGCTGAAATTTCCATAAGGACGTAGGCCGGATGATCCATTGCAATAGGCATATCGAGATCCGGCATCGCCTCCTTGGCTAAGCTCAGCGCCATTGGCGGCATAAACTCAAAAGCAGACATCAGATCGCAGCAGTCACGTCGGGCCCGGCGATAAAGTGCCACCGCAGATTCCAGGGATCCGACACCTAGCAACGCCGTTTCAATCTGATCCGGTGCGGGCATCAGTTTTATGGAAACGCCGGTTACAATCCCAAGCGTTCCCTCCGCACCAATGAACAATTGTTTGAGATCAATGCCCCGATTGTCCTTTCTTAGCGAAGACAAGCCTTCAAGGATATTGCCGTCAGGCAAAACCACTTCAAGGCCAAGTACAAGATCGCGCGTCATACCGTAACGTAGAACATTGAGACCACCGGCATTCGTACTGACATTACCTCCGATCTGGCAACTTCCTTGCGCCCCGAGTGCCAGAGGAAAAATCATGCCCTGCTCTGCCACAGCATCCTTGACTGTAGTCAATACGCATCCGGCATCAACCACGGCAGAGAAGTCATTTATGTCTATGCTGCGTATCCGGTTCATTCTCCCTAAAGAAATGATAACTTGATTGGACGGATGATCCGGAATGC
Source organism: Phyllobacterium sp. SB3 (assembly GCF_040009165.1). NCBI lineage: Bacteria > Pseudomonadati > Pseudomonadota > Alphaproteobacteria > Hyphomicrobiales > Phyllobacteriaceae > Phyllobacterium > Phyllobacterium sp. SB3. Next base: position 129,104 of record NZ_JBDYKI010000002.1, on the reverse strand, counting down.
CGCCTAGAACAAGCCCTGTATTGCCCCCTTGAGGAATGATCGATAAACCAAGGTTGCGGCACGTCATAACAACCTTGGACACTTCCGCTGTACTGCGCGGCCGCAATACAGCAACAGCATCGCTGGTTACGTCTCCCATCCAGTCACGGCAAAAGCCTGCCTTTTCCGCATGATCGGTAATGACCATGTCTGCTCCCAGAAGATTCCTTAAAGAACTCCCCAGACCGTTGTTATTCCTGTTCGATAACTCAGTCATCATTCCCCACAAGTCTTCTACAACTACAGGACGTTGTACTTCTGATAAGCTTCCGTCAGGCTGGACCCGTTGCGAACAGCATCCCGGAACCGGTCTTCCCTATCCGCTTTTTCCAATGCCAGGCGCAGTATATCAGGGGCAATTTCTTGAGGGACGATTGCTACGCCATCCAGGTCAGCAACGATCACATCAGCGGGCCGGATCGTCACACCGTCAATCTCGACCATAACGTCATAGGCAACCACTTTCTGCCGGTTGAAGCTGTCATAGGGCGAAAGAAACCTAGAGTAGACCGGAAAACCCATCCCCTGCATCTGAGCGATATCTCGAACGGCTCCGTCAGTTACCACCCCTGCAGCACCGCGGCGCATGGCAGCAGTCGTCAACAGTTCTCCCCAGATGCCCGAGCGACCGGAGTTGGCGGTCGCGCAAACCACCACCTCGTGTGGAAGCAAACTATCTACCGCCTTCAATTCCAATTCATAGGTAGACTGGTCTTCGTGTGCGAAGTCCATCCACAAGAGCGTTTTGGCGGAGCCGATGACAGTCCGTTGACTTGCGCGGGGCTCGATGCCCATGTCCAAAGCTTGTTGCCGCCGCCCCAGTCCATCCATGATGTCCAGCACCAATGCCGTCCCAATTCTATTCGCGGAGTCGACCCAGCCCTTGATGTCAGTTTCCTGTATAGTTGTCGTTTTAATGTTCATCGGAAATTCCTTTTCTCCCGCATTGTTCAGGTACGAATGGGTTCGCTTGCCTTCGAGAGATAGCAATGGAAACTGTTCCGCGGTCCAGCGTGTCCGGTTTCGCCTGATGGAAAAATGCTTTTTTTGATCTATGCACCCTGTCGGTTCAAAGGATTTTTCCGCTCCGAGGCGCTGAGGAAGTGAAAAAAATGAAACGCGTTTTCCATCAGACGAAACAGCTCGAGCTTGTAGGCGTCGAAAAAAACAAGAAACTAGAAACGGCACAGCTCGAGACGGCACTTTGAAGAAGCCGCTCCAGCAGGGAACAATAAAAGGGGAACTTTATGTCTAACGCGCGGAACGTAGCAATCTTCGGATTTTCACTTGCAGCAGCTCTTATTTTCAATGCTTCTGCCAACGCAGATAAATTGGACGATGTCCTTGCCAGAGGCAAGCTCGTTGTTGGAACGGGCACGACCAATCCGCCCTGGCATTTCAGGAATGAAGCAGGAGACCTGGTTGGCTTCGACATTGACGTGGCCAAGATGATTGCGAAGGGTCTTTTTGACGACGATACAAAGATCGAATTTATAAGCCAGGCATCTGACGCTCGTATTCCGAATATCCTGACGGATAAGGTCGATGTAACCTGTCAGTTCGTGACCGTAACAGCCGCACGTGCGCAACAGGTCGCTTTTACAATCCCTTATTATCGAGAAGGCGTAAGCCTGATGCTGAAGTCCGGGGGCAAGTACAACAATTATGACGCGCTTAAGGCCGCCGGCAGTGCTGCAACAATCTCGGTATTGCAGAACGTTTTTGCCGAACAAATGGTTCATGATGCTCTGCCTGAAGCAACCGTTGACCAGTTTGACAGCGTCGATCTCATGTATCAGTCACTGAACTCAGGCCGGGCTGATGCTGCGGCGACGGACAACTCTTCCTTAAAATATTACATGTCGCAAAACCCCGATCAATTTGTCGATTCAGGCTATAGCTGGAACCCGCAAAGCTACGCATGCATCGTCAAGCGCGGAAACCCTGACTGGCTGAATTTTGTTAATGTTGCGTTGCGAGAATCCATGACAGGGACGACTTTCCCGGTTTATAGAGAAGCCTACAAAAAATGGTTCGGTGAATATCCAACAGAGCCAAAAATCGGCTTTCCGGGCGAACTGCGCTAGGGCCAGCGCTGATATGGGATATTCCTTACACTTTGATGCCGTCTGGTCCAACTTCGACAGTCTGATGTCGGGGTTGGTCATCGGGCTTGTTATGGCGCTCATCTCGTTAATCGCCGGAACTGTCATAGGGCTGCTTGGTGCTTTTATCAGCCGCGGATCAGTGGCAGGAAGGTGGTTGGTGGGCATTTATGTTATGCTCATTCGCAACTTGCCGCTGCTGGTCATTGTGCTTCTACTGTATTTTGCATTGCCTCAGCTGGGGATACGTCTGGACAAATATAAAAGCTTTATCTGTGCTCTTTCGCTCTACTCGGGCGCATATCTCATTGAAGTGTTCCGAGGCGGATTATCCTCGGTCCCGGTGGGTCAGGTCGAAGCGGCCAGGGCAATCGGTCTGACGCGTATTCAGACAAACCTTTATGTGGTCATGCCGATCATGTTTCGTAATGTTCTTCCGTCGCTGAGCAACACTTTCATCGGTATCTTCAAAGACAGTTCGATCGCTGCCGCTATCGCCATACCGGAACTCACCTTTGAAGCGCGCAGAATTAATACAAATACATTCAGGGTGGTTGAAACCTGGCTCATCGTCAGTTCCCTGTATGTTGTCACCTGTTCGGTAATGTCGTTCATCCTGCAACGGATTGAACGCCGGTTCCCGAAGTTTTGAGGAGAGTGAACAGTGGACGCTTTTCTTAATCAACTTTGGATCGCCAGATGGCCACTGGTGGATGGTCTCCTGACAACCCTTCAAATTTCATTGGCAGCTATCGTTATCGGGACCATTATCGGAGTGCTGGTGGGTGTGCAGCTCACATATGGTTCCTTCGTATCTCGTATTCCGTTCCGCTTATATGTTGAAATCATGCGCGGAACGCCAGTGCTGGTATCTGTGCTGGCTGCATTCTATATCCCCTCTGTGATGGGTCTGAGCCTTACTGCCAAAATGGCGGGCATATTGGCGCTCAGCTTTTTTGCCGGTGCCCATATTGCCGAACTGACGCGAGGTTCTCTCCAGTCGATACCTGTCGGTCAAATTGAGGCTGGACGAAGTATCGGACTTACATTCAGGCAGATTGTCGTCAATGTGCTTTTTCCTCAGGCACTGCGGAGCGCCCTGCCCCCTTGGATCAATACGGGTGTGGAACTGATTAAAGGCTCAAGCCTGCTCTCACTGATCGGCGTCGCAGAGCTTCTCCTCAATACCCAGGAAGTTATCGGCCGCAATTTCATGGCAATACAATTCTATGTTTTCAGCGGCTGTATCTATCTCGTCATCAATATCGCGCTTGATCAAGCCGCCAGAACTTTTGACCGCAGATAAAGGAACAACGATGCGAGAAACGACGGCCCTACTCCAGATCAAGAACTTACGAAAGCACTACGGAGCTGTGGAGGTTCTCAAAGGCGTCGATCTATCTTTGAACAAAAGTGAGGTCGTATCGATTATTGGCTCCAGTGGTTCGGGCAAGACAACGCTGCTTCGATGTGTAAATCTGCTGGAAGAATTCCAGCAGGGCGACATTATTCTCGACGGTGAAATCATTGGATATCAATCAGCAACCGGCGGCGAACGGCACAGACTGAAAGACCGTGAGCTTTCGCGCCAGCGATCCATGACGGGCATGGTGTTTCAGAGCTTCAATCTCTTCCCTCATCTTGATGCTGCGGGAAACGTCATGCTGGGGCTGCGCAAAGTTCGCGGTATGGGAAAAGCGGAAGCGAGGGAGATCGCTGAAAAATGGCTTGACCGCGTGGGCCTTCTGCCGCGGAGGGATAACTTTCCAAGTCAGTTATCAGGTGGTCAGCAGCAACGCGTGGCAATTGCTCGCGCGCTCGCCATGAATCCGAAACTGGTTCTGCTGGATGAGATCACGTCAGCACTCGATCCTGAGCTGGTTCAGGAGGTTCTGATGACTGTAAAAAGCATTGCGGATGACGGTGCAACTCTCCTGCTGGTCACGCACGAGATGCGCTTTGCACGTGATGTATCGAGCCGGGTCGTTTTCATGGAGCAGGGAAGGATCGTCGAGGACGACACTCCAGAGGAGATTTTCAATCGGCCAAAGAACGAACGTCTTGCTTCTTTTCTCAAAAGCACGAGAAATTAAGGCCGACAGAGGGCTGCCTCATGATTGACGCCAAGGGATATAATGACATGGATGGAATTGCGACACGGCGCAGTGGACATGGAGCGACTTCGCAGGTCAACTCCAGCTATATTGTTGGCCCCGTCATCAAGGCACTTAAAGTGCTTGAATATATTGGTGCAAGCGGGAGAGACGTTACATTGACTGAAGTTGCCAATGCGCTTGATATCCCTAAGACGACCGTATTCCGATATCTACAAACGCTGAGTGCTACAGCTTTTCTGCACCATGATATCCCGAATGACCGATATGGCATTGGCCACGGTTTTCGCTCGCTCGCACGCACGGATCGGAGCCTGCAGAGGCTGCGCGAAATTGCGGTGCCAATTATGCGGAACCTGAACCGAAATTTCAACGAGACGATTAACCTGGCAATCGAAGACAAGGGCCAGATCGTTTATATCGAAATAATTGAGTCCACGCGTGCGCTGAGAATGCAAGCACACGTTGGCACCAGAGATCCCCTTCATACAACCGCATTGGGGAAAGCCATCCTTGCTCACTTGGATGAGCCTGACCGAGAGAGAATTTTGACTCAATCTCTCGCAGAGCGGACATATCGATCGGTGATGGATGCAGACGCAATTCGCCGGCAATTGAAAGACGTTCACAAGCGTGGTTATTCGATTGAAATAGGCGAAAATGAAGATGTTTGCATGTGCATAGGCGTTGCGGTTCTGGATGATCTTGGGTTTCCTATCGCTGCTATAAGCCTATCTGCCCCTATCCAACGCTACTCGCTCCAATTAGTGGACCTTGCGACAGCATCTTTGAAACACTCCAGTAAAGAGATTGCTGCGAAACTTCAGTTTGATCACATATCGTGAGGCGCCGAGAAGCAAGTTTGGACATCCGGCCAAAGGAAAAACAGGTAGCAATCTAAAACTGACCCCGAAAGGCCAACCTAACAGAGAATTTCCGTCCTCGCTATCACCAAAAGTCACCTCGTACTGGCGGTTCATCACGACAGACATGACTGCCAGCGCTGCAAAACTGCACGCACGGATGGCATTGACGCCCGAGTTGAGACAATGTTCCTATCTTTACGCGCAACGCGTGATCCCTTCAACAGTCGGCCTCGACATGGTGGGGGAACTGCGCGGTTGGCTGGACGAATGCCTTTCGAAGAACTGTCTTCGTTTCTGGTTGGTGGCACAGCCCGTGCAGAACTGCCGTTTCGCTCATTGGGGGTTGACCCCTTCCCACAGGGACTTTGGTCTTCTTCCCCTTTCCAACCAGCTTTTCACACGCGACAGTTCGTGCTGGATTTACGAGACCGTCTCCGTCAACTCGATGTACTGGCTGCCAGATGGCCGGAGGCTGCCAGCGTATCGGCCGTCTATCAACATCATCCTCGCTTCAGTGCCTGTTATCCATGGACGATGGAATGACGTCGTCCAGCCTCGAATGGTAGCCTGCCCAAATTAATGATGTCAGGGTCTGCCAAACGCGAACCGCAATTCCTTTGCAACCGCTCGCTCTTCGTCAGTAGGCAGTGCAAGGACTTTCACTTTCGAGTCGACGCTGCTGATCGTTTCGTCACTGCGGGAGTTCCTTTGAGCATCAATTTCGACGCCCAGCCAACCTGCACCTTCTCCGACTTTCGCACGTATCAGAGGAGAGTGTTCGCCAATTCCTGCGCAAAACACCAGCATGTCCAGGCCAGACATGGATGCGGCCAAAGAACCTATTGCCTGCGTTATGCGATAAACGAACAGATCGATAGCCTCGTTCGCTGAGGGCTGCTTCGATGCGATCAAAGCCTGCATGTCCCCTGAGACCCCGGACACGCCGAGAAGCCCTGATTCACTTTGAAGCAAGTGCGCTACGTGTTCAACGGCCATTTTGCGGTGTTGCAGGAGGTGGAGGATTACCCCGGGATCGATCGAGCCAGACCGCGTGCTCATGACCAGTCCGTCAAGCGGTGAAAATCCCATGGTTGTTGCAGCGCTGGCACCGTTCACCAGCGCGCAGAGGCTGGCTCCGCTACCCAAATGTGCCACGATAACACGCCCTCCCGCTTCAGCGCCGAATCTAGCCTTCAGGCATGAGGCGATATAGGAATAAGAAAGTCCGTGAAATCCGTAGGATATCATGCCGGAGTCGGTCAATTCGCGCGGCAGGCCGTAAATCTTCGCGAGCTGCGGACGCGTATGATGGAAGGCAGTATCAAAACAGCCAAACTGCCTCGTAGAAGGTAACACGGCTTGTACAGTATCGATAATTGCAATGTTGCGAGGCTGGTGCATCGGTGCCAGCGGGGCAAGTTCACGCAACTGCTTCATGGTTGGTTCATCAAGCAGCACAGCACTCTTGAAATGCTGCCCGCCATGAACAATGCGGTGCCCGACGCAAGTCACTTTACGAAGGAGATCGCGATCTGCAAGGTGTGCAATGACCTGGTTCATCGCCTGCTTGATATTGATCGCACCGTCATTCAAATCGATATCGACTGTTCGATTTCCTCCACCTGCAGAAACCGTCATCCGCGGCTTTTCGTCGAGCGATGAAATGCTGCCGCGCAAAAGCGGTCGCAATTCCTCCGATTGTTCAAACAGAGCGTACTTCAGGCTTGAAGACCCTGCGTTCACAACGAGGATGGTTTCGGTCATGGTTTTACCCTTCTTCGTCGATCTACTCGAAATGCGGGGTCCACTCCCAGTTCAATATTTCCGGCATGTCCTGCCCATGTTCCCGAATATAGTCATGGTGATTCAACAGTTTTACATTCATCAGTTGTTTCAGTTCCGCCGCCGCCGGACTGGACGCAGCGACGTGATCGATCACACTCAAAACCAGGCTGAATCTGTCGAGGCCGTTCATAACAGTCATATCGAAGGGTGTCGTCGTGGTGCCCTCTTCGTTGTAGCCACGGACATGGAAATTGTTGTGATTGGTCCTGCGATAAGTCAGACGATGAACTGTCCAGGGATAGCCATGATAGGAGAAGATGACAGGCCTGTCTTTTGTGAAAATCGCATCGAAATCATCATCCGCAAGACCATGCGGATGGCGTTCCTTAGGCTGCAGCGCCATGAGGTCAACGATATTGACCACGCGGATACGCAGCTCCGGCATGAATTCTCGTAAAATGCAAACTGCGGCCAGCGTCTCCAGCGTCGGCACGTCCCCGGCGCACGCCATAACGATGTCCGGTTCGAGACCATCTTCATTCGATGCCCAATGCCATATTCCGAGACCAGCGTCGCAATGGACCCGGGCTTCTTCCAGCGACAGCCATTGCCACATGGGTGGCTTTCCCGCGACAATGATGTTAATCCGGTCCCAGGTGGATAAGACATGATTCGTGACACAAAGCAGTGTATTGGCGTCCGGCGGCAGGTAAACGCGCACCACGTCGGCTTTCTTGTTCAGTGCAACGTCGATAAAGCCCGGATCCTGATGGCTGAAACCGTTGTGTTCCTGATGCCAGACATGGCTGGTGAGCAGGTAGTTCAGGGAAGAAATCGGTTGACGCCAAGGAATATCGCGACATGCATCCAACCATTTCGCATGCTGATTGAACATCGAGTCCACGATGTGAATAAAGGCTTCATAACACGAGAAAAATCCATGTCTTCCGGTGAGGAGATATCCTTCGAGCCAACCCTGACATGTATGTTCGGAGAGGATTTCCATAACCCTGCCGTTGGGACCAAGATTGGTATCCTCCGGTAAAGTCGCTGCCATCCAGGTGCGATCGGTAACTTCTAAAACCTCCTGAAGGCGATTTGAAGCCGTTTCGTCCGGCCCGACGATGCGAAAATTTCGACGAGCGACGTTTGCCTGCATCACGTCACGCAAGAAACCTCCCATCACCTTGGTGCCTTCGGCTTTCACACTGCCAGGGGCAGCAACAACAACCGCATGGGCTTCCAGTGGAGGCTTATCCAGAGACGCCCTCAGGGTCCCTCCGTTTGCATGCGGGTTGCTGCCCATACGGCGACGGCCGCGTGGCAAGGTTTCAAGAATGTCGGGCACCGGGGCACCCCTGGCGTCAAACAGCTCCTCAGGTCTGTAGCTGAGCAACCACTCCTCCAGAAGCCTCAGGTGGCCTGCGTTTCGGTCGAATCCTGACAGAGGAACCTGATGGGACCTCCAGAAACCTTCCGTCTTCAATCCATCGACTTGTTTGGGTCCGGTCCAGCCCTTCGGGCTACGCAAGATGATCATTGGCCATCGCGGGCGCGAAGTATAAGCCTTGTGGTCCGCGCGGGTGCCTTGCTGAATGGCGTGAATTCCGTTTATTGCCTGGTCAAGGGCAGCGACCATCAACTGATGCATGATGACAGGATCATCCCCCTCGACAAAGATCGGTTCGTATCCATAACCGATAAACAGGGAGCGCAATTCCTCGTGCGGAATTCGGGCAAGGAGCGTCGGATTTGCAATCTTGTAGCCGTTGAGATGCAGTATAGGCAGTACCGCGCCATCTCTTTGCGGATTGAGGAACTTGTTCGAATGCCACGCAGCCGCCAGCGGTCCGGTTTCGGCCTCTCCGTCGCCGACAACACAGGCAACGATCAGGTCGGGATTGTCGAATGCCGCCCCGAACGCATGGGAAAGAGAATAGCCAAGCTCGCCGCCTTCATTGATGGATCCGGGAACGTCCGGTGCTGCATGACTTGGTATACCGCCGGGAAACGAGAATTGACGGAAGAGCTTGCCCATTCCGCGTGCATCTCGCGTAACATCCAGATAATGGGAGGTGTAACTGCCTTCGAGATAGGTGTTTGCTACCATCGCGGGACCACCATGCCCTGGCCCGCAAATATATATCATGTCAGCATCGAAGTCCCGGATAACCCGGTTAAGATGGGCGTAAATGAAATTCAGCCCGGGCGATGTTCCCCAATGCCCCAACAGCCGGGGCTTTACATGTTCCAGCTTCAAAGGTTTGCGAAGCAACGGGTTATCAAGCAGATAAATCTGGCCAACCGTCAGATAATTGGCTGCTCGCCAGTATAAATCTATCTGTCGTGCATCATCGATCGAAAGATGTTCTGGAGCGACGTTATTATCTAACATTGCGGCCTCCTTTGGGACTATAGCCCTGCTTGTGGTGTGTATGTCAAATCGCCTCCGGTGTTCCCTAGCCTTAAAGCAATGAATGACAGGCAATGGGCCTCGATTCACTACGGTTCAAGGTGTGATGGTTGTGGCGGAGACGTCTTCAAAAACCTTGTCGACTTCTTCGTTCGCATGTTCCGCAGCATCAGACGTAATTCCGGAACCAATGGAGATCAGCTTGCGCGTTTCGTCTGTGTATTGCGAAGCAGCATTCCGGTAAAACTCACCGCACACGCCAGAAGTGTTTTGATATTTCTCGGAATCGATCAAGTCATCGATCAGCTTCAAACCGCGCTCGCAACGACGTTGCGCGAAAGCCAGGGCTTCGATCTGCACATGAAACGCGGTTTTCAAGGCTTGAGCTTGCATGCGCATTGTAGCCCTCGCCAATGCCCGACCGGTGCTGGCAAACGGCACCGGATTGAGAAGAGATGCGAATGCGGAGGGTTCATCTTGGTATGACATGTCTGATCCTTCGATCACAGCCTGAAAGCGGAATGCATCCGGTACCCGAAAGTCGCGCTTCGCTCCCGTGACGTCCTTGACATAGGTCAAAGCGACACGTGTCGCGCCAAACGTATTTTCACTGATCATTGTGAGCGGCAAATTGAAAATAGGACGCCGCGTGGCCAGAAAATTGGGGTAGGCCAATGCCTGGTCTTTCCTGAAGTTCAGGCTGATACAGTCTTATGGCCTGTCATTTCCTTGATGAGGATGCGGAAATAAACAGGCTCCATCGTCCTTACGTGATCCCTAATCACTGTCTTCACGTATGCGGGCTCCCACCATTCGGCCCGGTTGCTCAAGAGGGCATGAGCTTCGTTGCGTGCATCGACATGGTCAGGTTTGTCGCTCAACTCTTCATAGTGTCCGGTTACCACCACGCTTTGCCATTTGTTGGTCGCAACAATGTCATCGAACTCCACACACACTTTGGGATTGGAGCGCATGGCCACTATTTTTTTACCGAATGTCGTAAACGAGTAGAGGTACCCAACACGGCAAACAAAGTTCATTGGAATGACATATGGCTGCCCGTCATTTACACAGGCCAGCCTTCCAATCCTGGCATGCTCTACCAGATGCATAATTTCGAATTGATTCATTGCGTTGATTTGCATCGTAATGGGCTCCAAATTCGTATGCTGGACGGTTCTGTTCAATGAGCCATCAGGATAGGAAGACCGGGATCATCAATCATTGATCGTGTAACCCCTCCAAAAATTCGCTCCCGCAAACGTGTGTGACCATAGCCCCCCATGACGATAAGATCTGCCGCGATATCGATTGCATGCTGCTTAATGACATTAGCTACTGCGTAATTCGCGCTTGGAATTCTATCGACGGTAATCTTGACTCCATGATGGGCGAGATAGGCAGCAATATCAGCTCCCGGTTCAGGGCCGCTTGCAACGGTGCTCGAATCCGGGTCGATCATCGTGACATGGACTTCTTCGGCACACGCCATGATATCCAAAGCTTCACGAGCTGCCCTTGTACATTCCAAACCGGAATCCCACGCGAGCAAGACCTGCTTGGGCCGCAACGTTGGCTTCGTTCCATGCGGTACTAAAAAGATCGGTTTACCGGACTCAAACAACGCACCTTCTATCACCCGGCTTCTTAGCTCCTCGTTCGCCAGGAGATCGGGGCCAATTATCGTGGCATCCGTATATCTGGCATGTCTGCCAATAATATGCCCTAGCTTGGCAAGCTCCGGATACTCGTCGATGACACTCGCCGAGATGTCAGCGTGGCTTACAAGTGTTTCCACCTCTTCAATTCTTTTATCAATTGCGGCGAGCGTTTGCTGTCTTTCCTTTAGCCAGAGTTCCGCCGTCCCTAAAGCGTAGTCACCGATTGGCGGTAAACTTGCAACACCGAAGACCGTGACGCACAGTTGCGCATTGATTTCAGAACACATGTCGATCGCCATCTTCAAGTCGTGACTGGATTGATTTACCTCAACGACGCTCAGCAGACTTTTGAAAACCATTTGTTCTCTCCAGATGATGGAAGGATGTTGCTATTGAGCAAACAATAGTCCGCTGACGTTTTACGGGCATTGCGCTGGATCAATTGCGGTCCGGTGATGGATTTTTGATGCGTATCAATGCAACCGGTTAAAAATTCATCGCAACTGCGATCTCGGACAAATCGACAACGCAGGAGATAAAATATGAAGTTTCTGGTGCTCTATTCCACTGTGGAGGGTCAAACGCGGAAAATTGCAGAGGCCGTCGCAAGTCACCTTGAGGCACAAGGCCATCTCATAGAGTTGACCGAGGCGAACCAGGTTGGATCTGCCGATCCCGGTACGAGCGATGCGGTGATTTTGTGTGCGCCCGTTCATACCGGGCGCTATCCCGCAGCCTTTGTCCGTTACGTGCGGAACTGGCGCTCGATACTCAATAGCGTTCCTTCAGCTTTCATCTCCGTATCGCTGTCCATTGCCAGCACCGACGAAGCCGAAAAGGCTGAGGCGCGAAACTACGCTGTTGATCTATCCGAAGAAACCGGGTGGAAACCCGAATTTGTCCTGAACTGTGCCGGGGCACTGAAATATTCGGAATACGATTTTTTCAAGCAGTGGATGCTTAAGCGGATAGTTGCTACCGAGTCCGGTCCTGTCGATCCCAAACGCGATTACGAGTTGACGAACTGGACGGAAGTGAAGCGCTTCGTCGATAATTTCATAGACGAATTAGCCACTGACGAAGAGTAGTAAATGTGGCCTTGCCGGTTCGGATACTGTTCATCATTGCAGGAACAATCATCGGATGGTTCGTGGCCCGCAGCGCCACAAATTTTGTCGTGCTGCAGATGTTTGTCATGCTTGCCATGATTACCATTTTCATTGGCGCTTTGGCGTTTGTCCCAATGGTTTTGTCCTGGTTCAGACGTCAAAGATAATCCGCTTTCAGACCGCAGCCTAACCGATGATCCGCTGCACAGCTGGTATGAATTTCAACAAATCGAACAACAGCACCGCGGCTATTGCGGCAGCGGTAGCCAACGCGGCTTGTCCGGTCTCGTGAAACCAAACAGTGATGCGAGATGTGGCTGAAAGATGCATATCGACACAACTGCCACTGCGATCATCGAGGCGATCCAGAACGTCATTCGCCCGCGTTCGAATATGTGCAAGACAATCACCTCGCGACGGCTGTTCGCGAGGCCAAGCGACAGATTCCCCGCTGTGACGGCAATGAACGCTGCGGTTCGCGCCGCTTCTATGGATGTGCCTCGCAGTAAAAGCATCCTGTACAGTCCAAGGCAAACGGCCGAACGCTATCTGCGCAATGCCGACCAGTGGATTTTCAACCGGCCGCGGCGGCCGATCCATTATGTCGTCTTCGGCTGGCGTACGCTCGAATACGATCGAACACATTGGGTCAATGATCATCTCGATCACCACAACATGCGCCGGAAAGAAAAGCGGCGGCATGCCGGCGATCAGAGGCAGCAGTGCCAAACCCGCGATCGGGACGTGGATCGCCGAAATATAAATCATCCCTTTGCGCAGATTGTTGAAGATGCGTCTTCCCATCTTGACCGCACTGACGATTCTGCCGAAATCTTCGTCGAGCAGCACGATGCCTGCCGCTTCGCGGGCGACGTCGGTGCCGCGTCTACCCATCGCGATGCCAATGTGCGCGGCCTTGAGGGCCGGCGCGTCGTTAACCCCGTCGCCGGTCATGGCAACGATCTCACCCGGCGCTTCAAAGCCTCGACGAGGCGTAGTTTTTGTTCTGGCATGACACGGGCAAATACATTTGCAGATGAAACCAGTCGGTCCAACTCGTTGGCATCCGCTCGTTCCAGCTGGTTGCCAGTGACAGCTGCCTCTTTGGTGTCGATGCCGGCTGCTGCAGCAATTGCCAGTGCAGTAGCCGGATAATCGCCCGTGATCATTTTGACCGATATTCCCGCGCGCAATGCTTCACGCACCGCCGCAGGTACAGTTGTGCGCAAAGGGTCCTCGAAGCCGACCAGTCCGGCAAAGGTGAAATCGAAAACATGCTGTGATTCAGGCAGTTCATCCCGCGTGGTCGTCCCTATGCCGGCGCCAAGCACCCGCAAGCCGTTCTTGGCCATTGCCTCAACATGCGTCATGACGCTTGCCGCTTTGTCATCATCAAGATGGCACAAACCTATGACGGCCTCTGGTGCACCCTTGCAGGCAATCGCAAAATGTCCTGCATCGTCTTTCCAGACAATGGACATCGCCAACAGTTCCGGCTTGAGGCCATACTCGCGAACCATCGGCCAATCCAACGTATTATACTCTCCGACACGTGACGCCAGTCCTGCCACCGCCCGGTCCATCGGATCGATGGATGCGTGCCGTGTCGCCAGCCAGGCGGCATCTGCGAGCGAACGGAAGGCTTGCGGTATGTCACGTAAGTCCGGCGCAACTTCGAGTTGGTCAGACAAGGTGTCGAGGAACCGGACCCGCATGCGATTTTCGGTTAGCGTGCCGGTCTTGTCTACGCAAAGAACCGTTGCGGCTCCGAGTGTTTCGATGACGGCGGGTCGCCGGGCCACACGATCGTGGCCAGGCCGCCGAAAAGCCGAACGATCCGGTTTACAGAGATCTGCAATCGGGTTCGCTCCACGACAATGGATGCCGGCGAAACGCCGATGCGTCCAGCATGCGTGCGGGTTCCGGTGTCCAACACCGTTGCGATCCCATGACCTTTGACGACGAGTGTCGAGGCGTAGACGAAAGGTTGGTCGTCGCCTCCCGGCTCCCCGGAAGTGTCGTTGCCGTCGCCGGCACGCTTGCGGACGGGGACGCTCTCTCCCGTCAATAACGATTCATCAACAACCAGGCCCGAACTATCGTGCAACATTGCATCGGCCGGAATGCGTTCCCCTTCGTCCACAAGGACAAGGTCACCGGGAACGACCAACTGCCCCGCGATGGTACACTCCTTGCCATCGCGAATGACGCGCGCGGACGGCGCACCCAAGGTTACGCAGAGCCGCAAGAGCTTTTTCACTTCTTTGCTGTTGAAAAAACATCAGCCCGATGCTCAAAAAGGCAAATCCAGCCAGCAAAAGCCCTTCCGCAAGGTCACCAATCAAGAGATAAAGCGTTGCCGCCGCAACGAGGAGCAGCACATCGGTTCGGTCAAAATTCCTTTCGCGACAGCGAGACCGACCTAGTGGTGTCTCCCGGCATAGCGTTGGGGCCGTATCGTTCAAGTTGGCGCTTTGCCTCGACACCGGTCAGCCCGGCAACTTTTTGTTTTGGTGGAAGAGCTGCGCTGAAAATCGCTTGAGGCATGGTCGTCTCGTCACGTTGGTCATTCGTTTATGAGTTGGTCAACGCATCATGAAAATCGGGATCGGCGATGTTTCGATCATAGTCCTGGTTACTCCCCCGAAGAGTCGCTCGCGCAGGCGCGAGTGCCCGTATGCTCCCATGACGATCATGTCGGCAGCGATATCAATCGCACGTTGCTTCAAAATATCCGCCACAGCTGAGCCGGATGTACGCAACCGATCGATCCTTACCTTGATGTCATGTCTGGCAAGGTAGGCAGAGATGTTTGCCCGCGCACCAATGTTCCACGCCTCCATCGGCCCGTCTTCGACTATCACGACGCTGACCTCGACGGCCGCCGCCATGACCTCGATGGCTTCGCGCGCGGCACGCACAGCCTCGACCCGCCCGTCCCAGGCAAGCATAACCTTATGCGGATGCATGGTGGCACACCCGCCTGTCGGCACCACCAAGGTTGGTCTTCCGGAGTGGAACAGAGCCCCGTTTAGTGCAGGCGTTTTCAGTGCAGGCTGATGCAGCAGATCAGGTCCGATCAGCGTGAGGTCCGAAAAGCGGGCGCGTTGCCCGATAATTTCGTCCGCCCCGTCCTTTTCACAATAGTAACTGTCGACGTCGGCCTTGAGGCCAGAGTTCTGGACAAGCGATGTGATCTGCTTTTCGCGCCTTTTCATCGCTACAATATCCGCCTCGCGCTCCAGCAACCAGGTTGTGGAAACGACGACCCCATAGCCGCCCATCGGAGTGGGCGCCAGCGATACGATGAAAACAGCCAAATGCGCGTCCAACTCCTTGCAAAGATGGATCGCATTTAAAATCTCACGGTCACATTGATCTATCCCGATGATGCAAAACACGCTCTTGCACGACATGGCAGCTATCCTTGTTTGAGGAACCATATGTTCCATTTTCAGCCATAGGCCGGAGTATTGCAGGGCTCATTGCGTTGGATCAAAGCGCACCGAAAATCTCTTCGATAGGTTCCAGGCCAGCAGGGAGATTTACGATGGTCAAATTGACAGTACTGAGTTCCAAATTCCGCCACGTACGGCTCGTGCTGGCACGCGACAAAGAGCACCCCGATGGCGATCCACACGAAGGATATGACCTTTTGGTGCCCCTCAACGAAAGCGGGCATCTTGATGCAGTTGAATGGAAAGAGAAGCAGAAACTATGCCGCGTCCGGCGTTTTCGACCCAAGGGTGAGGATTTGATCGGGGTCCTGCGGCGAAAGCCCGGAGGGCAATGGTATTTCGACTACGCGCAAGGCGAGTCCGATGACGAAATTGTCTTCAACCTGAGCGATGAAAGCTTTGTCCAGGGAGAATATCTGTCAGTCCGCAACGGCGGAGCAATGCACCCATACAGAATTACTCTCGTGGACAAGCCGTAGCTGGCCAAATTCTGGTGCAAACCTGAGTTTTTCAAAGGAAATGTCATGTCCTACAGAACGATACTCGCAAACGTTAATATCGATGGCCCCACCGCTCCATTTATGGATTTCTCCATCGATTTGGCGACACGGTTCAACGCCCAACTGATTGGCATTTGTGGGGCTGACATCACCCTTCCGATGACGGCACCTGAAGGCGTTATTATAGACGGCGAAACGATGCATCGTCAGAGAGAGGAAATCGAACAGCGCCAGAAGAAAATGCGGCGAGAATTCGAAAGCTTGGCAGGCACCAATGTCTCTCATGAATGGCGCGACGCAATTGCCAATCCGACACGATTTCTGCTCGATAATTCAAGAGTGGCCGACTTGATCGTGACAGGGTGCGAAGACGACTTCACCTTGGGGCACCCTGATAGCTTTATCAATCTGGGCAATATTTTGCTGCAGGCCGGACGGCCCATCTTGGTCGCGGCAAAAGGCACTCGACGCATATTCACCAATACGGCTGTCATTGCGTGGAAGGATACCCGCGAAGCGCGGCGTGCCGTGGTCGATGCCGTTCCATTACTGTGCCAGGCCAGTGAAGTTATCCTCGTCACCGTCGATCGGAATGCGGACATTTTAACGCAGGAAAGCATGGATGATGTTTGCGTGTTCCTTCGCCGGCACGGGATCACTGCGGGCAGCGAGATCATAAGAGACAATCACGAAAGCGACAGCCTTCTCGGTTTCATCAGACAGGTGGACGCGGAGCTCGTCGTATCGGGTGCATATGGCCATAGCAGGGTCAGGGAACTGATATTCGGAGGCGTCACCCGCTCATTGCTTGCGGAAGGCGATTTCAGCCGATTTCTATCAAGCTGATCGTGAGAAGTAACCCCATGCAGGCTACAGATTGAGTGTGGTCCGCATGACGCTTTGATCCGAGGTGTCGCGCGTTACGGAAAAGCCGAATTCCCGGCACAATCCCAGCATGATTTTGTTTTCGCTCAGGATGCGCCCTTCCAGCTTTCTTATCCCCTCCGCCTTTGCAAAGTTGATCAGTTGAACAAGCAACTGCCAACCGAGGCCCCGTCCCTGCAAGTCGGTCCTGACAAGCACGGCGTATTCCGCGACCTCGCGATCCGGGTTGGAAGACAGCCGTGCTATTCCGGCAAGCTCACCGCTGTCCTTGTCCAGGGCAACGAACGCCATGTCGCGGTCGTAATCAAGCTGCGTGAGCCTTCGCAGGGCATCATCCGGGAAGGTCTGGCGCGGAGACAGGAAGCGCAGTCGCAAATCATGCAGCGAAACTTTCGATAGAAATGGAGGATATAAACTCACATCATCCGGCCGGATAGGTCTCAAATGGTAGCTTGTTTCCGCAAGTGACACTTCCTTCTTCCAGTTCGATGGATACGGCCGGATGGCTAGATCGGGATTTGGCCCGGACCGTTTTAAGGCATCCGGACTGATTTCAATGCGCGCATCAAGCGCAACTATCCCGTCCCCATCTGCGAGAAGTGGGTTGATATCCATAGAAACAAGGCACGGAAAGTCGACGATCATCTGGGAAACAGCGGTCAACGCATCGATTATGCTCTCCCTGTGGGCAGCAGGTCGGTCACGAAATCCGGCCAGCAGACGGCCGATGCGTGTCCCGTCGATCAGATCGCCTGCCAGGACGTCGTCGAGCGGTGGAAGGCTAACGGCAGTGTCGTCGATGAACTCCACGCCCGTCCCGCCGGCTCCGAACAAGACCACCGGGCCGAAAACAGGGTCTTGGCTGGTGCCCAGGATCAATTCCTGGGCCTGTTTACGCATGATCATGGGTTGCACTGCAAAACCGTCGATGTGGGCATCAGGCCTTAATGTGCTGACGCGCGCAGCAATTGCTGCCGCGGATTCGCGCGCTGCCCCTGGCGTTGCAATGTCCAGCACCACACCGCCAACGTCAGATTTGTGGGTGAGCGATCTGGAAACCAACTTCACGACGACTTTGCCGCCTCCGGATAGCAGTTCCTCAGCGTGCCGTTCTACCTCTTCCAGGCTCTCCGCCACGAGGGTCGTGGGAACTGGAATTCCGTATGCCGCAATGGCCACCTTGGCTTCCGGTTCGGTCAGCAAGCGGCGGCCTTCAGACGCCGCCCGGTGAAAAAGCCTGTAAACCGCCTCGCGATCAAAGCGCTTGTCGCCATGCCTACTGTCAGGAACACGCATCAGTGCGCGCTGTGCATGGGACCAATCGGACAGATAGGAGATCGCATTGGCAGCTGCGGCCGGGGTTTCGTAGCTTGCGATCCCGGCATCCAGGAGCACACGGCGACCTTCACGGGCTACCCGTTCACCGAGCCAACAGGCGAAGACGGGTTTATTCCCGATCATCCCCAAGTTCGACAACGAAGCAACGGCGGAGGCGGCTTCAACGGGTGACGCCAGTCCGGTCGGGCAATCGAACACCAAAATAACGTCGACCCCGGGGTCGGCGGCTACTGCCTCAACTGCGGCCCTGAATCTTTCCGGCGGTGCATCGCCAACAATGTCCACCGGATTTGCATGTGACCAGCTTTCCGGCAGGCACCGATTAAGACAGTCCATCGTAATTGCTGAAAGCTTGGCAAGCTCACCCTTGTTGTCCATCAACTGATCCACAGCAAGAACACCTGCGCCTCCACCGTTGGTGACGATGCCCACACGCACGTGCTCCTGGATGGGAAATCTTGCGAGGGTTTCCGTGGCATCAAACAGTTCAGCCAGGCCGCGGACGCGCAACACCCCGGCCCGACGCAACGCAGCGTCGGCCACACGATCGGCACCCGACAGGGCACCTGTATGTGTTGTGGCGGCTCTTGCGGCCTCGCTGTGCCGTCCGGGTTTGACCGCAATGACAGGTTTGAGGCGAGCGGCAGCCCGGGCGGCCGACATGAACTTGCGCGGATGGGAAATCGATTCCAGATACATTATGATCGCCTTCGTTCCGGCATCGCCCGCCAGCAGGTCGAGACAATCGGCAACGTCAACGTCAGCCATGTCGCCAAGAGAGACGATCTGCGAAAAGCCGATCTGATTGTCGGCGGCCCAATCGATTAGCGACGTCGCGATCGCGCCCGATTGGGACAGCAGCGCAATCTTGCCGGGCTTCGCATCCATGTGGGCAAAGCTGGCATTCAGTTTGGCACGGGGCAAAAGCAGCCCAACCGTATTGGGTCCGATGATGCGCAACAGATAGGGTTTGGCGGCATCGAGCATTTTCTGCCGCAAACCGTTGGCGTCGTTGAGGCCAGCGGTAATGACCACGACCGCTCGCGTCCCTTTCTCTCCCAGATCACGGACAAGATCAGGGACCGTCTCCGGCGGCGTGACGATTACGGCCAGATCCGGGACGCCCGGAATATCCTGCACGCTATGAAAACAGACCCGCCCGTCAACTATGTTGTACTTTGGATTGACGAACCAGATTTCGCCTTCGAAGCCTCCGTCCACGATGTTGCGCATTACAATGCGGCCGACCGATCCGGCACTGTCCGACGCTCCGATCAACGCGACGGATTTTGGATGAAAGGCGTCTTCAAGGTTTCGAATGCTCACGCGCGTCTCCCTTATTGCTTGTGCTGAACTATGCATACCATCTCATCGTCAACTTTGATCACGATCAAAGGGCGGTCCTTTTGGCAAACTTGATGCGGATCAATGCCGCCATCCAAGGGAAGACTATCGGTGAAAGCCCATACGATAGAACTGAATACCCTTTGTGATGAGAAAGCCCTGCATCGATGCTGTTCCGATCGACACCAAATTATCAAATGTCCGAGGACACGCGGCTTGGCGATGCATATTGGTCTCGCCCTGCTGATCAGTTGATGAGCGAACTGACAACAACAGCAAAGGGGCTTTCTTCTGTCGATGCCGCTAAAAGACTGGCTGCCGCTGGCCCCAATTCTGTCAATGCAACCTATAGTACGACCGCAATACTTACGCTGGCACGCCAGTTCCGCAGCCCCCTGGTGCTCATCCTGGTCTTCGCCGCGGCCGTGTCTGCCCTTGTCGGTGAAGGACATGAGGCAATCATCATTGCCGCCATCGTTCTTGCCAGTTGCTTGCTGAGCTTTACCCAGGAATATGGTGCATCGAAAGCCTTGCAGGCACTGAAGGAGATTGTTGCCCGCAAGGCGATGGTAATCCGGGATGCATCAGAAATCGAGGTGTTGGCAAATGACATCGTACCGGGAGACATCCTGCACCTTTCGGCGGGAAGCCTCATTCCGGCAGACGGAATCATTCTGAAATCCCGCGATTTCAATGTAAGCGAGGCGGCGCTTACGGGTGAAACATTTCCGGTCGTCAAGTCACCGGGCACATCAAAGGCCGGATCCGGTCTTGCAGCGCGCAGCAACACCGTCTTTACAGGCACATCGGTGCGCAGCGGGACCGCTACGGTCCTTGTGGTCAAAACGGGCAGAGATACCGAATTCGCCAGTATTGCCGCTGTCATCGAACGGCGCATCCCGGAGACCGAGTTCGCAAGAGGCATACGCCGGTTCGGTTACCTCATGAGCGAAATCATGCTGGCGATCGTCATCCTAATCCTGTTCGCAAACCTGCTTCTTCATCGTCCTTTGATCGATTCCCTGCTCTTCTCGCTGGCGTTGGCCGTCGGCCTTACTCCTGAACTTCTACCGGCGATCATCAGCGTGACTTTGGCGCGGGGAGCACGCGCGATGGCCAAGAATGGTGTGGTTGTCAGGCGACTGGATGCGATCGAGAATCTCGGCAGCATGGACGTGCTGTGCACCGACAAGACGGGAACTCTGACAGAGGGCGTTATCCATCTCGATGGCTGCCTTGATCTGGAAGGAACGGCATCGCAGCAGGTCGCACTTTGGGCCAAGCTGAATGCGACCCTGCAAACAGGGCTGAAGAATCCCCTCGACGAAGCTATCGCCCACGTCGAAGGGGCAATGGACTGCCTGGCGCACTATGCCAAAGTCGACGAAATTCCTTACGACTTCATACGAAAGCGTTTGTCGGTGGTCGTCCGGGACTTGAAAACGAACGAGAATTTGATCGTTTGCAAAGGTGCCGTCCAAAATGTTCTGGAGGCCTGCACATCTGTTCTGGGTATAAAGGGCCCCCAACCGATCGACGCCAGCATACGGGCAGACATCGAAACGCGCTTCAAAGCGTGGAGCGGTCATGGCTATCGCGTCCTTGGCCTGGCAATCCGGCGGCTTGATCCGGACCGGGCGTTCGGCAGACAGGACGAAACAGAATTATGTTTTGCGGGCTTTCTGCTTTTCCTCGATCCGCCGAAGTCAGGCATCGCCGAAACGCTTGCCTCGCTGGCTAGACGAGGCATCGGCATAAAGGTTATCACGGGCGACAACCGCTATGTGGCAGCCCACCTCGCTGAATCGATCGGTCTTGCCAGCAAAAACATCGTCACGGGTCAGGAACTGGCGCGAATGACCAAAAATGCTCTATTTGCGGCTGTCGCAAGGACAGACCTCTTCGTTGAGATTGATCCCAATCAGAAGGAACGAATCGTCGAAGCTTTGCGAAGCCGGGGCCACGTCGTCGGATATCTCGGCGACGGCATCAACGATGCGCCTGCCCTGCACGCTGCCGACGTCGGGATTTCCGTCAACAGCGCAGTGGATGTTGCGCGGGAGGCGGCCGACATCATTCTGCTTGAGCGCGATCTTGGTGTACTTGAGCGTGGTGTCGATGATGGCAGGAAGACCTTCGCCAACACTATGAAATACATTTCGATCACCACCAGCGCCAATTTCGGCAACATGGTGAGCATGGCGCTTGCTTCCCTATTTCTGCCATTTCTCCCGTTGCTTGCCAAACAGATACTCCTGAACAATTTCCTGTCGGATTTGCCATCATTGGCGATGTCGACCGATAATGTCGATGACGACCAGACCTTGACGCCAAGACATTGGGATATTGCCTTTGTCCGGCGCTTTATGCTGACCTTTGGCCTTGTCAGCAGTGTTTTTGATTTCATAACATTCGGCTTTCTGATTTTTGTCGCCCATGCGACAGCCCAGACATTCCAAACGGCATGGTTCGTGGAGTCACTGGTTACCGAGCTAGCCATCGTTCTGGTCGTCCGCACCAGAAAGGAGTTCTGGCAAAGTCGTCCGAGCGCCTTGCTTGTCTGGCTGACGGCAGGCACCTTTTTGGTCGCCGTTGCGACACCTGTATTGCCATACGCCGCCTGGTTCGGTTTCGTGCCCTTGCCGCTACCGATAATGGCCGGGCTCCTTGCCATCACCATGATATATCTCATTGCTTCTGAAGCCACGAAACGCTGGTTTTTCTCCGGTATGCACCGCCACCCGAAAACAAAGCACATCGCACGAAGAAGCCTCACACATCACTGTCCATAGAGTATGGTCAGTCCTTCAATTCAAGTTTGCTGTTGAGTTCCACTGGATTTTCCTGCTCTGTAGTCCTCCTTGGGAGCAATATGGGGAAACCGCAGCATAATGCCTGCACGTAGTATATCGGGCCTCCGGGGACGGCTTTTGCATCCCGAGCTCTCCTCCCGTTTTGACGGAGTTCGAGGCTATGTGCTTGCCGCCATTGCCGTGTTTGTTGCTTTGTTGCTGCGGCTGGCAATGCAGGACTTGCTTCAGGATCGTGCAACTTTCATTCTGTTCATTCCCTCCATTCTCGTCGCGTCTCTCGCCGGAGGAATAGGTCCGGGACTGGTCGCTCTTGGCCTCTCCTTGGTCAGCCGATTTTACTTGGGCGGGGGGCAGCTCGATAATCCCCAAAACATGGTCGAATTTGGTATTCTGATTGTCATAGGACTGGTAATCGCCTGGGTAGGGGGCCTGCTTCACAACGCGCAGCGGGTGGCCGATAAGACAGTGAGGGATCTTGACGCTCGCGAAGCCCATCTCAGGTCGATTCTGGACACTGTCCTCGATGCGACAGTGGTCATTGAGAAGGACGGAACTATCACGGCATTCAATGCAGCAGCCGTTCGCCAGTTCGGATATACCGAGACTGAGGTAGTCGGCAAGAATGTCCGCGTGCTCATGCCTGAACCTTACCAACGGGAGCACGACGGTTACATAAGCAGATATTTGACGACTGGTGAAAAGCGGATCATCGGCGTCGACCGGGTCGTCGTTGGTAAACGCAAAGACGGTTCGACGTTTCCGATGAAACTTGCTGTCGGAGAAATCAAAACGGGAGATAAAATTTTCTTCACAGGGTTCATTCGAGACCTTACGGAGCGTCAAGAGTCCGCTGCCCGGCTCGAAGAAATACAAGGGGAGCTCGCACGGTTGGCACGGCTCAACGAGATGGGCGAGATGGCGTCGACACTGGCGCACGAACTAAATCAGCCGCTCTCTGCTATAGCAAATTACGTCCAAGGATGTACGCGTCTGTTGCGCGACATGGATGACGCTCTGGCATCAAGAATGAGGGAAGCTCTTGAGGAAACGTCACGGCAGGCCCTGCGCGCGGGTCAAATCATAAGACATTTGAGGGAATTCGTGACCCGTGGTGAAACCGAAAAGGCACGAGAGGACATCCGCAAGCTGGTTGAGGAAGCCGGTGCGTTGGCACTTGTGGGCTCGCGAGAGCGAGGTGTCAGATCAGTGTTCGAATTTGGTCCCGATGCGAAACTCGTCATGGCCGACGGCGTGCAGATTCAACAGGTTTTGATCAACCTGATGCGCAATGCGATGGAAGCGATGCGTGAGAGCGAGGAACGCGAATTGCTCGTCAAAACGAGTCTGGACGCAACAGGGCGGGTAATTGTCGAGGTTGCCGATACCGGAGCAGGCATCGCCGATGACATCGCGGCGCAGCTGTTCAAGCCCTTTATGACCACAAAGCCCGGCGGCATGGGAGTCGGACTTTCAATCTCCAAACGCATTGTCGAGGCCCATGGCGGCGAGATAACCGCAAGAAAAAACAAAAGCGGGGGCACGACTTTCCGTTTCACGCTCCCAGGCATTGAAGATGAGCACAGAGATGGCGATTAACGATTATACTGTTCACATTGTGGACGATGAAGAGGTAGTCAGAAGGTCTCTGGCGTTTCTGCTGACGATGTCCGGTTTCACAGTCCGCGTGCACCAGTCGGCGACCGGATTTCTCGCGGTGGCACCGAGGATCCGAAATGGTTGTCTGATTACGGATCTTCGTATGCCCGATATGAGTGGTGTGGAATTGTTGCGCAGGCTAAAATCGTCTGATCTGCGCATACCCTCTATTGTGATAACCGGGCACGGAGACGTACCTATGGCTGTGGAAGCTATGAGGGCCGGAGCTTTGGATTTTATCGAAAAACCTTTTGAAGATCATCAGTTGATCGAAGCGATAAGGCGCGCGGCCGCAGAGCTGACAGACATCACGGGTGGTTTGGCGGACGTTTCCAGCGTTCAAGCTCGATTGAATGAGTTGACTGACCGGGAGCGGCAGGTCCTTTCAGGTGTGGTGGAGGGCCTTGCCAACAAGACGATCGCCTATGATCTCAACATCAGTCCCCGCACGGTGGAGGTTCATCGTGCCAATGTCATGACTAAAATGAAAGCGAAGAGCTTGCCGGAACTTGTTCGAATGGCACTCAGCGTGAAACTGGATGCCTATTGATTTCGAATCATTCGATCCGCTGAATTGACGCAGCGCAATGCTTTCCCACAAACCCACCGATAAATCATTTGTTGTGACAACCGACAACTCGGTGACGTTTCGAGGGAATCTCATTGTCCAGGTCGAATCAGGTAATTATTGTTGCTCCAGACTGCGGGTTGCGACGCTCTCTTGAGTTTGTACTCGAGGTTGAAGGCTTCGTGGTCCTCACCTTCGAGGCGTTGCCACCTGCCCTTGCGTCGCCTCGGGTGGCAGAATGCGTATGCGCCATCATCGATGAAGAAGCCCTGTTGTACGAGCCATTGGCGTTAGATTTGGTCCGACGAATAAACACGTCTGTTGTGTTGCTGGTAGATCGCTTGCCTCCAGTTCTACAAGCTGCAGGAATCAGAACCCTCCGCAAACCTGTTCTCGGTAATGCGCTGATAAAGGCAATCAAATCAACTGAAGAACCGGCGAGTTAAAATCTACGTAGAAACGCGTAGGTACATAACCGAATTTTATCTCCTGATAATCTCAGCGAATGTCATCCCATCAAATCCTAGGGAAAACAGTCATGCTGGCCTCCACAACAATACAAATGTCGCCACAGCCTGGATCAGATAACGATGCATCCGTCGCCCCATTACCTTTGGCCCTCGCTCCCACGCATCAAAGCTCGTATTATACACCTGGTGCGGAGATCTACGCCCAGGGCGAAAAGGCAGGAACCCTTTATCAAGTCGAGTTTGGTGCCGTCCGCATATATCGATTGCTCGCAGACGGGCGCAGGCAAATCAGTGCATTTCATCTGTCAGGCGAAATCTTCGGGCTCGAAGCCAACGAGAACCATCATTTCTTTGCAGACGCCATAACCGGCACAAATCTGCGTGTGTTTCCGCGCTGGAAGCCCGGCGACATCTTGCAGGAATTATTCTCATTGACCTTGCGCAGTCTGACACGGGCCCAGGAGCATTTGCTTGTTCTCGGCCGTCAGACCGCAGCCGAGCGGGTGGCGGCATTCCTGCTCGATTTGGCCGAGCGTCAGGGCGGGCTGGAACAAGTGGAAATGCCGATGTCGCGTACGGATATCGGCGATTACCTCGGCCTGACGATCGAAACTGTTTCACGGGTATTTTCCAGATTGAAGGACAAGGGAATTATCGCTCTTCCAACCCTGCGCAGCGTTGAAATCAAAAAGTGGAACGCGCTTCGGGCGATGAGCGAGTGAGCGGGTTGAAGCGCATAAGAAACCAGTAAACGATCACTGTATCACCGTGTTCAATGCACTTGGAGCCCGTCAGGTTGACAGTTTGCGTAATTGGTTCATCTCCCCAGCACAGGTAACCCCGTATGCATTACCCCCGACTACACTTTCGCGGCGCGGCCCATGGCGTCGCCGGTTCCTGTTTTGAAATTGAACTGGAGGATGTCCGCATCCTCGTTGATTGCGGAATGTTTCAGGGTTCGAAATCCGAGCGAGCATTGAACTATGAGCCGTTTCCTTTTGACCCTTCGGCAATCAATGCCGTTGTTCTCACTCACGCACACATCGACCATAGCGGCCTTCTGCCCAAACTCGTCAAACACGGGTTTAGCGGTCCCATATTCGCGACGTTGGCGACCGTGGATCTATGTTCGGTTATGTTGCCTGACTGCGTTCATATTCAGGAAACGGAAGTCGAACAATTGAACCGGCGCAATGTCCGCAGGGCAAGCAGACTGTTCTGCCGATTTATACGCCGGAAGATGCGGCTGCCTGCATGCCCCTTTTTCGACCCCGCGAGTACCTTCATTGGTCCGGCAATCGCATGCGGGCGTACTTTGAAGCAGGGTGTCAGGCGCTAAATCGAGCAGATTGCGATAAAATGCAGAGGTTTCAATCCCTGCTGCATCGAATATCCCGCCGGAGCGTTAGACTATCGAGGGCTGGCAATTCTGCCACGGTCCCTGGTTTGCCCGTTGGCACGACTTGCCAGGGTATGACATGGAGAAAGTAAAGAATGCAGATACCAAAGGGTGCGACGGTTGCGGTTGCGGATGGCGAGAAATTCAATCTGTTCCAGAATATCAGTGACGACAACGATCCTCTTCCTGACGCCGATGTTGATACCGAAAGCAATAACGCCAGCAGTGGACGAAAAAGCAGTTCGGCAAATCCTGATCAAGGGCAAGCTGATGAGGATAACTTCGTTGGCGGAATCGCCGAAATTTTAAACAGACGCGTATTGAAGGGTAAAATCACTGACCTTGTAATAATTGCGGCTCCCAAGGCCTTGGGAGAGTTGCGCAAGCACTACCATAAGGAGCTGGAAACGATTTTGATCGGCGAGATTGCAAAGGATTTGACAGGACATTCCATACAGGACATCGAGAAGTCCATTGCAGCCGCCTGAAGAACTACGAAAACGACTGGAGTTAGAGCTCCAGTCGTTGCTCTGAACAGAAATGTCCCGCTAAGTCCGGGGGGCATGTTTTTAAGCGGACCGTCAAACAACTGTTGAGTGAGCCACAACGATGGGTACCTGGCATCTCGTGAAGGCACCGAGATGCCGTTGTGCTCGCTTTCAAGCGGTGAGGGTTGGGATTGAAATGATCTGGTGCGCCTCGCGGTGTGTACTGGTTTCCTATTTCAGAGCGGCAAGCCTTTGCAGAAACACAATGAGGCGTGGAACCGTTGTCTATGACAATGCGTTGACACATTGGCGACACCTGATTGAATCGGGCAGGCGAAAGTAAATTTTAAAATAAAACACTTAAGCATGTGGCTGTTTGGCAACTTTTATTTTCTCAATCGACCACTCCGGTTACAAATACCAGATTAATCCGTAATGGTTCGAAAAGTGTTGTACGTAACAAGCGAAATATAATCTCCTCCACACACACGGCCCGACTTGGGTGATAGGAATTTTCTCATGAATTATGCTTCACGTTATATACTGGCAGGCGTTCTGGCACTTCCGTTTATTGGAAGTGCTTTGGCTGCCGACGCAGTTGATATGGTGCCCGTGGAAGAAGTGGTGATTGATAATGGATCGGGTTTCTATATCGGTTCACTGAGTGCAGCCACTTTCTCTGATGACACCGAATTCGGTGTTGCCGGTGGTCTGGTGAACGTAAACAGCGAATATGACGTTGGGTACTACAGCGCATTGCGCGCTGGCTATAATTTCGGTCGAATGGGTTTTGTATCACCACGCCTTGAACTGGAAGTGGGATACGGTACAGCGTCCATTGACGAGCACAGCGCAGACGGGGTGGATTTTGACTCCATCGATTCATATGGCGATGCGCGGACCATCCAGGGCTTTGTCAACGGTTATATTGATATCCCCCTCTCCGCACCCGGCGATAACGGGTTCCTCAGTGCGGTCACTCCGTATATTGGCGGTGGTGTGGGTGTGATGAACCTTGAATTAAGTAGACAGGGTGTAGGCGGCGTTGGAACGCTGATCGATGACGACGATACAAAGTTTGCTTATCATGTCGATGCGGGCCTCGGCTTCAATCTTCAAAAAATCGGTGTGTTTTCCGGGAGCAGCCTGTTCGAAAATACCACTCTTGATATCGGGTATCGCTACACTGCAGCCGACGATTTTGACTTCACTGCGCGTGACGGTACGAAATCAAGCACGGACTTTAGCAGCAACGCAGTGACAATTGGTTTTCGCAAGCAGTTTTAGGCGGATAAATAAATCAGCTGATCAGCCCGCCCCGGCATCGCGAGAAGCCGGGGCTGTTTGTTCGACTACACCGCCAGACGCAAAGTCATGATGTGCAATGTTATCAACAAAACGGCCAGACAATCATTTTAATCAACGGCGCCACCAAGTGATGCAAACATTGTCCGTTGGCGAAGTTTACTGCTTGCTCCGCTTTTGGGGGAGGACAACCGCAACGCCACCTTGTCTGGCACCGGCTTGCATGTGGGGGCCGGCAGTTTTGGCCAGTTGATCGCACCAGCAATCCCTTAATGTCGGTGGCTTGTTCTTCGGGCTATCATCAGTTCGTCAAACCTGACAGGCACTGTTCTCCAGGATGTCGTTTGCCCCGAACCGGGGATTGTAGTTGGGTGGGATGGTACTAGCTTCTTCGAAGAAATATTCTATTCCTCACCAGCATTTGATGCAGTTTCTGCGGTAGAAATCGCATCAATTGTTCGCAATGTTGAACTAACTGCAGGTTCTGTCGGATCAATTACTATTCGAATGGGACCTGGAACAATATCTCCGAATTGGGACGCGAAAGCGATTTCTGCTGCATCGCGCCCGACCCCGATCCGAACCAATCCGTCGAGATTAGCTTGGCGCGTAGCGTCAAACAGCCACCATCGCCCATCCAGGTAGGCCTCGAATACCGCATGAAAATCGCGCGGTTCAAGACCGTGTGCATAACAGCTGACAAAACGGGCCGGAATTCCAAGCGCCCGGCAAAATGCAATTCCCAAATGTGCAAAATCACGACATACCCCCGCTCTCAGGAGCAAGCTTTCATCGGCCGTTGTCTGCTGGTTTGACGATCCAGGTTGGTACTCGATCTTTTCGTGCAGCCAGTTACAGATTGCCGTGATCCTATCGTGACCTTTCTGCATATGCCCAAACTCCTTGTTGGCAAATGCTGCAAGCCTGTCCGATGGGACAAAACGTGAGGGCAGCAGAAAAGGCATTATATCGAGGGGTATATCGACGATCGGGGTTTCAGATATTTGGCTTGGATCGGCTCTGTATACGTCCAGCATCACTTCGGCCTCATAGTGCAGGTGCAACGGGCCTCCTTGGCAGCAGATGCTGACATATTGGTTCTTTACATCAGGAGAGACATAGATGCGGCGGACATGGTCTGGAGTAATAGTCAGCTGCTCTGTCAAATCGCGATGACTTTGCAGTTTTGCGACCTCAAGATTGAAAATGAAGACAGTTGGACTGATCACTTCATATGAGAGTTCACAGCCGAGTTTGTACTTTACAGCCATATGCAGTCCCTTTTCAAATAAGACGCCGTCATTCGGAATTGGCAACTTTCCTGAGATCTGACAGATCAACGTCTCCGTTTTGAGAGGTAAATCGCAATGAACGCGCTGTGCTTTGCTGCTGAGAGACACCTTGGATCCGGTGATCTTCGGTGTCGTAGAGGGTTAGGCTTGATCCGTCCTTGATGGCGAGTCTGCGGCTTTCCGGAAAAAAAGCGTAATGAAGATCATTTTGTGATCCTGTCGACGAAGCCTGCCCCAATCCGTCTGGCCAGGCCTGCGCTGATGACGAACGAGAGCGATCTCCGCTCCGGCGGTTATGTGACTTCTGTCCTAGGGGAGCATGCCAATCATCCTCCTTTGACACCAATTGAGCGACATCCGCGCACAGAGCTGCAACTTTCTTCTTCAGGTCTGCGTTGAACATGTCACCAATCATAAGCATGCCTCCGCTGGACCACTGCCCCAACCCACCAAGTTCGGGATGATTGAATTGAGCCATACTGCCTCTGCCCGAAGTTATGGCCTGGAGCAAGTGTTCTACCGTCGATTGGCTCATACCGTATCGGTTTGCGATGCTCATCAGGGCAACTGACCGTTCTTCGCTCGCAGCATTCATAGTCTTTCATCCAATCTTTTGTAACTTCAGATCAACCAGGCTCTACCACGCCCTCCACCAGCAACCATGTCGGGCAAGGTTGGTTCCGGGCCCCGCAAACACCTGAGCGAAATACTACAATCAGTATCGTAACCAGAGGATCGCTTCTGAACGGTACAAGCCCTGGTGATGGAGCCCCGTCAATATTTCTCGTTGGAAGCTTTACCCAAGGTGTCGGCAACAACAGCTCCCCGATATCCCATTGGCAGGGGTTCGCCAGTGGTCGTGTCGACCGCAGTTTGATGTTCAAGCTCGGCATTCAATTCTGCTCCAAGTATGAGGATGATGACTGAAATCCAAATCCATACCATCAGTCCTGCTACTGCACCCAAAGCTCCGTAGGTTGCATTGTAGTCGGCAAAATTAGCGAGATAAAACGTAAAACTGGCAGCTGTAGCCATCCATACGAACGTAGAGAGTATCGCTCCGAAAGAAAGCCAGCGCCATTTTGCCTGCTCTCGATCAGGACCAAATCGATAAATTAAAGAAATAGCTCCAATCACAATCAAGCCTGTCAGCGGCCAACGTGCCAAACTGACAAGTACGGTGTTCCAGCTGCCCAGGCCTGCGACCAGCATCAAACGAGGGATGAGTCCGAGGGACCCAAGCAGTATCACGCCAAACAACATGCCTCCGAAAGTGAAAACGAACGAAATCAAGTTAAGTTTTATGAAGCTGCGCGTTTCGTGTTCGCCGTAGGCCACGTTCAAGGCTTCGAAGATTCCCTTGACACCATTGTTGGCACTCCACAGGGCGACCATCAGACCGATAAAAAATCCGAAGCTAAGTACTTTAATATCTTGACCGGCAAGAGCATCAAGCTGTGACTTGATCAACTCGACGGAATCGTTCGGCAGAATGCCTGCAAGCAATGAAGTATTGCCGGCTACTGTAGTACGGTCCGCGAGAAAACCATAGATCGAGACGAATGCAGTCAACGCAGGAAAAAGAGCCAGCAGAAGATAAAACGTCGAGCCTGCTGCGATAAGCATAATGCGGTCTTCCCACAAGGCAGCGTACACCCTCCAGAAAACATCAAGCCATCCAATGGCCGGGACCTCTGACGGAGCCCGCGCATTGCGTCCTCTTCCCGGTTGGCCCGCGCGTTTATGCGAAATACTCTTTACGGTCTTCATTGACATTGCTCGTTCCAAGAGATCGTGGTTTGGAGATAAGGTCCAGGCTCAGCATGATACGTCGAGCTCAAGCCTTCTTTTCATTGATCTTGAACGCTCCATTTTCGGCGGCGCGCGAAGAAGATTTTCGACCAAGTATGTGAGCGCTCGGCGTACTTTTTCCGGGCCCCATCCCGGCTGGATAGCTTCAAACGTGCGATGTGAACTGCGGCTCCTTCTTGAAATGCGAACTCTACATGTCCCCATTGAGGTCGTGCTCTTCGGTGACTGAGGTCCCCGCAGGGGCAATATCGAAACTTCTTGCCTTTCCGTTCAACCATGTCCCAAGACATACAGACCACGTGGAAATGATGGATGGACCACACCCTGAGTGCGCTAATCGCAAGTGTCGGCTCCGGCCAGGCGTGCTCGCTCAGTCACCAATGCATCAATTGCCTGACGGACTTCTTTTAGCCCCCAGCCAGCTATTTGCGCCTCATCCGCGATCGCCAGCATCTCTTTCGTCGAGACTTCTTCAAGAAAACGGTCCCGGAGTGCTTCCATGCAATGCGCGTGTCGCTCCACGGAGCTCTCATATTCGACTTCCGTCAACGGACCGACGATTGCAGCTCTCATCATGGCAAAGAACTCCATTTAGAATAATTTAATGCCGAGCAAACTTTTGGCTTCTGCGATTAATCTTGCGACCACTCGTTAATGTCAGATTAGCACTCGAAAAGGTCCCTCTCGCCGTTTTCGATGAGATGTCACCTGCCAACGCTTGCCTGCAGGCCTGCTCTGCCAATGCCCGCTTATAGCCTTTGCTGCAAGGCCACAGGCTATGAAGAAATCGGACGGCTCCCGTGACTGAATCAATCTTGTGGACTTCACCGGCATTCTTAGCTCCGCAAGCGAGCGCAAATCTGTCTGACATTCCTTCTCCTGATGGCGTCTAGATATTTGTTTCGCGATTAGCACCCATGTCGGGTCGGCCTTCGGATGCGGCTGCAAACAGCATTTTAGCAGCAGCCACCAGCGAATGAGGTCCATCCCAAAACTCTGCTGAATTGGGTACGACGGTAATCAAACGAATATCGGGATCGTCAGGACTGTCCCACCAAGCCTTGGCAAAGGGCGACCACAAATCCTTTATTTTCACTCTATCGTCCGAGACGGTTGCTTCGCCTTCAATAAACAGGAATTCATTACCCGAATGGTTGGCGTAGGAAAGTTGCACACCAGCATCTTTGTCGATATCCGCGACTTTCTCGCTCCCCGCATCTGTGAGGAAATAGATTGCTCCCTCCTCCTTGCGCGGCATGGACGACATCGGCATTTGTTTTTGGCCCGTCAGAAGAAAGCAGGTTTTTATACTTTCGGCTATTTCCCATGCCTTGGCCGGATCTGATGTCATGACATTCCTCCAGTGTACTGGAAGATAACATTCAAATGCGCACATCGTTCCACGGGATTATCCAACTGCAAACAAGCCGGCTCCAGGAGTTAAAACGGGATCCCCGGGATGACCACGACCCCAACCAAGGATAACGCTCAGTTGAGTTCGAATAATTGTGCATCGCAGCAACTATTTCGCATCTGCAGCATTACTGCAGGAGCAGTGTAATCAATTTGCCGCTGAAGAGGTGCACAATGAGAACGATTTCCGATACGATCAAGCGGCTTAACAAGCACCGGATCGCGTTATCGACCGGCAATTCCAACAAGAATGGCCGGTTGGTCCAACTCACCGATTTTGGAACCAATCCGGGGCAGTTGCACGCCTGGTCATACATGCCCGACACACTGGCAACCAATGCTCCACTGGTTGTTGTACTACATGGATGCACCCAATCGGCCAGTGACTACGATATAGGGTCGGGTTGGTCAAAGCTCGCCGAGGAATATGGCTTCGCACTTCTTTATCCGGAGCAACAGCGAACAAACAATCCCAACCTCTGTTTTAACTGGTTTTCAAAGAACGATACCAGGCGTGAAGATGGCGAGGTATTTTCCATCGCCCAGATGATCGAAATTCTTGTGAAGAGACATTCGCTCAACAGAAAGCGTATCTATGTCACCGGCCTTTCCGCCGGCGGAGCAATGGCCGCAGCAATGCTCGCCGCATATCCCGAGATTTTCAATTCCGGCGCTATCGTTGCAGGAATTGCCTACGGAACAGCATCGACCATTCCTCAGGCATTCGACCGGATGCGGGGGCATGGCCTGGAGGACGGTGCCTCACTTGCCACTTATGTCACGCAGGCAACCAGCCACCAAGGACCATGGCCGAAAGTGTCTGTGTGGCATGGCAGTATCGACACGACGGTGGATCCAGTCAACATGGAGGCGATTATCGGGCAATGGGGCAGTCTGCATGGGTTGGACAGGCCGGCTCTAAAATCTACACTCGACGGGCATCAGGTCAGAAAGTGGCAGAATACAGCAGGTGAAACAGTGCTGGAAGCATACACCATTGCCGGTATGGGGCATGGCACTCCCATCAAGAGTGATGGTGAAAACGCTCTGGGTTCTGCCCGGCCCTTTATGCTGGACGTCGGCATTTCATCGACTTGGCAAATCGCCAGTTCATGGCATCTGCTGGATCAGCGCAAAATATCCCGCTCCGCGAAAGATGCCCTTGATCGAGAAACTGCGGCAGCGAAGAGCACAGGCAAAAACCTTGAAGCCATCAGGCAGGGAATTGAAAGTGCTTTGAAGTCAGCGGGGCTTATGCGCTGATCGGGTCAGCGCGGATAATAAAAGAGGAACCTTTGAGATCAGTTTCCGTTGGCCTCGGGATAACAATTACTCAAAGGGAACCCACATGCGCGCACTTTGCTGGCACGGAAAAGAAGATATTCGCTGCGAAACCGTCCCCGATCCAAAAATTCTCGATCCCCACGACGCCATTATCAAAGTAACAAGCTGTGCGATCTGCGGGTCTGACCTGCACCTGATGGGTGGTTTTGTGTCGGGCATGGAGTCTGGCGGCGTCCTTGGTCATGAGACCATGGGTGAAGTCGTTGAAGTGGGTTCAGAAAACAAGAAACTGAAGGTCGGTGATCGTATCGTGGTGCCCTTCACCATAGGTTGCGGACAATGCCGGATGTGCACGTCAGGACTCTGGTCTCTTTGTGAACGCTCGAATCCCGCAGGCAAGAAACAAGCCAAACAAATCGGCTACCCTACCGCAGGCCTGTTTGGATATTCGCATATGTATGGCGGATTTCCTGGTGGCCAAGCCGAATATCTTCGCGTGCCCTATGCCGATGTCGGCCCTATAAAAGTGCCGGATGGACTGGACGACGAGCAGGTTCTGTTTCTCTCCGATATCTTTCCGACAGGATACCAGGCTGCCGAGAACTGCAACATTCAACGGGGCGATACAGTTGCCGTGTTCGGTTGTGGACCTGTTGGATTGTTTGCCATCAAGTCTGCATTCCTTCTGGGTGCCCAGCGCGTCATAGCAATTGACACAATTCCGGAGCGGTTGGCGCTTGCGCGACAGGCCGGGGCGGAAACACTTGATTATACCGATGACGATTTGCAGGAGCAGATCGTCACTATAACCAATGGACAAGGCCCGGATTCAGTTATCGAGGCTGTAGGACTCGAAAGCCATGGCTCAGGGGGCATCGTGGAGTCGCTCGAGACGAAATTTACGGCCATGGAGCGGCCGTATGCGCTTGAACAGGCGATCATGGCCTGCAGACCCGGTGGGACCGTTTCCTTACCCGGAGTCTTCATCAATGCGGTAACCGTACCCATGGGAGCGTTTGTAGGCAAAGGGTTGACCATGAAGACAGGGCAGACCCATGTGCAACGTTACCTCGAACCCCTGATGAAGCTCATTGTCGATGGCGAGATCGATCCATCGTTCCTGATCACACATCGGATTGGGCTGGAGGAAGGTCCCGATGCTTACAAAACCTTTCGGGATAAGAAAGATGGCTGCGTTAAGGTTGTTATCCGGCCGTGATTTCACAGATCCACTATGAGGGACATTGTTATATGAGGCGTGGAGCACTTACAAATCGAGAACGGGAAGAACATGTTCGTCGCGCGCTTCATACGGGCAAGCTGGACACAGCGTTGCAAGGACGAAGATAGATATAAACCGTCTGTAGGAATGGTATTTCGAGAACGCCGCGACGCCGCTCAATACTTTCACATCCAGATCATGGTCCAAATAGCGGGTCTACATGCTGGAGTTGTGGCTGCATTCGCGCATGATCGTTTTCAGGTGCCCCTTCATCCAAATTTCTCTGTGGTAAGTCAGTCCGTTCGGGATATGGGCGCTCGATCGGTCTGGCAATGTGGCAATGATCAATCCGATATGGTTCCCAAACCGCCAGCCCGGATTTTCACGCGGCCATGTGGCGCGGTCAAATCGAGAGCCTGCGCATCGCAGAGAGTCATCGCGATCAAGCCACCAGATGAGTAAGTGGGCTATTGAAAATTTCAGGGAGCGTGATGCCAACAACTGAGCTTGGATAAAACCCGGCAGGATAGGCTGAGATTCAAACCTGCTCACGAAGGCTTCAGGCTTTTGCTGCGATTTCTCCAGACGGCTAGTCATCCAGACCCTTTCCGTCGAGAATTTTCGGCATTGATTTTTCAATTCTCGCTTCACGGGTTTTGGATTGCCTGGCAGACGAAAAATGTAGAAGGTATCCCCTCTGCCGTCCCGGTGTCAGCGCTTCAAAAGCTGTTTTCAAGTCAGGCGTACTATCCAGTCTGGCTTGAAATTCGTGCGGAACTGCAAACTCTCCGGTCTTTTTGAAAACGACTTTCAGGCCCGCTTTCTGTATCTCAATGGCTTCCTGAATATAGGCCTTGATGATGGCTTTCATCGCGGCTATTTCGGACAGACCGGTGAAGCGTATCTGGCGCGCGGACTGCACATTTTTCGTTTGTTGGATCAGCACGCCGTCCGTATCTTTCAATAAAGCGCCCTGAATAAACAGCAGCGCGCAATATTGCCTGAACCCATGGATGAGGACGATATTGCTGCCCCCAAAAGTATAGCAGGGAACGCCCCATTTAAGCTCTTCAGCCAGATCACATTCAAGTGCGATTGATCTCAGTTTCCCGAATTCCTCTTTCCACTGTGTTGACCTGTTCAAAAAGGCATCCACTTTTGGATTGGTAATGCTCTTTGCCATCCCTCATCTCCCTAGTCGATCAACAGACCGCGACCACCCCATTCACTTCTTGGAACGGAACCACCAACCGCAAAGCTGAACGAGACAACTCTGCTTCTGCTGTTGTCAACAGTGCATTTGAAGTTGATATTGTACCAATCTCCCCTGCTGCGAAAAGCTCCCCCGCTGGCATTTAAACCGTAATCCGAAATCCCCTCGCCCGACCGACTGTACGGGACAATCAAATCAGGAAAAGAGCCGGGCCTTTGACGGCGCACCTGCTCAAGCGCCTCGATTGTGCAAAGTTGCTTGATGCGATCTCTGGCCGTCATTTTACGGGCTGACTGCCTGACCCGAAAGCTTGAAAGAGATTCCTCCGAGAAAAGTTGCCTGGCTGGAGCAAGACTGCTCAGCTTCTCTGATGCCCTGGGTTTTGCAGACTCGGCGGCTTTCTCCGGTTCGGGTTGTGGTTTTTCTTCGGGTGCCGGGATCGTGCTATCAGGCGATACAGGTTTTTTGGCGTCTATGGGCTTGTGCGGTTCTGTTGCTTCTTCAGGTTCCGGCTTCGATTCGGCATTATCCGGTTCGGGTGTTGCCTCAGGGCTTGTAACCGGAGGTAACTCTTTTTCGGCAGTCTTCTGCTCGACCTTGGCTGTGGCAGCAGAAAAAGCTGGACTGCCACCTGCGGGTGGAGGCGCTGGTTTCGGTTGGGAGGCTTTTGCAGGTTCAGGTGCCGGAAGTGGTGGTACCAGTTTGACCTCGATGTTCTCTGGCGGCGCTGGTGTTGCCTCGAATGACAGTCCGGTCCACAACAGCAATCCTATGGAAAGATGCAGCACCGCCGAAGCCAATACTCCTGGATTCAATCTCTTCCACGGTTTCGTCGCATAATCGAGCATGGCTGAAAGATAGGCGATCCCGCGGACAAAACCCAGATGTGCGGATAGATTTCACCCAAACTGGACGTTGCAGGGCCGGAAATACGCAGGGACAGCTTGCCGATACCCGCATTTGCACTTGCTGTTGTGCAGGGAGTTTACATTCCTGATTGAACTGAAACCAGGGATCAAAGTGCTTTTTCGAGTTCCGGCAGGATGGTGAAAAGATCGCCCACAAGGCCGTAATCGGCAACCTGGAAGATCGGTGCTTCTTCATCCTTGTTGATGGCGACGATGACCTTTGAGTCCTTCATGCCCGCCAGATGCTGTATCGCGCCGGAAATGCCGACGGCAATATAGAGATCCGGAGCAACCACCTTGCCGGTCTGTCCGACCTGCCAATCATTAGGAGCATACCCCGCATCCACTGCCGCGCGCGAAGCACCGACCGCAGCACCGAGCTTGTCGGCGACCGGAAGGATTACTTCCTTGAATTTCTCGTTAGAGCCAAGCGCACGTCCACCCGAGATGATGATCTTCGCCGAAGTCAGTTCAGGACGGTCGCCGCCTGAAAGCCTGGCTTCGACAAAGGTCGAAAGACCGGGATTGGCAACAGCGGAAACATTTTCAACCGAAGCCGAACCGCCTTCACCGGCTGCGGCAAAGGTTGCCGTGCGCACGGTGATAACCTTCTTGGCATCAGTCGCCTGAACCGTCTGCAGAGCATTACCCGCATAGATCGGTCGCTTGAATGTATCGGCCGAGATGACCTCGATGATATCTGACACCTGCATAACATCGAGCAGGGCTGCAACGCGCGGCAGGATGTTCTTGCCGTTGGTTGTTGCAGCGGCAATGATCGTGTCATAGCCATCGGCAATCGAGACGATCAGCGCTGCTGTTGCTTCTGCAAGGCGGTTGGCCAGATCATCGCTGTCGGCGAGCAGAACCTTTTTAACGCCTGCAAGTTTGGCAGCCTGATCGGCAACGCCCTTGGCGCTCTTGCCCGCAACCAGCACATGCACATCGGAACCGATGGCAAGCGCTGCCGTCAATGCCTTGGCGGTCTGGTCGGAAAGGGTTTCGTTATCGTGTTCGGCAAAAAGAAGAATAGCCATGTGATTTCCTTATCCTTTTCCTTAAAGAACGCCAGCTTCGTTCTTGAGCTTGGAGACCAGCTCCGCAACGTCCTTCACCTTGACGCCAGCCTTGCGACCGCCCGGTTCTTCAGTTTTCAGAACCTTGAGGCGTGGTGCAGTGTCGACGCCATAATCACCGGCAGACTTCTCATCCAGCGGCTTCTTCTTGGCCTTCATGATATTGGGCAGCGAAGCATAGCGCGGCTGGTTCAAACGCAGATCGGTTGTGACGATGGCAGGCAGCGTGATCTCGATGGTCTGCAAACCGCCGTCGACTTCGCGCGTTACCTTGGCCGACTTGTCTCCAAGTTCGACCTTGGAAGCGAATGTACCCTGACTCCAGCCAAGCAATGCAGAAAGCATCTGGCCGGTCTGGTTGGCATCATCGTCGATTGCCTGCTTGCCGAGAATGACCAGCTGCGGCTGTTCAGCTTCAACGACGCCCTTCAAAATCTTCGCAACAGCCAGCGGTTCGACAATATCGTCGACCTTGACCAGAATGGCGCGGTCCGCACCCATGGCCAGCGCTGTACGCAGAGTTTCCTGCGCCTGCGCCGGGCCGATTGATACAACCACGACTTCCTCGACCTTGCCGGCTTCTTTCAGACGAAGCGCTTCTTCCACTGCGATTTCGTCGAACGGATTCATCGACATTTTCACGTTGGCAAGCTCAACGCCGGAACCGTCGCCCTTAACGCGGATCTTTACATTGTAATCAACTACCCGCTTTACCGGTACGAGGACTTTCATGGGGACTCCTTGTATTTTCAGATCAACAGACGGAACGGAACCGCTCGACGCAAATGTCGAGCACTTCATTCGGATCGCGCTTCCACCAGTTCAGCGCAGAGAATATCTCCACCTCGCAGTACCCCTCGTATCCGGCAGATTCGACTGCAGCACGAATAGATTTCAGGTCCGCTACACCATCTCCCATCATGCCCCGGTCAAGCAGCACATCCTGCGTATTCGCAAGCCAGTCGCATAGGTGATAACCGGCAATCCGGTCTGCGCCGAGGCGAAGCAATTCCTGCCCCAGCGTCATATCCCACCAGACATGGTAGACATCGATGGCAACAGTGAGGGCGGGATGCTCGATCTGCTCGCACATATCGACCGCATCGCGAACAGTCACAAGACACGAGCGATTGCCGCCATAGGCCGGATGCAGAGGCTCAAGTGCCAGCTTGACGTTTGCCGATTGTGCCTCCTCAGCCACCCCGGCAACGATCTCGCGCACCTGTTTCAGGCTCTCGGTCATGCTATGCGAGCCCGGCACGATCCCGCCGACACATATGGTCAGACACGAAGCACCGAGGTCTGACGCCATGCTTATCGAAGCACGGAAATCATCGAGTACCGCGCTTCGCGTCGGGGGGGCCAGCGGTCCTACGAGAAATGGTGAGCGGCATAGGCCACTGACAGCAAGCCCGGCTGCACGTGTGCGTTCGCCAATCTCGACGGCCCGTTTCCCGATCTCACGCCGCCAATAGGTGATCGCGCCATAGCCGCGCTGCGCACAGGCATCGATGACCTGCTCCGGCGACCAGCCAGCGCCATGCCCGTCAACATTGTGGCCAAGGGTTGCAGTGTTGAGAGCGAGAGCTGAATGGTCGCCGGTGAAATCACGCATGATCCTGAACACCATAAACTGCAAGCAGCTTGCGCATTCGTTCTATTGCAAGGTCAGGATTGCGTAACAGACCACATGCGTCGGCATGCTTGAACAGGTCGACAAAATACGGCAGCGGACGCATGGCTTGATGGCCGTTCAACATGATGAAGTGATCCTGAAAGCCGTTGAGCCAGGCGAGAAACACGACACCGGTTTTGTAATATTGTGTCGGGCAGCGGAAGATCAGCCGGGCAAGCGGCACGGTTGGATCGAGTGTCTTGTGAAACCCGGCCCTGTCACCGGCTGCAAGCTGCGACATGGCATAGGCAGCAGCGGGAGCCAGGGGGTCAAAAATACCAAGCAGCGCATGAGAGCAGCCTTGCGCGTCACCGGAGATAAGTTCCGGATAATTGAAGTCGTCGCCGGTGTACATTTTAACGCCTTCGGGCAACAGGCGACGCGCCTTGATTTCCTTGTCCTTGTCGAGGAGAGAAATCTTGATTCCGTCAATTTTCGGCTTGTTGTCACGAATGATTGTCAGACAGGTTTCGTGCGCAGCATCAAATGACGACGCTCCCCAATAGTTTTTCAAAGCCGGATCAAACATGTCTCCGAGCCAATGAAGAATAACAGGCTGATCACAGGCAGCAAGAACATCGCGATAGATCGCTATATAATCGTCGGGACTTTCGGCGACTTTCGCAAGCGCCCTGCTGGCCATGAGAATGATTCTGCCACCGAGCTTCTGGATCGCCTCGATTTGCTCAAGATAGGCACGGCGCACATCATCAAGCAACCGTGCATCGGAGACTGCAAGCTGATCTGTGCCCGCTCCATTGAAAACCAACGCGTCGGGAAGCTCCGACTTTGTGCGTTTAATCAGCTCCAGGGCACCTGGCCAATCGAGGCCCATGCCGCGCTGC
This sequence comes from Phyllobacterium sp. SB3, assembly GCF_040009165.1. NCBI lineage: Bacteria > Pseudomonadati > Pseudomonadota > Alphaproteobacteria > Hyphomicrobiales > Phyllobacteriaceae > Phyllobacterium > Phyllobacterium sp. SB3. The sequence continues at coordinate 88,048 of NZ_JBDYKI010000002.1, read as the reverse complement.
GCCGTGTCCATGGCTTCGGCAATACCAAGCCCCAGTCCATCAAGATGGTGTCGAAATGCCATGGTTGCATCCCAGTCAATCGCTGCCGGGCCCGAAGGGTCACTGGCCGTGAACGGGTCGGCCACGACATGTGCCGCCGAGAAGACAACGCGATTGAAGTTTCGCGGGAAAGCACTGGTCTCTATCGGGCTTCCGGTCAATTGATAACGCGACAGAACACCTTTGGGATCGGGTAGTTTAATATCCATGAGCTTTCCCTAGAATCGCGAGACCAGCATACCGGCGTCGGCCGAGATAACCTGCCCGGTTGTGTAAGGCAGATCGCCGGTAGCAAGGGTCCTGATGATGCGGGCAACATCCTCCGGGCGCCCAAATCGCGCCAGCAGCGTCAACCCCTCTTGGTCAATGCGGCGCTGATAGGTTTCCCGCACCGCTTTTGTCATGTCTGTCTCGATGACGCCGGGCTGAACATCGAACACAGCAATCTCCTGTGCGCCAAGACGCACGGCAAAGACTTTGGAAGTCATCGCGGCAGCCGCTTTCGACGCACAATATTCACCGCGCTGAACCGCGACGGCGGAAGCATTGGATGATGTAACATTTACGATACTGTAAAACCGGCCATCATTTCGAGTGCGCTGCAGCAGCCGCTTTGCAAAGGCCTGGCTCATGAAGAAATGCGCCTTGGAGTTGATTGCCATGCAACGGTCGTAGCTTTCCTCTGTCACATCAAGCAAATCGCCGCGCGAGAGCACCGAAACACCGGCATTATTCACCAGTGTCGACAGCGGGCCGATGACAGATTCCGCGCGTTCCAGCATGTCATCATGGGCAGCTATGAGGCTGACATCGCCGGCAATTTTGACGACCTTTGCGCCTGTTGCCCTGACAGTCCCGGCTGCGGCTTCAAGCTCGGCATCATCAAGGGGCCCATTCAGTGCAATATCAAAACCTCTCGCCGCCAGGGCAAGCGCGGTTGCCAGACCAATCCCGCGACTTGAACCCGTGATGAAGGCTGCGTGTTTGACCGCTGAACTCATCCCCTTGCTCCATGCCTGACCAGCTCACGCGCGATGATCATGCGCTGTATCTGGTTGGTACCTTCATAGATCTGCGTAATCTTGGCATCCCGGTAAAGCCGCTCGACTTCGAAACCGCGAATATATCCGCTGCCGCCAAAAATCTGCACGGCATCTGCTGTCCTTGCAACAGCCATATCACCCGCGAAGCATTTGGCCATGGAGCAGGCCTTGGTCGCGTTTTCACCGCGGTCGATTTTGATCGCAGCGCTGTGAACCAGCAGACGCGATGCCTCGATGTCCTTTGCCATATCGGCCAGCAGCCACTGAACACCCTGAAAATCGCTGATCTGCGAACCGAACTGCTTGCGCTGCTGCGCATAATCAAGAGCAGCTTCCAGCCCCGCTTGCCCTATACCCACTGCGAGCGATCCAATGCCTACGCGTCCTTTGTCAAGGACGCTCATCATCATGTGAAAGCCCCTGCCCTCTTCGCCGAGAAGTGCCTCGGGCGGCAGAACGACATCGGTAAAATTGAGCGCACCGACCTGACTGGCCCGCTGTCCCATCTTATGCTCCCTGGGCCCGCGCTCCACGCCCTGTGCATGCAAATCGACAATGAAAATGCTCATGCCCTTGTGACCGGCAGCCTTGTCGGTTCGTGCCAGCACGAAGCCGACATCTGCCACGGGCGCATTATGTATCCATATTTTTCCGCCGTTGAGCTTCCATCCCGCCCCGTCACGTTCGGCTGTAGTCCTTATACCCGAAACGTCCGTGCCGGCTTCCGGTTCGGTAATGCAGTAGGCTACTTTGGTTTTGCCGGTCATTGCAGACAAAAGCCATTGTGCCCGTTGATCTTCGCTGCCGTGCCTGACAAGAAGCGTTGTGATCAGTTCGACCAGCCCGCATTGATCTGCAACCGATGCATATCCGCGCGACAGCTCCTCCATCACCACCGAGTATGCAAGAACATCGAAGCCCGGACCGCCCATGGCTTCTGGCACACCAATTCCGAAAAGGCCAAGTTCACCCATCTGCTCGTAAATTTCACCGGGGAATCGTTCGTCCCGATCAAGCGACTCAGCGGCAGGGCGAATGACGTGATCGCAAAACTGCCGGGCCATTTCCTGAACCTGCCTGTGACCTTCGGTGAGGTACATCGGGGAATCCTCCTGATATTTATGTAACCATTTAGTTACTTCGTATCATCAGCCATTTGGACCGTCAAGAGTGGTCTTTTGCCATGTGACACCGGCAATTGCCTTTATCGTGCGGAACACCAGATCCGCTGCAGACTTGCCAATCGTGCCAGGTAGTGTAAATAACCAATTAGTTACTTTACGGGAGGAATGCATGAAACCGTCGGATAAAAGAAAATTCGGGCGCGTAGAACTTCAGGTTACGCCATTCGCATTTGGCACGGCCCCTGTCGGCAATATTTTCCGGCCAATCGAAGAAGCGACCTCGGAAGCAATGATTGAATGCGCCTGGGATGCAGGCGTACGCTTTTATGACACTGCCCCTATGTATGGTCATGGCCTTGCAGAACTGCGGACCGGATATGGGTTGCGCTGGGAAAACCGCGATGATTATGTGCTGTCATCAAAAGTCGGGCGCATTCTCAAACCAAAACGCCGTAGTGAAATCAATTTCGAGCCATGGAACAACGCGGCCGCCAATGAGATGATTTTCGACTACAGCTATGACGGCACCATGCGGTCATTCGAGGACTCGCTGCAGCGTCTTGCCCTTGAACGGCTCGATATCATCTTCATCCATGACATCGATGTATTCACACGCGGTGATGAACAGCCCGAAGTGTTCAGACAGGCGATGGATGGATGCTGGAAAGCTCTTTCGCGGTTGCGTGATGAAGGTGTCGTCAAAGCCATCGGTGTTGGCGTGAATGAATGGGAAGTCTGCCACGAAGCGCTGACGCAACGTGACTTCGACTGCTTCCTTCTTGCAGGAAGATATACACTGCTGGAGCAGGAATCGCTGGACAGTTTCCTGCCGCTTTGCCAGGAGCGCAATGCCGCAGTCATTGTCGGTGGCGGTTTCAATTCCGGAATTCTGGCAACAGGTGCAATCGAAGGTGCCAAGTATAACTACGCGCCGGCACCCGAAGAAATTCTGACCCGGGTCCGTGACATTGAAGCTGTCTGTGCCGAGTATGATGTTCCGTTACCGGCTGCCGCAATGCAATTTGTGGTGGCGCATCCGTCGATACCATCGTTTGTGGCAGGCACACGGACGGTTGAACAATTGAACAGGAATCTGGAATGGTTCAGCCATCCGATCCCGGCTGACTTCTGGTCCACGCTCAAGACAAAGGGTTTTCTCCGGGAAGATGCACCGACGCCTGCCTGAAGGATTTGTCTGAATGCAAACTGAAAATCTGATTTGCGATCCTTCGCTGCGCCTGGCGCCCGGACAATACTATTATGATGATGTCAAACCGGGCAACTGGTACGAAACGCCAACGATCACGCTGCAAGGTGAGCAGATTGATGCTTTTGCAAAAATGTCCGGGGATTTTTTCGTAATCCATATGGATGACAGTGCGGCGCAGGAGCTTGGCTTCCCGCGCCGCATTGCGCATGGACTGCTGGTGCTGGCGCTGGCCGACGGATTGAAGAACCAGTCAGAAACGACTTTTCATGCTGTGGCGTCCCTTGGTTGGAACTGGACGTTTTTACAACCGGTATTTGTGGCAGATCGTCTGTCAGTAAAGATCGGCCTTGTGGAAAAGCTTGCTCCGGGAAAACCGCAACGAGGCATTTTGAGGCTTGCCCTCGAGGTAACCAACCAGGCCGGAAGCATCGTGCAATCGGGCACGAATAAGTTGATGGTCCTTCGGCGTTGAGCCTGGCAAATGGAGACAATCCGAAGCTGTCTCCACTCGTCATTGTCAGGCGGCGCGCGCGGCCGTATCAAGCCCGAACTTTTCGGGGTGGAACAGTTGCGGGTTCATCAATGGCAGGTTGGCGATAACCTGCAAGGGTGTGCCCGCGCGGTCAAGAATATCGCGCTGCAGATCAATGCCCGGTGCAATCTCGGTTACCATCAGCCCCTTCGGTGTGAGCCTCATGACACAACGTTCGGTGACATATGTAACGTCCTGTCCCTGTGCCACGCCGCGCTGGCCGGAAAATGAGATATGTTCCACTTCATCGACGATCTTGGCGATCTTGCCTTCCTTGTCGATGACAAGTTTCCCGTCAACGATGCTGAACTTCGCGCCGGCATTGAAGTATCCCGAGAAAACAATCTTGCGGGCGCGCGATGTTATATCAACAAAGCCTCCTGCTCCGGCAGTCACGTGCGGGCGGGCTGTCAGCTTCGAAACATTCACCGATCCATGGCGATCAATCTGCAGGAAGGAAAGCAGGGATGCGTCAAACCCGGCAGCCTGAAAATAGGCAAACTGGTGAGGTGAGGCTACGAAAGCCTCGGCGTTGGATGAACAGCCAAATTTGAAATCGAGCAAGGGAATGCCGCCGACGGCGCCCTGCTCGATTACCCACGTCACATCGCCGTGCCGGCCTTCCTCAAGGAAAATACGTGGTACATTGGCTGAGATACCAAAACCGATATTCACCGCCCAGCCTTTTTCCAGTTCAGCGGCAACGCGCCGGGCAATCACCTTTGCAACGTTGAACTCCGGGATGCTGAATGTGTCGAGTGGCCGGAAAAGCTCGCCCGAAATTGCAGGGTCATATGGCGTTGCCGTGGTCTGCAGCTGCTCGGGAGCCTCGACAATGTAATCTACCAGAATGCCAGGAACGCGCACATCATGAGGACGCAGCGACCCGGATTGGGCTATACGCTTGACCTGCGCGATGACGATGCCGCCGGAATTACGGCCGGCCAAAGCCAGTTCCATCGCGCCGAGATAAGCGCCTTCATGCTCAAATGTCAGGTTGCCGCGCTCATCGGCGGTGCTTGCCCGGATAATCGAGACAGCAGGTTGGATTGCCGGGAAGTAAAGCCACTCCTCGCCATCAAAGTCGACCTTGCTGACGATCTTTTTCCGGCGGGCAGCGTCATTCATGGCACACCCGTCAATATCCGGGTCGACAAAGGTCTGGAGACCCACTTTGGTCAGAACGCCGGGACGCTTGCTCGCGCCTTCCCGTAATATATCGAAGAGCACTCCGCTTGGCACATTGTACGCGGCCACTTCATTGCGGCCCAGCATCTGCCAGATCAATGGAGGTTCTGCCGATGATGGGCCGGATGGATAGGAACCGCCGATGATCGTCGAAAGCAGTCCCTTGTGTGCCAGATGATCGATCCCCGGCGTACCGAACATATCGCCAGCGGCAATTGGATGGATTGTTGTCAGATTCCGCGGTGCTCCCTCATTGCGGAAGCGCAGACCGATGGCAGCCAGGACAGCATCAGGGCAGCACAGGCCACTGGAGGAATTGACAGCAACAACAGCGCCATCCGGTATGGCGGATGCTGCTTCGGCAGCTGTGCGAATCTTGGACATCATTCCTCCGGTATATTTTTATAAGTAACTAGATAGTTATTATACTATTTGCCCGACTGCCGTCAATTGCCACCTGCATCAGGCAACCTGACGAATTTTCCCCGGCCATCCGGGTCATTTTGCTGCCTGAAGGGTCTTCGGCGGAATTCCGGAGCCTTCGCTTGTGCATCCCGGCTGTTCAATGTAATAAGTAACCAAATAGTGCGTTAAGCAATTTTATCGGGGAGAAAGAACCAATGTCGATCTATTTCGAGAAAACATATCAGAGAAGCTTTGGTACCTTCCCGCTCAAGGGCGAGGAACTTTCGACGGCGGTTTCTCATGCCATCGATGCAGGGTACCGCTCGTTCGACACGGCCCAGATGTACCGGAACGAGGCACATGTCGGCGTGGCTCTGGCGGCAACCGGCGTATCCCGTGACGAATTGTGTATCACGACGAAGGTTCATCCAGACAATTTCGGAAAAGCCAGATTTATAGCATCCGTCGAGCGCAGCTTGAAAGATCTGAAGGTCGAGCGCGTCGACGCCCTGCTTGTTCATTGGCCGCCGCTGGATGGCAATATTGCTCCCTCGCTGAAGCTGCTGGTCGAAGCGAAAAACCGCGGTTTGACCGACCACATTGGAGTGTCCAACTACACGTCAAAAATGATGCGCGAGGCACGGTCGATCATTGATGAACCGCTGATCACAAACCAGGTGGAGTTTCAGCCATTGCTTAATCAGGACATTCTGCTGGACGCGGCTGTCGAGACCGGTATTCCACTCTCGTCCTACTGCTCCGTGGCGCGCGGCGAAGTGTTCAAATACCCGCTCTTTGCCGAGATCGGTGCCCTGTATGGAAAAAGCGCTGCCCAGATTGTCCTGCGCTGGATCTTGCAGAAGGGCGTGCCAATCAACACCATGTCCGTCAAACCTGAAAACATCCGCGCCAATTTCGATGTGATGGACTTTACCCTCTCCAACATCCATATGGCACAGATCGATGCCATGACATCAACCGGTTTTCGTGTGGTTGGCAAGAACCTTGTTCCCTGGGCGCCCGATTGGGACTGACCGCCATGACACCCTCCCCTCGATATTGAGATTGTTGGCATCAGCGCAATGCGTGGTTCGACAGGTGCAATATTGTCTGCAAATGTCTAGCGATTGCCCCGAATAAGATCGCTCGCCTTTTCGCCAATCATGATCGTTGGTGCGTTCGTGTTTGAACCGATCAGGCTTGGCATGATGGAAGAGTCGCAGATGCGCAATCCGTCAATGCCCCTTACGCGCAACTGAGGATCGACAACTGCCATTTTATCTGTGCCCATCTTGCACGTTCCGACCGGATGATATGAGGTTCGCCCGTACTGTTTTGCATAGGCCTCAAACTCGGCCTGAGTTCGCACCTTGTCGCCGGGAAAATGCTCACGCCTGATATATTCCGCCATTGCTGGCTGGTTCATTATTTCGCGGCTTAGTTTCACGCCTTCTGCCGAGAGCTTCAGGTCATCAGGATCGGCAATGAAATTGGGATCAACGGCCGGGTTTTCTTCCGGCCTGCTGCTGCGCAGTGTCACCGACCCCCGGCTTTTGGGACGCAGCGTATAGGAATTGAGCGTGCAGCCTGACCCTGAAGGAATTGCAGGAACGCCTGCTTCGATACCGGCACCGGCGAGGAAATGAAACTGCAAGTCGGGATAGGGCCGGCTTTTGCCGCCGTACCAGAAAGCACCTGCTTCAACGACATTGGAGGTGACAGGTCCCGAATTGAACAGCAGATATTGCAGCCCTGCCCAGATCATCCAATGCGGCTTGTTATACTTGTCGAGGCTTGTCGCACCTTTCAGTTCATAAACGATATCGATGCCGAAATGGTCCGCAAGGTTCTGGCCTACACCGGGCAGATCCTTGACGACGCGAATACCCAGTTTCCGCAAGTGATCGGCGGGGCCTATCCCGGAGAGCATCATGATTTTCGGTGAGCCTATGGCACCGGAAGTAACTATAACCTCACTGTCGGCCTGCGCCTCGATCAGCGCACCTTTCTGCAGATATTCGACACCTGTAGCCCTGTTGGCGGTTACAATGATACGCGTGGTCAAACAGCCCGTCTCAACATCAAGATTGCTGCGATGCATGACAGGGCGCAGATAGGCGACCGCCGCCGAGCAGCGGCGGCCATTGCGGATCGTTGTCTGATAGATGCCGGAGCCCTCTTGCACAGGCCCGTTGAAGTCCGGATTGTAAGGTATGCCCATTTGCTGACATGAGCGCACGAAAGCCCTTGATACAGGACGGGGCTCACGGAGCGTCGATACACCAAGCGGACCCGTCGTGCCGTGATGTTCCGAAGCGACCATTTCGTTGCCCTCGGAGCGGATAAAATAGGGCTGTACATCGGAAAACGACCAGCCTTCGCACCCTTCATCATTGGCCCAGCGATCATAGTCCGCGGCGACACCGCGCGTGAAAATCTCCGCGTTGATGGAACTGCCCCCGCCCAGAACGCGTGCCTGGGCATAGGGAATTTCGCGATTGTTCGCATGCTTCTGTGCAACAGTGGTCAGCCCCCATGTGAGAGGGCCCGTGGTCATTTTTGCAAATCCCACCGGCATATGGATGTAAGGATTCGTGTCCTTGCCGCCGGCCTCGAGCAGAAGCACCCTCACGTCGGGATTTTCCGTCAGTCGCGCGGCGATGACACAGCCGGCCGATCCACCGCCAACGATGATGTAGTCGTAACCCTTGTGCACCATCAGGCCACCCAATGATCCCGACGCCCGAGCGCAATATGGACCGACTTCACCTCGGTATATTCCTCGACGCCATAAATACCGGTCTCGCGACCTGTTCCTGATTGTTTGAACCCGCCGATTGGAAGCTCCGGTCCGCCAGTGATGGTGGTGTTGACCCAGACGCGGCCAGCCTGAATGCGCCGGAACGCATCAGTCGCCTTGTCAAGGCTGGTGGTCCAGATACTGGCCGCCAGGCCATAAATCGTATCATTGGCGATCTCGATTGCCTCATCGAATGTGTCAAATGTCGTGATGGTCAGCACCGGCCCGAATATCTCTTCCCTGGAAATTGTCATGTCCCGATCGACATCGGCAAAGACTGTCGGCTGGATGAATTGTCCGGTTTTGCCGGCAAAACGATCACCTCCGCAAACAAGACGTGCCCCTTCCTTTTTGCCGATGGCAATATATTTCAGGATCGTATCGTTCTGCGTGCCGGTGATGACAGCACCCATCTGCGTGTCCGGGTCGAGCGGATCACCAATCCGCACGCGCGCGAGTTTCTCTACGATCAAGGTTTCAAAGTCCCTGGCAACAGATTTTTCCACCACCAGCCGTGTCCCACCGACACAGCATTGCCCGGCATTGAAACACATGCCGAAGACAACGCCATCGGCGGCGTCATCCAGATTGGCATCAGCAAAAACCACCTGAGGGTTCTTTCCACCGAGCTCCAGTCCCAGCTTCTTGAAGTTTCCGGCGGATGCCAGAAGCGTCCGCTGACCAACAGCCGTGGAACCGGTAAATGACACCATGTCGATATCGGCATGTTCCGTAAGGGCCTGACCGATTTCACTGCCGCTGCCGGTTACGACATTGAACACGCCATCGGGCAATCCGGCTTCAGACAGTATCTCCGCCATGATCAGCGTTGTCGCGGATGTGACTTCACTCGGCTTGGCAATGATAGTGCAACCTGCTGCCAGAATGAACGGCACGCGCTCCGAAAGAATGAAAAACGGGAAGTTCCATGGTGTGATCAGGCCGACAACGCCGATAGGCTCGCGCGTCACCAATCCCATCATCCTGTCGCCAAGATTGTTGAATGAATCGCCGTGCAGGGCCCGGGCAGCGCCCGCAGCATATTCATAGATGTCTGCGCCGCCTTCCACCTCGCCGCGCGACTGGCTGATCGGCTTTCCGGTCTCGAGCGTCTCCAGCAACGCAAGTTCATCCAGCCTTTCGCGGATACCATTGGCTGCCTTCAGCAGCACTGCAGACCGCCGGGCACCGGAAAGGCCGGACCAGCGACGGTCTGCAAAGGCCTTGCGGGCGACAATCACCGCGGCGTTGAGATCATCCGTGGTGCAACGTGTAGTCCGCGTCACCGCAACATCATGTGCTGGGCTCTTGCGTTCGAATATCTCGCGGGAACCCGCATCAACCCATGAGCCATCGACAAAAAAGCCAAAGCTGCGTGGTTCTGCCGGCAAAGAGGCAATGTGGTTGCTCTGATCCATAATATTCTCCGGTCTTGACGGGCGCGCGGTCAAGCCGCTGCGCCAATTGAAATCTGAACCTTCAGAGCCTCCGGATGATCCGGCAATGTTTCAAAGGTTGTCTGTATGTCCTCAAGGGATGCGCTTCGACGCGTGAATGCCTTCGTGTTGAAGCGGCCATGAGCCAGCAGCGACAAGGCGTCGTGCATGTCTTCGCCCATTCCGGCAACAGAACCCTTGATCGAATTCTCCCGCAGCACTGTGCGCAGAAGTTCAAGGGGGATTGTGTCGTCGGGACCCGGGATGCCGAATGCAGCAACATGGCCGCCAGGTCTGATCAGTTCGAACGCAAGTGTGTATAGTTTGGGCAGACCGACACTTTCGATGACGACATCCGCACCACGCCCTCCGGTTCGTTTGAAGACTTCGGATTTCAACTTGGCCGGATCACTCACCACAATATCGGCACCTGCATCCAGAGCCATAGTTGCACGCCGGGCAAAAGGCTCTGCAACGATAATGGGAGCAGCTCCGACAAGCCGCATCATCTGCACATGCAAATTGCCTATTGGTCCGGCGCCCAGAATGACAACGGATTGCCCGAAGCGGACATCGGCCTTTCGGGCGGCTCGAACCACACAGGCAACGGGCTCTACGAGAGCTAGGAGATTGAACGGTTGATCGCCTTGTGCCGGAATGACCAATCGACCTGGCACGGCAACATATTCAGCAAAGCCACCATCACGCGAGATGCCGATTTGCTGCATTTGGGCACAGTTGAGGATTTCATTGCGGCGGCAGTAATAACAATGGCCACAGCCGATATTGATATCGGCGACAACCCGCTGGCCTTTGTGAAACCGCGAAACATTGATGCCTGTCGCTGCCACAGTTCCCGAAAATTCGTGACCGGGAATTATTGGCAGACGCTCCGGTGCGTAGTGACCGTTGAACATATGCACGTCAGTTCCGCAAATGCCGCATCTCTCAACCTTGACAAGCACATCATCGGGCCCGCAATCCGGTAGCGGTACATCTCTGACCTCGAATTTCCGGGGCGCAGTCAAGAGTGCTGCGCGCATGGTTTCCGGCAGTTCGGCAACGACACTCACTTGACTGTTCTCACTTTGCTGCGGTCTATCGTCAACGCGATGGCCACGATGAGAACGAGGCCGAAGAATATCTGCTGAGCCGTTGCAGGCACATCGAGATAGAGCATGCTGGTGCGAACAACCGCGACGATCAGGGCACCTATTGCCGTGTTGAGAACACCGCCAACACCGCCGGTCAGTGGCGTTCCACCGACGAGAACGGCAACAATTGCCGGAAGCAGAAAGCCGTTGGCGATGACGGGCGAGCCTCCTGAAAGCTTGACTGCAAACAGCAGCCCGGCGATTGCGGCACATGCGCCCGACATGCTGAACGCAATCATCTTGTAGCGATCGACATTCAGACCGGACGCGGATGCGGCGAGCTCGCCTGCTCCAATGGCTTTGAGCACTCGGCCGACAACCATGCGGCGTTCGATCACAAGGCCGATAACGAGCAAGACCGCGGCGATAAGCATTTCACGCGGCAGCCCGGCGATATTCCCGGTCATCCAGCCAAAGGCCTGCTCGCGCATGGCGGCATCCATATAGAGCGCTTTCTGACCGGAGGCATATTGGCCGACTGACAGTGCCACACCGCCAACGGCCAGGGTCGCTATGAAAGAAGGTACCTTGAGCCGTGTCGAAACAAAGCCTGACACCAGACCGAAGACCGCGCCGATTGCAATGCAGGCGAGCGCCGCAAACCCGCCCATGAGCGGCAGGAGCAGTGTTGCCAGAACAGTCGTCATATTTGCTACCGACTGGGCAGAAAGATCTATGCCACCGATATAGATGACGAAGGTTATGCCGAGCGCCATGATAAACAGCGTCGAGATATCGCCGGCAAGTTGCAGAAGATTTTCTGGCCGCAGGAAATTGGGATCGAGCAGACCGACGAATATCGCCAGCACAACCAGTGTGATCCACGGAAAGTGCTTTTTGAGTTTGTCGAGGTTCATCGCGTCAGGTCCTAGATCATGTAATGAACGAGGTCGAAAAGCGAAGGCCTGGCGCCCTGCTTGCAATCGAACTGTTTCTGGATTTTACCGTCCTTGATGACAGCGATCGTATGTGAGAGCCCAATGGCCTCCTCCAACGTATCGGCGATCAGGATGATGCCTGCCCCATCGGCATTCATTGCCCGGACCATATCATAGACATCTTCCTTGGCGCCGATATCCAGGCCGCGCGTCGGGTGATCGAGCAGAATTATATCCGAACCGCCGCTCCGCCATTTGGACAGGACTACTTTTTGCTGATTGCCGCCCGACAGGTGACCGCAATCAGCATATTCGGAAGGCGCCTTGATATGGAGCTTGCTGATCCATTCGCGCGCCGTGGCTTTCTCTTTCGGTATCTTCAAAAAGCCCGCGCTGCTGTAGTTCCTGAGCTGTGAAAGCGTAATATTCTCATAAACGCTCATGCCGGACACAATGCCCTCGACCTTGCGTTCGCGCGGAATATAACCAACACCGCGAGCCACGCTGTTGCGGGCATTGAAGGAACGCACCCTGTCGCCCTTGATGCTGATCGTGCCGAACAAGGGGCGCTGCAATCCGAAGATGCTGCGCAGTATGGCTTCACGACCGGAACCTTCAACGCCGACCAGCGTCAGGACCTCTCCGGCATGCAATTTCAAGGATATGTCGTAGTATTTTCCCGGCAGACTGACCTTGTCGAGTTCCACCAGCACTTTCTCCGGCAGGTAAGGCCGCTGCTTTTCCTCGCGATAATATTCCTTGTCGATATCGCGGCCGACCATCCTGCGTTGAATGTTTTCGGCAACCGCTTCGGTGGAAACAACATGATCGACGACTTCCCCGTCCTTCATCACATAGATGCGATCAGCAAGTTCAAGGACCTCATCGAGCCTGTGCGAAACAAATATGAACGATGCACGCGAGCGCAGTTCACGTACGAGCCTGAAAAGCAGTTCAACCTCTTCCTTGGCCAGCACCGAGGTGGGTTCGTCGAGAAGGATAACAAGATCACCGTCTACGCGTTCTTCGAGTGTCAGGACCTTTGCAAGCTCTACCAGCTGGCGCTGTGCAAATGACAGTTTCGACGTGATCGTCTTCGGGTCGATTTTCAGCTTGACCTTCGCCAGCTGAAAGCGTGCGGCTGCAGCCATTTTCTTCCAGTTCACCACACCGAAGCGGACAAATTGCTGCTCGAAGCCGAGGAAAATGTTTTCCATTACGCTCAGGTTGCCGATGAGCGACTGTTCCTGGAAAACCATGCCGATGCCTTTTTGCATGGCCTGTCGCGGGTTCTCGAAACGAACAGCTTTTCCATCAATGAGCACTTCGCCGCCATCATGCTGGTAAGCGCCGTAGATGATCTTCATCAAAGTCGACTTGCCTGCACCGTTCTCACCGACAAGGCCGATGATCTCGCCTCGTTCGATCCTGAAATCGATACCTTTCAATGCCCGGACATTGGGGAAATTCTTTTCAACTTTGCGCAGCTCAAACATGATCCGCCCTCACTTCACGAATGCGAGCGATTTGCGATCCGTCGACAGAACGACCGCGATGATGACGAGAACACCAAGAACCCCATCCTGAATGTAACGGGGCAATCCCATGACAATCATTCCATTGTTGATGACATTGACGATCAGGACTCCGACAAGCGTATTCCACACCCCGCCGCTGCCACCCCAAAGTGCTGTGCCGCCAACGACGATCGATGTGATTGCAACGAACATGAAGTTGTAGCCGGTTGCTGTTTCGGCAATACCGATCTGGGCAACCGCAAACAGGGAACCAATGGCATAGAAAATACCCGCAAGGGCAAAGCCGATGATCCGGACGCGCCTGACATTCAGACCGGAGGCGTGTGCGAGATCTTCACCGCCGCCTACGGCATAAAAATTGCGGCCAAGAGTTGTATGACTTTGGATGAACCACGCGGCTACGAGCACAAGTAGAGCCACGTGTACCATCAGCGGAAAGCCCAGATATCGCTCGGTCAGCAGTGCGCGGAATATGGGGTCTTCCACCCGTATTCGGTCGCCGCCGGTCATGACGAGAGACAGACCGATACCGACAAAGCCCATGCTGAGGCTCGCCATGAATGACGGAATTCGCAGGGCGACGTGGACAATACCATTGATCAAACCGAACACCGCACCGACCAGGCAGCAGGCGGGAATTGCGATCCAGGCCCAGCCATCCAGCGTTCCGCCGAGAGCCATGAAGATATAGGCAAAGACTACGGCGCAGACCGCAACCGCACCTTCCATGGACAGGTCTATGGATCCCATAATGACAATGAATGTCGTGCCGACGGCAATCATCAACGGTGGCGTTGCCGATATCCCGACGCGCGCAAAATTACGCAGCGACAGAAAGTTGGGATTGACGACGGTGAAGAATATTATCAGCGCCACGAGCACCAATACCGGTGTCCATTTTTGCAGTTCGTCGCGATTTGGCAAGCTCAACACCTGTGCCTCCTGCCGGATGACGGTGCCGCGGCACCGTCATTTCCCATCCCGGAATTTGTTTTGATTGTGCCGGGAGGACGAGCACTCGCCCTTCCGGTAAAGCCAGACCTGCCTGGGGTTCCTCAGTAGGTGATTGCACCGTTTGATGGACCCCAGTAGTCTTTCCAGTCATATCTGGGAGTAGAGTCGATATAGTCGCTCTTGAACTTGTCCGCGTCATCCTTGGTTATAAGGATTGTCGGACCGTAGAATTCACGATGTTCCCTGGGCTCATCCGACGGCTTGAATGCGCCGGTGGCCGCATAATAGGCAAGAGCCGAGGTTATGCCGCCGCCCCAATAGGGATTGGTGTAGACGGTCGCCAGGAGCTCCCCGGCCGCCACAAGATCGACCGCCTGGGCATTGCCGTCATAGGCCACGACAGGAACCTGCCCGGTCATCCCTTCAGCCCGTAGCGCCTCAAGCACACCATAGGCCATTGTATCATTGGCGCAGAAAACCCCCGTAATTTCATCGCCAAAGCGTGTCAGATAGCTGGCCATTATACTGTTGGCCTTTTGGGTATCCCAATCTGCCGCCTGATAGTCCAGCAGCTTGATATCGGGAAAATTCTTGAGAGCGTTGTCCATTCCCTTGCGGCGCTCGATTGCCGGATTGTTCGAGGCGATACCGCCCAGTCCAACTATACCGCCCTTGCCGCCCATCGCCTTGAAGAGGATTGTTGCAGTCTGCTCTGCCGGACCGACGTCGGACCAGCTCATATGCGAGACGTAGTTGTCGCCGAAATCCCAGGGGTGCAAGTCGTCGGTCTTGTTCCAGATGGTGGAAACATAAGCGCCCTTTGCAACAACTGCCTCAACCACCGGACGTGCGTTGGGAGAATCGTTTGTATCGATAGCCAGCGCCAGCTTGCCATTGGTCTTGCCGAGCAAGGCCTTCACATCGGAAAGCGACTTTTCACTGCTGCCCTCATTGATCAGATTGACCAGATCGCCCTTCGACTTACCGAGGCTTTCGACAAAAGCCTCCCCGCCGGAGACGATGGCATTCCAGTAAGGATTGGTGCGGTCACGATAGCTCCAGGCAATCGTCGGGCCCTGAATCGCCGCACGCGCGAGCGACGAGCCAAACATACTCGTTGCCGCAACACCGCCAACGCCAAAGGCCGACGCCAAAAGGAAATTGCGGCGACTTACAGTTTCCTGTTCGATAAACTTTTTGATGAATGACATGCGTTCCTCCCGGTTGCTTCTACCGCAGATCTGCCATGCCGGTTTCTCCCGGGCATATAACGGTCTGCGTAATGACTTCAGCCAGCGTCTGAGCATGGCTTACGCACTAACCAGTTACTTTATTAAACGCGTTCTGTCAACGGCGCACGCTCTTGCCAGTCGATTGTTGGCGTGCAAGCATCTTGCTGCAAATATAAATAACCTGTTAGTTCTTCAGTGGAGGCAATCCAGCCGCCGCTCTGCTGTTCAAAATGGAATTTGATGATAGGCTGGGACGATTCGAAGCGACCGTGCCGGTCAGCAGTGCCGACGGCGCCAATTGCAAATATGGGAAACCGGAATGGCCACACCAGCAAAAGCAAAACCGCGGTTGCGCGATGCCGAAGCCACCCAGAAACGCATCCTGGAGGCCGCCAAGAAAGAGTTTGCCAAAAACGGCCTTGGCGGCGCACGCGTCGACGTTATCGCGGAGCGTGCCGCCGCCAACAAGCGGATGATCTATCACTACTTCGAGAGCAAGGAGGCGCTCTTTCAACGGGTTCTCGAAGACGCCTATACCGATATTCGCCAGGCCGAGCAAAAGCTGGAACTCGACCATCTGGATGCGCGGGCGGCTCTTGAGACTTTTGTGCGATTTACATGGAAATATTACCTGTCCAATCCGGAATTTCTGACGCTGGTCAACAGCGAGAATTTGCACAAGGCCAAGCACCTCAAGAAGTCAAATGTCATCCATGTCTTGAGCCGGCGCCTGGTATCGATGATGGAGAAGCTGCTCAAGCGCGGAGTTGAGGAAGGTGTTTTCCGGGATGGTATCGACCCTGTTCAGCTGAACATCACAGTCGCGGCCATTGGATATTATTATCTGACAAACCGTTTTACCGGATCAATCCTTTACGAGCAGAACCTTATGGCTCCGGAGGCCCTGGAGAAGCGACTGGATTTCAACGTCGAGACCATCATGCGTCTCGTGTCCAGCTAGACCGGGAATGCCAGCAGCTTTTATTTTGCCCGGCACACAAAAACAGCTTCGCATTTTGCTGCGTTCCGTTACTCTGGTCCTGCGGAATTTGACCTTCGCCAAAAAAGAGGATGGAACATGAAGAAACTGCTTCTAGTCACCGCCATCATGGTGGCATGCACGTCGGCAGCAAGTGCTCAGGACGGTGCCGTCATAAGGATAGCCACAGAGGGGGCCTACCCGCCATTCAATATCTTGAATGCGGACGGCACGCTTGCCGGGCTGGACGTCGATATGGCAAATGCTCTTTGCGAAGAAATGAAGGCAAAGTGTACAATTGTCGCTCAGGATTGGGACGGTATCATTGTCGGGCTGATCGCCAGGAAATACGATGCAATCATCGCATCGATGAGCATCACCGAAGATCGCAAGAAGCAGATCGACTTCACCGACAAATATTACACAACACCGCTGGCAGTCGTCATTCCCGAAGACAGCGACATTGCAGGCGTGACGGTCACCGATATGAAGGACAGGACTGTTGGCGCGCAGGCCGGCACGACGCAGGCGAACTACGCGACAGACGTTTACGGCAAGGCCGATGTAAACGTGAAGCTCTATCCAACTCAGGACGAGGCTGCTGCCGATATGACCAACGGCCGTATCGACGCGTTGATCTCGGACAAGTTTGTGGTTGTGGACTGGCTCAATAATGCCGGAAAAGACTGCTGCAAAATGCTGGGCGACGTGCCCGGCACGGAGACCGAAGCAGGCATTGGCATCCGCAAGGGTGATGATGAACTGAGGGAAAGGTTCAACAAGGCAATTGAAGCAATTGTTGCCAATGGAACGCACAGAAAAATCGTTTCGAAATATTTCCCCTTCGACATTTACTGATTTTCTTCGGCAAGCCGGCTTCAATCCGCCACGGCACTGCAGGTTCCATCACAGAACCGGTGGACAACCCGTTCGCAAGACTTACGCCGGCCCCCATTACCGCTGTGGGGGCTGGAGCGAAGCCGCACCGGTGGTACGGAATCCCGCTTGCCATTACTTACGACTGAAAAACTATTTTTGGGTCTTCGTGGACCTTTTTTCTATGTGACCGTTAGCAAATTGGGAGGGTAACAACAAGGGGAGCTCCCAAGACGTATTCGGTTCAGTAAATCTCTTCCTCCTGGTAATCAGCCCGAGCTATCACAACTGATGCAAGAGCTGGTGCCAGACACAAACGTCATGCTGCCCGACATTGCTGGTTTTCTCGGTTTCTTCAACTTTGACAGCAACGATGAAAAGCTTTGGGTCGTGGTCTCCCGCTTCTTCCGCTATCTGACCGACAAAGCGTGCGTCATTGAAATACTGGTTGACCCTGTTCCAGAATAGCTTCCGCTTAAGAAAAGCTAGTTCAGTTTTACAGCAGGTGTAAGCAGTCTTACCGGCACCGTCCAGAACGGATAATCACCGGTCGGATCGAGTGTAACAGCCAAACACGGCTCTCCCAACATACGGCTATCGCCAGCAGCAATCCCGTAGTCTGGTTTCACGCAGGTGAAAACGATACTTCCTTTGTGAATCCAGTAATTAGGTTCAGGGAAATACGGAACGTCCTCCAAAAGGATATACGCTTGGAAATTATCGGGAATTGAGATTGTGGCCATGTGTCGAGCGTCAGGCCGAAGAGAATTGCAGACAACGGCCAGATGCTCTTACACACCTTCGAAACTTTAAGTCGATGAAGAAACCGCGCCATTAAAAACCCTACGCGGGAACAGTCACGGGACGATCTTTTTCATTGAGTGCGCCACGGGCCAAATACGCTCTTCCCTTGGCCATTTTGAAGAGAGGCATAAACTCAAATTTAACATTTGTTTCGAGCGCAAAGCATATATGCAGGATCGCCATGTTTCCTACGTTCAAAAAACGAAGTTTAGTTCGCTTTTATTCTAATCAAAAAGCATTAGCTCTCGACGCATCTCTCCGAGCGCCCTAAAACAACGTGAGCATTAGAGTTGGGTTGCAATACACTTGAGGTGCGAATGGAATACGAATTCTTCGACGCTGGTTTGATTCAGGCAGATCGCATTCTTCGCATTTCCACGGTGCTTGGGCTTGATGTTTTTCTCGCCGAAAAGATGGACGTTCGCGAGGAAATCAACGGACTGTTTGAAATCCATGTCGGTGTCAAATCCAAGCGCACTGACCTCAAGCCGGAAGAACTTGTCGGAACACTTGCCGATGTTTCGCTGGAAGTTGCCTATGGCGAGCGCCGTCCGTGGAACGGGCTGATAACAGGCTTTCGCGAAGGGCCACCGGTTTCGCGTGGACTTCGCTCTTATCAGCTGACCATCCGGCCGCAATTGTGGCTGCTGTCACAGCGTTCGGATTGCCGCATCTTCATGGATATGACAGCGCTGCAGATCGCCGAGACACTGCTGTCGGAACACGGCATCAAGGCTGCCGTGACGGGCGGCGTTATCAATCCGCCGGCACCGATCCATTATTCCGTGCAATGGAATGAGACGGACCTCGCCTACCTCACCCGCCGCCTTGAGGCTGATGGCCTGTTCTATTGGTTTGAACACGAAGACGGTGAGCATACGCTTCATATCGCCAGTCATCCCTTTGGATATACGGAGGGTCCTGAGACGGATGTGCGGTTTGCAGCAGGTTCCACCGACAGGAACCACATCAGCGCGTTTGCACGAGATTACCAGTTCACACCCGGAAAGCGGGCGGGCGGCGACTGGAACTTTGAGATGCCGAAGGGACCACAGGGAGCGGTCACTCCTTCGCTGGTGTCCCTGCCCAAGAATGCCGAATATGAGCTGTTCCATTATCCGGCCAAGGCGATGGATCAATCTTCCAATGAAGCGGCTTCAAAGCTTCGCATGCAGGCGGTTGAAGCCGATCACGAGAAGATTGAAGGAGCATCCACAGTCAGAACGCTTGCAGCGGGCCGCAAATTCAAACCTTACGAAGTCGCTCATGCCGAGCACGTGTTTGAAGAATATGTGGTCACCGCCATCGTGCACCGGATTGTTGATCATTCCTACGAGACGGCGGAAGACGGCTCGCTTGATTATTCCAACAGCTTCATTGCGCTTCCCTCAAGACTTCCTGCAACACCGCACCGGACAACACCGCAGCCGAGGGTAGACGGCTCGCAGGTTGCCATTGTCGCCGGACCACCCGGCGAGGAAATCCACCCGGATGAATACGGCCGCATCAAAGTATGGTTTCCATGGCAACGCAACCGCGCCAGAAAGGACGGCTCCGACACCTGCTGGATACGCGTCATGCAGTCATGGGCTGGCAGCACATTCGGCTCGCAGGTCATTCCGCGCATCGGCATGGAAGTGATGGTCACCTATCTCGAAGGCGATCCTGACAGACCCGTTGTGACCGGCATCGTGCCAAATCCAAGCACGAAAGTCCCATACAAGCTGCCGGAGAACAAGACACGTACTGTTTTAAGGTCCAACACACACAAGGGCCAGGGCTTTAACGAAGTCTCCTTCGAAGACGAGAAGGGCAAGGAGAACCAGTTCTTCCATGCCCAGAAAGATCAGACCACGCGGGTTTTGAATAACCGCACGAAGCGTGTTGACGCCAATGAGATTTCATCGGTAGGTGCCAACCGTGCCGTTGAAGTTGCAGGCAACCAGAAGCACGAAATCGGCGGCTCGATGAACATGGTGGTCGGCGGGACAGGTGCCGGTGCATTGGGCCTTGTCGCACAGGTTGCCGGCCTTGCCGGACAAACAGCAGGCTTGATGCAGCAGGCAGGACAAGTTGCCGGAGGCGCGCCCAACCTTGTCAACTTCGCCATGTCACTGGGCCAGTCTGCACTCGGCTTTCTCTCGGCAACTGGCCTTGGTGCACGCGATGGCGTTGTCTCCGGTCCAAGCCCCCGCTCCGATCAGGGGACGGCACTTGCTGCGTCCGGAGACGGCATGGGGCAAGCCACCGGAGCCCTGTTTCAACTTCCCGGTATCATGAACACCATCGTCGGCAATTTCAAATCCGACACAATCGGTGTTGCCAGAGCCGAACAGATCGGCGTCAGCAAGGTAACGAACATTGGATCAACCCACTTTACCCGGATTGGCAAAGAGCAAAACACCAGGGTCGGCGAAACAATCAAGATAGAGGTTGGCCAGCTTTATAATATTGTTTCCGGGGAGAAATATCATGGTGAGGCGAAGACTTGGGAAGTCTATGCTGATGACGAGATACGCCTGTCTGCTCCCGGTGGATATATCACTATCAACAAGAAGGGTATCAAGCTCTACGCTCTCAAAATCGATATCGAAGGCAATGCAATCAACTTCAAAAAGGGCGGCCCGGGCAAAGGTGCGTCCTGCCTCAAGAAGATGTCTCAGTCACAAACGCCTTTCGTGAGAGTGTGAGAACCGTATGGAGACCCCAAAGCTTGATCTTCCAAATGCCGAAAATGCTGCCCGGGCATTTCGTGCAGCATTGGACACATTACCCGGACCACTCTTTGCAGTACTTGATGGCGGCCAATTTGATGATTTGGAAGATGAGCTTGCCGACGCCGGTATTACCAGTCGCTCTCTGTTTCTCGGTGGTGGTGATGAAGCCATGCGTCGCGATGGGCCATGGCTGGTCGCTCTGAACAATCGCAAAACGAGCACGCACATAGAGGAACTCGCCCTCGAAAAGCCATGCGCTGTGTTCTGGTCATGCCATGAAGGCGAACAGGCACTCTGGCGGCACCTTCGGAGCATCAATGAGATCATGATCCCGGATGATCGTATTGAGGGCAATGACGGGAAGTCGGGTACTCCGGTCAAATATGAACGTGTGCTTTTTCGCCATTGGGATCCCAACGTGCTTGGAAGCTTCCTGCCATTGCTCACGGCTGAGCAATTCATGCGCCTCTTTGGACCGGCAACGGCCATTCTCATAAATGCCACAAGTCAGGGCGGGCTGAAACGTGCACTGCGACCAGAGCACTCCTCGAAACCAACCAAAGGCCTCCTCACAATTCGCAGAGATCAACTCGCAGATGTGGATTCTGAGCGCCGGGCCGCCTATTGCAAGCAAATGTCTGCGCACCTCCGGGAGATGGCGCCACAAGAAACGGCCGGTATGAGTCAGCAGGAACTGAATGACCGGGTTTTGAAATACGAAGCGTCGGGCAATCAGCTGGGGTTAACCCAAGAACGATCTCTTGGCATATGGGGATTTCTTATGATCGCCAGCGGCGATCGGTTCGAGCATCAGCCGGAAATTAAACGGTTTGTGCAATCAGGCCCGGGCACTCCGGACGAAAATATGGAGACACTTCTCTATCAGATGACTCGCCTTGCAGGCACAGTTGGAGAGGTGAGCTAATGCCTTGGCTCGGTCTCGGCGCCCCATTGCTGGCAGGTGCTGGTGGCGGGGGTACTATAGCACTGGGAGGCGCCGCTGCAACGACGGCCACGGTTTCAACAAGCACTATTTTAGGTGGTGCAGCTATTGTTGGAACGGGGCTGCTCTTGAGTGGGGATACTCCCGTGATGTCAGAATCGGCCGTAACCGGCGCGTTTCCAGGTCTCACGCCGGAGCAGCAAGCGGAGCGGCTAAAAAAGGTTCAAGAGCTTGCAAAAGGGCTAGCTGCAGCTGCTGCCGCCTCATGCGCAACTGGCAATTGCTGTCAACGAACCATTGTTATTCCGCATTCTCGAGCACCGGAATCTGCAAAGCACATAGACGCGGCACAGGCCGCAGGATTTCCGAGCACGTTGACATATGATGCGAACCCGTCAGCAGCCCGCGCTCGCCGATATCAATCCACAACGGGAGTGCCACGCATAGCGGGATATGAACCGGATGAATATCCACCAGCTTCCTTTGTGGAGAATAATGGAAACGCCAGCGTTTGGAATATTCCAAAAAATGACAACAGGGTATCAGGTGGTATAATTGGAGCGAACTTAGTAGGCGTGCCTCCGGGTTGCCGAATTACAATAGTCACGGGACCATGATAATGCTTACATCACTTAGCGTAATGATTAACTATGGCCAACTGATTATATATTTGCCATCCGTCAAACGTCCGGGGCATTTATGGGGCGAAAATGAACTGAAACAAGGTTTTGCATGGTCCCCCGGAATTGTTAGCCTTGCAGTACCCGAACATGCTTTCATTTGTCTTGTGGAAATCGAAATTACTAATGATTTCAAACTCTCGCCAGATGCGATTTCCTGCTTACGCGTGCCCTTCGATATTTC
The DNA here is from genome assembly GCF_040009165.1 of Phyllobacterium sp. SB3. Taxonomy (NCBI): domain Bacteria; kingdom Pseudomonadati; phylum Pseudomonadota; class Alphaproteobacteria; order Hyphomicrobiales; family Phyllobacteriaceae; genus Phyllobacterium; species Phyllobacterium sp. SB3. The sequence goes on along the minus strand of NZ_JBDYKI010000002.1, from coordinate 65,332 downwards.
TGAAACGCCGGTTAATGTGGGCTCTATTTTTCATTATGATCAGGTCACAATCGAGCAAAACAAGTACAGCCTGATCTATGAGGTCCTCCCGGGGAGAGGAATCTGGGAAATTGATGAAAACGGAGAAAAAGAACAAGGGGAAAATAGCTACGTTCTGAAAATTTGGCTTATCCCAGGTGAGGACGACTCCTTTGAGATCTTAAAGACGGGCGGCGCAGTCGAGACCGATAAGATCTTAAGTCATCTGACCGATTTGGCGTGATGTTTCTTTAGTGAAGAAGACATTGTAGATTGGATTAACCCTATGGAGTACGCACCACCACTCTCGTAAAGCGCACGTCCCTTCCGTTCCCGTGGCCCTGAGTTTCCTCTATTGGAGCTGGTAACGATTAAATGACACAACAAATCCCAAATGCTGCATTTTTCAATCAGGTTGATCTGGACCGTATAGAAACCAGTAGGTTGATTTTGCGTCCGCCAGTCTACTCGGATGGCCCTGGGCTACATGAGCTTTTATCGGACGCTGATATCTGCCGGTACAGTCCCTTTCCTCCCTTTACAAACATTGCAAATACTCAGTTTGCAATTGTCGAATGGCGTGAAAAACGTGCGCAAGGGCTCCGCACTTATGTTGGTGCCACTAGATCCGACCCACGGACTCCAATCGGTTTTCTCCAAGTTGGAGCTGATGAGGAACTGGGCGGCGTGATATCTCCTAGGAAAAGCGGCGATGGCATAGCCACAGAAGCACTACAGGTCGTTATCGCAGCATTAGAACTTCGCAATGCGTGGACCATAATTGATGCAGAACATAGCGGTCTCATCCACACACTTGAAAAAGTGAATATCATACAAGAAAAAGCACTTCCAAAGTACAGAATTCATCCTCAGATTTCACCGGAGAAGCGAGATTGTGTGCTACTCCGTCAGCAAAGCACTTGAGTAAACCACAGCGCCGGTGTGCGCATGTTTTAGTTTACTAATTGTTCCACGCAGGAATACAGTTGGTTCTATTGGCGGGTCGTGCAGCAGCCGGATGGATCGCCAACTAAAAGAGCAGCAAGACACCATTAACAATATGGATCCGGAAAAACTTGCCGATAATATTAAGAACTACAAAGGACGGCCAGCTGGAGATGCAGCCGCTCGCCGCCAAACGCGCGAGGATTATCGCCGAACGGAAACACGAAAGTTAAGTGAACAATATCAAGCTGGTGGTGTAAAAAACTTCGCAGAACAAGCAGCCAAGAACGTAGCGACGAAAATGGCAGATATGAATGCAACCCATACGCTAAATTTGGTTGCGGGTGGTGATGGGTCTCTATCTGGCATGGGTGACGCTTCGGTAAACAAATCCATGGGCGCGCAATGGAATGGTGGGCGATCCAAGCAATTGCTGGCTCATGCAGATGAAGCCAAACGGAAAGGGAAAAAAATGGGTGTGACATTGGAAGAGTGTCCGCCCAAGGGCGGTAAAGGCAGCAAGGAAGGCATGGGGGGAGCAGATACTCCGGCACCGGGAACAGGCGACCCCGGCCCGCCACCTACAAGTTAAAATCAACCATATACCTTGACCTTATACATATAAAATTTAGAATCGTGCTCATGGCAGAGCTCTTCCTACCCTTCAAAAAAGCCCTTGAAAAATTTGGCACTCCCGAATTAGGTGAGAAACTGTCGCAGGCGGATTTTAGCGCCTATCGCGGCAGGCTGCCGGACAGCCTGTTGCAGTTCTGGGAGCAATATGGCCTTGGCGTCTGGATGAAAGGTTATTTCCAATTCTGCAATCCGGAAAAATACCGCTCCATCCTCAAATTCGTGTTCGGCAATGATCCGGAGTTCCGGCCAGAGCGAAGCCATGTGATTGGCTTCTCAGCATTTGGGCAACTGCTGGTGTGGAATGAAGATTACAGAACCATGTACATAGATATGCTCTATCATGAGGTTTTATGCCATGAGCGCTTTAAGCCAGAGCCAGAAATTAGCGGCGATGTCACCATTGGTATAGCAGTTCATGGCGTTGATGATGAAGCCAATGATCCACCAGATCAGAACGGTAACGATCTCTATAAACGTACTCTAAAAGCTTGTGGCGAACTGGCCTATGGACAGATTTATGCACTCCGACTTGCTCCGGCGCTCGGCGGGGCCATTCTTGTTGAGAATTTCCGACCCGCTTCGGCGCTCGCAGCCATGGCCATTTCTGCTCAGACCGCCCCTTTTGAATTGCGAGATTCGACAACGCCGCAAGTAAAAGCGGTTCGTTTGATGGGTATGGAGTGAGATGTCAGGCCAGCCCGTCACAATCAAAGGCCATATGCATACTTGTCCAATGGTTGATCCGGGACCGAAACCGCATGTTGGCGGGCCGGTAGTTTCAACCGGACAGAGCTTCGTGACCGTCAACGGTGTTCCGATTGCAACCGTTACAGACAAATGTCTTTGCAGCGGCGTTCCAACAACAGCAGCCATTACCGGCGGCTCATCAGTTGCGAAAATTAATGGCAAGAAGGTTGCTCGTATCACCGATGGCTGCGAACACGGTGGCAAGCTGGTTCAGGGTGTGGATTGGTTAACCTTCGAATAAATGCCGGTCAATTAACATACTTTTGTTCTTGGATAATCATTCATCAATAGCTGTCCGTGTCGCCGCTTTGAAATGACGGAGGAATTTTTCGATACTGAACTACGAAAGTATGAGCTATATCGGGACAAGGCCGCAATAAAATGAAATATTCAGATATATTATTTACGTCAGATAAATATAGACTAGTAACGGTATTTATTTCTATTGAAATATCGTTGGTAAAAATGCTAACAGATTCATTATATACTGATACAATGTTCTTTATTGCCCTTGTGAACTTAGGTGTTGCCTGTTATTTTCTATCTCACAAACGCGGTTCGTGACGTTTCTCCGACCTCTCTCGTCTATGTAAGCCATGGGACCAACCCGCGCAATCGTTCCACTGTCTTCAACTCACCGCTCCATCAATGCCGTCTCATGGGTAGGAAATAACTCTTCATTATGCGACAGCGGGTAGACCTCGATATCCATCAGCACCTCCTCTGCAGGCGCAGGGCGCGCCGATACATATCCGAGACAGCCTTGGCAGAGCAGCAAGCAACAATAACTTTGACAGATGTTACAAATGCACAAGATACATCAATTGTATAAGAAATTCATAGAAGATTTGGTCGGTTTTGGTAATAGCGGTGGAAAATGATGAGAGCGATGATAGGGGCCCTTTTCGATACTTTACTTGGCGTGATGGGATATTTGCTAATGTTATCTGCATTCATGGTGTTAGGAAGTGCTTTATTTATGGGACTTCCTGATTTCAGCGTACTCAACATACTGATAACTATATGCGCGATTGGCCTCTTTTTATTAGGTCTCTGGTTAAACAATCGAGTGACCCGTTAGGGAGGAGTTTAGGCGCCGCTAGTGCGCGCTATGTACTTCGGTGACAGCAGAAGTGCCGGACAGCAGATAAAAATGGGGATTATCGGCACTCCTGATGGATGTAGATTAACCATAACGACAGGACCTAAGATGATTACAGAGTTCGCAGTAACGGTTGTCTACACTCAGATCGTTGTTTTCGATCCTGGCATCCCACAAACTGAACTTGAATGGTCGGAAGATCATGTGGCGCAGGGCTTCACATGGATGCCTGGGAATGTAGCCTTTGGCGCTCCCGACCACGATGGGAGTTGTCTGTTGCAGGTCGACACAGCCCAAGAGCTTCAAGTCAACCCGTAAGCATTATGGGCTGTTTGTGTTCCATTTGATGTCGCTTCGGCCCCGATATCGATCGGGTTAATATTCAACCCACAGCCCGTATCGATACCAGAGGGCAAGTATAACTTGCTATTTGAAGCCTTACCTGGGACGGCCAGCTTAGATGGGGAATATGCATTCGTGTTTCGCCTTAACTTTATAAAATCCGATAACCAGAATTTCGCGATTGTTAGGCAGGGGGACGGGCTAACTACGGATAAGGTTCTACGCAAAGGCCCTTGATGATGGGTGTGCAAAAATGAACTTTAGCAGCGCTAGCGGTCTTACCACAAAGTTTCTGGGCACAGGCCGTATCGAAACCAAGCATCTGATTCTGCGTCCATCGAAGGTGCGGGGCAGATTCCACAAATCCAGACCGCCGATCTATCGATGGGAAACGGCTGTATCCCGGATCATGGATCAGCCCGCTTCAACGATTGATATTTGGCATTTTTGATAAAATTTCGACGCACATCGCTGGCCGCGAATGCTGGTTGTGGTGGGCCGCTGACCATGACGGATCTGTTCTGTCCAAACGCGTTATTGCCGTTTGTAATACAGTCGCAATCCCTTCAAGGTTTCCAGCAAGCTAACTTGCGCTAATTCGATGATGTTCATCGGATAGCTTCCCAAGTCCACATGCTTCCAGGATTAAGGGCCGTTCACCAGTTGGAGGATTAACTGGTGGATATTGCCACCTCCGCTCATCTCATCACGGTCAAAATCCCGGCTTTTCTGGCGTTGCCGCATTGAAAGCTCGGAAAGACGAGGCTGCATCGCGGCACGAATTTTTCGGCAACCGGGATCATTCGCTACAGACAGGCCCACGGTCGATGCTTCTATCGCATGGACCATATCCTTGATCATTTCGCCGTGCACCAATTCGTGTTTTTTTACTCCGGCAATGAACCTGTCCCAACTTTTCTGCACCGTATCCGGCAGACGCCCGGAGGGCTCAGGCAAAGTATAGGTGATTATGAGCTTCGGCCGTGCAGTGACCAACGTGCAGGCGTTATCAGCCTGCCGTTCATACTTTCTGTTCCATGTAAGCTTGAAATTAGTATGCGCAACGGTCCGAATTCTGCCACCGAGCTGCGGACCCTTTTGGCCGATTGAAGCATAAAGCTCGGCTCCGGATCTTCCGGCGATTGCGTAAGGTTCTATATGTTCAACGGCTTTCCACTGAGCCAATGCCGTGTGTGGCATTATCAACAAAAAGGCAGATAGCAGGAAAGCGAAACAAACAGGTGGTTTCAATCTAGCCTCGACTGGCACTGCAGATGTTCCGAAATGAAAGCGAACATACACACAGTTGCAGCGATTCGACCATCCCTGCTCTTGGGGATGGCGTCCCTCCCGCCGGAACGGGAGGGGATAGCAAGTGAATTAGTTCACTGAACTAAGTGTCATCGACGTCCCGGTTGCCGCAACATTGAGACCGATCTGACCCGTCACGCTGACGGCCTGAAGGTGAATTGACCCCGAGGTGCCGCCGAACAGAACATTGGTGCCGATACCTGCGCCAACCGTGGCTTCAGCAGTGGCTCCGCGATAGAGACCGCTCAAAGAACCATGATGATATCCCGCTGTCGGTGCAAACACCGCCCAGATCAGTCGGCTGCGTGTCGTGAAGCCAAGATCCACACCCAGCTTTTTGATAGCGCCAGAGTAATTATCAACGCGCTCGCCGCCCATCGTGGAGCGGAATGCGCAGTCAACTTCCTTAGCTGAACCAAGGACATAGCCAACACCACCGCCGATTGAGCAATCGAGGTAACCGATCTTCACGCCATTGCGTACATCCGGTTCTTCGTATGTTTGTTGCTGCATGTCGGCGGCTTTAGCTATTGTTGTACCAGCCATTGCCAGTGACCCCACGGCAAGCGCCATTGCAAGAGTCTTATTCATTCTTCTCTCCTTCTAAAATTCTGACCGGTACAAAGCACCGGGATTGTCCCGTCCACAAATTCGGCCACAGATCAGAACGTTATTGCAAACGATCCCTGTCGGGAAAGGTTGCAAGACGCGTTAGAAGGTGCCCGAAGGCGCAAATGACAGACATGTTCACAATTCAACGGGCATTAGGACATTTTAAAGGCATTGTGTGCAGCGTGGCCCGGCAAAGCGATAGTGACCCTGCGAAAACTCGCGAGCCGGATGCCGGAAATACACCCAGAGGAACCAACGCGGTCATGAAAAGCTCTGCATTCTCTCAACATACCTGCTGCTACCGAAGAGCGGCGAGGAACAACGCTTATCGGCCAAATCGACCTTGCGTAATAAGTCTTCCGCGCGCAGGCCTGAAGCTTCTCCGGAGATTAAAACTCTGAAACGCCGTTCCTGACCGTCTGCATGGTAAGTTGATTTCCTTTCGGCCGGATATCCGATCCCAACTTTCACATGTCGTTACGGGGACCGCCGATGCCCATATTGGGCTATTCGTTGCTGTACGTCCAGAGCCATTGAAAGCCAGCTATCCGTATCCATCCGGTTGGTTCCTTTCGATAGCCAAGCTCTACTCCGGTATGGCCTTTACGTGGGGCGGTAAAAAGGCAGCCAGCTCGGCAAAAGACCTCTCCAAGTGGTTTGAAATCGCAAGGCCGATCTCAGAACAGAATTATTGCTCCATTTTAATGGGTTGATTTTTAAGAGATAAAGCATTAAATGTTCCATTAAAAGGGGCAATTAATGCGGCTAATGCTTCAAATCCATTTTGATGGTGAGTGGCATCAAGCTGCTACACTCGAGATAAACGACGACGACGCTGGCTATCAGGGCGCCTCGATCATTGACTATGACCTCGATTATTTCATTGCCGCAGCATCTTACGATTTCGCATCAGGCAAAGCGGTCTGCGACCTTCGTGCGCTGTCTGTCCGCTATCCGGTGGACCTCGAAAACCGATATAGCCGCCATTGGGCCCCCTTCCCTTCTGGACCTGATGCCGCAAGGACATGCTAGGCGAAAGCTTGCTGAACATCTTGGACTCATCGAAGCATCCCGCGAATCCGATCTTCCCCTGCTTCTTCGATCGGCGACGGGAGGAATCGGAAATATCCGGATCAGGGAAGCGGCAGACGCGGAAGCGGAACGTTTGCGCGGTATGCAGCGCCAGGGCGTTACCGAGGTGGATATTCTGACGCGATCAGACCGGTTCATCGAAGTTGCCGATCGCTTCGAAATGCTCGCCTCCGGTTCAAGCGGCCTACAGGGCGAGTGGCCAAAAGTTTCGATGACCCAGGCGAGTGACGGATTATATTATCCAGACAGCGTCGTCACTGACGACGAGGCAATGCGTCATATTATTGTCAAACTGGTTCGTAGCGCCGAGCCAGTGGATCGCCTGATTCTCGAAGGAGAAGCGCTCTATTCCCGTATTGCTCTCGAAATCGGCATGAATGTCAGCGAAGTCTCAACTTATGCAGAAGGCGTACTTATTATCCCCCGTTTCGATCGGCAAAAGGGGAAGAATGGCCAAATGGTACGCCTTGGGCAGGAAAGCTTGGTGTCTGCCATTGGTGTGGCCGATTTCAGCCATATCGGAGCGCACGAAAACTATATCGACATTCTGAAGCGGTACTCAGCCGATCCGTTCGCCGATACAGTTGAATATCTGAAGCGCGACATTGCCAACCTGGCGCTCGGCAATCCTGACAATCACGGTCGGAACTCGGCGCTGAGCAAGCATCCTGACGGGATGATCCGGCTGTCGCCGCTATTCGACTTCGCACCCATGCGCCTTGCCAAGGAAGGGATCATTCGCTCCACGCGCTGGGCCTCTATGCGCGACGCCGGCCGCGATCATCTTCCCGATTGGAAACTGATTTGCGCCGAGCTCATGACCGACCCGGATGAACAGGCGCGCCTTGTAATTGCGCTCGGTGAATTTGCCGAGCGGCTCAGACAAGCACCCCAAATGGCGAAAGACATCGGCGCGCCACTCGAAATTCTTGATCGAGCCATGGGCCGCTGCACCGAGATTGCCGAAAGTGTTTTAGTGGCCTGCGCGTAACGCCGAAAAGGAGCAGATCAAATGGCCCGCTGGAAAAAGCCCACGAAAGACGAAATTCTGGAGTATCGCCGGAATTTGGCAGAGCGGTCTCGCCACGGTGCACTGCGCCTGCCCGGCGCAGTGCTGGAAATCCGCAAGAGCGTTGGGATGACACAAGAGGAATTCTCTAAAACCCTCGGTCTTACGCGGCGGCAAGTTGCAGAAATTGAAGCTGGCACAGCAAATCCGACACTTGACACACTAGATAAGATCGGTCGGCTGTTCGGGTTCACTGTCGGTTTTGTACCAAGGGATACGCATGAGGGCACAGCAAAATCGCCGTTCAGCTGACACTTAGAGATACAAAAACTGGTGGGATCATCTTGGTTGCACCATTGCGATGAACTCGTATAATTGTCGAGAAGAACGGTTCGACTTCGGTCAAGAAGACAAAATTGGTATATTCGCCAGCGCAAAACAAAGGCACGTCACGATGTCGGAAGTCATGTCGTGGGAACAAATGGCAGACCATCGAAAACCACGTGCGCTGTCGAGCACGACTTTGCCCAACAGAAAGACCACCAGAAATCTTCATTCGAACCATTAACAGGGCGACGGGGCAACGACCATCGAGATTTTCATCGGTATTAGCCAAGGGCAGTTGTTGATGGCATCTGCAACCGAGTTCGAGAATCGTTGGAACGCTGTGGGTTCTCATTCCCTCAGCCGCCGCACCATAATGACGTCGTCAATTTCCCCGTCATGATCCAGTAGTCCGCCGGGGATGCGGCCAACCTCGATGAAGCCATGGCGCTGATAGAAGCGCGAGGCCGCCAAGCTCTCAGCGTTGACCGCAAGTTCAATCTGCAAAATCCCCTCTCCCCTTGCAAAATCGATGACCACGTCCAGAAGATTTTTGGCAAAACCTGTGCTGCGAAAACTCTCCCGCAAATATACCATGACAAGCGTGGCGCGATGGGCCATCTTTCGCGGACGAAACCGCTTCACCCCCATGATACCGATGGGTTCGCCATTGTTGAATGCAATAAAGACGGGGTCATTCAGCCTCTGACGCCATTCGTCGTCAGAAAGAATGCCCCAATCCTCAAATCGGCTCGCGAAAGATGACGGTTCGGCACGAAGCGCTTCCAGCCGAATTCGTCGGAGCCTCGCCATCGCTCGTTCGGACGGTCGAACCGGTCAGAAACGTGCCATGAACGACAACGTGCGTGCCGATCTCGATATATTGGCCGGAGGTTGCGACCACGCTCTTGATCTGTGGTGCAAAGCCCCCGCGCCAAAGTCCCCGCCCGCGATAGCTGCGCTCGCGCGCTTTGTGGAAGGAGGCGGTCACAGGCGGGCACACGAATACCAGATCGCCGTTCTCGACCGGCCGATCCATCGTGACGATGCGCCACAATCCGATCTGTTCGCTGGGGTCAGGTTCACCCGAAACCCTCCGAACCATGCGGTGCCTGCGACAAGTGCAGGCTCTCGGTCTGCCTGAGGGTCTTTGCGGTGCGTTCGTGGGAGGCGAGTTGCTGCACGGTGCGCATGAGCGGCCATGCCTTTACAAGCTTCCCGCGCTCGAGCGGACCGAGGCCTTGCGCCGCCTTGTCGAAGATGCTGCCGGAAGCATGGCGCGCTGCATTCATGAGCAGGGTACGCTCCCCAAACCGTTCCGCCACTGCCTTGCCGAACGCATCGATCTCGGCCTTGATCTCGCGGTTGCTGACAGAATAGCCGATGGCCCCCGCCACATCGTTGCGGTCGATGGCGTCGCGGGCCTGCTCCAGCACAAGGTGTGCCGCCGGCGAGAGTGCCGGAATGTCACTCAAGACGCGATTGCGCAGTGCCCGTTCTTTATCGCCCGATGAGAAAAACCACGAACGATTGTTTCCGACAATGACACGAAGGTGACAAACCAGGCGTTCTTGAACGGTACCGGGGAGCCACGTTGAGTATCAGCGGCTCGATCACGCACCATTCAAAGTCTGTCAGGTCCTATCGGCTCATGGTAAGTCCTCAATCAGAATTCGGCGCGATGTGACAGCTCCGGTCGGCAAGCGACCTCACTTGTGGACATTTGTCGAATTGGTTGTGCCGCTGTAAACCAGTCGCTAACAAGGTGCCGCGGCCTGGGCGGAGGATAGAAGGAAGCGAGGGACTAATGTGCAGGCGGACTGCCGACGTCATTTACACTGAAGAAATCGTGCGCGATGCTGTCAGGTCTTTTGTTTGGCAGCGGGGTATTGCCACCCAGAAAGGGTTGTGGATGGCAGAGGCTGTGTTGATTGCTTTCCTTGTTTGGTTGCTTTGGAAAGGGGAACAGGGATGGCAGGTTGGCGCCGTGGGCGTCGTAGTTTTTCTTCCCCCTGTTTTTATTATCACGATGTGGGTTGCACACTATCGCAACACAGTCGGAAAATTCCGCAGAATGCCGAGCCATCAAGCCGAGTTCACATTTCTTGATGAAGGATTTGAAGTCATCTCCGAATTGGGTGCGGGGAAAATCCCGTGGTCCGGCGTCACGGAGATTTGGGAGAGACCAGATTACTGGATGATATTTACTGCCCCTAGCCAGTTCACGACGCTGCCGGTTCAAACCATAACGTCAACTGATCTGGAATTTCTGCGATCTAAAGTGCCATCGGCACCGTCGGGCAAATCGTGAAACGCACGGCAGAAGATCCGTGCTGATTTTCAGAAAAATTTCTGACGTAAAAGTCATCTCGAAACCTGCCATTCCGGTTTCCACTGCCATCGCAGGCGTTTGCGTTTATGGGCTCACGGCCGGGTTAAGACAGCGGGTAATAACACATGATGGTTACTATCTTTGCCGTGTATGTCATATAAGTAATGTGCCGCTCATTACATTACTGAGCTTGATTGTATGGCTGACGGGCCGAGCGCAATTCAGTACAACTTCTCGAAAAATAGGACAATCAAATCAATGCAGTATAGATTTTTCCGAAAGCCGCGTTCTCCTCGTCGTTGATATGTCACCATTTGTAATTTACTAACAAACTTACTCGAAGTGCGCGAAATTAAACAACAGTGATTCGACTTCCCAGAGGCCAATACTGCATGCATCGTTCCCTCCGCTCGTTAAAATCAACCACAACTTTAGGCGGGCAAATCCTGCTCCTCGGCGTGGCTTTCATCGGGGCCGGCCTGCTTGCGCCAAGTATCGCTGTTGCACAGCAATATTGGGATGGTCAGGACACAATGGGAGGGTCGGGCGTTTCAGGTGGTGATGGAATATGGGATGACACCTCGACCAATTGGACCGATGAAACGGGAACGTCGAATTCGACCTGGCTAGGGGGTGTCGCGGTCTTTTCCGGCAATCCTGGTTCGGTAACGGTCAACTCCCCTCAAAATATTACCGGTTTATCTTTCCGGACAGACGGCTATATCATTCAGGGTTCGAACCTTAATCTCGTTGGCATAGAAAACGAATTTTCTGTTGACGAAGGTATGTCCGCCTCCATCAATTCTGTGGTTTCCGGATCCGGCGGGCTCGCAAAGACGAGTGCCGGCACACTGGTTCTGACCGGTACCAACAGCTATTCAGGCGGCACAACGATCAGTGACGGCATCCTGCAGCTTGGCAATGGCGGAACCAGTGGCTCGCTGACCGGTAACATCACCAATAACGGTCAGTTTGTATTTAACCGCTCCGACGAACTAGCGCTTGATGGCGATATCAGCGGCGGTGGGAGCGTCAGCCAGATCGGCAGCGGCATCACGATCCTTGCCGGCACGAACAGTTATACCGGCGGGACAACAATCACTGACGGAACATTATCGGTTTCCGCTGACGAAAATCTTGGCGCCGCAGATGGCACCCTGACACTCAATGGTGGAACCCTGCAGGTGACGGGAACGGACTTTGTGGAACTTGGCACAAACCGTAACTTCACCATGACGGGCAATGGCGGTGGTATCGACATATATAATGCGGCCAACTCGTTTGTCATGTCTCAAATCCTGGACGGCAATGGCGGCTTCAGAAAAGAAGGACTTGGTGAGCTTGTCCTTGCAGGCGACAGCAGCGGTTTTGCAGGTGCAACGGAGATTCTAGCCGGCACCCTGCTTGTCGATAACAAGCTGGGTGGCAATGTCAGCGTGCTGGATCAGGGGACACTTGGCGGTAACGGCACAATCGGCGGCAATGTTGATATCGTTGATGAGGGAATAATTGCTCCGGGCGGAACTGTTGGCAAGCTGGCAATCGATGGAGATCTTACCTTAAGTTCCGGGTCCAGTTCTGAATTTGAGCTAGGTGCACTTGGCAAGAATGATTTCATTGCTGTCGGGGGGAACCTGACACTGGATGGAACACTCAATCTCTCGAACGCCGGTGGAGCAAACGGCAATGCAGAGATCGGTTACTACCGCATCATGTCCTATGGCGGCAATCTGACTGACCACGGCATTGCAGTCGGATCTGTTCCGGGCGGTTTGCCTGGAGCTGATATCTCTGTTGATGTGCAACAAAGCGGCTATATCGATCTGGTTGTTTCGGACGGTACCGAGCAATACTGGAATGGTGATGATGACGAGGGAGGCAGCGGCACCTGGAATAGCAATACCGATTGGGTAAATGCAGATGGCGGAACGCCCGCTCCTTTTACGGGCGGCACAGCTATTTTTCGCAATCTTGGCAGTGAACCCGAGAGCTTGGTAACGATCAACGGTTCGCACAGCGCAGAAAGCCTGCAATTTGTCACCAATGGATACAGCCTTGTCTCGGGTGCGAATGGTACTTTGGTCTCGAATAATCTGTTCCGGCCTATGGAACTGCGTGCTCTTGAGGGTGTGAGCGCATCAATCGAGGTGCCAATCGTTAGGGGCTCATTCGGGGCGTGCGGCGGCATTGAGAAAACTGGTGGAGGTTCCGTTAAGCTCGGTGGCGCCAACAGCCATTGCGGAACGACGATCAGCGATGGAACGCTGTCGGTCTCGGCCGATGAAAATCTCGGCACGGCAAATGGCTCACTGACATTGAACGGCGGGGTTCTGCAGGTTACGGGAACAGAGCTGACAGGACTTAGCACAAACCGCAATCTCACCATGACCGGCAATGGCGGGGGTATTGATGTTGCTGCGGCAAACAACACCTTTACCGTATCGCAAGCCCTGAGTGGCAGCGGCGCCTTCAGCAAGCAAGGTGCTGGCACACTGGTGCTGACCGGTAACAACAGCTATTCAGGCGGCACAACAATCAGCGACGGCATCCTGCAGCTTGGCAATGGTGGCATCAGTGGTTCGATGGTTGGCAACATCGCCAATAATGGCCAGCTTGCCTTCAACCGCTCGAACACGCTGACATTTGGCGGGGATATCAGCGGCAGCGGCAGCGTCAGCCAGAACGGCAGCGGAACCACGGTCCTTACCGGCACGAACACCTATACAGGCGGGACAACGATCCGTGGCGGAAAACTGTCGGTCTCGGCGGATGAGAATTTTGGTGCAGCAAACGGTTCGTTGCGGTTGGACGGCGGCGTCCTGCAGGTTACGGGAACTGACCTGACAGAACTCGGCACAAGCCATGATTTCACCATGACTGGCAATGGCGGGGGTATCGATGTTGCTGCGGCAAACAACACCTTTACCGTATCGCAAGCCTTGTCCGGCAGCGGCGCCTTCAGCAAACAAGGTGCTGGCACATTGGTGCTAACCGGTAACAACAGCTACACGGGCGGCACAACGATCAGCGGCGGCGTCCTGCAGATCGGCAACGGCGGCACCAGCGGCACAGTAACCGGCAACATCGCCAATAATGGCCAGCTCGCCTTCAACCGCGCCAACACGCTGACATTTGGCGGCGGTATCAGCGGCAGCGGCAGTGTCCGCCAGGACGGCAGCGGAACCACGGTCCTCACCGGCACAAATACCTACACGGGCGGGACAACCATCAGCGACGGCATCCTGCAGGTTGGCAGTGGCGGCAGCAGTGGTTCGATAGTTGGCAACATCGCCAATAATGGCCAGCTTGTCCTCAGTCGTTCCGATACATTGATGCTTGGTGGTGCGATCAGCGGTACTGGCAGCATCACTCAGAGTGGCCTTGGCACCACTGTGCTTACCGGCACGAACAGCTACACGGGCGGTACAACAATCAGCAACGGCGTCCTGCAGCTTGGCAATGGTGGCATCAGTGGTTCGATGGTTGGCAACATCGCCAATAATGGCCAGCTTGCCTTCAACCGCTCGAACACGCTGACATTTGGCGGGGATATCAGCGGCAGCGGCAGCGTCAGCCAGAACGGCAGCGGAACCACGGTCCTTACCGGCACGAACACCTATACCGGCGGGACAACGATCCGTGGCGGAAAACTGTCGGTCTCGGCGGATGAGAATTTTGGTGCAGCAAACGGTTCGTTGCGGTTGGACGGCGGCGTCCTGCAGGTTACGGGAACTGACCTGACAGAACTCGGCACAAGCCATGATTTCACCATGACTGGCAATGGCGGGGGTATCGATGTTGCTGCGGCAAACAACACCTTTACCGTATCGCAAGCCTTGTCCGGCAGCGGCGCCTTCAGCAAACAAGGTGCTGGCACATTGGTGCTAACCGGTAACAACAGCTACACGGGCGGCACAACGATCAGCGGCGGCGTCCTGCAGATCGGCAACGGCGGCACCAGCGGCACAGTAACCGGCAACATCGCCAATAATGGCCAGCTCGCCTTCAACCGCTCCAACACGCTGACATTTGGCGGCGGTATCAGCGGCAGCGGCAGCGTCCGCCAGGACGGCAGCGGAACCACGGTCCTCACCGGCACGAACAGCTACACGGGCGGGACAACCATCAGCGACGGCATCCTGCAGGTTGGCAGTGGCGGCAGCAGTGGTTCGATAGTTGGCAACATCGCCAATAATGGCCAGCTTGTCCTCAGTCGTTCCGATACATTGATGCTTGGTGGTGCGATCAGCGGCAGCGGCAGCGTCAGCCAGAACGGCAGCGGCACCACCATCCTTACCGGCGACAGCAGCGCGTTTACTGGCACGACAGATGTTACATCAGGCAGGCTGCGCGTAGACAATAATTTGGGTGGTGATGTTAATGTCGCAGCAGGAGGGCAGCTTGGCGGCAACGGAACAATCGGTGGCAATGTTGACGTTGCAAGTAGCGCAACGATTGCCCCGGGTGGCTCAATCGGTCGTTTGTCAATTGGCGGTGACCTGACCCTTGGCGCTGGCTCCACTTCCGAGTTCGAGCTCTCAACGCCTGGCACCAATGCAGACCGAGGCAGCAGTATAAATGATTTCATTGCTGTTGGTGGCAATCTGACACTTGACGGGACACTTAACCTGTCGAACGCTGGTGGTGCTGGCATCGGTTACTACCGGATCATGTCCTATGGCGATAGCCTGACTGATAACGGCCTTGACATTGGAACATTGCCAGATGGCCTGGGTGATGAGATATTTACGATCGATACAACAGCAGAGAGTGGATATATCGATATTGTTGTATCGGATGGAACGGAGCAATATTGGAAAGGCGACGATAACGCCGGCGGCAATGGCACCTGGAATAACGATACTCTGTGGGTGAACGAGGATAGACAAGGCCCTGCTCCTTTTGGGGGCAAGACAGCGATCTTCAAGACCCCCACCGGCGTTGCCTTAGGGGGAGTGGTGACCGTTGAAGGCCCGCAAACGGTGGAAAGCCTTCAATTCGTCAGCAATGGGTATAGTCTCGTTGCCGGCACGAATGGTGCCCTGGTAGCTGGTGATGCAACCAAACCCATGGATCTCCGTGTCCTTGAAGGGGTAACCACATCTATTGACGTACCAGTTACCAGCGGTGCCGGTGGCTGCGGCGGCATTGAGAAAACCGGTGGAGGTTCGGTTAAGCTCGGTGGCGCCAACAGCCATTGCGGAACGACGATCAGCGATGGAACGCTGTCGGTCTCGGCCGATGAAAATCTCGGCACGGCAAATGGCTCACTGACATTGAACGGCGGGGTTCTGCAGGTCACGGGAACAGAGCTGACAGGGCTCAGCACGAACCGCAATCTCACCATGACCGGCAATGGCGGCGGGATTGATGTTGATGACGTGGGTAACACCTTTACCGTATCGCAAGCCCTGAGCGGCACCGGTGCCTTCAGCAAGGAAGGTGCTGGCACACTGGTGCTGACCGGCACGAACACCTATACGGGCGGCACGACGATCCGTGACGGAAAACTGTCGGTCTCGGCAGATGAGAATCTCGGTGCAGCCAACGGTTCGCTGCGGCTGGACGGCGGCGTGCTCCAGGTGACGGGTACGAGCTTTGCGGAATTCGATGCAAGTCGCGATCTCACTATGAGCAGTAATGGCGGCGGGATCGATGTTGCTGCGGCGAACAACAGCTTTACCGTATCGCAAGCCCTGAGCGGCACCGGTGCCTTCGGCAAGGAAGGTGCAGGCACATTGGTCTTGACCGGCACGAACAGCTATTCAGGCGGGACAACGATCAGCGACGGCATCCTGCAGATCGGCAACGGCGGCACCAGCGGTTCGGTGGTTGGCAACATCGCCAATAACAGCCAGCTTGCCTTCAACCGCTCGAACACGCTGACATTTGGCGGGGATATCAGCGGCAGCGGCAGTGTCCGCCAGAACGGCAGCGGAACCACGGTTCTCACCGGCACGAACACCTACACGGGTGGCACAATCGTCAACGCGGGAACCCTGTTGCTAAGCGAAGGAAGCACTCTCGGTGCGTTGAACGGAAGTACAACTGTCAATGGCGGCCTGCTGCAACTGGGTGGTACATCGCAGACCCAGGCCAATTTGTCGTTAACCGGTGGCGGTGCCAGTCTTGTCAATGACAAAACCGGTGATCGTTTTAATATTACTTCTAATTACCAGGGTGGGCAGTCGGGGCAGATTTCGCTCGACATCGACCTTGTAGCTGAAACCGCCGACGTCGTTACAATTGGTGGTGTTGCGATGGGGAAGATGAATCTTCACCTCAATAATATTTCCGAAGTAACAGAACCTGTTCTTGGGAGCTCCATCCTGTTGGTCGACATTCAGGGGTCTGGAAATGACCTTGCCGTCACTGCAGATGGTTTGCCCACCGGTGGCGTTGTCCGTTATGACCTTGTCCGCCAACCTGCCAGCGGCGGTAACGGATACCAGTATGTGGTTAAATCCGGTGTCGACGGGAATGCTGCAAGCGCTGTCGTTTCAGGTTTTATCGCTGCCCAGAACGTCGTTGCTTCATCTTTCTTCAAACCCTCCAGCGGTCTGGTCTCGGCGCCAATTGATCCTGACAAGAATCAATTCGGCATTGCCCCCTGGATGCGGACCAATTCAGGCATGTCAACAATCGAGACGTCAGGAACAATCCGGCAGCCTGATGGGACGCTGATTGATACGCCCGCCAAACTGGATTCCCGGTATATAGGCTATCAGTTTGGCTTTGACGGCGGCTTCTTCAACATCAATGATACAGACGCCAACATCAATTTCGGAGTTACCGCAGGTCAGATATTTGGTAGTTCCGATCAAAAAAACTATGACAATACAACAGATTTCCAATCTGTTTTCTATGGCGCCTATGCCGCCTTTACCAAAGGCCCGCTTTTCCTCGATCTGCAAGTCCGGCAGGAACTGACTGATTATACTGTCAATGTGAATGACGAGGTGTTTCAAATTGGGGGCGAGAAAGTTTCCGGAACCCGTAACTCTATTGGCGGCTCAGCTTCTTACACCTACGCGCGCAACGACTGGAGCTTCATCCCTGCTGTTGGCTTTACCTACTCGATGAACCAGACAGACGACCTCTCCATACCGCGCAATATTCTTCTGAACCAGAAAGAGGGGAAAGTTCGCTTTGATGATGTGGAGAGCATGATCGGCTTTGGAGGATTGACTGTTTCCAGGAATTATTTCGTCCTTGATGATCGTATTCGCCTTTCACCGTTTGTTACGCTAACGGCCTATCACGATTTTGCCGGTGACATTGATGCAACGATGGTCATTGACCAGAGCAGCGCCAATCCGATCGTCCTTCCCGTCAAAACAAAGCGGCTTCAAACCTATGGGGAAGCAAGCATCGGCATGAATCTATTGTCCTTGACGGGCAAAATCGGTGGCGCTGAGCGATTGATGGTTGGAAGTGTGCGGGGTGATTTCCAATTCGGCGAAGATGTCGTCGGTGGTGCATTGACAGCACAGTTCCGCATGCAGTTCTGATCAAGATAAACTTTTCATTGCGTTGATGATCGAGAGTCTTGCTCTTGGATGTTGATTTCCGTGCGGAACTGAACCGGGATTGAGGTGAATCCCTAGGGCCGAACACGGGGCACGAAAAAACCGATACGCTCAGTTGGCCTCAACTGGAGAAGGCTCGTGAAATCCCGAGGATCATCATTGAAGAAAAGCCGCGACATGCCGTCAAGGAACGCTTTTTACCTCAAGGAGGTAACCGCATGAGCGCACCGTTTTTATTGGACAACGCCGCCCTGGACCGGTTTTCAAGGCTTTTCTCAACCGGCTAAGATGAACGTCCACCGCTCTTAAGTCGGTACTTTCACCGTCGGGCCAAGCAACATCGACCAATTCTTCTCGGCTGTGGACGCAATTGGGATATTGCAGCAAATGAAAAAGCAGCCGAAATCCGATAGGGCCGAGATCGAGCCTGCGTCGCTTGAAAGTGGCATAATGTGCGTCCAGATTTATCTCGAAATGACCCTTACGCAAAATTCGAACGGTGCGCTTTGGATGGTACTGCGCAACATCGTCGTCGGCTGGAGAGATACCACGAAGAAATTGCAATAATTTATCAGGCATAAGCGGACGCACAAAGCTATCTTCGACACCGGCCTTTATCAATTTGACGAACCGATGTGCATCGCCGGGACTCAGAAGCGTGGCAATCGGGACGCCCTCCGTCGCATCATCAGATTTGAACTGCCAACATAATTCGATAGCAGCGTCATAATCGTCGCAACAGTCCACGATGATTGCGTGGAGTCTCTCTTCGCAAGTAATTCGCCTCATCTCCGACAATTCAGTGGCCACGACGCTTCCATAGCCCTCAGCTTCAAGGATATATCTTAAAAGTACGTAGAGCTCACCATCCTGTGAACAAACTGCGACTATTGGCTTGACCATCGGATTGCTATCTTTCAGTGAACGCCGCTATTTTAAGGTTCCAAATATTTCCGGGGAAGTTGATGCGAGCATGATCGCAGTGTTCAGGGAGCAACAATTTCACCGCCATTGATATCGATTGTTGCTCCGTTGATGAAACCCGCAGTTTCACCGGCAAGGAACGCGACAAGCGCTGCAACCTCCTCGGGTTTTCCTAAACGTCGTGACGGAATACGCTCAAGAGCAGCATTGTTCGACGGTCGATCAACAGGCCCTGTCATGTCAGTCAGGATACGACCCGGGGCTACAAGATTGACTGTAATTCCGTGATTGGCATACGGTTCGATCAGCGCTCTTGCCAAGCCCGACAAGGCTGCTTTGGAGGTTACATAACTTGCACCGGCAATCTTGGGACGCCCACGGGCTGCTACAGAGCCGACTAGGACGATGCGGCCAAATCCTGCTTCCACCATGTCTCGTAGTACAGCTTGGCAGCATAGCATTGCACCGGTCAAATTGATGCTGATCACTCCATTCCATTCACTGAGCGCAATTTCAGAAAACGGCAGGGCGCCATTTGCACCCTTTGGCGAAATCCCGGCATTGCAGACAAGGATTGTTGGCGCAGCCCATGTTGTTTTTAGTTCCGCAAAAAAAGCTGCAATGGCTTGGGGGTCTGCGATATCAGTTGTGCGGGCAAAAATATTCTCCGGTCCGAATTCCCGGCTGAGGCCTGCAGCCGCGGACACGACATTGTCCTCGCCTTGGCTGAAAACACCAACACGATGTCCCGAACGCAGCAGCGACCGGGCCGTTTCGAAGCCAATGCCAGTGGTTCCACCCGTGACCACGGCGACACGCGACTGTATCCTGTCAATACGCAGTGGCTGTCGCTGGACGGCTACGCCGCGCTGGTTTGCGGCAACGCCTTCAAGCCGAGCGATATCGCCACCGGCCGAAAAGATGTATTTCTCAACATCCCCGCTTCAGTCTTGCGCTCTTATCCGGGCATTGGCCGCGTCATCATCGGCTCACTCGTCAACGCCATGATTCAGGCCGACGGTGCCTTTAAGCGCCGCGCACTTTTTGCACTGGATGAGGTTGACTTGCTCGGCTATATGCGCGTGTTGGAGGAAGCACGTGATCGCGGCCGGAAATACGGCATCAGCATGATGCTGATGTATCAATCGGTGGGTCAGTTGGAGAGGCATTTCGGGAAGGATGGCGCAACTTCCTGGATCGATGGTTGCGCGTTCGCCTCATATGCCGCGATCAAGGCGTTCAACACGGCCCGCAATGTCTCGGCCCAATGCGGGGAAATGACCATAGAGGTGCCGGGCCGATCCCGTAACATCGGCTGGAGTACAGGAAATGGCGGCACGCGCAAATCGGAAAGCGTCAGTTTTCATCGTCGCCCCCTGATTATGCCGCACGAGATCACCCAGTCAATGCGCAAGGATGAGCAGATCATCATCGTGCAGGGACATAGTCCGATACGTTGCGGCCGGGCGATCTATTTCCGGCGCAAGGACATGGATATGGCAGCGAAAGTCAATCGTTTCGTGCGGATCGGATAATCCACTCTACGCTCGCTATGTCCCATCCATGTCATTGTGGTTGAATGATGCGCTCAACTTGTTCGAACTGGAAAATATGACTGGTGATACCATTATGTCAAACGTCGTGACTGGCGAATGCCGGCTAACTTGCGCGGCCATCGCCGCTACGGGCGACGTTGTCATTGGAGACGCGAGCGGTAGGGTGGCGGCCTGGAGCCGGTGATCGTCTTGCGGCTGATTTGGGGGTTCCGAACGGAGAGACCTGCGGTCTGAAATGACGCCGGCCCTGTTTCCAGGGCCGGCAATCCATAGGTCAGGCTGGATTGTTCCAGAGGATGACCTTTCGGTTCGGCTCACCGCCGGGGGCGGATGCGAGATTGCCGAAAATAACGCCGATCTCTGGCGCTTCCAGCTTGACAGAGAGGTATTCTTCACCGGTCTGCCGGGCAATACGGTTCCAGCCGGCGCCGATCTCGAAGCCTGTCTTGCGGTGGATAATGCGGTAGTCCGGGGCTTCTTCGGTGGCCTTGTTGGCGTTCGGGACGATGGCGATCGGGGCATTGACCCGGATGGTGGCGAATACGCCTTCGAAACTGCCGTCAGTCTTCTGTGTCAGCGTTGCGATCGTGGTGGCCATGTGACTTACTCCTGTGGTTGCTCGGGACCATTCCCGATGGCGCCCAAAGAAGGGGCCGCGCCGCAGGCGTCACCGAAGCGAAAGCGAAGGGGAACCCCCTTGCGGGGTTGACGCTGATCGCCGCCGGCACCTTAGGCGACACGAGAAAAGGGAATGGTGTTGAAGCGGCCAGATGCAGGAGACCGAACCGCATGGCCATCCAGTCACCGCCAGACCCGAAGATAGCGGCAGCCGTATTGCGTCGCCTTCCAGGCTTTGCCGGCATCCCTTCCGGTTCCACCAGCGCCCCGCCCCCTGCCGTCAAGGGGGGGCTACTGTGATCCCTCGCAGATCTGGGTATCGATCGCTGGCCACGCAGGATAAACAGACCGAATTCATTGGCGGATTTGATAGCGGACGCACGGCCGGCGATCTGCGGGAACAAAAGGGCGGCAATGGTGGTTGCCTTATTTGTTCATGTTCATCATAAACTCTCTCCGTGAGAAAAGAACTGACCGGCATGCCCAGGCGATTTCCAGCTCCCGCCAGCTATCCTCGTTGGCTCGTCTCCTCCCAACGCCGCCATCAGACCCGCTCAAGCCATGAGCTTCAACGACATTTAACGGGATAATGAGCGAACACCGGAAGAGATTTTACTTTCTTATGTAAGATAGTATAATAGATGAGCATCGTGCTAAATCTTTAGGGACGGTTTGGACTTTTCCAATCGAAGAAAAGAACAATGATGTGCGACATTTTCTGATCGACGACACATTGTTAGATGAAGACTCTCGATGCTTACAAACAAAGGCGCTGGCCACGACGCCCGTGCAAGGAACTGCCGGTTGCGATCTATATCGCCCGGTTGGAAGCATCAACACCCCGTCAAACGCATGCCGCTCTGGGGAGATGACCATGATCCAAGGTGCCTTTCCGCGCGCGGCGTTATGTGTGTCCCGATCATCACTGACTCCCCTTTCCCGCCTTCTCTGCTTAAAGGCTTTGTAACTTGCATGTATATCTCGTTTAAGATATACAGATATTCATAGAGTGATATATTCGGAGTGCCCAACATGTCCCTTTTTATTCGAGACAACGAGGTCGATGCTCTGGCTACGAAGATTAAGCAGCTCACAAATGCACGGACAAAGACCGAGGCAGTTAAACGTGCTCTGCAGAATGAGCTGGCCCGTGCTCAAAAAGCCATACCGTTAAGGGACAGGATCAGGGAAATTCAGAACGATATACGTGCAAGAATGGGTCATGCAAAACCTGATTTTAACATGAAGAGATACACCGACGATATGTGGGAAATCTGATGTTTCTCGATGCATCGGCAATTGTGGCCATTTGTGCCAGCGAAGAAGATGCGGGGTATCTTATCGGCAAAATTGAGACAGCAAAAAAACCGATCTATTATTCCTCGCTTTCCATGTTTGAGGCTGTGATGAGCTTGGCCCGCATCGTATCCATTTCTTTGTATGGAGATCAGAAGCCGACACCGCCCGATCTTATCGACCAGGCACAGCAAGACGTTGCCAGGTTTATGGAGACAATTGGAGCAGAGGAGATGTCGGTGAACGGTTCCCTGCACCGCACGGCAATTCAGGCAGCCAAAGCATATGGCCGTTTTGTTGCGCACCCCGCCCGGCTGAATTTTGGAGATTGCTTCTCCTATGCCTGTGCGAAAGAAAAACGGGTGCCACTCCTCTTCAAAGGCAATGATTTTTCCCAGACCGATATCAATATGGTTTAGTATCAACCTCTCACCTGACAGTTTGCGTTATCAGGCGAGAGAGAGGTGAATCTTACGCCAACAAAGCGGGACATAGGGAATAAGGTCGTGAACCGGTGCCAAAACTGGGGCCTAGCCGTGTTGATGTTCACGACCCTGCAGAGCTGCTGGCTTTGACTACGTCGTCGTGGCGGTAGTAGACTTCGCTCACGCGGAACCGACCATCAGCGCGTTTGCACTGCACGACGACATCGATGGCAACTTTCAAAAGCGCGCGGATATCATGCCTTTCGAGGTCGTGGCCGCCTTCCGATTCCTTGACCAGCAATGTTAGCTGTTCGAAGGCAAGGCGCGCGGAGTCAGCATGAACCGTTGTGATTGACCCGGGGTGCCCTGAATTCACATTGCGGATGTAGTAGAATGCCGTTCCATCTCGCAGTTCCTGCAACAGAATTCGATCTGGTCGCATGCGCATGCAGGATTCAAGCAGATCCTTGGCACCAATCTTCGCTATGCCCTGACCGCCTTTGGAATAAAACAGACGTACGTGGTTGGATTGAGGGATAATCAGCTCGGCCGTATCCTCTATCGCAATAATCCGCTCACTTGAGGGAATATGACGGATCAGCGCCTTGGATAATGTTGTCTTGCCGGATCCCGTTGCACCTGAGATGATAATATTTTTCTTTGCATAGACTGCTTCCCGCAGGAATACCTTATAAGCTCTGTTCCTGTAGAGCTCCAAAAGCTTGCGATCCGACGCATTGACGTCTCTTTGGGCTTTCGCCGTCCCCTCAAACAGGCCGCTCTGATCAAGATCGTCCAAACTCAGCGATATGGATGATGGCTTTCGGATCGTGACACTGACGGTTCCCTTGGTCGTTGCTGGCGGTATCACAATCTGTATACGCTCATCGCCTGGCAGCGTGGCAGACAGGATCGGCCACGTTTCGTTGATCGACTGGTTGGAGTAGCTCGCAACAGCGCGTGCGAGACGCATTAGCTTGCCAAACGCCAACTCCGGCAGATCGTGGTTCTGCCATCCCGCCGTCCCTTCGGTCAGGATCTGTCCTGGTCTGTTGACGATAACCTCAAAGAGCGAATCGTCGCGAAGATAAGGCGAAAATGGCGCCAGAAGCGTCCGCACGACAGTAGAATCTGCCCCTTCGGTCATCGGCATATCTATTTGGTGACCAGAGTTGATGTCGGGCTGAAATCCCCGAGCACAGCACGATCGTAAATCCGATTTCTCGACTCCGTGACACGAAGCCGGTAGACCTGTGAGAAATCGAGATCTCTCGCCACGAAGACCGCGATCAGTTCGCCCTGGTGCTTCAAAAGCGTAGGCGGGATATTGATCGATTGCTCCACGGCAATCGCAGCTGCCTGCTGACCGGCACTCGTGGTGTTTTGCGCCTCGACATCACCTTCGCGCAGCCGATTGTTCGCATAGGAGGTCGCATCACCGACAATCGAAAGCAGGATTGCGCTACCAAAGCGCTCCCACCAATGGGTGTCGACGTAGCCGTTGATGCCGGCGCGTCCAAGCGCATCGGTTGCAGGCGAGGCGAGCGTAATAATCACGCCCCTGGGCGTCTTTGCACGGTTCCACAACACGAACAGGCGTTTCTGGCCGCGGCGCAGGCCTCCCCGGTATTCGCCTACGATCTGCGTGCCCTTCTCCATCAAAACGACGCGGCCATTGTCCGACATCACATCGCGGTTGATGACACAGCTTACAAAGCCCGGCTGATCTGAGGAAAGCGCTGTCTCCAGAACGCAAGGGATCGAGGTTCCCATCGCCACGATGAGGTTTCGGTTGCCGAGTATACCCGCACGCGAGCCTTGCAACTGCGTCGGTGTCAGCGTCCTGTTGAACCGCTGATCTTCGTCTTCGCCGTTCGAACCAGAAGCACCGCGATCAGCGTCGAATGGAAGGTAGTTCGACGGCGGATCTGATCCCTGTTCATCGTTCTGCCCCCCGGTAGGCGGTGTCTTTTCGCCGCCATAGGCTATAACCGGCGACCGTCGAGCAGCATCAAGGAGCTTGTCATCCTCATCATTCTGGTCCTTTTCACCCGCGCCTGGTGTCGGCAGTTGGACTTCGGCCGGCTTGATGACCGGCTGGGCCGGCTCCCTGGCCGGTTCGAAATCCGACGTTTGGCGGATAACAATCCGCTCCGGTCGGGTTGTTTCGTCCGGCCTGCTCTGGCCGCGCATCGACCAAAGTGCAAAGGCGATAAAGGCGACAACCGCCATGGCAACCGCGCCGCGCTTCAAGATCGGATTGTTCTCCATGAGGAGGCCGGTCGATATTTCCGCGCGCTCTCCCGGGATCCGGGTGTCGTCTTCCTCGGCCATGAAATTTCCCTATTGTGGACTGAATGGTTACATCTTGATGACGCGTTCGACGGAGGGCGACGTTGTATCGGTATCCGGATTGATGCCGAGGCGATCATAGGCCTCGTTAAACACGCACAGCACCTCGCCACCCATACGTAGAATGAACTTGCGGCTGATGGCATGGACCAGCACCAGGTTGCCATCCGTGGTTTTCGGGACGAGGCTTTCAGTGCCGTCGGAGTTTTCCATGTAGATTGCTGGCATGTCCCGGTTGCCGGCAAAGGCGAAAGTGGTGATCTTGCCGTTGTCGTAGACCGCCTGCGGTTCGAGTGTGGCGGTGCCTTGTACGGAATAGCGCCAGTTTCGCGGGCCAAAGGCCTCATGAAGTGCCAGCACCTCATCCGCTTTGCCGGCATCACTTGCCTGCCTGCGTACCGCAGCCTCCAGACGGCGGCGCTCCGCCTCATCGGCCGGATAGCGATATTTTACATAGAAGTAGGTGTTCTGTCCGGCTTCAACCGTGCCGTTGCGCACAGTCAGTTCCATCTGATAGCTTCGGGTCGAACCGTCGCGTCTGGTCGTCACAACCGAGATATTGGTGACCGGCTGGTTTTCCCGCGGCTTGAGAAACAGGATGTTGCCGGCCGGCGCCACCTCCCATGCCACGCTGTTGCCAAGTGCGACGTGAGCGATCTCCTCGCCGGTTGCAAATTCGACCTGAACCGAGGATCGCAGCGTCGCGACGATCCTCGTAATATTGTATGGCTGATAGTCTACGAAACGGACGCGGCTGTCTTGTGATGCGCCGCGGGGCACTTCCAGCGCCAGCCCGGTCGAGCATAGACCCAGGATCAGAGCAGAAACAACCAGGAATCTCTGTCTCAATTTACGGCCTCCGGATCAGCCCGATATTCACTAACGGCAAATCCCAGGGGATTGACCAGCCTGTCGGTGGATGACATCGGCGTATTGACGTAAGAAAAGGTAAGTGTTGCCACCCAGTGCGTGGTACCAACATCATCTCCCCGGGTGATCGTCCGCGTGTAGCGGACAGAAACAACATTGGCGTTGATCAGCGAAATGGATACAATGTTGATGCGTGACACGACGCTGCGGCCGTAAATATTTTGCGGCGAATCCGGATTGCTGCCCCGGTAGAGCGTCGCGAAACGGGTCTGTTCCGGCTGCGCTGACAGCAAGGCAACCGTGCGGAAATTCTCCCTGGCCTCGCTCCAGATGTAACTTTCGCGGGCGCGAACATACCTTGCCGCAAAATATTTGGTGACGGCCTCGTCATAGGTGCCGGGATTAGACGTCAGCGCGGAGACAACATCGACGATCCCGGTCGAATTATCGACGCGAACCACGAAAGGCTCCACCGTTTTCAAGGGCGTAAGTCCTGCAATGGCGAAGACGGATACAACCGCAATAATGCCGGCACAACCGGCAGCAAGCCAGGCAATACGGGCCGAGCGTTCAACCTGGATCAACCGATCCTGATCGAACCGGCGCGCCCTGTCGAAATAGCTTTTGAGATTATCCGGCGTAATCATGTCACTCGTTCTCGCATGGCAGGTATGACGCTGCGACTTCAAAACGTGCAATGGCGGCCGGTGTCACAAAAGCCGGTTCCGCTGCATAGGAAGCAGCACGGCTTGCCGGGTCCGCGGGAATGGCCTTCGACGTCTGCTGTTTCAGTTGACCGGTCGCCTCCCACTGCCACATGGAGCGGTTCAGCGGTCGCCGCGAATAGCCATCACATTTGGGCAGGGTTTGCGTCAACGAGCTGCAGGCGGAGATTATCCCGGCAAGAAGAACCCATGAAGCGATACGAAACATGTGCAAACAACCTGTCCGGTGTCTTGAAGCGAGCATCATCATTCGCTCCTTCCCGCACTGAAGCGTCGCCCCACTGAGCGCGCACCACGCTGGACCGCACGTGCGCTGTGCGACGTTGTCCGGGCAAGGGTCCCCTCGTGAGCGTCGCGAGCGGCGCCATATCCGTAGGTCAAAGATGCCCCGCCTGCCGCGAGCGCTGATGCAATGCCGGGCAACTGATAAAAGACGTAAAGTGCTGCAAGGCAGATGGCGCAGAGGGCGATGGGGCGCATCATAACGTCGCTGTAGCTCTCGATCGCCGTGAAGGTTGTATCGATACAGGTAATCAACAGCGAACCGATCGCGATGACCAGAACCTGGAGTATAACGAAATTGGCAAGCTGACCGATCCAGGATTCGGTGAAACGGCGGGTGGACCGGAACATCGCAAGTGCGACGAAGATTGGGCCGATCGCAAGTACGATGGCAAGTGCCAGCCTCGCATAGAGCGAAACAATGTAGCCTATGGCAGCGACGATGAAACTCGCGCCAATGACCATCATCCCGCCGATACCGGTGACGATATCGACTGGCCACGATGCACGGGCCCAGACCTCGTAGGCGCACTTCTGGCCCTTGTCGAGCAGACTGTCGAAGGTAGAGGCACCTGGCGCGGTACCGGCGTTCAGAGCCTGGGAAATCTCTTTCGGCAGCGTCTCGAAGAACAGATTGGTTACATAGGTCTGGTATTCGCCGGCGTTTCTCACCAGCATGACGATGATCGCAAGCTTGATTGCCCGAAAAGCAAACTCAAGGATAGGCTCCTGCACGGAACCACGCAGGACAATGTAGCCATAAAGGACGACGTAAAGGGTCAACGCCGCAGTGAGTGGACCACTTACCCAATCGGCGATGTTCGAGGTGCCGGAGGAGATGAAGTTTTCCAAAGGCGTCTTGAACTGACCATCCACGAAGCTGAAGACCTCATACATTGCCTAGCCTCCGAACGATTTGCGCATGCGTTCAAGACGCATTTTGCCATCAGCCGCCTGTGCATTTATGCAGTTGGTTGTCCCCTGAAGCTCGCCGGGATTGTTGCGGCATTTGCCAAGAAGCTTCGTAAGCAAAGCATCATCGGCCATCAGTTCATCAACGGTATAGGTCTTTTCTGCCTCGCCTGAACAGGCTGACAGCGCCAGCGCGATGACCGCAAAAATTGCACGTTTCATTTGAGCGCTGCCCCCATTGCGTCCATGCGTTTTCGCCAGTCCTCGGCTTTACGCTGGTCTTCGACCCGCACCTGTGCCTGCTGGACCATCTGCAAACCCTGCATGCGCAGTGCGTCTGTTTGCAGGAAAGCCGTTTCCGCCTGCAGCCGCGTCTGCAGATCGGCAATATCCTTGGCATCGGCAGCATTGGAAATCTGCCGGCGCAGTTGATCGATGCCGTCAATGCGCCTGGTGGCTGTATCGTAAATCTGCTGACCCAGGCTCAACTGCCCTGCATTCTGGTTCTGCAGGCGAGATAATTCCTGAGCATAGAAATCACTGGTATCCGTGCGATAGGTCGAATTCTTCTCAAGGAATTTCGACGCGGATTGACCCAAAACGCCCTCGCCCGATCCTTTAAACAGGCCTTCTATCGCATTGAAATCCTGTGGCAATGCCTTGCGGATTGAAGGATCGTTCAGCAGGCTCGCAACATCGGCCATGTTGGTAATCTTGTTCAGCGCTCCGTAAAGTTGCTGAGCCTCTTTGATTTGCCGGTTGAGGGCGTCGAGCTGAGATTTCAGCTGCGTGATACTCTCGATATGTTTGGCAATTGCCGTCTGATCAATGACGGGAATGCCCTGCGCGTGCGTCATATCTGCCGGGAGCATGACAGCGGCTATCGCAAGCGCCGCCAGTTTTCTGTTCAGGCTGATCATTCCGCTCTCCTTCTTTGTTGAAACACTGGCAGCCAGTCCTCGCGCCGTTCGCCGACTTCGCGACGGATTGCATCGGCAAGTTCGACGTTTGCGGTGCGGCCGGACAATATGGCAAGCTCGTCGCCAAAGCCTCTGAGATTCAGTTCGGCGACAACACTGTTATGCCCTTGCTTGACGATGAAGCGCCGGCTTTCGACCGCAAGTTCGCGTGAAACAAGTTCGAATTCGCGTGCGGTCAGTTTGAAGCCTTCGACGTAGTCTGCACGGTTGCCGCGCGGGTTCGGAAGAAATATCTGCGTGGGGCATTGCTCGATAATCGTGTGAGCGATCGAAGAGACAATGGCATCTCGCGGGCTCTGCGTGGCAAACAGCATGAGGCCGTTCTGCTTGCGGATCGTCTTGAGCTTGTTTTGCGCCAGGTCACGAAAACTTTCATCCCGGAGCGCCTTCCAGAACTCGTCGATGACAATGATAATACGGCGACCGTCGATCAACTGCTCGATGCGGAAGAACAGATAGGCCATCAACGGGATGCGGATTTCCTCATTATCAAGGAAATCAGTCATGTCATAACCGATAAATTTGGCACCGATCCCGATGTCATCGGACTCGTTGTCAAAGACCCAGCCGAGCGGCCCTTCCCTTTCCCACCGCCGTAGTCGCGAGGCAATGCCTTCAGGATCTGTGTTGTTGAGGAACGTGCGCAAGGCGCCGACGGAGCGTCGCTCCCTCGGCAGATCAGCCAATCCGTCGACCGCCGCAGCGATGTCGCGCAATTCCATGACGGTTAGCTCACGCTTTGCCGATCCAGCCAGTTTACCAATCCACTGCGCCAGGAACACTTTATTCTGCTCATTAAGCTCGAGTGCCTTCAGTGGCGCGCAGCCGGTGGGAGCGCCGTTACGCAGCGGCAGGTATGTGCCGCCGACAGCGCGCACGAAGAGATCTGCCCCTCGATCCTTGTCGAAAAATACCATGTGCGGATTGTGCTTTTCGAGCTGGGAGAGCATGAAGTTCAACAGCACCGTCTTGCCGGCGCCCGAAGGGCCGCACACGAAGGTATTGCCAAGATCGCTGTGATGAAAATTGAAATAAAATGGCGAACCGGACGCAGTTTTAAGGATGGCGACTGCCGGCCCCCACTCATTGCCGTCCTTCTGGCCGGTCGGATAGGAATGATAGGGAGATAATGCCGCGAAGTTCCTTGACGTGACGGCGCCCGAACGCGCCCGATAGCGGAAATTGCCGGGCAACTGTCCCCACCATCCCGCTTCAAGCCCCAGGTCTTCTCGGGCGACTACCGCACCGCCATTGGTGAGGTAGGCTCGCGCCTTTGCCATATGGTCAGTAAGGACCTTCACAGATGGGGCAAAGACGGACAACACCAGGTGATGCTCGCCCAGGACAAACCGGTTTGATTCCAGATCGTCCATCGCATCACCAAGCTCGTCGATCTGCGATGCTGCCTTGTCACCGCTACTGACCATCTGGTTTTGTTTCCGTCCCATGATCGACCGGGCATCGGCTTTCGAGGCGAATGCGAAGGATTGCGTCAAAATGAGTTCGAACGGCGCGGTCAGAATGCCGTCCAGCAAACCGCTGCGGGTGGTGGCCGGATATTCCTTGATACCGAACAATCCGGCATATCGGCTGTCAGCCTCATGACGAATTTCGGCGGTTTCGCGACCAAAAATGACCCGATCCGAATAGATTGCCGAGGAGATTTTTCCTTCTGTCAGAGGAACCGGCTCGCGTCGTCCGCCAACGATCTGGTGCAGGACTTCGCTTGGCTCGGAGAACAGAACTCCACCCTGCTCGTAAAGCGACAGAATGCGCGGCTCGAAGCGTTTCAGACCTGCGGTGACATCGGCGATTTTGTCCCGCAACTGCTTCACCGCGTCTTCGTCAGGTTCTGTTTCGAAACCCCGCGCCTTTCGCAGGCGGGAAAAGAAATCAGCGGCTTTCCTGGCTGGATATCGAGCGGGATGCCATATCAGGGACAGGTAAAGATCGTTGCGAAACAGATCCTCGCCCACCATACGTTCACGATATTTGGTATTCAGGCCATGGGAAAAGGAAGTACTGAAATGGCCGTCGGGATAGGTGTTGTCGCGGCGGCGGATGACGTGCGTCCACAGCGCCAGCCGCTCATCGGCGATATTGCGATAGAGCGTATTCAGACTGCGGTGAAGACCGTTGAGGTCCAGGACATCAGACGTTTCAAAAGAGACGCCGTCAACCGCGAGCATCACCATCATCGCTCCGGAATCGAGCGCAATGATCGTCTCGTCGACATGGCGGATATAGGGAATAAAGGTCTCCGGCCCAAGTTCGCGAGACCGCAACGTTGCGATGCTAGGCAAGGTTCAAATCCCTTTCATCATAGTGTCTGGTGAGTTTTAGCGGCGAAAGCGTGGCTCCACGCCAATAGGATGTATTGCGCGACCGTCCCCGGGTTTGGATCCACGCGACGAGAATCCTGAACATGTTGTGATCATGTTTGACCAGGGCCCGGAAGACGAAGTGGAAGACAATGCCGACAAGCGCGTAGGCGATCGAACCGGCGGTAATGTAAAGGATCGTGGTCAGCATGATATTCGCGCCCATCGCCTCCATCGTCACGCCCGCGATCATCGCTGGCCGGGTGCAGGCGAGAAAAAGCATGTCTTCTTCAAGGCTCGCAATGTTCTCCATATCGCTCAACTCAACTCCCGACGATGGTGTTTACCAGTTCGGTGGCACCGAAGATTCCACCGATACCGATGATCCAGAAGCCGGCGCGGCGCAGATCCATGTAGCCAAACATCCATGCTATGCAGATGATGATCACGGCTATGACCGCCAGCAGACGGGCGATGTTGCCAGTCAGCATGTCAACGATGTTCTGCAGAACTGTTTCGATACCGGCTGCTTGAGCAAATGCCGGTTCAACCAGGCAGGCGACAATTGTGATCGCCGTGACAACAGAGGCTGCAGCAGGACGAATACCGGTTTTCGGGTTCATTCACTTTGCTCCGGCTGGTTGTTGTTGAAGACAAGCACCGATGATCGCCGTCGGGAGCCGTAAACATCCCATGACGCGGCTTCGGTGGCTGGCGAAAGAGGTTTTGTCAGGGGCCGCGCAACATGACTGTGGGACCGATCGATAGATCTGGCCTGCTCATGCGGCTCCGCAAGGACCAGAGCATCAAGCTTTGGAGCCAATTTCTTCATCTCCTGGCGAACTTGTTCGTCATACCTGACCGTGGCACCGAGGGAGGGATCATTGCGGCCATAGTAGGACTGGAGCATCACTGTCTCGGCCTGTGCCGCCGTGGCGCCGCCTCGAAGGGCGAGCCGATAATAGCCATCGAGAAGAGTGGCCGTTGCCCTGAGGTTCAGGCAGGGTTCGAACGCTTCCGAAATCGAGAGCTTCAGCTTGCGGAGTTCCTCCACGCTGATAGCGCCAAGACCGATCTGGACATCCTGGTGATCGGCGACGAGAGATGTCGCAAGTTCAATTGCCTCAGCTTTCGATGTCGGCTGCGCGGCAAGGGGTTTGCCGCTATTGGTGCGGATGGCGAAGGGCTGAAAACCACTCTCCAGACTGATGACACCTGCAAGCGTCTGCACTTCGATCACCGGCGCGCAACTTTGCGCGATTTCTATGAAAGCGGCGGCCATCGGTCAGTACCACACCCTGTGCGAATCTTTGCCATCGATGCTGACATCGACATAGTGCGGTTGCGATCGCACATTCGGGCGCTTGGTCGGATATCCAACGCACTGGTAACGGTTCCCCTGCCGCCGCCAGTGCGGCGACAGAACCGGACGCCCGTCGATCGTAGGATCACTTCTGTCTGAGCAGACTTCACTGCGCACAGGCAGCAAGGCTGTCGATACGCAGGTTGCTTTGCGTCCGCGCCTGTCGTAATCGCTTTTCAGTCTGTATGCCGTTTCACAGTAGTAGGGCTCATAGCCTGGACGGGAACTTTGAAAGCCAACGCCGCTGCATGTCGGGAACGCGTGGCCCCTGGCCAGTTCCCGCCAGAGTTTCTGGATCGGCGGCCGGCATTGCCCATATTGTGTGGGGCCACCGGGATTGGAGAGGCACAGGATAACCTGACATCCCCAATCACTTGCCTGGGCTTTGACAACAGGAGCAAGATAGAGTGGTGTTATGCTGCAGGTCGCAAGCAATAAACTGAGCAGAAGGTTTTTCATGGAAAGCTCCCTCCGAAGCGGTAGAAGACAGTACAGACTGGAGATGCCACTCCGGTCATGCGCGTTTATACTATCTTATATAACACAGTAAAATCTGATGGCAAGAGCACTTAAATCACAATGGCACAATCTCGCCTTTTCAGGGCTGATCCTGCATGAAATCCTCGATCACCCCATTGAGGACGAAACGCCCCAGGCAAGGTTGAAGCAGGTTGGCATGATGACAATCCTGTACAGCATGAACCAGGCCCACCAACAGCTAACCCTTTCCAATATAATGGAAATCACGGCTTTAACGCGCAGTGGCGTCAAAGAGACCGTTGATCTTCTGGTGAAGCGGGGAATATTGGAAGAGACGATCGTGAAGAACTCTATGGGGCGTGGAACGGCGCGTCAGTTCAGGATTTCCGAGACGCTTCTGGAGAAGCTGAGCTCCTTTGCGCCTTAATAATCAACGGATTTTAAGTGACTTTTTTAGGATTTTCAGAACTGTGATTGGTAGAAGACGTCGTCACGTCCGGGACAACGACAAGGGCTGCTCTCATAGCGAATCAGGTTTTTCGTTAACGCTGAGGACGAACAGGCACGCCAACAAAGAGACGAAAACAGAAATGAACAGCGCCCATCAGGCAGTTGCAAGCGCGTGCCTGTGACATGCGTGAGTAAAGCAGGCGCATCGCAACAGGACCTTGCGACAAGAGGTCTACGCGGATTTTAGGGCTTCGGTCAGTAAAAACCGCGACGAGCAATTGGAAGCAAAGTTATAATAGTGGCAGTTTTGTCCGTACCATCGGAGGGGTACGTTCGATGAATGAGCTCATTGCTTTTATGTTTATAACTATTGCCCAAATACTCATTACCACTCAACAGAGCTCCTATTTAACAGTTTGGCGGCATAGATCGCGGCTGTTGACAGACAACCAGCGAACAGAACGTTGGACGATAGATCCAGGCAGGACAACCTCGATCGAAAATGCAAGCGTGGAGATGTTGGCTCGCCATCGGGAAGCATAAGGTGGGTGAACCGACCTGCTCTCACAGAAACAAGCTGGCTTTACGCCAAGTTTGTAATGTTTCGCATCAAGCGCTTTAACCAATTATCGTGATATTCACTCTAACACACTGTTTCATAAGTTAAATTTATGAATCTTGGTCTTACGCGAGAAGTGATGCATGTCGATCTGTTGGCGTCAGACGTTAACGTTGACGAGTTTGACGCTTTGGTTTTGCCCCGCGGACAGATCAATCCGGATGTTCTGCGCCGCGACGATGACGCAATGCGGATTGTCAAAGATTTCCTTCGCTCAGGAAAAACCGTAGCCGCAATATGTCATGCTCCGTGGCTGTTGGTTGAAGCCGATGCTCTTCGCGGAAAGAATGCCACCTCTTATTGGTCAATCAAGACAGATGTTAAAAATGCCGGGGCCAGTTGGAAAGATGAGGCCGTCGTGACCGACCAGGGGATTATTACCTCCCGTTCTCCCGAGGACTTGCCCATGTTTGTCGACAAAATTGTCAAGGAAGTCGAAGAAGGAACCCACGATCGCCGTGCAGCATAACGGATTCATCGTCAGCTTTTACGCTTCAAGTGCGCGAAGTCGGCGATTCGATAACCTATAATCTGAACGGCAGTGGTTTTCTTTCATAGAGATGGCCTGATATCTATTGTCCGGCCATGTCTCCTTCTGTGTCCAGACTGAGGACAGGATAATGCTTGCTCAGCGCTGTAATCAAGTCCGTGGGAGGCGCGCCAGTCCCTGCCCTTCGCCACCGTATTTCAAATGTGACAACGATCCCGGCTCCGTCGCCATTCCGGACCAGCTTGAGGAAATTCGTCGTATATCCGAGTGGCGCAACAAGAGCCTCGATATCCGGCACTGGATCCTTGTCGTTATCGACCTTTATGGCAAGCAGGGCCTTATGCTCCCTGCGAATGTGTGGATTGGCCCATTTAAATATCCATAATACCAGGAGTGTGATAGCCACAGCTGCCCCTGCGAGCTCCAACTGTCCTCCACCAAAGGCGAGGCCTATGGCGGTCACGACCCATATTGTGGCTGCCGTTGTAACTCCTATGACCAGATTACCACGCTTCAAGATAGCGCCGCCGGCAATGAAACCCACGCCAGTCAGAATGCCCAAGGGAAAGCGCAGAACATCCGTGGCCAGATCGGAACCGCCAGACTTGGCACCTGCAGCCAGAAGGAGATTTGCCTGGATCATCGCGACATTCGCCGCCAATCCGACAAGAATTGTGGTCCGGAATCCGCCGCGTGACCGCTGGCTTCTCGGTTCAAACCGATAAGCGCACAGCCAACAACGGTCAGGACCAGCCGAATGTGGCGCAACTGGATTTGCAGCGGCCGTTGAGCAAGGAATTGCGCGACAGGCTAATAACGACCATCTGCAGTTTCATGGAGCGTGGCATTGCAGACGCCGGCGTTTTAGGAACTTTGGCCTGCAATCGCGAGCGAGCATTGAGAGCCAAAGCAGAGAAGAACAAGCGTATCGCCGAGCGCCGGAAGAGGAAGGAATTGCGCAAATCTCGAAGTGGCAGTTCTGCGCCTGAATAGATCGCGCAGAACTGACTCGCAACAAGAGCCTTTCCGACTCATGAAGTATTTAAGGGCTTAGCGCAGGCGTGGCTCTGCTTCCTCCAGACGGTCCAGCAGCTCTCTAAAAACGTCATCATTGGGAATTATACTGAAGCGGGTGCCCATTGCTTCTTTGAAGGAGCGATCCCTCATCTGTTTGAGCAGGAGCACCTTGCTGGTGTGGTCATTTTTGATTGTTTTTTCACCGGAAGACACTCCACTTCTCAATGCGACAACAGTCTCAAACGTCCGTTGTTCCATTGCACCGGGCGAAGGTGTAATGGAGTCTGAAGCAAGCGGTCTTGGGGGATTGCAACATGAGACGTCTGAACCACAAACTGGAGTGCAAGGATTGCGGAACGATCTATCTTAACATTCCGGACGATGTGAATGGAACGACGGCCATTGCATGCAGCACGTGTGGCCAATTTCTCGGATACTGGGGTGAACTTTCCCGCGATTTCGACCGACAAGGCGGACAAGATGGGATTTTTGAACTCAAGGACGGCCAGATAGAGCGCAAGTCCTAGCGGAACCGATTGGCAGCACGCGTCGTTCTCCGACTCATGGAAGATTTACCGTTCAAAGAAGTAACCGTGATGACCCGCCAAGTCGGGAGCATGAAGGTCATAACCTCCATCATGCAGGCGGCAGAGTTCATTGTGAACGAATGGCCGGGAACTGATAGCGAAAAGCTGGACATTGCCAAGCATGCACTGATCAAATGCTATGACGGGGAGATGTCTCCCGGCGTTGTCCGTATGGCATTCATAGAAGCTGCCAAGGAAGCTGATATCTACGTCGAAGCTCCGGGCCGTCCGGTATCAACCGGCAAGGCGGAGAAATGGCGCAAGGGCAATATGAGGCGTAGGGCGTAGGAGCATACTATGAATAGACAAGCAGCTTGGATACTCGTGGCAATGGTGGCTCTTGTTGTGATCGCATTTGTCGTATTGAGTCCACTTCAGAACAGATCGACGGATGCGCAGCCCTCCCCTCACGCGCTCGACCAAACTCAATAGCTGGAAGCAAAAAAGAGCCGCCTCATCCCGAAGGACAGAAACGAGGGATAGATTGACAACGTTGTGCATGTGAATGTTTGATGTGCGGAATCGGGCCGAACAATCTGGAGGGGACGAATGCCCAGTTTCAACATGAGATATATTCTGATCGCGCTTGTACCGCTGGCTGTTGCCGGTTGCGTCAGCTCTGAAGACCAGCGAGCAATGGATCGGGATAAGTGCGCTTCATATGGCTATCGACAGGGATCAAACAGTTTTGCTGACTGCATGATGAATCAAGACCAGAAACGAGCCGACGACCAGCAGCGCACAATGGATGACCTGGAACGACAGGATCGAAGAGACCGGAGGCGACTGAAAGATCTCGAATCCACTGCCGGGTCTAACATCATCGATGACCGGCCCCAGTACGATAAAGACGGCAGTCCGAATTTTGACATTCAAGGCAACTATCAAGGATGCCATGGTATCGGCTGTAAGGTCGACAACCCGGATCAGTGACACCCAGTGAGCAAGTGATGGAAGTGGGTACAAACCGCCGAAAGTTCTGACGCTTGCATGTCGCTGGTATTTCGCGCATGCCATTCATCGAAGCTGCCAAGGAAGCAGATATATACGTTGAGGCCGCTGGCCGTCCAGTATCAACCGGCAAGTCAGAGCAGTAGCGCAAGGGCAAGTTGCGGCGCGGGGCGTAACATTGGCTGAAATTGTTTCTTACATTATTGTGACTTGATCGGACGCGTTCGATGTCGCAGTCTGTGTAAATGCTTGACCTCATCATTATAATTGGATGCGTTGGTGCAACTTGGCTCGGATGCGCCTACTTCCCGC
Source organism: Phyllobacterium sp. SB3 (assembly GCF_040009165.1). Taxonomy (NCBI): domain Bacteria; kingdom Pseudomonadati; phylum Pseudomonadota; class Alphaproteobacteria; order Hyphomicrobiales; family Phyllobacteriaceae; genus Phyllobacterium; species Phyllobacterium sp. SB3. The sequence goes on along the minus strand of NZ_JBDYKI010000002.1, from coordinate 27,803 downwards.
GAAATCCGCTCGGCTAGACTAACAATTTCACCTGTTTGCAGCCTGCACGCCTGTCGCCACACAAATGAGGATATGCATTGTATTGGTTTGAATGGATCCTCCACTCCTTCGCCGCGCTTGCGGTATTGGCAACGGCTGCAGTGGGAGTGAAGGAATCCAGTCGCTTGCATCGACGGCGCGTGGAGCGCGAGCAACGAAAGAGCGATAGAGCGCGGCGCTAGAGAGATATACAAAGCGCCGTGCACCATCGACTTGATGGATTGAGAAAGATGCGACGCATTAACCTCGCTAGCGAGGCCGTATCGGAAAGGTACTCACAACAATTATTTACTGTGAAGTAATCCTGCCGGAGATATATGAGCAGAGCCCGGCCATCTGAAGGTAGTTTGACATGGCCAAGAATTCAGCGTAACTGTCAGTTCTCGATATTGCTTGTTAGACTTTTGTTATCGCACGATGGCAACGTGCCCTGGACGAACTTCCCCCTTCAAAATCGAAATCATCATCCGCTATGCTTTTTTGCATTGCGGTCTCTATAATTGCTATGAAAGGGTTCGTTATGACCACTGGCACAGTTAAATGGTTCAATTCCACAAAAGGCTTCGGCTTCATCCAACCAGACAATGGCGGGACCGACGCGTTTGTCCATATTTCCGCTGTTGAACGAGCAGGTTTGCGTGAGATCGTAGAGGGCCAGAAGGTCGGATATGAACTCGAACGCGACAACAAGTCCGGTAAAATGTCTGCTTGCAACCTGCAAGCCATCTAATAGTTGGTAATCGCTTTCCTTTGATCACGGATGTACTGGCACTGTCGTAAGCAAATTACCCAAAAGGTCAGGCAATTGTCTGGCCTTTTTCATTTCTAGCGGAGACTTTCAGAAGCTTTCCCGCAAACTCAGAATACTCAAAAGAGAGGTTTGAATGCCAGATTCAAGTAGTGAGTTGCACGCAAGCAATACTGCTTGGCAAATTGCCATGCAGGAGATTCTACGGATAGTTGTTCGAGATATCTATAAAACGGGCGATGAGGGTGTTTTCAGATCTCACATCAAGCGCATTGAAGAGGCAGCAGTGGACAATATCTACAGTGGATTAATGCTTCGGGGCTCGGATCAATGGACAGAAACGCTTGTCAAAGAGAAAGCTAGCAACTTCGTGACGACACTACTCACGTCATTTACATACGATAAAGCTTAGCCCTGTTTGCGGATACTGTGGGGGCGAAAAGGATACTAGCGCCCCTCCCTGATGTAAACACTAGATGTTTTCCTTGGTGATGATTTATTGTACGTTGGGAGTGCTGATTACGGGTCAGCAGAGGTCTGATGCAGATTTCACTCCAGAGGTTCCAGCATCAGACCTCACCTTTAATCTCTTGTTGAGGATACTGGGTCAGAGTGTTGCAAGCTGACAGGCGCAAAACTTCAGCAAGAAACCGGTCTGCCGCTTAGTGTATTGGCAGGCCGGTTTTGCTTCCCATTCCCATTGTCTGTTGCTATGACTGCTCCTGCTGGCCTCTGCCAAGTACAGTGTGGGGCCCCGGGGATATCTGTCGTAGGAAGCAGGTGGAACCGGGCCTCGACCCTAAGCCCAAGCTAAACACATTGAGCTAGGCCGCCCATCTTGAACATTTAATAAAATTTGAATTAACTGGTCTATGCCATCCCCCCGAGACGGCAAAACGATCCCAGCGCTGATTTTGAACTAGCCCTTTGTCGGCGCTGGGATTTCCGGAACCTATTGGATTGGTGCGTGTTGGTTAAAGGCTGACTGGGGATAATGGTCAGCACGGACCCGGTGCACTCTCCTGCCCCAAGCATAGTTGCATCGGGTCCACACTCTCCTGAATGCAACAAGCCCGTTCTTTGGCGCTAGAGCGTCGGCTTTTCTGACAGAATCGAGATGCTTTTCTGAAATGTGATTTCGTGATTCACTTCCTGCTGGAGGTGATTTGCAATGACCAAGGCTTGCTCGCTTGATCTTCGGCAACGCACAGTGCGGTTTGTAGAGGCAGGTCATTCCCGTCATGCGGCTGCCCATCATTTTGGCGTCTCGGTATCGTTTGCTGTAAAATTGATGGCCTCTTTCAGCGCTACCGGGAGCGTTGCAGCCAAACCGGAAGGTGGCTGGCGATATTCGAAACTGGACCCGCACCGGGCCTTTCCGGTGCGCCGCATTGCCGAGAAGGATGATATTACCATGCGGGAACTTGCCGGAGAGTTTGCTGCTTCGGGCGTTCAGATCACGCCTGCAGCGATCTCCCGCCGGTACCGGCGCAATGGCTACCGTTTTTAAAAAGACCTAGCTGGCCAGCGAACAAGAACGACCGGACATCCGATACGCCCGTGAGACCTGGATCCATGGCCGCCAACCTGTCATGCAGAACAATACCCATCGCCTTGTCTTTCTGGATGAAACCAGCACAAACACCAGGATGGTACGGTTGCGTGGACGGTGCCTGAAAGGTCAGCGGCTCAAATCCCATGCACCCTTCGGACATTGGAAAAGTCAGACCTTCATTGCCGGTCTGCGATGTTACGGGCTGACCGCACCATGGGTCATTGATGGTCCAATGAACCGCATCACTTTTGATACCTATATCGAGACCCAACTTGCCCAACCCTTGAACCTGGCGATGTGGTCATCCTTGATAATCTGCCTGCCCATAAAAGCATGCTCGCAGAAGCAGCCATCCGCGAACGTGGTGCCTGGATGCTCTTTTTACCGGCCTGCTCGCCAGACTTGAATCCAATCGAAATGGCCTTTTCAAAACTTAAAGCCCATCTACGAAAGGCTCGCGCGAGATTCTTTGATCTCCTCATCGAGGCCATCGGTGATATCTGCAATCTCTACCAGGCTGAAGAATGCTGGAATTACTTCAAGGCAGCAGGCTATGCACCACATTAACGGCACGATGCTCTAGGCCAATGAGGTCTCGCAACCAGGCAGCTAGAGCGGAACGCTGATTCTGTGAATCAGATGTCTTCCGTTGATCGAAGAACTGTGATTCAACCAGCCTGGAGGTGTCTCATGGGTATATGTCGATCAGAGGATTTGCGTCTTCGTGTTGTTGAGGCGGTTGCAGCAGGCAGTTCGCGCCGAGCGGCCGCACAGCGATTTGCGGTGAGCGTGAGTTCAGCGATCCGCTGGAGCGCACGTGCAGCCAGCGAGGGCGCTCCGCGACCCCGCAAGCAAGGCCGCCCAGCAGGCAAAGGTCCTTTGGCGGATCATCTGGATTATCTGGTTGGGGTGGTTGAAGCCACGCCGGATATCACCATGCCGGAACTGGCGGCACGGTTGCAGGCGGACCGGAACGTTGTTGCGGCCAATGCATCGCTCTCCAAACTGCTCTGCCGCGCCGGGTTCACATATAAAAAAACAGCTGATGGCATCGGAATGCGCACGCGCTGATGTTGCCGAGCGACGAAGGGTTTGGATCAACCGCAGGCAGCCGCGGATGCGGCGGCAACCATACCGGCTGGTGTTCATTGACGAGACTTCCGTCAACACCAAAATGACCCGTCCAAGAGGGCGGACAAAGAAGGGCAAGCGCCTCAAGGCCAGTGCTCCGTTCGGCAAGTGGGGAACCCAGACATTCATTGCCGGCTTGCGCCATGATGCGCTGACCGCCCCTTGGGTGATCCCGGGTGCAATGGACCGGGAGGCCTTCAATATCTACATCGAAACGCAACTGGCTCCGACGCTTGCTCCCGGCGATGTCGTCATTCTTGATAATCTCTCGGTTCACAAGAGCGCCAAGGCCGAAGCCGCTGTACGTCAACGCGGCGCTTGGATGCTCTTCCTACCGCAATATTCGCCCGATTTGAATCCGATCGAAATGGCCTTTTCAAAACTGAAAGCACACTTGCGAAAGGCTGTCGCCAGATCCTTTGATCTCCTCATCGAGGCCATCGGTGACATCTGCAATCTCTACCAGCCTGAAGAATGCTGGAATTACTTCAAGGCTGCAGGTTATGCACCACATTAACAGCACGATGCTCTAGCACGGACCCGATTTCTCCTTGGTCACGGGTGCTTCCATGCGGTCAATTTTTCTGACGAGCACCCGGAGCTATTGTAACTTGCGCGGAATTTCCAAACCATTTCCGACCGCTTGAGTATCCGAGAGAGGCAATGCGGGGATAGCAGATCGCTGCAAAAAATCCTCTGCTGGTTCAACCAGCGAAACGCGGCTCAGAAACTCCCTTGATCCCCAGTCCCGTGATTGTAAACAAGCTGCCGCGCAGGACTCCATCGCCCGGAAATTTTGGCAATGGCGGCTTTGCCATGGATGTCACATAAATAATGTCCAAGTCCGGACCGCCGAACATAATACTGGTGACTTTTTTCACCGGCATATCGATAATGCGGTCTACCGTTCCATCAGGCCGGTAGCGCACGACCTTGCCATTGTAGACTTGTGCATTCCACAAGCAACCTTCTGCATCGACCGTTGAGCCATCGGCAGCACCTCCTGTCGAGGTATCGACCTTGGTAAAGGTCCGGCGGTTGGACACGTTGCCGGTGGCTTGATCATAATCATAGACCCATATCTCACCCGACCAGGAGTCGGCGAAATAGAACAGACTTCCATCCGGGCTCCAGCATGGGCCGTTCGAAACGATGATACCATCATCGAGCTTATGTACACTGAGGTCGGGATCGACACGGTAGAGCGCGCCGTTCGGACCGCTTTCCATCATGTCCATTGAACCGGCAATAAATCTTCCCTGTTTATCGACCTTGCCGTCATTGATGCGGTTACCCGACTTGTCCGGTTCGGGATCGTGGATGAGTTCGAGGTCACCGGTCTTGAAATCGAGCAGATGAAATCCACGCGCCAATGATACAATCGCGCCATTGCCGTCCTTGCGCAGCGCCATTGAGCCGATCTTCATCGGAACATCCCAGCAGCGGATTTCCCGGCCATCTGCTGTGGCACGAAAAACCCGGCCGTCAAAGCTGTCGATCCAGTAGAGCCGCTGTTGCTCAACGTCCCACAAAGGGCCCTCACCCAGCGTAGTCTTTACGTCCACCACCACATCGATTTTCATGTTCTTTCCCTTATCCCTTGAAACGCGGTTCCGGTAAACCGCGAACGCCAAGCCCATGGACAGCAAACATGCATCCGGCCTCGCGTTCGCGGTGGTATTGGTTGTTGAAGGGCCGAGCCATCGACGTAACGAAGGCGATATCAAGCTCCGGCCCGCCAAAGGTGATACTCGTGGTCGATTGCACAGGCAGACCGATAATACGATCGATCACCCCGCTCGGGTCAAAGCGAATGAGCCGCCCGGAATAAACCTCGACGCTCCAAACGTAGCCTTCCGCATCGACAGTTGCGCCGTCGGGATAGCCGCGTAGGCTGTCAAGAGTTGTAAACACGCGACGCGATCCGACATTACCTGTAGTGGTGTCATAGCTGTATGCATAAATCACCTTCTTATGACTATCTGCAAAATAGAGCGTCGAACCGTCGGGACTGAAACACGGCCCGTTCGAGCAGATGATGCCGGTGTCGAGTGTGTGCAGTGAAAGGTCAGGATCAAGGCGGAACAGTGTACCGACCGGATCGCGCTCCTCGAAATCCATCGAGCCAGCAACAAAACGTCCCTGACGGTCAACCTTTCCATCGTTGAGGCGCGGACGAAGCTCTCCCGGGTGGGTCTCACGCAGCAGGCCAACGGCCCCTGTTTCGAAATCCAGTGTGTGAAATCCATTGCGCAATGAAACGACAGCGCCACCCTGTTCGCGCAATGCCAACGATCCAACCGGCTCCGGCAAGTTCCAGGTTTTGCGGTCGTTGCCCTTGGCATCGCAGGAATAGACCGCAGGCGCGTAGGAATCTAACCAGTAAAGGCGTTGTTCCTCGACATCCCATAGTGGACCTTCGCCGAGCTGGTTCCGATCCTCGCTGAAAACCTCGATCCGCAGCATTGTATCCTCCTAGAACGCGACCATGTCGCCGCCCTTGAGTTGCAGTATTTCTCGCGCATCATCCGGTGTTGCCACCTCCATGCCGAGCCCTTCGATGATCTTGCGTGCAAGCAGGACTTGATCGGCATTCGACTTTGCCAATTTTCCCTTACCGGCCCAAAGGCTGTCTTCGAGGCCAACCCGGATATTACCGCCGAGCGCTGCCGCTTGGGCAGCAATGCGAAGTTGGCTCGATCCCGCGCCGAGCACCGACCAGCGATAATTGGCACCAAAAAGACGATCCGCGGTCCGTTTCATGTGGGCGACATCTTCAGGATGAGTCCCGATTGCGCCAAGAAGCCCAAAAACGGACTGCACGAAGAATGGCGGCTTGACCAAGCCCCGATCGGCGAAGTGCGCGAGATTATAAAGATGGGCGATGTCGTAGCATTCGAACTCAAATCGCGTGCCGTTGTCGTAGCAGGTCGACAGAATATATTCGATGTCTTTGAAGCTATTTCTGAATACCAGATCGCGTGTTGCCTCCAGATGCGGTTTCTCCCAATCGAACTTAAACTCTTTGTATTTGTCGACGAGGTGATATAGCCCAAAGTTGATTGAACCCATATTGAGCGAAGCTACCTCTGGCTTGAAAGTTGCCGCTGGTTTCACCCGCTCCTCAACCTTCATATAGGGACTGCCGCCGGTGGTGATATTGATTGCGGCATTGGTGTTCTGTTTGATCCGCGGCAGGAACTTGGCAAAAGCCGCCGGTGTTTGATCCGGCTTGCCGGTTTCCGGATCGCGCGCATGCAGATGCAGGATCGCCGCGCCCGCCTCGGCCGCAGCGAGCGCTTCCGCCGCTATCTCATCAGGTGTAATGGGCAGATAGGGTGACATTGTCGGCGTATGGATCGCACCGGTTATGGCGCAGGTTATAATGATCTTGCCCTTTGCGCTCGAACCGCTTGTCAGTCGTGTTGTCTCGCTCATTGTCCGAACTCCCGCGTTGATTTCTTCTTGTGGACTGCGAGCGCCATGAGGCGACGATCGCGCCAGATTTGCCGATCGACCAGTCTTTCTTTTGGTAGCTTCTCGCGCCTTCCGGCCTCCACGGTCTCCAGCACGTCACCTGCCCAATCAACACGGCGCTGCATCTGGGGGAACAAGCGCTCATAGATTATTTGATAGCGCTCAACATAGTCGCGTACACCGCCAGGTGCATTGAGATCGATGGTCTCGAATGGCCCCATGAATGACCAGCGGAGTGCAAGTCCATCACGAATGCCGATATCGACATCTTCGACCGTCGCATATCCATCAGCTACGAGACGGAAGGCTTCCTCAAGCAATGCGCCCTGCATACGGTTCATGATAAACCCGTCGAGTTCGCGTTTCATCACAAGCGGCGCGTGGCCTGCCGCCACCAAAAACGCGCGGGTCCGTTCGACGACCTCTCTTGACGTCCAAGGTGCTGGAACCACTTCGGCTGCTGGAATAAGATATGGCGGGTTGATGGGGTGAACCACGAGACAACGCTCGCGGTTTTTCAGGTGCTCGGTGAACTTCGACGGCAGCAAGGCTGAAGTCGAGCTAGCGATAACAGCTGACGGGTCGGCTGCCTCGTCAAGAAGCGAGAAAACCTTGATTTTTGTCTCAAGATTCTCCGGGGTATTTTCCTGGATGTGGACCGCGCCCGCCAGAGCCTTCACCAGGTCTGTTTCCGCAACGATGCGCGACAAGACCGCCTCCGGCGAGTTCCCATTGAGCAGATCGTTTTGCTCAAGATCGACAAGCACATCGGCAATATATTCATGGGCCTTGGCCACGGCATCCGGCGCCTGATCCCACAGGCTTACCTCAAAGCCGGCACGAGCAAAACTGATGGCCCATGCTCTCCCGATGAAACCGCTACCGATGATCGCTGTCTTTTCCATCTCGACCTCACAGAGTTTCGACATTGCCATCAACACCGAGCGATTGGCCCGAAATGTTGCTGCCGGCATTGGATAGCAAAAACGCGACCATCGTTGCGACATCGTAGGGACTGACCATCCGCCGCAGCGAAATTGTCTCCAGATAGCGCCCGGTCATTTCCTCGTGCGAGACGCCAAGTTGCTTGGCACGGTTGCTGATGACGTTTTCCATGCGCGGTCCTTCGACAATGCCGGGCAGGATCGCGTTGACGCGAATAGCGTGCGGTCCGAGTTCCTTTGCGAGGCTCTGGGTGAGACCTATCACACCGAACTTGGCTGCAGAGTATGGCGTGCGAAAAGCATAACCATGCTTGCCGGCAGCAGAAGACATATTGACGATCGATCCCTTTCCAGACGCCTTCAACATGGGTACAGCACGGCGCGCGCAGAGAAATTGTCCAGTCAGGCAGATGTCGATGCAGCGGCGCCAGTCTTCCGGGTTGATCTCGTCGACGCCGCCGGTCGGACCGGAAATCCCGGCATTGTTGATCAGCGCATCGAGACCGCCCAGCGAAGAGGAGACTTCCTCGAACATACGGTCGACATCTTCCTCGCGGGAGACATCAGCCAAGGTCGCATGCGCCAGCGATATGCTGTTGTGCGCTTCGTTCAGCAGCGATTGGTCTATGTCACAGATTGCGACACGGGCGCCAAGCCCTGAAAGGGTCGCAGCAATTGCGTAGCCAATGCCAGAGCCTCCGGCCGTCACCAGTACTCTTTGTTCACGCAAACCGCCAAGGAACTCTTCTGCAGATGCCGGAGCAATCCTGTTCATAATTCGTCCTTTCCTAAGATCGCTTCTCACGAAGCGCAATGACCGCAGCCAGCACCACAAGACCAAAGAGAATCGCCCGTGTTGCATATGGCAACGTCGTTCCCGCCAGGAACATTTGCAGCGCGGTGAGAAGCAACACTCCGCCCAACATGCCGAGATAATGGCCCCGACCACCGGTGATCAGTGTTCCACCGACCACGACGACCGCAATTGATGGCAGCAGATAATCATCGCCCATGCCGAGACTCGCTTGCCCCGAAAAGCCGGTGAGTAACGCTCCGACAAGTCCTGCGCAAAAGCCGGAAAGCACATAGACCAGAATGAGCGTGCGCCCGACGGCGATGCCCGAAAGCTGGGCAGCCCGCAGGCCATTGCCGATGCCGTAGACCCTGCGTCCAAAGGCCGTGCGGCCGAGCAACAATACGGCGGCGATTACAAATAACACCATGAATGGAACGACCGGAGTAACAGCCAAGATCTTGCCCGTCATAAACCAGCGAAGCATCGGAGAGGAAAAACCGGCAGGCGTTCCTTGGGAATAAACAAGCGCAAATCCCTGCAGGATGCCGTTCATCGCCAATGTCATCACGATAGGCGATATGCCAAGTGCGACGATACCTACGCCATTGATGAAGCCTATGAGGCAAGCAACAAGCAGGACCGCAGGCAAAGCATAGACAAGAGCCGCGTCAGAACCATTGACGATGCCTGCGAGCAGAATGCCCGTTATCCCGATGGTCCAGGGAACCGAGAGGTCAAGCCCGCCCGTCAGGATCACCGTCCCCTGCCCCAAGGCCAGAATAGCGAGGAACGCGGAGAGCACAGCCAGAGAATTCCAGTAGGTCGGGTTCAGGATAGCCCGTCCGAGCCAGAGCTGAGTTACAATGACGACCGCCAGGAGACACAGATAGGCTGGCAGCGCATAACGGATCGTTTCGCTGTTTCGCGACAGGAATGATGAGGCAACCGGTTTGCCCGCCGCAGACGATGGCATCTTCATTCGCCGGTCGGTGCGATCGAGTTGCGAGGGCAACAAGCCCTGACACCACGCGCTGTACTGGGCTCGCGCACCGCGCAACTGCTTGGCGAGTGTCGAACTATAGGAAATCGATCCAGCGAGTACTGCAAGGATCAGGATGGTTCCTTCAGCTATGGTGGAATAATAGGCCGACACATTGAGAACCAGAAGAATATTCACAACCATCATAAGGATATACGCGCCGAAAACCGTGCCAAGCGGTCCACCACGGCCGCCACCAAGGCGCGTGCCGCCAACAACGACCGCCGCGAACATCGACAGAAGCAGTGGGTTGCCAACCAGTGGATCAGCGCTACCTGTCTGTGCGCTGATGAAGACACCGGCCAGGCCATAGCAACCTCCGGCGATCACATAGACCAGGAATTTGGTGAGCTTGACCCTCACACCAATGGCCGCAGCTGCGTCGGGATCGCTCCCGACAGAGTAGATCGCTGCCCCGAACCGCGTGCTTTTCAGCCAGAGCCAGGCGAGCAGAACGACACCGATCAGCACCAACGGCATAGGTAGCCATCCAGGGACTGCGTCACCCAGGTAGAACGTGCCTAAGTCAGGCGCGACGTACCCTCCGGGCTTATCCATGACCAGCAGGGTCAGGCCCTGGATAATGAACATAGTCGACAGCGTGACCACGATGGGCTGCAATCGCAAAAATGCGATGAAAATTCCGTTGAACGCCCCGGTCAGCATACCAACACCAATACCCACACAGGTCCAGTACAGCACACTTGTCTGCGCCGCCGCCGGATCCATACTTTGAGCAAGGACGACATTGACCAATGAAATCACCGCACCGGCTGACAGGTCGAAACCACCGGAAAGGATGACAATCGTTTGTCCGATTGCAGCAATCGCCGATGTTGCGCCGCCACTCGACAGAAATGAAATGTCGAAATAGCTGAGCGGCCCGGTGCTGACGAAATCAACTAAAGCAAGGAGACCAAGAAACATGGCGATAGCGATGAGCACGCTGCGTTTTTCCGCAGATATGCTGAACGCGGACGTCCAGTTGCGACGGGCAGTCGTCGAGGTCATCATCGTCATTCTGCTGCCTCTTTTGCTACACTGTCGTGGCCAAGCGCTGGTCGCATGATCGAGGCTTCGGTCAGTTGATCGCGTGAAAGTGTTGCCGCAATGCGACCGTCATAGAGGACGAGAACCCGGTCGCACAAATGCACGAGCTCGGGGATCTCGGTCGAATGCAACAGGATCGAACCTCCAGCGTTGGTGAAGTTGCGCATCATGACGTAAAGCTCGTGCTTGGTGCCGACATCGATACCGCGGGTTGGATCGAACAGAAGCAGGATGCGGCTTTGGGCGACAAGCCATTTGGCGATCGCAATCTTCTGCTGGTTGCCTCCGGAGAAAGCTCCCGCTCGCGTCCAGAGGGCGCGCTGGTCAATCTCAACGGTGCCAAAGGCAGAACGCACGGCTTGCCGTTCAAGATCGCCTTGAATCAGTCCGAATCGCGAAAACCTGTCTATGACCGGCAAGGATGCATTGAGGGTTCCGCTCAGCTTCAGGAAAAGGCCCTCCGTCTTTCGGTCCTCAGGCACCAACCCGATCGCAATATTGGGCCTGAGTGCATCGGCTGGTGAGGCGAACCGTACCTTGCGACCGTCAACGAGGATATTTCCTCGGGTCACCTGCGTCATGCCAAAACATGTCAGGAAAAGGTCGAGCTGGCCCATACCCTGTAGTCCGGCAACGCCAAGAATTTCGCCTTTCCGTAGATCGAAACTTGCATCGCGCAGCTTGTGACCCGCCTGCAGGTCGCGGACGCCCAGCACCGGTGCTCCAAACGCAGCTTCACTTTTAGGCCGTGCAGGGAACGTCTGCGTGATGGATCGCCCGACAATGCTTTCGATGACTTGCCCATCGGTAATTGAGGCAACTGCGCAGGTCGTTATGTGCCGGCCATTGCGCAAAATTGTCAGCGTGTCACAGAAGGCGCGCACCTCGCGCATGCGATGCGTGATGAAAACGATTGTCGTGCCTGCCGCCTTCAGTTTTGCGATGATCCCGCCCAGCCATTCGACATCGCTGCCCGCGAGTGTCGACGTCGGCTCGTCCAGCAGAAGAATTTTGGGTTTGCGATAGAGTGCTCGAGCTATCTCTATTTTCTGCTGGATGGCGAGGTCGAGCGTACCGACTTCCGCATCGAGGTCGACTGCAAACTCGAGCTCCTGCAAATGCTGCTCTATCGCTGTACGGGCCGAAGATCGGCGGATCATCCCGGTGATCCCTATCGGCGCATAAGGCATCAGCATATTGTCGAGGACCGTCAGGTCCTTGACCAGTGTCATTTCCTGGAATGCAGTCTGGACGCCCAGCGCATGCGCGGCTCGCGGTGCTGTCAGCGCCGCTCTTTGGCCAAACACGGATATTTGTCCCTCGTCAGGGCGAAGTAGCCCCGAAAGCAACTTGACGATGGTTGATTTGCCCGCACCATTTTCGCCGAGCAAAGCATGAGTGCTTCCAGGCTCGATGTGGAAAGATACGCCATCCACGGCAACCGTGGCGCCAAACGCCTTGCGAATGTCGGTCACTTCAATGGCGCATTGTTCGAATGGAGAGTTCATCCCATCGGTCCTGCTCAATTCATCGGGATTAGCCATCTTGCGCGGAGCGGATAGCCCCTCCGCGCAAGCATATCCTCAGTTTTCTGGCTGACCGACCAATGCGGCATTGAGACCGACTTCCGGTGTCTTCTCCGAGAAGATTGAAGCAAACCAGCCCGGGTTGGAGACAATGGACGGTTTGAACACGTTGCAGCCGTCTTTCATTTCCTGCCACGTACCTTCCTGGCACAGTTTGATGGTCTCGTTAGTCACCAGAGGCAGCGGCAATACAGTCTTTTTCGGAACTTCTTTGCCTTCAATCGCATCGACGGCAAGTTTCAGCGCAAGCGCGCCAGAATAAGGCGGGGACGCATAGGAGATTCGCGGCGCGCCCATCGGTGCGTAGGGAGGTGTTGCACCCTCAGCTTCGGTTCCTGCGGGAAGCATCTGAATACGGCCGCCATTCGATCCTTCGCCGGCACATGGGAGAAGCTGTTCCGGCTTCTTTCCGGCTTCGAGCTGCATCGAGTTAGCCGTAAAACAACCGACCTGCATCCAAAGCCCGTTAATGTCGTCCCAGTTGCGGGTTGCCAATATCTTGGAGAGTTCCGTTCGCGCAACAGCTTGGCTCCACATGCCAACTGCTTCGCCAACGATCTTGATATCGGGATGCTTGGCGAAAACTTCCTTCGCCGCTTTGGTGCGAAGATTATCAACTGATGTGCCCGGCACGCCCGTGACCGCAATGATGTTGCCCTTGCCATTGAGCTCCTTGACGAGCCATTCCGCCGTGACACGCCCGGCCTCTTCCTGATCGATGGTTACGTTGTGGGCACAAGGTTCACTGACCTCAGCATCATAAGCGAAGACCTTGACACCTTTTTCACAGGCGTTCTTGATCACCTGGTTAAGCGCGGTCGGTGAGATTGGATAGATGACAATGGCTTCGGCTCCGGCCTGAACCATGGCATTGATCTGCTGAATCTGCCTTTGGGCATTTGGACCAGCAACCTGAACCTGGAGATCGACCTTGTCAGTGTAGTCTTTATGAGCGGCAATGGCCTTTACCATATTGGCGGCCTCGGCCTGCCAGTCATTGCCGATAAAGCTCATACTTAGAAATATCTTGTGTTTTTCCGCAGCGTCGGCGTGGCCGATCGTGAACATGCCCGTGGCAATGCAGGCGCCAGCGGTTGCGCGCCGGATGATTGATCCAATTCCCATTATAGTTCCTCCCTCAGGAAAACATCTCCAAGCGGGCTCCTCTCCCACTCGTCGTTCCTATTTTAAGCGTAACAGCATTTGATCAAAGATCAATAATAAATTACCATTGATCGTGCATAAGGACTATTAGATTAGGAGAAACTCTTGACGCGCTGGGGTTACCGCTGCATTCCACGTAGAATGGCACCACTGCGAAAAAGGTGAATAATGGCTGAAGCCGGTTACAGGAGACCAGGGGTCGAGATTCTCCCGCTTTCCAAGGAGACGTTGCAGGACCGTGTCTATCGCCAGATTGCCACCTTGATACTCGAAGGCGACATCGTCCCGGGCGAAATGGTTCCCGTACAAAGTCTTGCCGACGCTTTCGGTGTCAGCGCCATGCCGGTCCGCGAAGCTTTACGGCGCTTGACAGCGGCCAATGCATTAACGGTTGTTTCAGGACGCTCCATCGGTATACCGCGGTTGAGCCGCGCCAAGCTCACAGATTTGCGCAATGTTCGTATTGAGATCGAAGCGCTTGCCGGCAAATGGGCCGCCGCACGCATTCAGAACGAAGAGCTGGAAACCCTCCGATCACTGCTGGAAGCACTGGAGAAAGCCAATGCTTCCGGGGATATCAAATCCTACCTTCGCGCAAACTACGCTTTCCACTTCTCGATTTACCAAGCCGCTGGGTCGGGAAGTATTCTCAATATTATTGAGAACCTTTGGCTGCAGGTCAGCCCATACTTCAACATGCTGCACGATTCCGGCAACTACACCAAGGCCAACGAACACCATCAATCTATGTTCGCCGCGCTCGGCGCTCACGATGAGCGCGCGGTAGAAGCGGCGATACGAGCGGATATCGACGCCGCATATTATGTGCTAGTCGATTTGGTCAGCTAATCCAGTAACGTTAACGGGGTCACTGCAGGTAATACTGGCGAGCCTAGTCGCGTTTTTCACGCCGGCATCGAATTCCATAATGCTCGCTGACATGCTTTTATCGCGACAAGCGTTCCAACCCGGATACCACCTCAAAGAAATTTGCAATGGCAGCAACTTCATTGGCCTGCCAGACATCGAGCAGAGCACTGGAAACAGGATTCCTGTCGTGTCGGTGAGCCATGTCGTCATCGATCGTTTGAAAGCCGGCTTGTCTCCCGAACAGATCGCCGGCCGGTTGAAGCGAGAGCCGCACAGTCCACACCGGCTCTGCCATGAGACGATGTATCGTTACGTGTACTCTGAAGATGGCCGATCCCAGGCTCTTGCCCGTCACCTGCCCGAGCGTCGGCGCAAACGAAAGCTGCGCTATGCACGAAGGCCGAGAAGTCTTGTGTTTCCGGACTTTATGGCCATTCGCCACCGTCCCGCACAGATCAATGACCGTGGCCAGTTTGGCCATTGATGGTGTGGATACCCCTTCCCCGGCCGTAGCGAGATCAAGCATACTGCGAGCGAGGGGCTTAACTTAGCACGGGAGAAGGTGTTCATGGAAAGCGCAGCAATAATTGGTATCGATCTCGCTAAATCTGTATTCCAACTGCATGGAGCCGACGCCGCTGGCAAACCGCTGTTTCGGAAGAAACTGACGAGAGACCAGTTGCAGGTCTTTCCAGCAAGCCAACCGCCGACACTTGTAGCGATGGAGGCTTGTGGTTCGGCGCATTATTGGGGACGCGAGAGTGGTGCCTTTGGCCACGATGTCAGGCTCATTCCACCCATCTACGTTAAGCCCTTCGATAAAAGACAAAAGAACGATGCCGCTGACGCCGAAGCCATCAGTGAAGCTGCTGTCCGGCCAACGATGCGGTTTGTTCCAGTGAAGTCTGCCGAACAGCAGTCAAGAGCGATGGGCTTTAAGACACGAGACCTTCTGGTTCGTCAAAGAAACCAGATCGTCAACGCTTTGCGTGGCCATCTGTTGGAATATGGGATTGTTGTTCCTGCGGGCCTCACTTTTGTGCGTAAACTTGAACGGGAGATTGAAGATCCTGATACGTCATTGCCTTTGCTGGTCGTTGAGCTCGGGCGTCTACTTATCGACCAGATCCAAAGCTGCAATACGAAGATAGCTGTTGTCGAGCGACAGATTAAAGAAGAAGCGAAGCGTGATCCTGAGGCCCTACGCCTGCAAACCGCACCAGGCATTGGTCCCGTCAGCGCTATGGCCATCAAAGCTTTCGGACCGAATATGCAGACCTTTCGTCGTGGTCGTGATTTTGCGGCCTGGCTGGGTCTTGTGCCTCTGCAGAAATCGACTGGCGGTAAACAAAAACTTGGTCGTACTTCGAAAATGGGACAACGAGACATCCGCCGACTGCTGATCATCGGTGCGATGACCCGGATCCGATGGGCGATCAAGAATGGAGCCCCCGAAGGCTCGTGGCTTCAACAAATGCTTGAACGCAAACCGCGATTACTCGTCGCTATTGCCCTGGCAAATAAAACAGCACGGGCGATCTGGGCCATGATGACAAAAGGTGAAGAATATCGGGGAGCGCGTATTTCGGCTTAAGACCGAAACAGACAGCTCCGATTATGTGAGGAGGACGTTGGAAAGTAAGGGCAAACAGATCGGCAAGATCGAGATCAGGAAAACCAAACCTTCCCCAGGGGCTTCGCGCCCGTGCCATTGATATGGACCTGACCTTCGCATCGCCATACCGGCCCGCGGCATGAGGCCGCTTAATCAGAGGCCTGACACATGACCGTAACCGATCTCACGTTCGAGCAATCCAAAAAAATCCTTGCATTACCAGGGGTATCCACACATGGGAGGGTGATCTGATGATCTTTCGCAAGGAATACGGCCATGCAAACATTGCCACACTGGTGGAGCGCAAGAGCCGTTACACCGTCCTGTTTCGCAACAATGACCGGCCATCGAAACCGATTATGGGGCGTCTGATCAATGAACTTTCAACACTCCCGAATTTGGCAAGACAAAGCATCACCTTCGACCGGGGCTTCGAGTTCGTGTCCTGGCGCGATCTGGAGGCCGGGATGGGAATGAAGGCATGGTTCTGCGATCCGCAAGCGCCCTGGCAAAAAGGCTCTGTCGACATGAACAAAAGGGTGCGACGCTACCTGCCGCGCGATGCCGATCTCCTGTCCCTTCCCAATCAATCCGTGCGATCAATCTGCGAGCGGCTGAACACGACACCCCAAAGTGTCTCGGCTACAGGACACCAACTGAAGTGTTCAGGCAGCAGCTCGTTGAAATTGTATCGCTGTCGGAATAGCCTGCCCCGCCCCGCCGTTGCATTTGAATGGAACCCACACGCGAGAGCGGCCACAGGGATATGCCGGCCACAGATGTGGCGACGATCGCAGCTCCTCGATCTACCATGGTCCTTCTCTTCATCGGCCTGATCCACTTTGAGGCAAGAGGCTCATCAATTGTAAAATGCACCTCGTCGGGTGCATTTTATGCCAACCAGACCCAAGCCAGTGTTAGTCGATTTTTGCCTTTCCCGAGCGCGTGTAATCGTACGACGAACCGTCCAGGTGCAATATTGCGGCACGCCCAAACAAGTTGGCCGTATTGATTGTAAAACATATCCCAAACAGAGCCGCGTTGTATCCCGCCCTCCTCGGCAGCCGTCGCTGCTGTTCGCGCAGGCGACGGCCACGGCCCCAACTGGTGCGATGGCAGCTATGGCGGTGTTCTGCGCCTTAACAGGTGCGGGCAGTCGAAAGAAAAAACGCTGCGTCGTGCGAGCTCAGACTCAAGATCCTGCCTAATTGGATCTTGCGCTTTCAGATAAGCCCGACAGATTTAGATCTTATTCCCGTTTGTATTGTCCTGTAGAATCTTTCGCTTGAAGTCCGGCAGTCCCGAATTAAGAGGGCAAGGTGGAAGACAGCATTTTAGCGATCAAATTACATTAATATAGGCATTTGCTCGGTCAAGGCCCCCCCAAGGTATTGGGGCGAAATGAGCGGTGCCAAACAAATAGCAATGACATAGGGATCTGTCTTGTGAGTACCGCCCCTTGACAACCAATGCGTATCACGCAATTATTCAGCTATCGAGCAATTGATCGATAGCTCTTAAGGCTCGCTGGAGGGCGCGCCGTGTCAGGGAGGACACAATGAAGATTTTGAACGTTATCGCGGCAGCGATGCTATCTACGGCGCTTGGGATCATGCCCTGCTCCGCATCGGCTCAGGAACTTGCCGGTAAGAAAATCGGCATTGCCGCGCGGGAAATCACCAACGATTACAATCGCGACATCATCGCGGGTGCCACGAAGGTGTTGAAGGATGCCGGCGCTGACGTCGTTGTAACCGATGGCGGTAGCGATCCTCGCAAACACAATGAGAACATTGAAAGCCTGATCAACTCCAAGGTTGCCGGCATTGTCGTTCAGTTGGGCGATGCCCAACAACTGGCTCCTGTGGTTGCCAAGGCGACAGCGGCTGGCATTCCGGTCGTCACGACGTCTGTCGGGTCAAAAACCGAAGGCGCTATCGCCGACGTCGGTGGCGACGATGCCCTGATGTCCGCTATGATGAGCCGAGCACTGCTCTCAAGCATCGACTACAAAGGTGATGTCTACGTTTTCTGGGTGCCCGGTGCGCCCTTGCTTGAAACACGCAAGCGCATTCTTCAGGCCGTCGCCGCCGATTATCCGCAAGTCAAGCTTCACGAGGTGCCGACTGAACACAGCGCCGCCAAGGTCCAGACCCAAATGGAGGATCTGCTGACAGCGAACCCGGAGCCCGGCAGCATCGCAGCAGTGTGGGGTGCTTACGATCTATTGGTGTCAGGCGCAGTCGAAGCGGTGCGCCGAAACAGCCGCAACGAAATCAAGGTCGCGGCAATCGACGGCGACCGAGTTGGCTTCCAGATGCTGCTCGATGAGGACAGCCCTTTTGTAGCAACTGTCGTTCAGGACGTTCCACGCATCGGATCGCTTGCAGCAGAAGTTCTGATGCAAAAGCTGGCGGGCAAATCAGAGTTTCCAAGTACTCTTTTCACAGATGCCTGGCTCGCCACACATGCAAACGGAGTTGCCGCGGCCGAAAAGCGTTGGGGACCGGCCGTATGGGATGACATGTCCATTCCCCGGGCCGATGTCGAAGGCCGCTGGCCGCAGGACGGGCAACTGCTGGTTGTTCATCCGATCCTTCCCTGATGAACACTTGTAACAGAGGCGGCTAATCAGCCGCCTTCTGCCTCGCATCCAACCGGAATCTATTATGTCTATGGTCGAACTCAGAGAAACCGCTGAAGATCGTCGTGTTCCTGCTTTGGAGTGCCGATCCATTTGCAAGGTATTTCCAGGCATCGTTGCCTTGGATGACGTTTCCATTGCGATTGACAAGGGCGAGGTACACGCCTTTCTTGGACAAAATGGCGCCGGGAAATCGACCTTGGTCAAGGTACTGACCGGGGTTTATCAGCCCGAAGGCGGGGAGATATCTGTCGACGGAAAAACCGTAAAACTTCGCGACCCGCGTGACGCCGAGGCAAATGGCATCGTGATCGTCCATCAGGACCAGCAACTGGTTGCCCAGTTCGATGTGACGCGCAATGTCTTTCTTGGCAACGAAATTGTCAAATCGGCCGGCATGCTTGACTTTCCTGCCATGCGCACCGCCGTGAAAGCTGCGCTCACGCGCGTCGGTGCCGATTTCTCTCCGGATACGCTGGCGCGCGATTTAAGCGTGGCCCAGCGCGAACAGGTCGCGATTGCCGCCGCTCTCATCCGCAATCCGAAAATTCTCGTGCTCGATGAACCGACGGCGTCGCTTAGCGATAGCGAAGCCGATCTGCTGTTTGCGATCGTTCGTGGATTACGGGATCAGGGCGTAACGATCATCTACATCTCGCACTATCTGGATGAAGTGCTCGATCTTGTTGACCGCGTCACCGTTTTGCGCGACGGAAAGCGCGTTGCCACCTTGCCGGTCGGTGAAACCAGCAGGGAAGCCATCGTCAACATGATGGTAGGGCGAGATATCAAACAGCTTTATCCGAAAGAAGAAGTCGCGATCGGCGCACCCCTTCTTGAGGTTCGCAATTTCTTCCAGGGACATATGGTACGCGGCGTCGACCTGACTGTGCGCCGCGGTGAAATCTTCGGCATTGCAGGATTGATGGGGGCCGGCCGCACGGAACTCGCCTTGTCGCTCATAGGGGCCCTGCCTCGCGCTGCGGGAACCGTCATGCTGGATGGCAAACCATCCAATCCGCGCAACCCGCGCGCCGCCAAACGGGAAGGTTTCGCCTTGATCCCGGAAGACCGCAGGCATGAGGGCTTGATTACCGATATGAGCGTGCGGGACAATCTCACGCTCCCGAATATTTCCCGCTGGGCAAAATTCGGCATCCTTAAACTTGGTCAGGAAAAACAGGCGGCACAGGATCTCGTCAAACGCCTGTCTATCCAGCCTCCCAATATCAACCAGCAGACGAAGAACCTCTCTGGTGGAAATCAACAGAAGATCGTCATTGGCCGCTGGCTCACTGGCAGTGCGGAGATATTCCTGTTCGACGAGCCAACGACCGGCGTCGACGTCGGCTCCAAGGTCGAAATCTACAAGCAGATGGTCGAACTTACACGTCGGGGGGCAGCCGTCATTCTGATCTCCTCGGATTTTGAGGAAATCGCCGGGATGTGCGACCGTGTCGCGGTCATGCACAAAGGTGGCGTGAACGTGGTGCTGGAACGTGAGGGCGTAGACCCCGCAACGCTTCTTTATTGGGCCACCGGCAGTACGGAATCGAGAGATGCGAGGGCACCAGCGGGAGCGCTTCCTCGGTTACCCGAGGCCACCATCCCCCTTGGTCCGGGCAAGCTGACCCGCTGGGGCACCGTTGCGGGCATGCTGTTTGCCCTGCTCGTCGTAACGGCCCTGGCACCACAGTTTCTTTCCCTCGGCAATGTTTTCGATGTGCTCAAGCAGGGTAGCGTTCTCGCCTTCATCGCACTTGGGTTGACCGTCGTGCTGATTGCAGGTGGCTTCGACATGTCAGCAGGTGCCATAAGTCAATTGACGACCAACCTTGCCGCTGGCGCACTGATTGCCGGAATGGGGACGGGAGCCGCGCTGATCTTCGGTGGATTGACGGGCATGGCTATTGGTGCCGTGAATGCGTTGCTTGTGCTTGCCTTCGGCATGCCACCCTTTGTCGCGACTCTTGGCACGATGTTCGTCGCAATGGGCGGCACCCTGCTCTACAATGGTGGACAAGCCCTGACACTGTCCAATCAGCCGACCTTCTTCTTCATTGGTCAGGGGTATATCGGACCGGTTCCCTTTGCTTTGGTGCTCCTCGTGGCAACGACGCTGGTCCTGCATTTTGTTCTGCGCAAGACCCGGCTGGGCATGCGGATGTATGCCGTTGGTCAGAACCTGGCAGCGTCCGAACTGCGCGGTATCGGACAGCGTCGCTATGCACTCGCATCCTTTATGATCGGCGGCTTGGTACTTGGCCTTTCCGGTGTGGTGCTGGCGTCCTATAGCTATGGGGCATCAGCGTTGGCGACGGGGATCGATTTCCTGATCAGCGCACTGGCGGCCGCCTTCCTCGGCAGCACCCTTTCCAGAGCCGGAGATCTCAACGTCATCGGGACTGTTGTCGCTGCGCTTTTCCTTGCTTCCCTTTCCAACGGATTAATCCTGATCGGTGTTTCGAGCCAAGCCCTGCCTGGCATTCAGGGAATGGTCCTCATCCTGTCCATAACGCTGGGCGTGATCCGCCGACGCGACATTGGTCAGGTCCTCATTTTCTAAGGTTAGGGCGATGAACCATACGATGATATCTCGAACAACGACTGACAGAGGGTTGGATTTCTTGCGGACCTACGGTGCGATCATCGGCATGATCGCCGTCCTTGCCATCGTCTACTTTCTGAAACCCGCCTTCCTTAGCCCCGCCAATGTCGCAAACGTCATCCGTCAGAGCACAATTCTCATCATTCTGGCGCTGGGCCTTACTGTAGTGATGTCGATGCGGGGCGTCGATTTATCGATCGCACAGGTTGCCGACGCTGCGGGCCTCATTGCGGCGATGATGATCATCCAGGGTTACCCGATCTGGGCCGCTTTCCTGGTCCCGGTCATTTTCGGCTTGGCCGTCGGCACGGCAAATGCCATTTTGATGGCCTATATCGGCATTCCCGCGATCATCGGCTCACTGGGCATGATGTTCATCGTCCGTTCCGGCGAGCTCATACTGACAAATGGTGCGGAGCCCCAGATACTTTTTACCCTGCCGCGGGGCGTGACGAAACCCTTTCTTTTTCTTGGACAGGGTGCCGTCGGACCTGTCGCCACCTTGATCCTGCTGGCGCTCGCCGTGCTGGCGGTGATCTTCGTTTTGATGCGCTACACCCCCTTTGCGCGGCATGCCAAGGCAGTCGGCTACAACGTTCGAGCAGCTTTTCTCGCAGGTATCGACATCAGAATGGTCTTTGGGGCTGGATTTGTTGTTGCCGGAATACTTTCTGCGGTCGCGGGTGTCGCGCTTGTTTCCCGAACCGGCATCGCCCAGCCGCGCGGAGCAGAGCCCTATCTCCTTGATGCCTTCGCAGCAGTGTATCTAGGAACGCTTGCGTCGCGCCGGGGTGAAACCAACGTGCCTGGCACCGTTATCGGCGGCCTGTTCATCACATTTCTCGGCAATGGCCTCACTATTCTTGGACTTGGCGCGCCTTATCGCTTTGCCTTGAACGGCGCTTTTATTCTTCTTGCAATGGCCATCGGCGGCCTGAAACGAAAAAACTAAACCGGAGGTTCACCATGATTATCGACGCACACAATCATCTCGGCATTCGCCCCGGGGCCCGGCAAACCGGCGCGGATCTTGTCGGCAAAATTGATGCGGTTGGCGTCGACAAGGCGGTGATGTTTCCCTTCGTCGAAGGCAACTTCACAAATGAGCCAATCAAAGAAGCGTTCGATCAGTTTCCTGACCGCCTCATTCCATTTTGCGCGGTCAATCCCTGGCAGCCCGATGCGGCGGACGAGGTACGTCGCTGCATCGTTGACTGGGGTTTCAAAGGGCTGAAGCTTCATCCCACAATCAACGGCTTCCATCTTTCGGATCCACAACTGGTGGATCCGCTGTTCAAGGTCGCCGAGGAATTGGACATACCAATCATTGTTCACGGTGCCAGCGATCTTCTGAATAGCCCACCGGAATTCGCACTGATGGCGCAACGCTTTCCCAAGGTCTCGCTGTTGATGGCGCATATGGGGTTCTTTTGGTCTGTCGACCAGGCGATCAGCTTTGCTCGGGAGTTTCCCAATCTCTATCTTGAGACATCGCGTGCGCCGATTTTCGAGATTCAAACTGCTGTCCGCGAACTTGGCCCTGAAAAGGTTATCTGGGGTACAGATTCGCCCTTCGTCGATTACGAGTGGGAATTCAAAAAAATGGAGCGTGCAACGGCCGAGGTGGGGGGGTATCAGAAAATTGTCGGCGGAAATATTGCGCGCCTTCTGAAACTTTAGGGCCTATCATCCAGGGAATTCGGTAAACGATGTCTATTCTTTACAAGCTCAATCGACAGTCAACGATCTCAAAGAGTCTCCTGCGATGAGTGCAGGCGGGGAGAAGATCGAACTCAATGGCGATCGCAGGCTTGATTTAGCCGCACGCGCGGCCTGGTTATATTATGAGAAGAGCAGAACGCAGGATCAGATCGCCATCGAACTCGGCGTCTCCCGTCAGATCGTTCAACGGCTGATTGCCTTGGCGCAGAGCGAAAAGCTCATTCGATTTCAACTCGTTCATTCAATGACCGAGTGCATTGAGCTGGCAGAACGGTTGAAGGAAGCTTTCGGTTTGCAGTTTTGCGATATTGCCGTCAATGAACTTGGCAATATCGAAGACATCCCATCCGTGGCCCAGATGGCGGCGCTCTACCTCGAAAATATCCTCCAGCAGAAAGCCCCGCTGACGATCGGCATTGGCAATGGCAAGACCATGCGCGAAGTTTCACAACGACTGCGCCCTATGAACAGGCCGCAGCACAAATGCGTATCGTTGATGGGCAACCTGACGCGAGACGGGCGCGCAAGTCACTATGACGTTGTGACCTGGCTTTCCGAACGTATAAACGCCCAGTGTTATCCATTGCCCATGCCCGTAGTTACGAACACCATCGAAGAGCGCACTGTTCTACAGGCACAGCACGGCTATAACATTCTGCGTGGGCTCGTCGAGGAAGCCAGCCTGCTGATGATGGGCATCGGCTATTGGGGGCCTGAAGCCTCCTTGTACATGGATGGTTTCATGACGGCGGCCGAGACCGGGCAAGCAATGGAAAGTGGTGCGATCGGAGAACTTCTTGGTAGCGCGATCGATGAAGACGGCTGTCTTGTATCTGCAGCCTACCATAGCCGGCTCACCTCATTTCCACTGCAGCACCCTGCGGAAAAGCCGACGATCATCGTCGCATCCGGCGGAACACGCGTAGCTCCAATCAAGGCGGCGTTGAAGGGCCAGCTGGCAAATGGCCTTATAACCGATGAAAACACCGCTCGGCTTATTTTGGGGGAATAGCCGCGTTCGGTTCCCGCTTACATCGCGCGTTTATAGATTGATTTTCCTATAGATTTGGCAGGCATCGTCAATCGCGCTTGTGATCAACATTGTGCTTGATACGGCGGTATCTCGATTTGCGAAAACTGTTCCGACCTCCACTGTAAGGAACTTATCGAAAACATTCCTATCAAGCACGCTGAATTCGTAAAGCAGATCGCCGTTGACGTTTCGCAAACGCTCTATGGAGGAAATGGAAAGCCACGGCGATGTCGATGATGATCTTACTTACGCAGCCGAAACCATCGCCAATATGTGGACAGGCCTTTCCGTGGTAGCTGCGAACAAGCTTCGCGTCACGCAAGGCTTGGCACCAATTGATTTTCCTCCTGACCATACTAATAGAGAAAAATGACCAAACCGGAGTTGTACCTGCCAATGCGCACTCGGCGGCAAGCGGATCATTGCCGAAACGGTCGAGAAAGACTGGAGCCAGGATTGTCGCAGAAGCGGCATTCATATTCTGCCCGGCACTATATAAATCTCGGCATCGGTCGTTTTATTCAAACTGGCTGCTTATCGATAAATGTTCGTTTAAAATGCCGATAATGGCGGACTTTCCATCGAATCCAATTGGTTCCTGGAATTCTACAATCCCTTTTTACGGCATTTCGGCACCCGTTGCCGAGAAGGGCAAGGGCAGAGCTTAAAAGAAACCCCAGCGCAAGGCCGGGTTTCCTCTTTGGAGGACAGAGAAACAGTATTAGAAACTATGCTCGCATTCTGGTTTCGTAGTGTTCTGCAGCTTCCTGAAGTGTTTCTTCCGCCCATTGATTTAGGCTCTTGCCGGAAAGCTCAGCAGCAATAGCTGCGCGGCGATGCGTTTCCGGGTGGACACGAAACATCATTTTGCCCGAGTATGGCTTCTGAGGTTCTTTGCCAATCTCGGCACAAGTCGCAATGTAATCATCAACGGCCTCATGAAAAGCCTGCTTGAGTTCTACAACGCTTTGTCCATGAAAACCGATCACATCGGAAATACCCGCAATCCGACCGAAGAAAATTTCATCTTCATTGTCGAATTCGATGCGGGCGAAATAACCCTTATATGCCATCATGCTCATGGTTGTACTCCTATCTGTATCAGGAATTCGCGAGCATCGCGTACCTGATATCGCTTGGCTTCCTTATTCGGATGAGGACGATGGAAGCTTGCAATTATACCGTCTTTCTCGAATTTCACGCGGGAACCGTTTCCCTCAATGACGGTCGAGCCCACGGCAACAAGCAGGTTTTCAATGGCATTCCATTCAATTGTGCCAGAAACAGGGTCTTTGAAGATTGCCGCCAGAGTTTTAACCTGCTTGTTGTTCATGGGGCCAATATAGTAAGTGCTAACACTTTATGCAAGCAAAGTTTGTCTCAGGGCGTATCACAAGCTACCAAGTATCAGGGTCGCAGGCGGGTTCCCCTATTGCGATAGCCGGGACGGCCGAGATGGCGGCCGCTTCTCCCATCATATATGCGGCCGACTGGGCCCGAACAGAACCGTGGACACCTGTATCGCTGGAGGGGCGTCACCCGGCCTGCTCAAAGGTTCTCGGCACCCTCAGGGACGAGAATGCTGTAGGGGATACCTACAGGATCTCCGACACCGAGTTTCTCGGAGCTTTCAAAAGCCTCCAGAAGGGTATTTGCCCCCGGGCACGCACGATCCGAGGCACCATCCCGACAGCTTCACACAGAACAAATGCCTCCCTGGGCTGCCATGCGTGTTTGCTTCGAGAGTATTTTTCCGCGCTCCATTCCATTCATGTTTGTTTCAGTCGTCATTGAATTCGCCGATACAAAAACAAAGATCACATCGTGTTTGGCTGCACGCAACAGCCTGTCGGGGAAAACGAGTTTAAAACATCGAAACTAGCCCTTTATTATCTGTGGCAGGTGAACCGGAACTGAATTGCTGCCCGGTAGTTTTACCTGGGGTGGAAAAATACTCTTCACAAATTCATCATCAAAGGTGTGCTTGTACGATCCGCTTGTATGCAGGCCGGAACCAATTGATCGTCTTGCATGCCGGGCATCATTCAAGCGTAACCATGCCAAGTCGGCAGTGGTTTGTTTAACAAAATTCAAGTCTTGGGCGACTCTTGGAGCTCACCCTGGAGGCAAAGGCGAGGAACATGTCAAAGCTCGGAAAGACAGCGATCCCGGACGCGAATTGGCCAGACCAGCCAAAACTTCTCAGGACTATGATCGATCAGGTTCCGGATTATCTTTTTGTCAAGGATGTGGATTGCCGCTTTGTGATCGCCAACGAGGCCGTCGCTCACATTCACGGTTTTGACAATCCAGATGAGATGAGCGGAAAAACTGACTTCGACCTGCATGATGCTATCTCTGCCGCCAGATTCTTGGAGATCGAACGCCGTGTCATTTTCTCCGGAATTCCAATGGTAGACATGGAAGAACGTGTGATCGACGCAGTGACAGGCAAGGAAAGATGGCTGTCAACGACGAAGGTCGCCATGCGCAACGACGAGAATCTGGTCGTGGGTCTCGTGGGTATATCCCGTGATATTACCGCTCGCAAACAAGGCGACTTTCTAAGGGATGAACAGGCGGCAATTCTCGAAATGATCGCCGTGAATTTTCCCTTGGAAGTGATCCTCGACCGTCTTGTCAGGATGATGGAGAGTCAGCTCGAGGGCGTATTCGGCTCAATTTTGTTGATGGATGAGAATGGCACACGTCTCAAGCATGGCGCCGGGCCAACTCTTCCACAGGCATATTCGCGCGCAATCGACGGTCTCGTCATCGGCCCCGACGCCGGTTCTTGCGGAACGGCAGCCTATCGTAGTGAAAGCGTGATCGTAGCAGATATTTCCACTGATCCATTGTGGATCAATTTTCGGGATCTGGCAGCGGCTCATCAGCTGCGGTCCTGTTGGTCGGCCCCTATCCTCTCACACCAAGGTACTGTTCTCGGTACTTTCGCACTGTATTCCGCCGATGTGCGTTCTCCCGGACCTCCGGAGATAAATCTGACCACGATTGCGACCCGCATCGCTGCAATCGCCATCGAACGCAAGCTGGCTGAAGATCGAATTCGTTTCATGGCCTATCACGATATGCTGACTGGCCTGCCTAACCGTATTCTGCTGACTGACCGACTTACGCAGGCAATGCTACAGTCGAAACGACACAACCCGTGGGTGTCCGTGGTGTTTATCGATCTCGATAATTTCAAATTTGTGAATGACAGTCTTGGCCATACTGCTGGAGATGAACTTTTGAAAGTCGTGGCCCAGCGGATGCTTGCCTGCGTGCGTTCAACCGATGCTGTAGTACGCCTCGGCGGTGACGAATTTGTCATCCTGCTTACCGATTTACCTGCAAACGCCGACGGCATTTCTGCTGCCATGCATAAGATCAGGGCGGCAATTGCCGAACCTGTAATCATCGCAAATCAGCCATTTCACGTCACCTGCAGCATGGGTGTCGCGACATTTCCACAAGATGGAACCGATGCGGAGACACTTATCGCCAATGCCGATGTTGCCATGTACAAGGCCAAAGATACCGGTCGTGACAGCTTCCAGTTCTTCACGCCGGAGATGAACATCAAGGCGCATGAGCGACTGGCCTTGCAGGATGGCATCCGCAAAGGCATTGCCCGATCCGAATTCTATCTGCTTTATCAGCCACAGATACACCTGAAATCCGGACGGATATTCGCAGTGGAAGCGCTGGTGCGTTGGCAACATCCAGTGCTTGGGCTCGTTCTTCCGAACGAGTTTATCCCCTTGGCCGAAGAAACCGGA